>JASJBI010000031.1 GCA_030066595.1 Alphaproteobacteria bacterium | reverse complement strand
TTGGCCGAGAACGGGAAGCCGTCCGTTCCGAAGCAGGTCTTGTGCTGGTAGAGCGGCTCCAGATAGGTGGGGCGGAGATAGCCGGCACGCGCGAAGAAGCCTTCCGCCAGCGCGGCCTTCACGAACAGGTCCCGCGGCACGCCGGTGACCTCCGCGTCGTATTTCATCACATACATGTAGTAGACGTGCCGACAGCCGGAGCGCACCGCGGGTGGCGTGATCCCCGGTATCTGCGCCAATCCGGCCGTGAGCCTGTCGGCGCGTGCGATGCGTTCCTCGTTGAGACGGGGCAGTTTCTTGAACTGCTCGCGCGCGACCGCGGCCTCCATCTCGGTCATGCGATAGTTGAGGCCGGCGGTATTGACGATGTCGTCGACGCCCATGTCGGCGACGACCGATTCGCCGTGGTTGCGAACGAGGGCCGCCTTCTCGGCGAACACCGGGTTGTCGGTGACCAGGACGCCGCCTTCGCCCGACTGCATCACCTTGTGGCGATTGAAGCTGAACACACCGATATCGCCGATCGTGCCCGAGAAGCGTCCGTCGCACAGCGCGTCGGGCGCCTGGGCGTTGTCTTCGATCAGGACCAATCCGTGTCGCTCGGCGATCTGCTTGAGCTCGATAAGCCGTGCCGGGTGGCCGAAGATGTTGACCGCCATGATGGCCTTGGTGCGCGGCGTGATCTGGGCCTCGACCGAGGCCGGGTCCAGGCCGAACGTCTCGTCCTCGATGTCCGCGAAGATCGGAACCGCGCCGGTGAACAGGATGGCCGTGGACGACGCGCTCATCGTGTAGGGCGAGACGATGACCTCGTCGCCGGGTCCGGCGCCGGTTGCCGCGACCGCGGCGTGCAGGGCGGTGGTCGCCGAGTTGAAGCCGAGCGCACGGCTGACATCGTAGTGCGCCTGAAATTCGTCCTGCAGGGCGCGCACCTCGGTCCCGCCGAGGAATGGCTCCCCCGGAGAGGCGATGAAGCCCGAGAGCTCGCCCTTCTCCAGGACGCGCATCACTGCCGCCTTTTCCTCCGCGCCGATGCCGTTGTTGAACCGGAACGGTTTCTCAGACACCGGGGTGCCGCCGAACAGGGCCAGCCTGCGAGCGCTCATGTTTCCAGCTTTCCTCTCTTGGTCGGGTCAGGCCGCATCCGGCACGAGGTCCTGCGGTGCGACCGGACGGCCGCCTTCGTTCGCCGACCGCCGGGCTGCCTCGAGCACGGCCAGATTGGCCAAGGCCGCATTTCCGTCGCATCCCGGCAGCGGCGCGCCCTCGTCAAGGTGGGCGGCGATGGCCCGGTAGAGCTCGGCAAAGCCCGCCACCGGTCCGACGTCGCGTCGGCTCCGGTCCTCCTCGAGATGGGTGTAGCCGCGATAGTAATGCTCCGGTGCCGCGCGGTAATGGCGGATCTCGGCGCCGCCGCCGCGAAGTTCGAGTCGTCCCTGCGGGAACAGAACGTCGATCTCCATCTGGTCGTAGGCGAGCCCGTCGAGTCCCAGGACGACCGCATCGAACCCGTCCGCCATGCGGCATGTGAAACTCAGATTCGGATCGTCGCCTTCGCTTGCGCCTGCACCCAGCGCGCGCACCTCGGCGACAGGCCCGTACCAATCTTGCAACAGGTCGACGACGTGACTGCCATAGTTAAGCAGGCCGCCGTTGTAGCGGGCGATGATGGACCGGGCGGGCTCTGTCATGGCGTCCCGCAGCCGCCGGAAGCGCGGGTCGAAGCGGCGGTTGAAATTGACCCTGAGCGCGGCATTCGCTCGCTTCGCCTGCGCCAGGATCGCCGCGGCACGCTGCCAGTCGTCGGCAAGGGGTTTCTCGAGAACCAGGACACGTGGTCGTCGCGCGAGGCAGGCTGCGACCACCTCGTGCCGGCCCGTGGGCGGCGTGCACACCGCGATGACCTCTCCCTCGCCGGCTGGCAAATCTTCGACGCGGGCGACCACCTGCGCATCCGCGCACGCCAGATGCTCCCGCTTAACCCGCGACCGCGCCTCGGGGTCGGGATCCACCAGGCCCGTGATCCTCAGGCCGCGGACGGCCTGCACCGCGGCCAGATGGCTCATCGGCGTGTCGCCCGCAAGCCCGATGTTGCCGGCGCCGATCCGGCCCAGCCCGACGATGATGACATCCGTCATTCCGTGAGGGCTCGCTCGTGCTCTTCCCGCAGGATGCTCATGCAAACCATGTCGCAATAGCGGCCATTGCAGAACAGGAAGCGCCGGCGCACCCCTTCGTGGACGAAACCGACCTTCTCGTAGGCCTTGATCGCCCGTCCGTTCTCCGCGTTCACACCAAGCTGGATCGATTCCAGATTCAAGCGGCGGAAACCGTACGCGACGGTCATGCGGGTGGCTTCGGTACCGATGCCCTTGTCCCAAGCGTCGGGATCACCAACCAGGATGTTGAGCTGGGCCCGCCGGCAGACCCACTGGATCATGTAGAGGCCGGTCACCCCGACGGTCTGGCCGCTGTCCGGGTCTACGATGGCGAAGACCACGGCGTCGTCCGCCTCGTTCGCAAGACGCCAGAACTCATCGCACTCCTTGTCCCGCGTCGGCCGGGCGCCCATCTCAAGGAATTCCGTCACCTGCTGGTCGTCGAGCCAGCGCCGATAGTGGCCTAGATCCTCGCGGGCGAAGGCGCGCAGTACGGCCTTGTCCCCCCTGGCGTAGGCTGCGATGTCTTTGGAATCCTGCGTTCCGCTCATGCCGCGTGCCCAAGTTCCGAGAGCGTCCCCAACAGGTGGTCGCCGATCCGCGCCACGTAGGCTTTCTCGGGGATCATATCCTGGTTGAACATATCTTCGGTCTCGAGGTCCACGCAGATCTGCTTCAGCGCCAGATAGTGGCGTGCGCCGTTCCGCGCCCGGACGGCGTCGTCGTCGGGATCGTAGCTGTGCAGCAGATCCGTGATGATCGAAATGTCGTGCAAGGCGTCCAGCGTGTGCACGTGGGGAACCGTATGCAGGATGCCGTTCGGCGAGAAATAGACCACTTGCTTGCCCATGACCGCGGCCTCGTGCGCGGCCGAACTGGTAACGGCGCAGATCAGGGCCGAGCGCCGGATCAGCGGATAGCTGTGTTCGCCGACATTGACGAGGACGACATTGGCGAGAGCCGCGATTTGTTCATAAAACCGCCACAGCCTCGTCCCGACCTGCACCGGATGCTCCTTGACCGCAAGTACGGCGTCGCTGGGTAGGTTGAGTGAGATGTCGCGAACCAGCGCAAGTTGGTTGGAATACTGCGGCGCGATACCGGCGAGCGAAATTTCCGGCTCCACTTGCAGCGGGAAGAAGACGATCTTGCGGTCGGGCAGGTCGTCGACCCGGGGCCAGCGATCGCTCGACAGCCGTTTCCAGTGCGTGCGCCGGCGCACGAAATTGCGCACTGTATCCAGCGGCCTGTAGGTATACCGGGTTTTCTTGTAGCCCCTGAGAAGGCGGTAATAGTGGGTCGCCACGTGACGGGCTGCGACGTAGGTCAGATGATGCCAGCGCATCTGCCTGCGCATCAGCTTACTGTAGTACCGGAAGTCGCCCGTCGGGGTCATTTCCTCCTGCACCTCACGCACCGCGTCCTCCGCGGGTGTCGGAAACGACCTGAGAAAATCGCACACCCGGGCCGAGTTCTCGTACTCGTCCTCGGCCCAGTAGTAGCGATACCCGAAGCGGCTGTGGGTCATGTTGCGGAAGGGGACACCGTGTCGTCGGCACAGAACCGAGACGGGCTTCCCCAGCATGCAGGTGCCGATGCTGTTGCCGGCCACCAGCGCCGGAGGGTATTCGCGGAACAGCTTTTCGTAGTGCTCTATCGCGGTGATGCCTGCCTGGATGATGAGGTCATGGGTCGCCCGGTCCTGGACGGCCGACCGCGCCATCCCTTCGGCGCCGACCAGGTACGGCCGCATCAGGTTGCGCTCGCCGAGGGCAAGGTCGCGGATCAGTGTTAGCCCGTTCTCGCGCTCGAAGGCCGCGGCCTTTTTGCGCAAGGCCGCCATGTCACAATTCGGAATTCCGCCATCGTAGACGAGGGCGTAGGGATCGGGATCGACGATGATCTCGCCGCGAAACGGCTCTCCGAACTGGTCGCGGAAGAACCGCCGGTCGAGCTCGGAACGGACGATCAGGACCGGCGTCAGTCCGAGGGATCGTCCCAGATGGTGCGCGAGCGGCTTCCAAAGCCAGCGATTTTCGATCGCCGGCAGGACCCAAACGTAGCGGCCTTTGTAACCGTTGGTCATTGCACCGTGTTCGCCTCGACCGCTGATGGCTCGTCGATCCAGCCGCGACCGAGAATGATGTAGTTGGGCTCGGCGAGGTCCTCGGCCTCCGGCTCGGTCACCGTGAAGTGGCACTCCTCGGTCTTTTCGAGGCGAACCTCGTTGACGCCCTCGTCGTTTTCATGGTCCAGAATGCTGTCCTTGAGATCCCAGGCACCGTGCTCGCTCCGGGCCCACAGCCGAGGGTTCCGAAATCGCTCGATGCGTCCGTGGAACTCATCTTCGCTCATGCCGATCCAATCGAGGAAGAGCGGCAGGTCCTCGGGTGGCTTGGACTGGTACGTGCGGACATGCCGTATCCCTTCTTCGCGGGTCATGCGCTTGAGCCGGATCTCGCGGCAGGCATGGTCGGTCACCTTGCCGAAGCCCCATTTCAGGAACTTTATGTAGTCGTGCAGGCCGGCGGCGTGCCAACAGCCCACCGTCTCGTAGGTGTTGAAGGTGCGCTGCTGTTCGCTCGTCTCGTAGCCGTGCTCGGCGATCATTCGCTCGTGCTGGGCCTTCGAATCCCAGCGGATGTAATTGCCGAGATAGATTCCGCGCACGCCGACACGTTCGATTGCCGCATCCGAAGGGTAGCGAAAGGCCCTGATGTCGTCCTGGCTCAACGCGGCTTCGCCCATCAGCAGGTCGCCGGCCTCGAGGTTCATGAGGCCGTGCTCGCGCCGCGCCTTTTCCGTCATCTCGACCTCGTCCAGGTGGGAGAACATCCCGACCTGGTCCGCCCAGCCGTTGACGCCCCAAATGATCAGGGGGATCTCCATCAACACGGCCATCTGGACGGGATAGGTGTACCAGCCGGCCAGGCAGTGCCAGTACATGCTGGCGCGCTCGATGAGCGTCTTGCGGGTGACGTTCTTCAGGATCTCCGGATCGACGGTCTTCTGCATGTGATCGACGTCGAACCTGGTCCGCAGGCGGGCGAGATTCCGAATTCCGACCGGCGTGTTGTAGTGAAAGTTGTACGACACGAGCAGCGGATGCAGTCCGAGCCGGTTCTTGACCACGTCGACGATGAAGAAGCTGTCGCCGCAGCCTGTAACCGGCACGATGCAGTCGTAGTGCACACCGCTTCGGTCCCGATAGTTGTCGGCAATGGCGAGCAATTGTTCGAACCGGGCGTCCCAATCCAACGCGTCCTTTTCTTCATGCACCCGGCAGCCGCTGCACACGCCCTGCTCGTCAAAGGTGATGAAGAGGGGGTGCACCTCGGGATAGAGGCAGCGCTTGCAGTACCTCATGCCGACGCCACTGCCATGTCTTGTGCCGGGCCCTGGGCCTCGTCTTGCCAGTGTGCAAGCAGGCGACCGCGTTGGTCGAATGGCCGCCCCTCGTATCGTGCTGCGGCCGGCACACGAACATTGATCCCGGCATCGCGCATGACCGCCTTGGCGAGAATTACGGAATGCTCGGTGTAGTGAAAGATGTTGGCTGCCGCGACCGCGGTTGCGCCGCCCTCGCGCACCCCGTCGACCAGGTCTCTGAAGCGGCCGACACCACCGAGGGCGATCACTGGTACATCCACGGCATCGCTGACCAGACGGACCAATTCAAGGTCGTAACCCAGCTTGGAGCCATCCCGGTCGACCGAATTCAGCAGGACCTCGCCCGCGCCGCGGGCCACCGCCTCCCGGGCCCACGCCGCGGGGTCGAGCCCTGTGCGCCTGTTGCCGCCGTCGGCGACGACCTCGTAACCGCCATCCTGTCGGCGCCGCACGTCGATCGAGACGACGACGCTTTGCTGGCCGTAGACCGCAGCCGCCTCCGTGATGAAGGCGGGCTCGCGGAGGGCCCGGCTGTTGGTGCAGAACTTGTCGGCGCCGGAGCGCATCACCGCCTCCACGTCGGCAACATCCTGTATGCCGCCGCCGACGGTCATCGGAACGAAGCAAGAGCCGGCCGCTTCGGCGATGGCCTCGGTGTTCGGATTGCGACCCTGAACCGTCGCGGTGATGTCCAGCAGGACGATTTCGTCGATTCCCCAGCGGTTCAGGAACTCGACCGCGATACGCGGCTTGCCGATCGGTAGATAGCGACGGAACCCGACGCTTTGCACGATGAGCCCGTCGCGCAGGACCAGACAGGCGATGAGCCGGGTCCTAAGCATACTCTGCGCGCCGGTCAGCAGTGGCCGGCATAGTCGAGGAAGTTGCCAAGCAGCGCCAGACCGCCCTGCTGGCTTCGTTCGGGATGGAACTGCAGGCCGAAGATGTTACCGGCCCGAACGGCGGCCACCACCGTCTCGCCGTATTCGGTCGTCGCCAGCACGTGCCCTGCGTCGCAATCGAGACTGTAGCTGTGATTGAAATAGAAGACGCGCTCGCCATCGAGCCCGGTGAACAAAGGGGCCTCCCGGGTCACCATGAGCGCGTTCCACCCCACATGCGGCAGCCGGTGAACCCGCCCGCCGGACATGCGGCGCACGCGACCGCTCAGCCAAGCGAGACCACGGTGTTCTCCCAACTCGTCCGACGACTCCGCCATCACCTGCATGCCAAGGCATATGCCGAGGATCGGCCGCCCGCGCTCGATGACCGCGCGGTTCAGAGGGCCGATCAGATCCCTTTCGTGGAGCACCCGCATGGCCTCGCCGAAGGCTCCGACCCCCGGCAGGACGATCGCATCGCCCTGGTCGAGCTCTTCGCCTCGGCGGGCGATCACGGTGCGGCAGCCAAGATGCTCGAAGGCGTTCACGACCGAGCGCAGGTTGCCCATCCCGTAGTCGACGATCACGATGTCTTTGGCGTTTGTCATGACGCGCTCAAGTCTCCGACCGCGGTGGGCATGTCACTTCGGCGGGTGCTTCAGTCGCCAATCGTTACCGACCCTTTGCCATAGTTCGGGGTGGCGGAAGCGCTCGACGACGTCCCAAAATTCGTCCTCGTCGATCTGCAGGTAGCGGCAGAACTTGCGAATGAAGCGGGAGGCGATCTTGCCGTCATATCTACACACCAGCCGAATCGCCTCTTCGCGGCTCAAACGGCCGAGCTGAACCGCCTCGGAGGCCAAGTCGCAGGCCATTCCGTTTCCGAACTTGATGTGCTTGATCATCTGGTTGACGTGGATGATGTCGTCGTCCATGCCAACCCAAGGGGCTATGGCGCCGATATCCTCGAGTGGATCGCCCCGCACGGTCAGGCCGTGCCTGATGGCAAAATCCGCGTTGTCGAAATTGTTGAAGTCCCGGATGTAGTAGCCCATGAAATACATCCTGACCCCGGCCGCCGCGAGCTCCTGCCGGCTGGGGTAGGTGTAGCAGATCATGTCCTTCTGGCTCAGGCCCTCGCCGACGAACTCGTCGTTGCGCCCACCGGCAAGCGTATTTGTGTCGGCAAACCGGTCTGCCTCGCCGCCGGCCATGTCGACTACGTCGCCATAGCGCATGGCCGGGTTCTCGCCCAGGAAGGCCAGGGGAACCCGCATCTTGATGGCCATTCGGGCGACACTCGCAAAGAGCGCCCGCTCGGTTGTCTTGAACGGGTTGCCATATTTGCGAAAGCCCAACCGCATCATGGCCTTCGACTTCTCAGGTGCCGGCCCCACCGTCTGCACGTCGAAGCCCAGTTGGATCAGGTTCGACAGGTTGATCGGGCCGATCTCGGTGAGCTGCTCGGGCGGATACTGAAAGGCCACGCACAAGGGCCGCAGCCCCAACTCGTCGCGGGCGATCATCGCCTGGCGAGTGCTGTCCTTGCCGCCGCTGACTCCGACCACACAGTCATAGTCGTGCGTCGCGTCGCGTTTCGCCCGTTCGGCAATCCGGACGAGTTCTTTCCAGCGCGCGTCCCAGTCGATGGTCTTCTCGAACTCGGCATAGCGGCAGGGCTGACAGACCCCGTCCCCGTCGAGCTCGATGCCGACGCGGCTCTCGGGGGTCACACAGCGTATGCAGTATCTGACCACTATGATCTTCAGTGCACCGACGCGGTCAGGCGGACCGGCACGCCCGAACTGTGCATCGCACCCTTGACCATGTCGGGTGTCGTACGGCGGAAATGGTAGATGCTGCCGGCGGCGACCGCGGCCGCTCCGCCCTTGATCACTGCCTCCGCGAACTGGTGCAGCTCGCCGGCCCCGCCCGCCGCGATCACCGGGATCTCGACCGCGCCAGACACCGCGCGGATCAGGCCGATATCGTAGCCCTCCATCGTGCCATCCCGGTCGATTGCGTTGATCAGGATCTCGCCGGCACCCCGTTCCTGCGCCTCGCGCGCCCACCGGCGCGGCTCGAGCCCCGTCGAATGGGTGCCGTTACGTGTGAAGACCTCGTAGTTGCCGTCGTCGTGCCGTTTGGCGTCGATCGAGACGACGATGCACTGGCGGCCGAACTTGTCGGCACCGGTGGTGATCAGCTCGGGCGTCTCGACCGCCGCCGTGTTTATCACCACCTTCTCGGCGCCAGCCGCGATCAGCTCGCCCATGGCGTCGACCGAGCGGATCCCGCCGCCGCAGGTAAACGGGACCGTGAGCTCCTCGGATGCCATCCGCACGATGTCCGGGTTGACGTTGGCATTGTGCGCGGCACAGCCGATGTCCAGCAGGATCAGCTCGTCCACCTGGCGCGATTCGAACACGCGTATGATCGAAATCGGGTTGGCCACGGTACGCGGCCGCTCGATGAACCGCATCGGTTTTTTCAGCATGCCGTCCTTTAGGAGCAGCAGCGGAATAACGCGAATCTTCACCATCGCGGCGATCCGGTCAGGCGGCAGCCCGTTGGCGGCACAGCGCCAGGAAATTGCGGATCGTCGCCATGCCGTCCCGCTGACTTTTCTCGGGATGGAACTGGGTGCCGAAGATGTTGCCGCGCTCGAGGGCGCAGGCGAAGGTTGTTCCGTATTCGCAGTGCGCCGCCACGTCGGCCGCATCCCTGCAGACCACGTGGTAGCTGTGCGCGAAGTAGAAATCGCTGCCCAGCGCGATGCCCTCGAACAGGCGCGCCGCCGGCCGCGGCGTCACGGCGTTCCAGCCGATGTGGGGCAGGGTAAGCGCACGCCCCCAGAGGTCGCGCGCGCCGGACACGTCGAGCCGCTCGGCCGTTCCCGGGACGAGACCGAGGCCCGCAAAATCGCCGCCCTCCCGACTGCGGTCGGCCAGCAACTGCATCCCAAGACAGATACCCAGAAAGGGCTTGCGGTCGTCGAGGGCGGTGCGCCTCAGGACCTTGACGAGGTCCAACCCCTCGAGCTTGTCCATGGCGTCGCGAAAGGCCCCGACCCCGGGCAGCACGACCGCGTCTGCGGCCGCGATCGCGGACCGTTCGCGGGAAATCGTCGCTCCCTCGCCGGCGCGCTCGAAGATCTTCTGCACGCTACGCAGATTTCCGACTCCGTAGTCGACGATGACGACGTTTGTCATGCTGCAACCTGTCCGGCGGTCCGGCGGGACTCGACGACCCCGCGCTTCATGACCAGACCACGATCGATGTCGCGCACGAACCTGCCGTCCCGCATCTCGAAGATCGCCGGGTTCGTGAAGCTGTCGCAGATCGCGTCGAACTCCTCTGCGCTGATCTTCAGCTTGTCGCAGAACAGCTCCACGGCTTCCTTTGGATATATGCCGTCATAGCGCTCGGCCAGGCGAATGGCCTGGTCCCGGTCGATGTAGCCGTGGCGCACGTCCCGACAGGCGTCGTCGGTCGCCCGTCCGTAGCCGTATTTGCAGTATTTGACGTAGTCGTGGAGGTTCATCGACAGGCAGTCGAGGTTCTCGAAGTCGCTGTAAGTAACCTCGACGCGTCCCAGCCGCCGCGACCAGCCCAGCTCTTCGACCACGGCCAGCTGCTGGCGGACGTCCCAATTGAAAAAATAGCCGAGGAAAATCCCCAGCACGCCTTTGTTGCCGCCCACGCGTCCAAGCTGTTCCGGGGATGGGAACTTGTACATCTCCATGTCGGCCTCGGTGATCCCCAGCGCCTCGTCGACCAGGTCCTCGGGCCTGAGCCCGTTCAGGACGCCATAGTCGGTGGCCCAGACCTCATCCATCTCCCGCAGATGCTTCTCGTCGGTAAAGAAGTTGCCCGCATATTCCATGCGGCCTTCTCCCCACAGGATGAGCGGGATGTCGAAAGCGACGGCGAAGCGGTAGGGCAGGCTCCAGATGGCGGCATGGTTGGGCCACTCCATGTCGCCGACCCGCCGGAAGCACTCGAGCACCAGCTTCTCGTACACGATCGGGTTGCGGCGCACCTGGATCAGATCGACGCCCATGCGGTTCAGATTCTCGAGATTCTTGAGGCCGATCTCGGTCCGAAGGGTCGGTTCGAAGCAGAGGCACAGCGGGCGCAGGTCGTATTCGTTCTTGGCTACGTGCACCTGATAGGTGCTGTCCTTGCCGCCCGAGACCGGAATGATGCAATCGTAGCCGGTCGCCTGCGGGCTGCGATAGCGGTCGATGATCTCCTCGAACTGGCGCCTGCGCGCGTCCCAGTCGATCGGCTCGGTTCCCCGTCCGAACTTGCGTTCGGCCATGCAGCAGGCGTCGCAATAGCCGCGCTCGTCGAACTCCAGGTCCGGCCGCGTGTCCGGCATTACACAGTTTGCGCAGAATTTCACGATGCGGCCTCCCTCTTCTCCAGCTAGACCGAAATCTCGCGAATGGACCCGTTCGACGCGCGGTAGGCGAGCTTCGCTTTCTCCGCGGTGCGGCGCCAGTACTCGGCCTCGACGTGGCGGTTGATATCTACCAGATGCGGATTGGCGCGCAGGAAGCGGACGACCTGGGCCAGGCTGAAGATCTCGCCCGGCCGATACAGCGCCTCGAATATGCGGCGGAACAGCTCGAAATCGGGCTCGTAGTCGAGTGTCAGCCGCGCCTCGTCATGCACGTGGTCGGGCGACGTCGGCCGGACGTGGGCCTGCCGGCAGAGGCCAGTCTTGGTGAAGAAGTAGATGAATCCGGTGTCGTTGCGCTCGCTTCGATAGCCCGCGCGGACCTTGTCCATGGCCGCCCGCGTGAAGCTCTTGGTCGCGGTCCCAAGGGGAAGGCCCGTGCAGGTGACGATATCGAGCGCGGGCTCCGCCAAGAGCCTGTCCATGGTGAGATCCATGTATTCGGTCGCCGACAGGGGATCGTCGCCGTCCGCCTGCACGACCGCGTCGAAAGCGAAGCTCTGCATGGCGGCATGGAACCGGTCGATGATGTCGTCGGTGCTGCCGCGGAACACGGCGCAGCCGTAGTCCTCGATCACCGGCACCAGCGGATCGTCGCTCGGCTGCTCTGTCGTGCAGACGACCACGTCCCGCCGATCGGCGATGTGCCGGCAGGCGCACACACGATCCAGCAGATGATAGATGGCCGGGCGTCCGCAGATCTCCTTGAGCGCCTTTCCCGGCAGGCGTTCGGAGGCCAGACGGGCGGGGATGAGAGCGCCGATCTTCATGCGAAATAAGCGATCGTCTTGGCCAGCGCCTCGACCTTGGGCCCGGCCTCGGCGACGCTGCCGTAGTTGTTGACGAACTGCATGAGCTTGGGCTGGACCGCCTCGGCGCGGGGGCAAAGCCCGGAACTCGGGTAGGCCAAGGAGTCATAGAGCGGCGGACAGCGCCGTTTCCACTGCCCGGACGCGAACAGGGTTTCGTGATAGAGGAGCGCCCAGGCGGCGTAGATACCGTCGCCGCCGAGCTCGACGTATTTGTGGCGGAATTCCTGCCAGGATAGGTCATCCCGTTCGTATCGGCAGACGAATGTCCAGAAAGTGCTGACATAGCCGTCAGGGACACGCTGCGGAACGAGATAATCACAAGTGGACGCGACCTCGGCATACATGGCCGCGATGTCGGTGCGCAACTCGATGAACTGGTCCATGCGCTCGGTCTGGGCGAGCCCCATCGCGGCGGCGACTTCCGGCATGCGGTAGTTGTGGCCATAGGCGTCGTGCCGCTTGTAGGTCGGGTCCTGGAAGATGTCCTTGTTGCTGCGGATGCGCCCGTCACTGGCCTTCAGCGCGGCATAGCCGAGACTGCCGAACTTGCGCATGCGCTCGGCCAGCACCTCGTCGTTGGTGACGACGATGCCGCCGTCGCCCGTGGTGATGTGTTTCGAGTTCTCCGTCGAATAGCTGGTGATGTCGGCGATCCCGCCGATCAGACGGCCCATGTAGCGGGCCTGATAGGCTTCCGCCGCGTCGTTGACCACCTTGATGCCGTGGCGATGTCCGAGGTCCATCAGCGGATCGAGATCGCACGACAATCCATAGAGCGAGATCGGCATGATCGCCTTGGTCCGGGGTGTGATCTTCTGGGCCACGTCATTGGGATCGATGTTGAACGTCTCCGGGTCGATGTCGGCGAACACCGGCACGGCGTTCTGCGCCAGGATGACGTCCAGATTGGAGATCACCGTCAGCGGTGACGTGATCACCTCGTCGCCGTAGCCCACGCCGACCGCATCCAGCGCCGCGTGCAGCGTCGACGTGCCCGAATTGAAGGTGACCGCGTATTTCGCCCCTTCCTTCCCCGCCAGCGCCGCCTCGAAGCGGGTGTTCATGCTACCGGACGTGCCGGAGCCGAAGCCTGAGTCCAACACCTCGCGGATGTACTGGAGCTCCCGTTCGCCGAACCGCCAGGTGTTCTTCACGGCCTCAGCCTCCGGTTCCCGCCGCGGCCGCCGCAACGTCGCGCCGCTCCGTCACCAGTTCGTTCTCGAAGCAGCCGAAGTACACGTGATCCACATAGTCGCCTTCGAACAGATCATGCCGGCGAAGAACGCCTTCGCGCCGGAAGCCAAGGCGCTCGAAGGTCCGCAGCATGGCTGGGTTGTTGGCCATGGCGCCGGCCGTGAGCTTGCGCAGGCACACATCGTCGAACAGATATCGGGCCAGAGCGCCGATCGCATCGGTCGCCAGCCCGCGGCCCCAGCGCTCCCGCGCGCCGATCATGATTCCGATGTCCCCGGTCTTGGCGCGCCAGTCGATATGGCCGACCCTGACCGTGCCGACGAAGGCGTCATCGGACCGGTCGTGCAGTGCAAACAGCATGTCGTTCCGGGACGCCCACAAGCCTTCGCAGTATCGGCGAACCGCCTCCAACGACGGCGGGCTCTCGACATAGTCGAGCAGATTGAGGGTCTTGATGACCTCGTAATCGTGCAGCCAGCCAAGATAGGCCGGTGCAACGAGATGGCGTTCGGCGAACGGCTCGAGATAACTGACCTGGCCGTCGATCTTGATGTCTGCCATGTCCATCAGATTGCGGTCCAGCCACCATCGACCATGATCGCGGCGCCGGTGATGTAGGAGGCTGCATCCGAGGCGAGGAAGGCGACCGGCGCGGCGATCTCTTCCGGCTGCGCCAGGCGGCCGAGCGGTGTCCGCCGTTCGTAGGCCTCGACGAAGGTCTTTGGCTGGTCGGCCGCGACGCCGCCGGGACAGACCGCGTTCACCCGGACGCCGCTGCCGCCCCAGTAGCTCGCCAGATATCGGGTGAAGGCAATGAGCCCGCCCTTGATCGCGCTGTACGCCGGCGGGGTCGTCATGTCCGTGCCCTCGTAGACGTGGAAGTCGGGCGCGACGACGCCGTAAATCGAGGCAATGTTCACGATCGAGCCACCGCCCCGCTCGGCCATTCGGCGGGCGATCTCGGCCGAGAACAGGCAACAGCTGTTCATCTGCATGTCGACGTTGGCCTGCCAGTCGGTGGCCGAGATCTGGTCCAGACCCTTGCCCCAGCCTGCCGTCCGCGGATAGGCGCAGTTGACCCAGACCGCCAGTCCGTCGACCGCCTGCCAGAGTTGGTCGATGGTCGCCTGCACACATTCGGCGTCGCTCACATCGCAGTCGTGATACGAGATCGCCGCAGATGCCGCCCCCATCTTCGATTGCAGGGCTTCCCAGCGTGCTGCGTCATTGTCGAGCACCACGACCTGGGCGCCGGTCTCGGCGAGCGCCGTGGAAACGGCGGCGCCAATGAGCCCCAGGCCGCCGGTTACGGCCGCCGTCCGCCCCTCCAGGGACAGGCGGCGGCGCAAGGCGTCGGGCCCGTGTCGGTTGTCCGTCCTAACGTCCGATGACATACCCGAAACCATGATTCGCCAGAGCCCGCCCAATCCGCTGGCGCAGCAGTTGAAATGCCGGGAGATGCGTGGCCTCTCCGCGGAAGGCTTCCAGGTGCTCGAAGTCGCTGATCGTGAGGGGATCGGACAGCCGGTGCTGCGCGATATACGGTATCAGACGGTTGGTGGCCGTGATCTGAATCTGCCCGACCCATGAATCCTCGCCCGGCTCCAGGAACTCGGCCAGGGGGACGACCGTCACGCTCATCGGCGTGATCTTGATGCCGCCTATGCGCCGTCCGTCATGCGTCACCACCCGCGCCTTGATCGGCAGGCTGAACGGATTGATCAGATAAAGGCTCTCGGCGAGATCACGATCCCGATCGATGCGCACGACGGGGCAGGTCTCGACATACTGCCTGTACTCCGCGATCTGGGCGATAATGGGGGGAGAGGCGAACTTGAGCGCGCTGTCCGAAAAGAACGACTTCTTCCCGTCGGCAAGATAGACGACATAGAAGGACGGCATCATCGTATCGGAGAAGGCGGCTTGGCCGTCGTCCGCCAGGAACGCCATTTCGATGTAGCCGGGTCGATCATCCGCCGGCAGGATGCTCCTGTCCAGGACGAAGCCGAGCGATTCCGGCGTCACCGCTTTTCCTGCCTGAAACTCGCACGGGACCTCGTCGGCCCAGACCTCTGCCCCGTTCTGGTAGACTCGGCAATAGTAGGCCGCCCGGCCCGAGCCACCGTTCATGCTGCGTCCGACCGGCCCCAGCGGCACGGACACTGCGCAGTCGTATCCGACCGGCATAACCGAAATCGTCGGGATCAGGAAATTGCTTGCCAACGGGCGTTCTCAGAAATGGTCGACGGACAAACGATCCAGCGTCGGCGACCCGCAGAGCGCATGAATCTTGTTGACCCCGCTCGACCGCACCCGAACGTCGATCGGCTGGCCGATCCATAGCCGCGCGGTGTCATCCGGGAAGACAGCTTCGTGAATCCGGGCCCCACGCGGCGGCACGGTCACGCGCGACTCGACGGGAGGTCCGCCCTTGATATTCTGGGCCGCCGCAAAATACGAGAACTGGACCTCGATCGGCGATCGTTCGCCATTGACAATGCTGAACAGCATCCGCTCGTCGTTCGGGCGCCAGTGGAAATGCCACCAGCGTTCCCCAGCCGGAATGGCGGACTGCGTGTGAACGGCACAGGCCCCGCCCGGTGTCAGGATCTCAATATGCGGACGTGTCGCCCCGCGCGTTCCAGGGTGAAGATAGCTGCGGCGCATCTCGAACGAGCCGATGCGCAGTCCGGTGCGTTCGTCCGGCGCGGCGTCCGGCAGGAATTGCGAGACGTTCAGATGCATCGAACCGCCCACGTCCACGGTCTGCTCTTCGGCATGCCTCTCACGGCCATCCGAATCCCGAACCCAGAGAGCCACGCGCATCGGCGCTCCGCCCAACTCGTCGCCATAGAGCAGTCCTGGATTGGCGATCCAGAGATGCTGCTCAACGCCCGGGCCCGCCAGGACGGGGCTCTCGTCCAAGAGCCGGGTCGACACGGCCGGCGAAAGCCGGTCCAGCAGATCGAACACCCGCCGCTTCAGGGACTGGGAGCCGGGTTTTCCCTTTGTCTGCGAAGAGGCCCACCTGTGGGGGGCGGCCTGCGTCCGATCGAAGGCTACATATTCGTGCTCGAGGTCGAGCAGACATGCCGTACAGGTATCCCCGGCTCCGGCGATCCGAATGAGACGGTCGAAGGACAATTCGGGATTCTCGGCAAGGATCGCGCGGAAGTCCTGGTAGGACAGTTCAGCGCAGGCGCAGAGTATTTCCGCATTCGACCTGTTGGCGGGAACGGCCTCAGCGGCTTTGAGCCTGGATTCCACCGGTGTTCTTGATTGCTGGTCGACGCGGCCGGAGTCAGGCACGCTACCGCACTTGCGGGTGACTCGCGTCGCCCGATTGGACGCACCCGGACGAGGATGCGCGCTGTCGAAGGAAATGACCCGCTGGCGGGCGGGTCATTCCCGCATTGTTCATAATATGAACACACAGGTCAAGCGGCGTGTTCATTGCGCGAACACGCGGTCCGCCCTCAGTTCCGGCTCGAGTTTAGGAGCGTTGTCCTGCTAAGGATTTTCGGGCAGCGTGTACTTGATCAGGTGCGTGCCCATCTTGAATCCGCCGGCCTCGCCCAATGGCGTTGCAACGTGATGGCTGCCCTTGCCGAATGAGAGCATGTCCGAGACATCTTCCGCGACCAGGCCGCAGGCCTCGCCCGTCTCGCGGTACCAATTTGCTGGTCGAAACCAATCCTTGGATGTGTACCGAACAATGTGGTCCTGGCCGACGAGATGGGTATCGGTCATCAGAAAGATGGAATGCGGTGCCATGATCCTGCGGATATTCGAGAGCACCTCGGCGACATCCTCGTCCGGCATATGGCAGAGAACCGCACCGCACCAGATGTAGTCGAAGGTGCGCCCCGCAACCCAATCGAAGCTGTTGTCCCTGGTGACGTGCATTTCCGGCTGCTTGTCGGCGAGCCCGCGGAGGTCGAGATACTCGCGGAACATGCGTACGCGGTTGGCCGTGATGTCGTTGCCGGCATAATGTCCCTGGTCGAGATAGGCAATGAAGTGCTGCGCCGACCGACCGAAGCCGAGACCGAACTCGTAGAGCGTATGATGCGGTTCTAGACCGAGGCGCCTGAGCGCTTCCAGGTCTTCGTCGCCCGACTCCATGACGGGCCGCTCGGCCAGCTCCCGACCTGTGGTCTCATCCTTGTTGAGCCGCGCGGCATACCATTCCAGATAACGGTGCCCCATGAGGCGCTGAAGCGCGATTTCCGCAAGGAACAATGGCCGCTCCAGGAAGCGGTTGCTGACCGAGTCGTACTCGCCCCGCAGCGGCTTCTTCAGTGCTTCCGGGCAAACCCGCCCGATGGCTTGGGCGGAGCGATAGAGCGTCCGCATCATGGTCGTCTCTCTGTGTGGCCTAGATTTCCCGCGGCCGCGGCCGCGGCGCGGCGCGGCCGGACTATACTCATGGTCGCTGCTCGGCACAACGAGGGCCGCGCCGCGGCCAGGCGTGCGCTGACGGCCGGGCGTCTGGTCCGACGCTCAGTGATAGTAGACCGGGTAGCTCAGATACTGAGGCATCTGCTCCGGCATGGTGAGCGTGCCGCCGAGGATACCCTGTAGGACCTCTCTGAGGCTCACCATCAGGAACTTCTCGGAATACTCCAGCCCCGTGGTCTGGTGCGGGAACTTGGCCATGAAGACCGAGCGTGGATCCATCCCATCCAAAGGAACCACCTCGGGCCAGCTGCCCAGATTGAAACCGTGGTCCGACGTCAAGATAACAAAGGCATCGTCCCAGACTCCCGCCGCTTCCATTTCCTGCCGGATTTCCCCAAGCGCCAAATCCAGCGCCTTGAGATTGCCCCAGTAGTAGTCGTCGGGGAAGTCGGCGTCATAGCGGTATTCGCCTTCCTTGTAATCGTAGATGTAAGGCGGATGCGGCAGCAGCCAGTGCACGAAGACGAACTGATAGCGAGGATCGACCGCCAGCTCCTTGATCTTCTCGCGGAACGCGAAATGGAGATGAATTCCCCATTCGTCGCTGTAGCGCTTCTTCGGCTCGAAGAACAGGCGGTTCAGGTAAGGCAGTTGACGGGCGACGCCGGCGACCACCTGTCCCATCTGACCGACGACGTTCTTCTTGGTCCACTGGAAGGGGGTGTCGTCGATCCAGCAGGACGAAATGTATGCCGGAAACAGTCGGCAATAGGGATGGTAGGCGGTCGCTACGACCGCCGTATTGAAGCCGTTTTCCCGGGCGTCGGCGAAGGTGCCGGGAAACTTTGTCCAAGGAAACAGGGACTGCTCTTCGGCGGGGACGACCTTGAGCATATCCGGCCGAAAATAGTCGGCATACATGATCTTGCGTCCGATCAGCATGCCGGGAACGGAAAACCGCGTGCCGTTGCCCGCCCGTTCGGCGTTTGTCGCAAAAAAGGCGGAGGCGCGAAAACGATCGATCTCCGGCAGGTCCAGGTCCGGACTCCGCACCTCGAAAGTGACGCGATGGTCCCACATGTCGAGGATCATCAGCACGACCTTCCTCGGCTTTCCTGTCTCGTGCTTCTGCAGCGGCGCGAGAGTCCGATCCACCGCGAACAGGCCCGCACCTTCGGGCGCGGTCTTGTAGTATGCCGCGTATGCGTTCGCCGCCATAATTACGCCGATCGGCGTGCACCACAGGACGACGGCGCGTAAGGCGCGAAGGACCAGAGTCCGGGCGAAGACCGCGGCCGCGATCAGCGCAAGCATGACCAAGCCGACCAGGCCAAGCAGCGCGAATATCCAGGTGTCCGTGACGCGGATGTTGCCGGACGGCGGGTCGCTGACGACCCAGATCGCTGCCGCCAGCACCGCGATTCCGGCGGCCGATAGCGCCAACTCGAAGATCTGGCACGTTGTTTCCGAAAGTCTGGCGAGGACCATGCGCACGCCGAAAATGACCGCCGCCAACAGCAGCGAGAGCAGAACGGCGGCACCGTAGTCGACGTAGTCGAAGATCTGGGACAGCTCGTAATAGTGCTCGACCCACTTGCGGTCGAGCGGCATCCCGTTGCGACCGAAGGCAAGCACCCAGAACGGCAGAAGATACAGGTTGGCCGCCGAATAGCAGAACAGCGCTGTCTTGAGCGTATTTCGGGCTTGTTCGGTCATGGCGGCGGAGGCGGGCTTATTGGCGAAGCTGAAGTCGGTAGAGGATGCGATGCGGATTTTCGAGCTGTTCTTTGCCCGCGATCGCGAAGCGCGTTTCGGCGGCCGACTCGAAGG
Organism: Alphaproteobacteria bacterium; assembly: GCA_030066595.1. GTDB lineage: Bacteria > Pseudomonadota > Alphaproteobacteria > JAJFFI01 > JAJFFI01 > JASJBI01. The sequence continues at coordinate 195,312 of JASJBI010000031.1, read as the reverse complement.
CCTCCGCATCGAGTCCGCGATAGAGAGAGTCCCGGCCTCGGGCGATCCGGACGAACATGGGATCACCGGGCGCCACGAACTCGATCACGGCGCTCCCCCGGGTCAACCCGGCGGCCAGAGAGATGATCTCTTCGAGTGGGATGCCCTCCGTGACCATCATGTGGTGGATCACGGCAAGCATGAGGACGGCGTCAAAGCCTTTTGTAGCGCGATCGAGAAAGGATGACCCTTCCCGGTAGTTCCAGCCCACCGCCGGGCTCGGTCGCGCCAGATTCTGCACCAGCGGCAGGATTGGCAAGCCGTCCTGGCTGGCCCGTCGCCAAACGGCACCGACCACGGCCGGGTCCAGATCAATCGCCACCACATCCGCACCGAGCTGCGCGGCTAGGGCACTGAAGTGTCCGGTATTGCAGCCCACGTCGAGCACTTGGCGCGGCTTTGCCTCCGTCAGCGTGTCGTGGACGAACCGCTCCTTCGTCCGAAAGTCATGCTCATCGTAGCTGTGCTCCTGCATATAGCGGGACCAATGAGATCCGCCCGTGTTGCCCGGTCGGACCCGGTCCAACGCCCGGCGCAACCGCTTGAAGACGGAAGCAAGTATGAACGTCGCCTGTTCGTCCGACTTCGCTTGCCGTTTGCGGCCGTGGTCCAAGCGCTCGCCCTTTCCCGCCAGCCAGGTCGGAAGCGTGACAAGCCCGAGAAAGGGCGGGGTCAGTCGGCGGAATCCGCTGTTCATCCGGTAGACCTCTTCCGGCTCCAGCCCATCCCGATGGGTCAGAAAAAGCTGGTGCGGATGAATACCGAAGTAACGGAGCGCGAGCAGCGGCAGCACGAAGGTGCGAATGAATTGGCCCTCGGCCAGCCAGGTGAAATCCATCGGATCGCGCCGTTCGAACGACAGGACATCGACCAACAGTGGCGTGGGCCCGCGGAACTGGACATTGAACGGTGTGGCGTCCTTGAGGCCGAGACCGTCCCGCTGAAAAGCCGCCGCCAGATCCAACGTCAGCACGCCCGCCGCGTACAGCATGTCGGCCGGCCATTCGTAGGGATAGGAAGCGAACGAGAGCTTGTCATGTTCGGCCACGGCGGCCAGAGTTCCTCGATTCTCGCCCGCCACGTCGCCAAGTTCGCCCAGCTCCGCCTCGGCATCGGATCTCTCGATCAGTCGCGTGCCGACCACGCGCCCGGCGGCGATCTCTTCCCGCGCGCGGTCCGTATTGATGAAGGCTTGAAAGTCCGCGAAACCGTCATCCCAGATCAATCGGAGAACCCGGTCGTCCGTCAACACGAGGGATCCCGACGGGTCGCGAAATGAAACGACCGGCTCGGACATCTCGGTTGAGAGCCAGCTCTCGCGCCTACCTGTCGGAGTTGGATTCTACCTGTTGATCGGAGGACGACTTTTTTTCTTTGCTCTGTCCGCCAAACAGCGACGTGATCCGAAAGAGCGCTTTCCGGAAATAGAAGCTAACGCCGACCGCAGCCGCAATCAGCATTTGAATCAACAGTGTGCCAGACCCCGGATCGACATAGGCATACGCCGGCGAACTCAATAGGACTGCTAGACAAAGACTCGCGCCGAATGCAGTGTTTCTCGACATTGCGGGAACTCGTTTCGTTTTCGGGTGGGCTTGCTCGACATCGCACGCCCGAATGGAAAAATGACCGTCACGTTACGGCAGCCGACGTCTTATCACTCAGCCCTGCCCGAGGCAAATGCTCTGGTCAAAACGAGGAAAATGGGCGTCTTGCGAGGTGCCGGACGTCTTCTCTCGGGATGCGGTCTCATGCCAGGCTGCACCGTCGATGACCCGCGATGCAATTCGGCTGTCAAGACTGAGTGGGGCCGTCCTGTTTGGTTTAAAGGGCCAGACCGCCGAAATCCCTTCATTTCCTTTCCACTTTGACTAGCGCCGGCCGCCATCGGTAACCGCCCCTTAACCCGCCGATAACCATGCCTGGGGCAAACATACCGGCATGGTCATCTGGATCACCGGACTGTCCGGCGCCGGCAAGACGACCCTTTGCCAGGCGCTCAAGGCGCTGCTGAATCCTGTCATGCCGGGCCTGGTCCTGCTCGACGGGGATGACGTGCGCGCCGCTCTCGGTCCCGATCTGGGCTATGCCGAGGCATACCGGGTCGTCCAGATCCAGCGAATCCAACGCCTCGCCAAGCTGTTGGCCGACCAGGGCCTGGTCGTCCTTGTGGGCGCCCTCTACGCGAGCCCCGAGTTGCTCGCCTGGAATCGCGAACATCTGCGGGGCTATTTCGAGGTCTATCTCGAGGCGGATCTCGCCCTGGTGCGATCCCGGGACGCCAAAGGCCTCTATGCCGCCGCGGCCGCGGGCAAGATGGCTGACGTCGTCGGCATGGACATCCCGTGGGTGCCGCCGGCACATCCGGATCTGACCCTCGACGCCGGCCAGGCCGAGCCGGCCGACGCGCTGGCCCGCCGCATCGTAGACGCCATTCCAGACTTGCGCAGCCGTCTGCGCGCGGTGGCGTGATGGGTGAGCTTCAAATCGGCACCACGCAGTATCTCGAGCTCGAAAAGCTCGCCCTCGGCGCCTTCGCGCCGGTCGAGGGGTTCATGAACGAAGACGCCTTCGCCTCGGTGGTTGAGACGATGCGGCTGCCGGACGGGACGGTCTTTCCGCTGCCGATCGCGCTGGCGGTCGATGGCGACACCGCGCGTCGGCTCAGAGGGCTGCCGCGGGTGGCGCTGGTTCACGGCGGGGAGCAGGTCGGCACCCTGATCCCGGACAGCTGCTTCACTTGCGACAAGGAGGCGGTGGCGCAGAAGGTCTTCGGCACCGTCGACGCCCGGCATCCCGGTGTTTCCGACTTCTACGCCACGGGCAGCCACATGCTCGGCGGCGCGGTCCAGCTTCACAGGCGGGTCTTGTTCGAGTTCTCCGACTACGAGCTGTCGCCCGCCGACGTCCAGCGCTATGTGCGGGCGCGCGGCTGGCGTCGGGTGGTCGGCTTTCAGACGCGCAACGTGCCCCATCGGGCGCACGAATATCTGCAGCGCGTGGCGCTCGAGCAGGCCGACGCCATCTTCATTCAGCCGCTGGTCGGCAAGAAGAAATATGGCGACTACACGCCCGCGGCCATCATCGCTGGCTACCGCACCTTGATCGACCGCTACTACCCGAAAGGACGGGTCATCTTTGGGATCCTGTCCACCTACATGCGCTATGCGGGACCCCGCGAAGCGGTCTTCCATGCCATCATCCGGCGGAATTACGGCTGCAGCCATTTCATCGTCGGCCGCGATCATGCGGGTGTCGGCAGCTATTACGGTCCCTACGACGCTCACACGCTGTTGCGCCGCTTCGAGGGCGAACTCGGCATCGCCATCATGCCGCTGCACGGCCCCTATCATTGCCGCGTCTGCGACGGCATCGTAACCGAGCAAACCTGCCCCCACCGGGACACGGATCCGGCCGCGGTCACCGAGATCAGCGGCACGGACATGCGCGCCCTCTTGATCGCGGGCCGCACTCCGGATCCCCGCTTTATGAGAGCGGACGTGGTGGAGAGCCTGCAGGGCGTGCCCCTGTTCATCCAGGACGCGGCGGCGTGAGCCGGGCGCGGATCGTCGCCACCATCGGTCCCGCGACCCGCAGCCGCGAGGCGCTGGCCACGCTCGCCCGCGCGGGCATGAGCGTCGCCCGCCTGAACGGCAGTCATGCCGATCTGGACTGGCACGCCGAAACCATCGCGCTCATTCGCGACGTACTTCCCGACGTGCCGATCCTGCTCGACGTGCCCGGCCGAAAGGTGCGGACGGCGTCGCTAAAGGTCGAACCGGTCTTCCAGAAAGGGGACGTCCTCACACTGACGACCGCGGAGGGACATGACGGCTCGGAGAAGGTACCGGTGAACTATGCGGATCTGCATCGCGACGTGGAGGCCGGCGATACGATCCTCGCGGACGACGGCACGCTGCGCTTTCACGTCGAGCGCGTGGACGGACAGGATATCGTCATCCGCGCCGACATGGCCGGCCAACTGAAGAGCTGCAAGGGCATCAACCTGCCCTTCGTTTCTCTGTCGCACGGCGTCGTGACCGAGCGGGACCGGCGCATGGTCGAATTCGCGCTCGGGAACGGCGTTGATTTCGTCGGCATCAGTTTCGTCGAGTCCGCGGAGCACGTTTCGGCCATTCGCGACCTGATCGGGGCCGATTCGCCCCGGATCATCTCCAAGGTGGAAAACCGCGGCGGGCTTGCGCGCCTGGAGGAGATCATTGATGCCAGCGACGCCATCATGATCGACCGCGGCGACCTCTCGGTGGAGACGAGTCTGGATCGGCTGGCTCTGTTCCAGAAGGAAATCATCGCCCTGGCCAACCGGCACGATACACCGGTGATCGTGGCGACCGAGATGCTGCACACGATGATCGAGAATCCCTACCCGACCAAGGCCGAGGTCAGCGACATCACCAACGCGGTGCTCGACGGGTGTGCCGCCACGATGCTGTCCGGTGAGACCGCGGTCGGCCCCTACTATGCGGAGGCCGTGGCGGTGATGCGGCGCATCTCGGATGTAGCGGTGCAGCATGTCTACGCGGCGGCCAGCGGTACGGAAGAGCCCCTGGCCGACAGCATTCCCAATGCGGTCGAGCAGGCGGTGGCCCTGATCTGCCGAGGACTGCCCGTGACCAAGATCGTCGCCATCACCCGGTCGGGCTATGCCGCGCGCAAGGTGGCGCTGCGCCGGTTGCGTCAGCCAATCCTGGCCGTCTCGGACGACCCCATGGCGGCACGCAGCTTCAATCTCTTGCCTGGGACGACGGGCGTCTGCCTCGATGTGTCCTTCTCCCGCGATTCGACGGACCATATCGTCCAATGCCTGCATGCGCTCTGGGCGCAAGGACGGCTGGCCATTGACGACCTGATTTTGGTCACGTCGGTCGGCTACCCGCGATCCGGCAACCGGATGAACTTGATCCAGACCCATTACGTCCGCGACCTGGTGGACACACTGGGATGGCGCGCCGACGAAGACCGCATGGACATGGTGGACATCCGGGCGGTGCGCGGATAGCTATTGTGCCCGGCGCGGCCCTGTTCCGGGCGCGCCGCACTGTGCAACGGCATTCTGGATCACTGTGAGCGGCTACGCGGATAAATCCGTCCTGGTCACCGGCGCCGATGGCTTCATCGGCTCCCATCTCGCCGAGCGCCTCGTCACGGAAGGCGCACAGGTGACGGCTCTCGCGCTCTACAACGCCTTTGACAGCCATGGTTGGCTGGATTCGCTGCCCGAGGACAGCCGGACGCAGATGCGGCTGGTGCGCGGTGATCTCCGTGACGTGGGCTTCACGCTTCGCTTGGTCGAAGGCCACGACCTCGTGTTCCATCTGGCCGCTTTGATCGCCATCCCCCACTCTTACGCTGCACCCCAGTCCTATGTGGACGTGAACGTAACCGGCACCCTCAACGTTCTGGAGGCCGCCCGTGCCGCGGGTGTCGAGCGCACGGTTCACACCTCGACCAGCGAGGTCTACGGAACCGCGCAAGTCACGCCGATCACTGAAGACCACCCGTTGCAAGGCCAGTCGCCATATGCCGCGAGTAAGATCGGCGCCGACATGATGGCGGAAGCCTACGCCCGGTCGTTCGACCTGCCGGTCGTGATCCTGCGACCCTTCAACACCTACGGGCCGCGGCAGAGCGAACGCGCGGTGATCTCGAGCGTGATCCGGCAGGCGCTCGATCCGGCCTGCGACGCGATCCGGGTCGGCGATCTCTCGCCGCAGCGGGACTTCACCTATGTGAGCGATACGGTCGAGGCCTTCCTCGCGGCCGGCAGCGCCGACGCCGTTGACCACGGGGCGGCCTACAACGCGGGCAGCGGCGCGGCGGTGACCGTCGGCGACATGGTGGAGCAGGTGCGTTCCATAACCGGCGCGAACAAGCCCATCGAGGTCGAGCAGGCGCGTCTGCGGCCGGACAAGTCGGAGGTGCGCGCGCTCCTGGCTGATGCGAGCCGGTTCCGAAGCGTAACGGACTGGCGTCCGCAGGTGTCGCTCGAGCAGGGCCTGACGCGAACCGTCGACTGGTGGCACGACCGGATGCGTGAGGGTGGTGTGCGGGTGGGGTCGGAGTACGTGACCTGATCGCCTCGGCCCCGTCGGGTGCGGATGGGCCGAAGTGCCAGTCGTAGAGAACATGGCATTGAGACCACGGTAGGCCGCATGCGGACGGCGACGCTTCCTCTCATCGCGATCTCTTTTCTTGCCGTGAACGGCCTGCTCTTGTGGGCAGCGGATGCGGACACGGCCATGCGCCACGGCGCCGACGCAGCGTCTTGGCTGCAGCCGGCCCAGGCGCTGCTCCGGCATGGCGCCTTTGTGCAGCTCGATGATCCGTCCACCCTGCAGACCTTTCGCCCGCCGCTTTATCCGCTAATGCTCGCGGGCCTGCTCTGGCTGGGCGGCGGCTCCTTCCTGCCGCTGGTCCTGGCCCAGGTTGTACTGCTCTTTCTAACCGGCTGGCTCGCGCGTGCGATCACGGAAGACTGCCTGCCGGGCTATGGCGATCTGGCGCTGGCGCTGGTCATCTTCAATCCCAGCGCTTTGGGAACGGCGCACCTGGTGCAGAGTGACACGCTCTACGCATTTCTCGTGACCGCAACCCTGTGGATGCTGTTCTCTTTCGCCCGTCGTCCAGGCTGGCAACCGGCGCTCGCTGCGGGCGTGCTCTTTGGGCTCGCCTGCCTGGTGCGCACCACTGGTCAGTTCCTACTCTACGTCTGGCCGCTGGCCTTTCCCATCTTGGCGGCGACCGTCGGCCAGGCCCGGCAGTGGAAGCGGCAATTGGCCGCCGGTCTGGCGTCGCTCCTGGTCGCGGTTCTTCTTCTGCTGCCCTGGATGGCACACAACCATGCGGCGGGGGAGGGGTTCTCCTTGTCGACGGCCCGCCTCAAATCGGACTTCTTGTGGGACCAGATCGCCTATCTCGAGAAATACGACCGGGGCGTGAGCATCAGCGAGGCCGAGGCTGCGGGCAAGCAGAAGCGCGAGATCCTGGCCCTGGCGTCGCCGGGCCAGTGGCAGCAGCTCTCCGAGCGGCAGCGATACGAGCATCTCGTAGACCACGGATTCGAGACCTTCCTCTCCTATCCGACCCGGACCTTCGCTGTGTCCTTCGCCTGGGCCTGGGCGCAATTCTTCGCCATCCCCGGGGTCAGCAACCTGACCAACATCCTGGCACTGACCGAAGCGGAACCCTTTCAGGTGTTTGTCTCTGAGGGGTCAAGAACCTACCTGGAGGCGGGCCTTGCCGCGCTCAAACAGGCCCATCCCGCCGCGACGGTGCTGACCGCCCTCGGTTTTCTCTACGTGATCCTGTTGCGCGCGCTCGGGCTCATCGGGCTCGGCGCCATGATCGTGCGCCGGCACTGGCCCCAGCTCCTGATTGTGGTCGGCGGCATCGCCTATTTCGCGCTGATCCATCTGTTCGTCGCCAACAGCCGTTATCGCTTGCCGATCGAGCCGCTCTTGGTGCTGCTCGCGATCTACGGTCTGGACGCTCTCAGGCGCCGGAGCTAAGGTCCGGTCTTCCTCGGATCTTCCTTCGGCTTGCAGGGATTTCGATCGTTGGCAGAACCTGCTCGCAAAAAGCCCCGCGTACTGATCTTCATCGTCGCGTACAACGCGGAGAAGACGATCCAGAGCGTGCTGCGCCGGATTCCGGAAGCGCTGCAGAGCTGCGAGACGGAAGTCCTGATCATCGATGACGCCTCGCAGGATCGCACCTTCGAGAAAGGGCGCGAGACACACGATGCGAGCGAGCTGCCCTTCAAGCTGACGGTCCTGTTCAATCCGGTCAATCAGGGCTATGGCGGCAATCAGAAGATCGGATTCCAGTACGCCATCGAGAACGGGTTCGACTATGTCGCGTTGTTGCACGGCGACGGTCAATATGCGCCCGAATGCCTCCCGGAGCTCCTGCAGCCTTTGCTCGACGGTGAGGCAGAGGCGGTCTTCGGCTCGCGCATGCTGACCCGGGGCGGTGCCCGCAAGGGCGGCATGCCGCTCTACAAGTTCGTCGGCAACAAGGTGCTGACGACCTATCAGAACCTAATGCTCGGCTCCGCGCTCTCCGAATTCCATTCCGGCTACCGGATCTACTCGGTGGCGGCCCTCAAGGCGGTCCCGTTCCATCTCAACACCAACGTGTTCCATTTCGACACGGAGATCATCATCCAGTTCCTGTTTGCCGGACACAGGATTCGTGAGCTGCCGATCCCCACCTATTACGGCGACGAGATCTGCCATGTGGATGGTCTGCGCTATGCCTGGGACGTGGTTTGGGCGACCTTCGTCGCCCGCGCCCAAGGTTGGGGCGTGTTCTATCGGCGCAATTTCGACGTTCGTCCCGAGGGGTTCGAGCATTACACGCCCAAGCTTGGCTTCCCCAGCCCGCACTCTTTCGCGGTTGAGCGGGTCGCGCCCGGCCAGCGGGTGCTGGATATCGGCTGCGCGAGCGGCTATGTCAGCCGGGCTCTGCACGAGAAGGGCTGTCGGGTGACCGGCATCGACGCCTACCCCGTCGACCCGAAAACCGCGGGTCTGGACCGCTTCATCCAGCATGACCTGAACGCCAAAGCACTGCCCGTCGAGTTGGCCGATTTCGACGTGGTCCTGATGCTCGATGTCATCGAGCACTTGAAATACCCCGAGCGCTTCGTCGAATCGCTTGCCCAGGCAGCCAAGACGTCGCCGGAGGTCACCCTGCTCGTAAGCTCCGGCAACATTGGCTTCGCCATGGCCCGCCTCATGCTGTTGCTCGGGCAGTTCAACTACGGCAAACGCGGCATCCTCGACCTGGATCACACGCGGCTGTTCACATTTGCCAGCCTGCGCAGGATGTTCGAGCAGGCGGGGTTTTCCGTCACCGAGGTCCGTGGTGTCCCCGCGCCGTTTCCGCTTGCCCTCGGAGAAAACTGGTTCGCCCGGGCCGTCCTAGGGCTCAACCAGCTGCTGATCCGGCTGTCCAAGACGCTGTTCTCGTATCAGATGTTCATGGTGGTGCGTCCGCTGCCCTCGCTGAGCTATCTGCTCGGCACGGCGCATCGGGAAAGCGCGGCACGGGCCGGCCGGATGCCCGCACGCGACGCCGCGGAATAGGACCGACTGTCAGAAGCGCCTGAGGAAACGATCGATGGCGCCGTCGGTCAGGCCGGTGTAGCGCTTCATCCAGGAATACGCCCTCAGCAGCGTCCGGTCCGCCGCGACCAGCGCCTTTTTGACAGGTGGGTCGTCGGGCAGGGGCTGGTAGTTGGTGGGTGACAGCTCGCGGACGCTGCCCTCGTTCCGGAAATAGTAGAGCGCCACGGATTTTCGGCTCTCGCCCTCAGGACAGGCCAGCTTGTGCGGGTGGCCGTGGAAAGACCTCTTGCGCGTATGAAACAGGACGCAGCGGTTGAAGGTCGGCGCCACGGAGCGGACGCAGCGGGACATGTCCGCGTCCCAAAGCTCGAGATCGCCCATCCAGTCCGCATGCCAATTTTTGTTGAAGTATATCAGCAGGTTGACTTGACGGCTCCAGTGGCGGTGCTTGGTGTGCGACAGGAAGTCGGTGTGCACGTTGAGGAATCCGCCGGGCATGATCTGGTGCATGCCGGCGCCGTCAAGATCCGGGTCGGATATCAGGCCTTCGATGCCGGTCAGGCGCTGGACGAACCCGACGAACCGGTCCGACATCAGGGCGTCGAACACGTCGCGCGTAGCCGGACCCATCTTTGCGGTGTCGGTCAGCGCCAGCTTTTTCTCGTTGTAGTGATGGTAATGCGTCCAGCCGTGCTTGGTCACGGCGAATTCTGCCCAGACTTCCTCGGCGACCGAGGCGGGCAGGAAATCATCGATGACCACATGCGGATAAGGTTCGGCCGAGGCGAACTCCGCTGCGCGGCTCTCCGCGATTCCGTCTAGCCTCTCGAAGTTCAGCATTGCCTTGGGTAAGGGCCCAGCCATCGACTGCGGCCGCAGTCTTTCAACGCACACCCATCTTTGCAACGAAAATTACCTGAGGCGCCGATTGACGGTCGGCAGGCCTTCCCCCAGAGTCTGCGGCCATGACGCCCTGGCTCACTGCCAAGCTGCTGGCGGCGAGACGCCGCTTTGCGATCCGTCTCACGGGAGACTTCAACCCGTATCCTGCCCCGCCCGACGGCGCGCATTTGAGCCCGAGCCAGGCTCATACCGCCGCATACGGAGACGCGCCCCTGCAGCTCGCTTGGCGGCACGCGGGCATTCAGGATCCGTCCCAGTGGCAGGCGGTCGCGCGGGAGAAGCTCGCGGAGCTGACCGGCTATACGCAAGCGCGGGCGACGCCGGAGTGTGTCTATGCGCAGGATTTCCCGACCGAGAACGGGCTCGTGCGCCGCAAAATCTATCTCCGGGTCGGCGAAGGATCGGACATTCCGGTGACCATCCTGCGCCCGAGCCAAGCGGAGCGGCCGCTGCCCGCGATGGTCTGTCTGCAGGGCACCAACTCGGGCGCGCATCTCTCCTGGGGCGAGGCGCTGATGCCGGCGGACCCGATCCACGTGGCGAATGGCAAGGACTACGCCCGCCAGGCGGTGCGCCACGGCTATGCGGCCGTCTGCGTCGAGCAGTCCTGTTTCGGCGAGCGGCGGGAGCGGGCGCTGCCTCGGGTGTCCGGCGATCCCTGCATCGATGCGGCGAACCATGCCCTGCTGCTGGGGCGCACGCTCTTGGGCGAACGGGTGCGCGACGTGTCCTCGGTCGTCGACTGGCTGACCCAGCAGCCCGAGAGCTTCGAGCCGGGCCGCATTCACGTCATGGGGAATTCGTCCGGCGGCACCTCGGCCGTCTTCGCGGCCGCTCTGGATACGCGGATCGGCGCTGTGCTCGCCGGCGGCTGCGTCGGACTGATTCGGGAGTCGATCGCGCTGCGCAACGATTCGTCGGGCCAGAACGTCATCCCCGGTATCCTCAACTGGCTGGAATACGACGACGTCGTCGGCCTGATCGCGCCGCGGCCGGTGCTCGCGATCTCCGGCGACAAGGACCACATCTGGCCCTACGCCGGTGTCGCCAAGGTCATCGAAAGCGCCCGGTCCGTCTACGAGGCGCTCGGCACCGGAGACGCCCTGCGCGCGGTGCGGGCCGAAGGCGGGCACCGGTTCTATCCCGATCTCGCCTGGGCGAACTTCCTGGAGATCCGAGACAGCGCCTAGGCGGCGATTTCCGCCATGACCGCCGCCAGGGCCGTGCGCCAGTCCGGTGTTTCCAGCCCGAAACGATCCTTGAGCCGCGTCAGATCGAGGCGTGAGTTGAGCGGCCGCCGCGCCGCCGTCGGGAAATCCTCGGTGGCGATGGGTGTCACCTCGGAAACACGAAGCGGCATGCCGCGCTTCCGCGCCTCATCGAAGATCGCCGTGGCAAAGCCATGCCAGCTGGTCTCGCCGCGGCAGCAGAGGTTGACGATGCCGCCCGTTGCCGCCAGGTAGCCCTGCGGGTTTCCCCGCGATTGGGCGAGGATCTGCGCCGTGGCATCGGCAACCGCGCCGACGCTGGTCGGGGCGCCGATCTGATCCTGTACGACGGTCAGGGTCTCGCGCTCCGCGCCGAGCCGCAGCATGGTGTGCACGAAATTCCGTCCTTTGGCGCCGTAGAGCCAGCTCGTGCGCAGGATGAGATGCGCCGCGCCGGCGGCGGCGATGGCCAGCTCGCCAGCCCGCTTGCTGCGTCCGTATGCGTTCAAGGGATTGGTCGCGTCGTCCTCGCGATAGGGCTCGGTCTTGGTGCCGTCGAACACATAATCGGTCGAGTAGTGCACCAGGGCGGCCTTCAGGTCCCGCGCCGCGGCGGCGATCGCGCCTGGTGCGGCGCCGTTGATCGTCATGGCCAGCTCCGGCTCCGACTCGGCCTGATCGACCGCGGTGTAGGCGCCGGCGTTGACGATCAGGTCCGGCGCCAGCGCACGCACGCACCGGGCGGCGCCCTCGGGATCGGCGAGATCCAGTTCCTGGCGGCCCGGGGAGAAGACCGTGCCCAGGCCAGCGAGCGCGGGCGCCAGCGCGCCGCCCAGCTGGCCGCTCGCACCGATCAGGAGAATGCTCACGCGTCGTCCCGGTAGGTCGGCAGCACCGCCTCCCTGAGGCTCTTGCCCTGCGAATCCTTGGACGACAGCTGAGGTCCCGCCGGCCCGCAGTCCGGCCAGGCGATGGCCATGTCGGGGTCGTCCCAGCGCAGCACGTGTTCGCTCTCCGGCGCGTAGACCTCAGTGCATTTGTAGGCGACGTCCGCCACATCCGAGAGCGTCAGGAAACCGTGCGCGTAGCCTGGTGGAATCCAGAACTGCCGGTGGTTCTCGTCGCTGAGTTCGACGCCGGCCCATCTTCCGAAACTCGGCGATCCCTCCCGCAGGTCGACGGCCACGTCGAAGATGCGCCCCCGGGCCGCCCACACCAGCTTGCCCTGCTCGTGTGGGGTCTGGTAGTGCAGGCCGCGCAGCACGCCCTTTGTGGAGCGCGACAGGTTGTCCTGGACGAAGGCGGATGTCCCCAGGATCTCCGCATAGGGGGCCGCCTTCCAGGTCTCCATAAAGAACCCGCGGGCATCTCCGAAGACATCCGGCTCCAGGATTAGAACGCCCGGTAGCTCTGCTTCGGTGACCCGCATCTCAGGCGAAATCCTCGGGCAGACCGATCAGATACTGCCCGTAGTCCGATGCACGCATCGGCTCGGCGATGGCGCGCAGTCGATCCGCATCGATCCAACCCTGCCGCCAGGCGATCTCCTCGAGGCAGGCGACCTTCATGCCCTGGCGGCGTTCGATGGTGGCGATGAAGTTCGCGGCGTCGAGCAGCGAATCCTGGGTTCCCATGTCGAGCCAGGCATAGCCGCGGCCCAATTGCTCGACATGCAGATCGCCCCGCTCCAGATAGGTTCTGTTTACGTCCGTGATTTCGAGCTCGCCGCGCGCCGACGGCCGGATCCCGCGGGCGATCTCGACCACGTCGTTGTCGTAGAAGTAGAGCCCCGTGACGGCCAGCCGGGATTTCGGTTTCTTCGGTTTTTCCTCGATGCTGATGGCCCGGTCCTGTTCGTCGACCTCGACCACGCCGTAGCGCTGGGGATCCTGGACCGGGTAGCCGAATATGGTCGCGCCGGTCGGGCGGTCGGCGGCGGATCTGAGCACCGCGCCGAGGCCGCGGCCATAGAAGATGTTGTCGCCGAGGACCAGGGTGACCGGGTCCTCTCCGATGAACTCGGCACCGATTAGAAACGCCTGGGCCAGTCCCTCCGGCGCGGGCTGTTCGGCATACTGCAGCTCGAGACCGAAATCGTCGCCTGTGCCCAGCAGCGCCTGAAAGCCGGGCAGGTCGCGCGGCGTCGAGATGACCAGGATTTCCCGGATGCCTGCGATCATCAGCGACGACAGCGGGTAATAGATCATCGGCTTGTCGTAGACCGGGAGCGCCTGCTTCGACAGGCTTCGCGTCACCGGGTACAGACGGGTGCCTGAGCCTCCGGCGAGAACGATTCCCTTCCGCGCCATCGGCCCTTATGTCCCCGCCGCAGCCCGGTCGAGCCCCAGGCGCTCGCCGCGATAGCTGCCGGCCCGGATCTTCTCCCACCACGACCGGTTGTCGATATACCAGCGAACGGTCTGACGAAGCCCGTCCTCGAACGCTATCTCCGGCTGCCAGCCGAGCTCGCGACGCGTCTTTTCCGCGTCGATGGCGTAGCGGCGGTCGTGGCCCGGCCGATCCGTGACCCGGGCGATCAGCTCGGCGTGACGTCCATCGCCGGGTCGCGGTCGGATCTCGTCCAGAACGCCGCAAAGGCGCTCGACAACGTCCCGGTTAGTCCGCTCGCCGCCGGCCCCGCCAATCAGGTATGTCTCGCCCGGGCGGCCGTCGGTGATGACCCGCATGAGCGCGCTGCAGTGATCCTCCACATGGATCCAGTCCCGCGTATGGCCGCCGTCGCCGTAGAGCGGCAGCGGCTTGTCGTCGAGGGCATTCAGGATCATCAGCGGGATCAGCTTCTCGGGGAACTGGCGCGGTCCGTAGTTGTTGCCGCAATTCGTCACGATGGCCGGAAACCCGTAGGTCCGATGATAGGCGCGCGCCAGGTGATCGGCCGCCGCCTTTGACGCCGCGTAGGGCGAGCTGGGCGCATATGGGCTGGATTCGGTGAAGTACCCCTGTTCGATCGAGCCATAGACTTCGTCGGTCGAGACATGCACCAGGCGAAACCGGTCCTTTGCGTCGCCGGGAAGTTCTCGCCAGTGCTGCAGGGCCGCCTCCAGCAACGTGAAGGCGCCGTCGACATTCGTCGCGACAAAGGTCTCGGGCGTGTCGATGGATCGGTCGACATGAGATTCGGCGGCCAAGTTGATGACCGCGTCCGGCCGGTGTTCGGCGAACAGGTCGTCCAGCAGCGGCCGGTCGTTGATCGAGCCATGCACGAAGACATGCGCCGTGGACTCGCTGACATCGGCGAGACTGTCCAGGTTCCCGGCATAGGTCAACGCGTCCAGGTTGACCACGCGCACGCCCTGCGACAGCGCCCCCAGGACGAAGTTACTGCCGATGAACCCGGCGCCTCCGGTGACCAGGAATGTTGTCATGAACCTCGCTTGCGTTGGGCTGTATCGAGCCGGTGCCGACGGCCCTTGGGCTTGGCGCCTTAGCATAGCGGCGACGCCTGTCCGGCTTCAACCGAACGGGCCGCTTGCCAGGGCGCGCCTTGCCGCTATGGTGCTGCACCTGATATCAACAATTCTCCAACAAACGCAGGTATGCGGCTCGCCGTTGAAGCGGGGGAAGTCGCCGCTCGTGCCCAAGCTGATCCTCAAATTAGGCATATCCGCCATCCTTATCTGGGTTCTGGTGCGCAGCTTCGATGCCGAATCGCTGCTCCAGCATCTGGCGCATGTGTCGATTCAGGGGCCGATCCTGGCCGTCTTGATCCTGTTCGCCCTGTCGTTGGTCCAGGCTTGGCGATGGACCTTCGTGTTTCGGGCGTTTCGCCGCAGGGTGGCGTTGCGCAAGTGCTGGGAGATCGTGCTCATCGGGCTGTTCTTCAACCAGACACTGCCCTCATCTGTGGGCGGGGACGCGGCCCGGATTTGGCGGATCTATCGGGCCGGGTTCGATCTGGCCTTGGCCGCGCACAGCGTAATCCTGGACCGGCTGGCGGCCCTGGTGGCCCTGCTGCTGCTGGCCGCCGCTGGGTTGCCGATGATCCTCGAGCTGGTGTCCGGCCAAGCGCCCGGCTGGCCGATCGTTGCGATTATCATGCTCGGCCTCGCCGGATGGGCGGCGCTCTTGATGTTCGATCGGCTGCCTGAGGGCCTGCGCCGATGGCGCATCACGCGCGCCGCGGCGCTGTTGTCCGCGGATGCCCGTCGGCTGTTTCTTCACCCGCGCTGCGCGCTCCCGGTGTTGCTGATTTCTGCGTGCATTCATGTCGTTGTCGCGCTGGTCGTCTTCCTGTTGGCCCGGGCCATGAACATCCAGGTCGACGCCATGACCTGCGTGGTTCTTGTGCCGCCAGTCATCCTGGTCAGCATGATCCCGATCACCATCGCCGGTTGGGGCGTGCGCGAGGGCGCCATGGTGACCGCGTTCGGGTTTGTCGGCGTAGCCCCGGATCAGGCCTTCGTGTTGTCGGTGGTGTTCGGCCTCGTGGTCATGGCGGTCGGGCTCCCGGGCGGTGCCGTATGGCTGGCGACCGGACGTCGCGAGGCTCGCGCGGGGGGCTTGTCCGAGTTGGCCGCCGGCGTACTTAAGCCGCGCGGCGACCGGCCCGGATAAGCGTAGGGGATGTCCCGCCAGGCCGCGCTCCTGATCTTTCTGGTCGCGCTTGCTGTCCGCTCCGTCTACCTGGCGGCCTTCTACGAAACCCCCGACAGTCTGCGCAGCCGGGATTCGGGCCTCTACGAACAGGCCGCATCCAGCTTGGTCGAGACCGGCCGTCTCGCGATTCCTGCGGGCCAAGATCGGCCCCAGTCTTTTCTCGCGCGCGGTCCGGGTTATGCGGCCTGGCTCGCGGCCTTCCAGGCGGCCTTCGGCGAGAATCGGCTCTACCCGGTTGCGGCGCAGCTGCTCCTCGACGCGCTCGCCTGCGTTCTGGTCGCAGTCCTGGCCGGATCGCTGAGCGCGCGCCTTGCCGTTCCCGCCGGTTTCCTCGCCTCGGTCAACCTCAACATGATCGCGCATGCGGCGCTGGTCGATCGAGGCAGCCTGCTGTTGCTGCTGTTGCTCGGAAGCGTCTTGTTGGTGCTGCGCTATTTGGGCCGGCCATCCTTGGGCACAATTATCGCCGCCGGGGCCTGCTTGGCTGCGGGCTGGCTGACGGTGCCCATCCTGGCGCCGCTGGCTCTCCTGCTGCTCGTCGTCCCGGTCGCGGCCGCTTGGCACATCGGCACGACTGCCAAGATCGCCACGGGCCATGCCGTCGCGGCCGCGTTGGTCCTGGCGATCCTGGTTGGTCCGGCCTATGTCGCCCACCAGCGGGACTGGGGCCACGCCCGGCTCAGCACGGAAGTCGCCGCCCTGCTGTACCAGCGGACCGCGCCGGCGGTCCTGGAACTGGGATCGGGCCTGCCGCGCGCGGAAGCGATCGCCCTGCTCGAAGAACGACGGTCGCAAGAGCGGGCCGCCCGCGGCGGCGGCCAGCCGCCGGACAACCCGTTCTCCGTTGCCGCGCTGGAGGGGGCGGCGGCGCGGTCCGTCATGGCCGACGCCGGGGTTGGGGCCCTGGCGACGGCTTGGGCTGCCGGCCTGACGATCAATCTGCTTGCGCCGGCGATGTTCGTCCTACCGCCCGTGCAGCAGATGGACCGGCCCCGCTTCTTCGCGACACCAGGGGTCAACCCGGCGCACAAGATCTGGGCGTTCATCGCGGGAAGCGGACTGTTTGCGGTCGCGGTGGTCGCGGGCGCGCTGTTCACCGGCGTGTGCCGCCTGTTCGCGGTGGTGGCGTTGATTCGCTGGCGCCGCCCGGCGCCGGCGGCCCGGCTGTTGGTGGCCTTGTCACCGCCCTTCTACCTGCTCGTGGTGAGCGGTCCAGTGATCGGGCTCGAGGCGCGGCTGTCCTTCGAGCCCATGCTCGACATTCTCTTGGCTGCAGGCGTGTTTTGGCTGCTGGACCGCTGGCGCTACGGCGCCGCAGTGCGGCCCCGCGCGTCTTCGTCGGCTCAGTCGATTCGTGGCAAGCGGGACGAGCGCGCTCAGACGTAGGCGGCCACCGCGGTGGCGGGAAGTTTGACCCGGAGCTGACGGCCGAGCAGGTCGAGCAGCACGGTCACCCTGTCCTTGTCGCTCAGGCCTTCGAACATGCCGATGGCGTCGCACATCGGCCCCGCCGTGATCTGCACCATCTGCCCTGCCTCGAAGGGCGCTTCCGGCCGCATCTCGACCATGCCGTCCTCGCCTTCGCGGGCTTTGATCTCGTCGACGATGCCGTCCGGCAGGGCGACCGGCTTGTCGCCGTCGGAGATCAGATGCCGGACGCCGATGGTCGACATGATCGAGCGCCAGCGCATCTTGCCCAGGTCCAGGTTGACGAACAGGTAGCGCGGAAACAGCGGCCGGGCGACCGCTTCGATCCGGCGGGCATGGCGCCGGCGCTTCAGGTATCTCGGCAGATAGGCGCTGAACCCCTGCCGGGCCAGGTTCTGCAGAGCGGTCTGTTCCGCATGGGGGTGCGTATGCACCACGTACCAAGCGTTCATGGATGGCGTCCTCTCAGGCTTCAACGCCGGCCGCGACCGGCGTCCGCGTCACCCTCAGCATCGGAGGTGTCAGGATTCGATCGGCGGCGACGGATGCGAGCAGCCGGTCATAGCTGTCCTGCGGGGTAAGCAGGTCGGTCAGCAGGATGGCATCGTAAGCGTCCAAGTCGCTCAGCCCGCCCACCAATGGGCATTGAAAAAACTCCCCCGTCTCACCGTTGGCGGGGTCGACCACGCCGACCAGGGTCACGTCGTGCTCCCCGGAGCACAGAACGGCGATCTCGGCGAGATCGCTCTTGCCGTAGAGCGCGATCCGCCGCCAGCCGCGCGCGGTGCTGTCCGCCAGCAGCGCGGTGCACTGGCTGCGTGCCCGGCGGAAGAAGGTGAAGGACGACGACAGGTACTCCGCCGTCAGGCGCGACTTCTCGGCGAACCCCTTGGGCGTCAGATAGTAGGCGTATCTGTTCGGCGGGATCTGTTGGACCTTGATCAGGCCCTTCTTGATGCACCGTTTGAGATAGGCGTTGGTCAGACCCAAGGCGATGCCCAGCTGGGACGCGGCCGTCCGCTGGGTCAGCGTCTCGTTGTCATGCACGGCGTTCAGGAGGCCCAGAGTGATCTGCGCCTCGCTGTCGACGGCGGTGGGGGTGGGATCTCGTTCGCTCAAGGTCTCTGCGATTCGGTGGAAAGGCGCCCCGCGGCTCGTTGTTCACAGGCTGAACATACGCCGTTCACCGGATGAACGTCAAGCGGCCCCCCGAACGGCCCCGCCCCCGCTCGCGTTGACAAGCCCCCCTGCCACCGGTAGAGGGACGCTTTCCGCCGGTCGCCCGTCCCCGTCGCAGCGAGCTCTTGATGCCCAATTCGCCCCGCATTGCCGTCATCGGCCTTGGTTATGTCGGTCTGCCGCTGGCCATCGCCCTGGCCGAACACGACCCCGTCGTCGGCTTCGACATCGACGCGGACCGGGTCGCGGACCTGCGGGCCGGCAGCGACCGGACGAAGGAGGTCGACCCGGACCGACTCGCCGCCACCGACTGCCGGTTCACCGCCGAGCCGGCCGACCTCGCCGGCGCCGAGATCTACATCGTGACGGTGCCGACCCCGGTGACCATCGACAACAGGCCGGATCTGACCGCTCTGCGCACGGCCTGCGAGACCGTCGGCGGCGTTCTCGGTCCCGGCGCCCTGGTGGTGGTGGAAAGCACGGTCTATCCGGGGGTGACCGAGGAGGTCTGCGGCCCCGTCCTGGCGGCCGCGTCGGGATTGACCTGCGGCCGGGACTTCTTCCTCGGCTACGCGCCCGAGCGAATCAACCCGGGGGATCGGACCCACACCCTCGACCGGATCACGAAGGTGGTCGCCGGTCAGACGCCCGAGGTGGCCGAGCGCCTGGCCGCGCTCTACGGCCGGCTGACGACCGGCGGCGTGTTCCGGGCGAAGGACATCCGGACGGCCGAGGCCGCCAAGGTGATCGAGAACGCCCAGCGCGACATCAACATCGCCTTCATCAACGAAGTGGCGATGATCTTCAGCCGTATCGGGCTGTCCTCGGAGGACGTCCTGGCGGCGGCGCGCAGCAAGTGGAACTTCCTCGACTTCCGCCCCGGTCTCGTCGGTGGTCACTGCATCGGCGTGGATCCCTTCTATCTGGCTCATCTCTCCCAGGAGCTCGGCCACGAGCCCGAGGTGATTCTCGCCGGCCGCCGGCTCAACGACGGGATGGGAACCTGGGTGGCGGACGCCGTCGCCCGCCAGGTCGACGGTCCCAGCGAGGCGTCGCGCATCCTGGTGCTGGGCCTCACCTTCAAGGAAAACGTGCCCGACCTGCGCAACAGCAAGGTGGTCGATCTGGTGGTCCGATTGCAGGGCCTGGGCTATGACGTCGACATTCACGACCCGCTGGCCGACCCCGGCGAGGCCGAGGCGCTCTACCGCATCGTGCTGACGCCGGAGCTGGACGAGGCCGGCGGCTATGCCGCCGTCGTGGGCGCGGTCGCGCATGACGAATATCGCGGCCTGGACGGCGGCCAGCTGGCGCGGATGCTGCGGCCGCAGGGGTTGATCGCCGACATCAAGGGCATCTGGCGGGGGTTGAGCCTGTCCGACAGCGTGCGCTATTGGGCGCTCTGAGCGCGCTCTGACGGACGGGTTCGGGCCTCGCCCCGCGTCCTTCAACTGATGGGCTTCATCCTGGGCTTGGCGAAGGACGAAGTATGAGGGGGCTGCCTGCTCTAGGCCTGACGGAGGATGCGCCAGTCCACATGCGTGGCGGCCCCGTCGATGTCGCGGCTGATCACCGCCTGCTTGGTCCGGCAGATGCCGCCCGGCGCGCCCAGATAGACGCTATCCTCCAGGGACAGCTCGGCGCCCGCCGCATCCAACCGCCATACCCCCTGCGATGGCAGGTGCAAGAGGAGCGAATTCGGCTCTGGCGCGGCCTCCGCCCGAACCTTCGGGTGCATATGGAACCGAATGGCCAAGCGTTTGCCGCCCTTGCCGGCGACGCTGTCGCGCCCGCGCAACTCGCTGCCATCGGCGGAGAGCTCGAGCCGGCGGCGATGGACCAGGCGACGCATGCGTCCATAGCCGTCCAAATGCGCCTCCACGCGAGTCGCACCGCCGATCTCCTGGCGCCGCATGGTGACCTTTGTCGGGCGCTGCCCCAGCCCACCCTCCGGCAGGACTTCCGAAGAGTTGGTGTCGTCGACGATCAGCGTCGAATGGGCCGCCGTGGCGCGCGCCACCTGGGACCATTCCGGTTCCGCGCCCGCATAGCCGCCGCAATTGACGACCAGCCGATCCGGCCCGTCGGACATCTCGAAGGCCAGGGTCCCGGCATGCGCCGAGGCATCTGCCCCGACTGGCGCAAACGCACCGGTATCGAAAATCACGGTGGTGCCCCCCGCGCTCAGCCGTTGAAATCCGGTGTGGGGCAGGTTGACCGGAGGGCGGCCATCGGCGTCCGCCCGTGCCAGTATCTGCGCCACCAGCGCCGCGTCCCCTTCACGGCTGCCGTTGAACTGTGCCAGGCCGCCATCGCCGTGCCGGAACGTACGCAGGACCGGGGCCATACGGTCGATCGCGCTCTGCAGAGGGAGCGGAATCTCGCGCTGCGCCGACGCAAGGGTTGCGCGGATATCCACCAGGTCGCGCAGAACGGCAAGCTGCCGCGCCGGGCTGCGTTCGAGATGGCCGCCGTCCGCCAGGATCTGGCGGGCGATCTCGCGCTCGAGTCGCCGGACCGCGGTCCGGAACAGGCGGTCGAAACCGGGTAGGCAGGCGGCGGCATAGAGGCTGCCCTTGATCGCGGTCAGGCGACGCGCGTCGGTCGGCCCTTGATCAGCGACCCGCGCCAGGTGCCGCGCCTGGCGCGCGAGACTGCGAAAGAACAGCGCTCGGTAGTCCGGCTCGGCGCTGGCGCAGAAAAAGACAAAGTGGCTCAACCAGTTGACGATCCGCGCGCCCAGGCATTCGGACTGCCAGCAGTCGGCGACCGGGCGCATGCCATAGGCCAGGATCCAGGCCCGCACCAGCTGCCGGGCGCGACGACGGGCATCATCGGTGCCCAGGGCGCGCAGATGGGCGAGCCACTCGAAATCGTGCGAGAGCGCGATCCAGTTGTCGCCGACGGGCTCGCGCTCGCCCAGGAACACGGCTGATTTCCGGACGATCTCTTGGCCCAGGTCGGCATCACCCGGCCATGGGTCCGGCGGCGCGGCCGCAAGATCGGCGGGACTGCGCCCGATCAGACGCAGGCGATAGAACGGCGAGGCGAAATAGGCCGCGCGCAGGGACCCGCCGGTTTTGTCCTTTGCCCCCTTTTTCGGCCGGCCCGGTGACGATGCCGGTGTCTGCGCGATGGCCACGGACCGCCACTCCCTTCAAATGACTTGCTCAGCGCGACTGGCGCAACCGGCGAATGTTCTCTTGATACGAGGCCGGGCCACCGTTGAAGGTGGCCGTTCCGGCAACCAGGACGTTGGCGCCGGCGGCGATCGCCTTCGGCGCGGTCTCGAAGTTGATCCCGCCATCCACCTCGAGATCGATGTCGCGTCCGAGCGCGTCGAGGCGCGCGCGTAGCGCGCTGATCTTGTCGAGCTGGGACTCGATGAAGCTCTGTCCGCCGAACCCGGGATTGACGCTCATCACCAGCACCAGGTCCACCTCGCCCAGAACGTAGTCCACCGCCTCGACGGGTGTGCCCGGATTGAGCGAAACGCCGGCCTTCTTGCCCAGCGACTTGATCAGCTGAATGGTGCGGTGCAGATGCGGGCCCGCCTCCGGGTGCACGGTGATGATGTCGGCGCCCGCCGCGGCGAACTCCGGCACAAAGGGGTCGACGGGCGAGATCATCAGATGCACGTCGAACGGGAGGTCGCTGTGCGGGCGCAGCGCTTTGACCACGCCGGGGCCGATCGTGAGATTGGGCACGAAATGCCCGTCCATGACGTCGACATGGATGTAGTCGGCGCCCGCTTCGCTGACCCGGCGCACCTCTTCGCCCAGTTCGGCGAAGTCGGCGGACAGGATGGATGGGGCGATGCGGACGGGCGCGGGCATGCGAGTCTTCCTATCAGCTTGCCGATGCGGTCGCAACATGGGTTGAGACGGCAAAGCGAGTCCCTTGTGCCCGAGCCGTCCGACGTCCCGCTCCAGAGCAAGCTTTAGGCCGCACGGGGTTTCCCGACGACCTCGGGGATGATGCTGCCTTCCGCGTCCGGCAACGCCAAGTCCAAGAGCGCGGCGATGGTGGGTGTCAAATCCATCGGGCTGAAGCTGCGCTCCAGGGTCCCGGACACGATGGCCGGTCCGGCCGCGATAAAGGTTCCCCGGGCTGTATGGTCCCCTGACCGCATGGTCCGCGTTTCGCGCCGGAGCTCGCCGATCTTGGATGACCCGATTGCTCGGATCGGTTTCGGACGGTGCCAGACAACCAGCAGGTCGGCCAGATCCGCCGCGTGCGGACCGTCGCAGTAGTCGGCAACCCGCACGACGCGTTCGACCAGGGGCTCCCCGGTCTCCAGGTTGACGATCTCCAAGAGATCCTCGGTCAGCTGCGCGCAGGCGGCATCATACTCGGCGCCCGGTGCGACTTTGCCGACCGGTTCGCGCCCAATCAGGTTAAAGCGGACGGCCCCGCTGATCTCATTGTGGGGCACGGCGTGGAATTTTCGCTGGCTCCGATCCTGCATGGTGAGATGGTATCCGAACCGAGCACCGAGGCTTCGAATGCGGCGGCGTAGTCCGGACGGAACCAACCCGCGGTAGGCCTTCTTTGCCGACAAAGGCCGCGCAGGCGGCGTCTCGCAGCCGCCTTGCTCGATCCTGCGCAGGATCTCGTCCAGCATGTGATTGGCCGAATAGTTGGGACCCATCCCGGGCCCGGTCACCACGACCACGGTCGCATTTGGACCGGCCGCGTCAACCAGACGGCCCACCGCCCCATCGATCGCCTGGTAAGCGGCTTTCAGCGGATCGCCCATGCGCTTTGCGAGCGCGGGGTCATGCCACGGATGGGCGGAGTCGTGGATGTGCCAGAGGGTGTGGCCGATGTCATGAGGCTCGCCGAACACCGTCATGAACATGTCCCAGCCACCCTTTTGAAGGTACGCCAAGGACATCTCGGCCTTTGTTGTGATGCGTTCGCACAGCTTCTCGAGCAGGTTGACGCAGTCTTCCGGTCCGCGGTCACGTGCATCCGTGCGGCCGTGAAATGGATCGGTTCCGAAACGCGCGTTGATTTCGGAGATCAGCTCGGGAGGCCAGCTGCGGGGCTGCCCTGATCGGTCATGGGTCGTCCAGTCGACGACCTGGATCCCGTTCAGCCCCGGTGTCAGGGGCGCGCGGACCATATCGATGATGGCGACCCTTCTGCCGGCCCGGCTCAGGGCGCACCAGAACGGCTCGCTCCTGATGTCCTGGTCCTCGAAGAACTCACCGATGTCATAGCTGCCGGGGAGCGGTTGTCGGAAGAAATACCGGCCGTGTTCTCCTGGGTTCACGCCAGTGTAGATGCATGGCCAATAGACGCCATTGCCGAACCCGGGGAGGTTCGCCAAAGGGGCCATCAAGCCACGTTCGCGCAGCCTGCGCAGCGCCGGCAACGCGCCCGAGCGATCCCAGCGCTCGATCAGGCTCGGCTCCATTGAATCGAGTCCGATGACCAACACCTTGGCGTTCGCCATGACGGCATCACCTCTCAACAATCGCGCCGGCGCCACCATCTGATCCGTCAGCCCATGCTGATTCGCGGCTCTGCATTGCCGGCGAAGCGTCCATTTTTCGGCTGGAAAGGTAAAGAAGGTCCAAAGCAGGCGCGCGGCCCGGCGCAGGCTCAATCCAGTTCGAACTTGTCCTTGTAGTCCTGCTTGAGTTCCGGGTCCTGACGGTCCTTATCCAGGAAGGCGTTGCCGACGGCCAGGCACTCGATCTCGGTGCCCATGAAGCAGCGGAAGGCGTCTTCCGGCGTGCAAACGATGGGCTCACCGCGGACGTTGAAGCTGGTGTTGACCAGGACCGGGCAACCGGTCTGGGCCTTGAACGCAGACAAGAGTGCGTGGAAGCGGGGATTGGTCTCCCCATGCACGGTCTGAATACGGGCCGAGTAGTCGACATGGGTGACGGCCGGGATGTCCGAGCGCGGCACGTGCAGCTTCTCGATGCCGAACAGCGCCTGCTCTTCCGCCGTCATCTTGCGGCGATGCGGTTCGGCCACATCCGCCACCAGCAACATGTAGGGGCTGTCGCCGTCGAGCTCGAACCAGTCGGCCACGTCTTCCCGCAGCACGGCCGGCGCGAACGGACGGAAGGATTCCCGATACTTGACCTTCAGGTTCAAGACCGACTGCATGGTGGGCGAGCGGGCGTCGCCCAGGATAGAGCGGCCGCCCAGCGCCCGGGGCCCGAATTCCATGCGGCCCTGGAACCAGCCGACCGCCTTGCCATCCGCCAGTGCGCTCGCGGTCCTGGCGATCAGGGTCTGGTCATCGAGGGTCTCGAATACGGCGCCGGTCGCACCGAGCCGGCGCTCAATCTCGGCTTGCTCGAATGCTGGCCCCAGATAAGAGCCGGACATGTTGTCGAGGCCGCCGTTCACATGTCGTGGTTGCCCCTGGAAGAGGTGATACCCGGTCAGTGCCGCGCCCAGCGCGCCGCCCGCATCGCCGGCCGCGGGCTGAACCCAGATGTGCTCGAACCGTCCGTCCCGCAGCACCTTGCCGTTTGCCACGCAGTTGAGCGCGACACCTCCCGCAAGGCACAGATTGCGGCTGCCGTTTTCCGCGGCGAGCGACCGGGTCAGCCGCAGCACGGCCTCCTCGATGACCGCCTGGACGGAGGCGGCGAGGTCCATTTCGCGCTGGGTGACCAGATCCTGCGGGTTGCGCGGCGGTCCGCCGAACAGCGCATGGAACCGGTCGTTGGTCATGCGCAGGCCGGTGCAGTAGTCGAAATATGAGAGGTCGAGGCGATACGAGCCGTCGTCTTTCAGGTCGATCAGATGGTCCAGAATCGTCTGCGCGTATTTGGGCTCGCCATAGGGTGCGAGACCCATGACCTTGTATTCGCCGGAATTGACCTTGAAGCCGGTGTAGTAGGTGAATGCGGAGTAGAGCAGGCCAAGCGAGTGTGGGAAGTGGATCTCCCGCACCATTTCCAGCTGATTGCCCCGGCCGTGGCCCACCGACGTGGTGGCCCACTCGCCGACCCCGTCCATGGTCAGCACAACGGCGTCCTCGAAGGGCGAGGGGAAGAAGGCGCTGGCCGCATGGCTCTGATGATGTTCGGCGAACAGCAGCCTCTGTTCCCAGTCAAAGTCTGGCGCATGGGTTTTGAGCTCGCGGCTCAACAGACCTTTTTGGAACAGCTTTTCGCGCAGCCACAAGGGTATAGCCATGCTGAAGGAGCGAAACCCCTTCGGCGCAAAGGCCACGTAGGTCTCCAGCAACCGCTCGAATTTGAGGAAGGGCTTGTCATAGAAGGCGACATAGTCGACGTCGCTCAGTCCGGTGCCGGCCTCCTCGAGGCAGTACTCGATCGCACGCCGGGGAAAGGAGGAATCATGCTTCTTGCGCGTGAAGCGTTCCTCCTGCGCCGCTGCGACGATGCGGCCATCCTCGACCAGGGCGGCTGCGCTGTCGTGATAGAAGGCGGAGATGCCGAGTATGCGCACGCGACAGACTAGAAGATCGTGTAGATGAACGGCGCGACCGCACTACCCTGCGTGAGGATCACCAGCCCGCCAAACAAGGCCATCATGACCAGTATGGGCAACAGCCAGAATTTCTTGCGCACCCGCATGAACATCCAAAGCTCTCTAACGAAACTGCCCATGTTTCCTTCTCTCGCTCCTCTCTCAGAACTGGTTCTTCATGGTCTCGGGCGCCGGTCCGGGAGGCCGGCGTTCGACCCAGTAACTGCGTGCCGCCCGATCGAATTCCAGCTTCAGCGGGTTCTTGCCCAGAACACGCATCAGGAGGCCGATCGGGGTGACGACCACATAAAACAGAAATCCCATGACAATAGGGTTGACGATCTTGTGCAGCACCAGACCCAACCGCGTCCACTGGCGATTGAGCGGTGCCAGCAATCGTGGCATCGCGAAGGCCGCAATGGCGAAGGCGGCGGCAATGATCAGGGCCCAGAGGCGGACGCCCCCTTCGCCGATCAGCGGCCAAAGCCCGATCAGGCCGAACACCACCGCGAAGACAATGCCAAAGGCGCGATCCGACGAGGTCTTGACCTCGTGATCGCGCTGTAAGACCTCGTGAGTCGCGCTACGATCGCTCATGTCTCGCTCCGCCTCCGGCATATAACCTATTCAACAGGCAAAAAAAAGGCGACCTTTCGCAATGGTTGAACATGGCCCATCGGATGTGGCCGATCTGCGGCCCTTGGCTCGCGGCGTAACTGAGGCTAGCCGGGGGTTTTGCGCACCGGACCCGTCGGGCCCGCCGGTGCGCAGGATTCTGCTACCAAGGGGATACATCATGGAAGTCTGCGGCGTCTCGCCAAGGTGCCCCAAGTCATGAGCCGGGCCAAGCGGACGATTTTCTGGGGCCTGCTCCTGATCATCGTCGCCGCCACGCCGATCCTGTTGCTCACGGGCTACTACGCGGTGCGGAAGCTAACCTTCCTGTACGAGTACTGCGGCAGCTACGGGCAGCTTGATTCGGTCCTGGGCTGGCGTCTCAAACCCGGTGCGCAGTCCTGTCTGGCGGGTCGGAACCGGGTCAGCGGCGAGACCTACTTCGAGTCCCGAATCGAGATCAATCGGGATGGTTTTCGCGATTCCACGGCCGATGCCGCCGCGGCGGACCAAGCGGTCGCCACGATCGGTGATTCCTGGACCTTCGGTTACGGGCTCGACTACGAAGAGAGCTATCCCGCTTACTTGTCGACGGCGCTGAATCGCCCCGTGATCAATGGAGCGGTGCCGGCCTATGGCTCGGCCCAAGCCTTGCTGCTGTTTGAACGCCATTTGCTACCCCGCCGGCCCCGCATCGTCGTCTATCTCACGATCGGCCTGTGGAAGCGATCCATATGCACCGGGCGGGCGCGCCCGACCGACCGTCTCAAGCCGTGTTTCTGGTGGAACGAGGACGCGGGCGCTATCGAGCTCGTGGAGCCCGCGCCAGGCTATGTCGACGAGATGGCCGCGAGCGGAGTCTACCCGGGCGGTTATCTCACCGCGGGTTTCGACAGCTGGAGCTACTTCGTGATCAGCCGCCCGGTTCTCATCCTGCGCAGTTTGGTCGATCGTCTGCGTGGCCGGATCTCCGGGGAAACGGCGGCGGCAGACCCTTCCTTTGACCGTCAGGCGATGTTGCGGTTCGAGCTGGCCCGCTATCTGGAGCTGGCCCGCGCCCACGGCTTTACCTTTGTTCTGGTGGACCCGGAGGACAGCTATCGGGCGGTTGTCGGATCGCTTGCGGACGGTGGATCTGCGCAAGGACTCCTCTATGTCGATGGGGCGCGCTGGCGCACAGCGGTGTCCGAGCCGGCCCAGGCGCTTGCGGAGGCAGATCGTCGGGTCCCCAAGGACGGACATTTTGGTCCGGGCATGAATCGCCTGGTGGCCGGATTGGTCGCGCAGGTGCTCCGGCAGAACCAACTGGTTCCCTGACCGTTCAGGTTTCGCGGGTCAGCGGCGACGCAGCCGAGCCGCGTAGAACCCGTCCAGGCCGCCTTGCGCGGACAGATGGCAGGGCAGGGTGCGCAGATCCCCTTCGGGCGTGACGATCTGGCCGAGTCCGCCGACCTCCTCGGGCCGGATCGGCTCCCGCACGACAGGTGCGCCAGCAGCCAACAGCGCCGTGATTTGCTCCGGTCCCTCTTCCGGCTGTAGCGAACAAGTTGCGAAGACCAACAGGCCGCCCGGCGCAGTCATTTCGACGGCCGCCACGAGCAGACGGCTCTGCAGTGCCGCCATCCGCGCTGTGTCGGCTGGGGTCCTCCGATGCTGGATCTCTGGGTGGCGGCGAATCGTGCCAGTGGCCGTGCACGGCGCGTCCAACAGGACGAACGGCGCAGGGGCGGGCGGGCGCCAGAATGCGGCGTCGGCGCAGACCCGTTCGGCCGCGAGTCCAAGCCGGGTCAGGTTTTCGTCCAGCCGGCGCAGCCGTGCAGCCGACCGGTCCACCGCAATCACATGGGCGCCCGCCGCGGCAAGCTGCGCCGTCTTGCCGCCCGGCGCGGCGCACAGGTCGATGACGGTCCCACCGGCCACGTCCCCGAACAACCGCGCCGGCAGGGCCGCGGCCGCATCCTGCACCCACCAGGCACCCTCGTCATAGCCTGCCAAGGCCGTGACCAAGCCGGCCCGGCGACGGCGCAGGCTCCCCGTGGGTAGAAGCGTCGCGGACAGATGTTCCGCCCAGACATCGGGATCCTTGCGCACCGTCAGATCCAGGGGCGCTTCTTCGAGATGAGCGGCGGCCAGGGCCTGGCACAGATCAGCGCCATAGGTTTCGGACCAGACCCGCCAGAGCCAGTCCGGCGTGTTCAGGCGGGGCGCATCCTGCGCGGCCGCAAGCTCCGTTCCTTCCCGGGCGATCCGCCGCAACACCGCATTGACCAAACCCTTGAGCCGGGCATGACCCGCCTGTTCGGTGAGGGTCACCATCTGATCCACGGCCGCGTGCGCCGCGACGCCAAGGAAGACCGTCTGGCACGTGCCGAGGCGGAGGATGTCGTGCACCGTGGCCGCCCGCGCGGGCAGGGGCCGGTCGAGGCAGTGGGCGATCAGGGCATCGAGCTGACCCAGCCGTCGCAGCGTGGTGAGCAGCAGGAGTCGCACAAAGCTGCGATCTCGCAGCTCCATCGAGCTTAGCGTCTCGTGCGCGTCGATCGCATCGTCCGCGGAGCGGTCCCTCCGCAGCACGTCCTGGAGGATCTCCAGCGCCGCGGTACGGGCCGGCAGCCCCGCGTCGCTGGGCAGCTCTGCGGTCGGAGGCGGATCTGCGTCGCCAGATGGTGCAGGGCTGATCGACGGCCGGCTCATGCGAGCTGCTTACGCTGCCGAGTTGGCAAATGCAAGCCGCCCGGCCGCTATCCTCCCCAGGGGCCGCCGGCGCGCTCCGATCCGCTTGGCTTGGCGTCGGCGGCCCAAGGCCCGGTGGATTCGGGTCTGTCCGCCGCCATGGCGCGCAAACGGGCAATCCGGTTGCCGGTGTTGGGATGGGTGGAGAACAGGTTGTCCACCTTGTGTGCATGCAGCGGGTTGATGATGAACATATGGGCCGTTGCCGGATTGTCCTCGGCAGCCGGGTTGTCGATCGCCTGGGCTGCTTGGTCGATCTTGGCCAGCGCCGAGGCCAGCCACTGCGGCTGGCCGCAGATCTCCGCGCCGATGCGGTCCGCCTCGTATTCCCGCGCGCGTGAGATCGCCATCTGCACGAGGCCGGCGGCCAGCGGCGCCAGGATCATGATCAGGATTGTGCCGATAATCCCCAGCGGGTTGTTTCGGTTGCCGCCGAAGAACAGGGCGAAGTTGGCCAGCATGCCGATGGCGCCGGCGATGGTCGCGGTGATGGTCATGATCAAGGTATCGCGATTGCGCACATGGGCGAGCTCGTGCGCCATCACGCCCGCCACTTCCTCACGGGACAGGCGGCGTAGCAACCCGGTGGTCGCCGCGACGGCGGCGTTCTCCGGGTTCCGCCCCGTGGCGAAGGCGTTGGGCTGATCGTTTTCCATGAGGTAGACCCGCGGCATCGGCAGGTCGGCCCTGCGCGCCAGGTCGGCGACGATGCCGTGCAGCTCGGGCGCGGTGGCGGAATCGACCTCCCGCGCCCCATGCATGCGCAGGACCATCTTGTCGGAATTCCAATAGGCGAAGGCATTCATGCCCAGCGCGATCGCCAGTGCGATCAGCATGCCGCCTTCGCCGCCAAGCATGTAGCCTACGCTGAGAAACAGGGCGGTCAGCCCCGCAAGCAACATGCCTGTGCGCAGATAGTTCATGGCCGTCGTACGCTCCTCATCGCGGACCGGCCGCCGGCTCACCGTTGCAGGGTTGCCGGATGGGACCGTGCCGCCTAGTTAGGTAGGGGAGGTTGGCCGGGCTTCAAGACCGGTTCGACGCGCGCGCAACCGTGAGGTGGAGGCCAGCATGTCGCCACGACCACAGGGCCGGAAATACCTGCTGCCGGGCGTTCCGGACCCGCGCCGGTCACGGATTTCGGAGCCGCCCGCCGGTGCTCCCTCCCAGCCGCCGGCGCCAGCGGCGACGGGGCACCAGAAGACAGAGACGCCAGCGACCCAAGTGGAAGAGATCGGCGGCCGGGGCGGGCTCGACCCGACGCGCTATGGCGACTGGGAGATCAACGGCCGCTGCGTCGATTTCTAAGAAGACCCTGCCGGCCTGCGTCGCCAAGGGCCACTTTCCGCGAGAGCACCGTGGCGCAATGGGCAAAGAGAAAGGGGAGGGCCACGCCGGGACCTCCCCTTGACTGTCATGGCCGCCGGGCCAGCCGGCGCGTGCCCCGCTTTCCCTACCGGTTGCTGCCGTCCAGATCGACCTGGTGGCTGACCGGGTAGGCTTCACCGCCGCTGCTGGTCGAGGCGATGGCCGCCGCGTCGCTGCCATACTGGTCGTTCCAGAAGCTGATGTTCAGAACGGTTTTGTGCGGCGGGTAGAACATGAACCCTTCCGTGCCGCGGATGAACAACTCCATGCCGCTGCCGTCGCCGGCGCTGCCCCACTCGGCCGTGTCCACGAAGCCATAGGGCGTCGCCTTGTCGCGCGGGATGCCGAATTCCTGCTCGAAATGCGTGGACAGCTTATCGGCGACTTCGGTCATCCGTTTGCCGCCCTTCTGGGTCTGGTCCCACATCGCCGTGCGCACGTTGATGCGCTCGAGCTGATTGTTGAACCCGAACACCATATCGACGAAGACCTTCTCGCCGAGATACTTGCCGGTCGCGCGCATGCGCTTGCCTCGGTCGACCTCCCGGATATCGAGCCACGCATCCATGCGCGCGTACTCGGTCGCCGGCCCGGTCTTGGGCTTGGAGATCTTGAAGCCCTTCTCGCGCAGGGTCTTGGCCGCTTCCTCGGGCGAACTGCCCCAACGCAGGCCACTGAAGGTATAGCTGCCGGCGCCGTGCGCGGGCGACAGCCACATCAGTCCGAGCATAACCACGCCAGCGAGAGCGCCAAAGCGTCGAGTGGGAATGCGGCACGCCATATCAGATCTCCCCAGTTCGAAGCCCCTCTCCCCAAGGGATCCGGATCCTCGTCGGCGTTCCGCAAAACTTGCCGACAAACCCGGAAAACCGCTGAAAATGAGACCCAACCTCACTATAGTCGGGCACAAATACGCCAGCAATTCAATTCAGCGGGAACAGGGCCTCCTGCCAAACACCGGGGTAGGATAAAAAAAAATGGGGAAGAAATCGTTAAGCTTCCCCATATTTTCGCACGGAAGTATCGGATTTATATAAACTTTTCCGGGTCGCTCACCGGTTCATGCGATTGTCCACCAAGTCGTCGACCACGGAGGGATCGGCGAGCGTCGAGGTGTCGCCGAGGTTGGAGTAGTCGTTCTCGGCGATCTTGCGCAGGATTCGCCGCATGATCTTGCCCGAACGGGTCTTGGGCAGGCCGGGCGCGAACTGGATCAGGTCCGGCGAGGCAATCGGCCCGATCTCCTTGCGCACCCACCGGACCAGCTCCCCACGGAGGTCCTCGTCCGGCTCCTCGCCGGCATTCAGGGTCACATAGGCATAGATCCCCTGCCCCTTGATGTCGTGCGGATATCCGACCACAGCCGCTTCCGCCACCTTGTCGTGGGCCACCAAGGCGCTCTCGACCTCGGCGGTTCCCATGCGGTGGCCGGAGACGTTGATCACGTCGTCGACCCGGCCGGTAATCCAGTAATAGCCGTCCTCGTCCCGCCGACAGCCGTCACCGGTGAAGTACTTGCCTTCGTAAGTGGAGAAGTAGGTCTGCACGAAACGGTCATGATCCTGGAACACGGTGCGCATCATGCCGGGCCAGGCGTCCGCGATACACAGATTGCCCTCGCAGGCGCCCTCCTGCACCTTGCCGTCCGCGTCGACGATCTCCGGCTGTATCCCGAAGAAGGGGCGCGTGGCCGAGCCCGGCTTCAAACGGGTCGCTCCGGGCAAGGGCGTGATCAAGATGCCGCCCGTCTCGGTCTGCCACCAGGTATCGACGATCGGGCAGCGCTTTTCCCCGACGACATCGTAATACCAAGCCCAGGCCTCGGGATTGATCGGTTCGCCAACCGTCCCCAAAAGCTTGATCGACTTGCGGCTGGTGCGCGTGACCGGCTCGTCGCCTTCGCGCATCAAGGCGCGGATGGCGGTCGGCGCCGTGTAAAAGATCTCGACGTTGTGCTTGTCGCAGACCTGCCAGAAACGGGACGCATCGGGATAGTTGGGCACGCCTTCGAACATCAGCGTCACCGCGCCGTTCGCCAGCGGCCCGTAAACGATGTAGCTGTGTCCCGTGACCCAGCCGATATCGGCGGTGCACCAGTAGATGTCGCCGTCGTGATAGTCGAACACGTATTCATGGGTCATCGCGGCGTAGACCAGATAGCCGCCGGTCGTGTGCAGCACGCCCTTGGGTTTGCCGGTCGACCCCGAGGTATACAGGATGAATAGCGGATCCTCCGCGTCCATCTCCGCCGGCGGGCAGTCTGCCGAGACGTCCTTCATGAGCTCTTCGTACCAGAGGTCGCGACCGTCGACCCAGCCGACGTCGCCCCCAGTCCGCTTGACGACGATGCATTTCTCGACGCTCGGGCACATGGCCAACGCGGCGTCCGAGTTGGCCTTCAGCGGAACCGGTCGGTTGCCGCGCAGGCCCTCGTCGGCGGTGATTACCAGGTTCGAGTCACAGTCCTGGATCCGGCCGGCCAGGGAATCCGGGGAGAAACCGCCGAACACGATTGAATGGATGGCGCCGATGCGGGTGCAGGCCAGCATCGCCACCGCCAGTTCTGGGATCATCGGCAGGTAGATGGTGACCCGGTCGCCTTTCTTGATGCCCAGGCCTTTGAGCACGTTCGCGAACTTGCAGACCTGTTCGTGCAACTCGCGATAGGTGATCTTGCGGTCCTGTTTCGGGTCGTCCCCTTCCCAGATGATCGCGGTCTGGTCGCCGCGGGTCTCGAGATGCCGGTCCAGGCAGTTGTGGGAGGCGTTCAGCGTGCCGTCATAAAACCACTTGATGTGCACGTCGCCCGGACCGAAGGACGTGTCCTTGATCTGGGTGGGCGGCTTGAACCAATCGAGACGTTTCGCCTGCTCCGCCCAGAACCCCTCGGGGTCCTTGACCGACTGCTCGTACATCTCGAGGTACTTGTCGTTGTCGATCCAGGCTTTGGTGGCCCATTCGTCGGGCACCGGGAAAACCTGATGTTCCATGCTGTTCCTCCCCTCGATACGCCGTTTCGCCACGCGCCGGTTCCTAGGCGCAAGCAGCCATCCGGCCAGTCCCGGCGCGATTATTCAAGAAAAGCCAAAGGGAAACAAGCGTACCCGATGGCGTACACCTGGGATCGCCCGCGCGCAGGTGGCCAAATCGTAAACCGGACCTTAACCGCGGTGGGGGAAAATTAGCGGTAGTGGGCGAAAGAAAACTAATTGTTTCGGAGGCGAAACAAGCGATGGGCGTGCACAGTATCGCTCGCATCGATCGGGCCATCGACGAGCTGCGTGCGCTCGAGCAGTCGAGGGTGCGCCAGGTGCG
This sequence comes from Alphaproteobacteria bacterium, assembly GCA_030066595.1. Taxonomy (GTDB): domain Bacteria; phylum Pseudomonadota; class Alphaproteobacteria; order JAJFFI01; family JAJFFI01; genus JASJBI01. The sequence goes on along the minus strand of JASJBI010000031.1, from coordinate 161,348 downwards.
CCCAATCATCGAACGGCTGGTCGCCGTGCGGCGCGGCCACTGCGACTCGCCCGATGCGTGTCGACACTGCCACGTGCCCTGCGGTTCGCTGGCTCAGGCCGAGCAGGAAGTCAGAGGCAGGGCGGGCGGCTGGGGCTGGCTCAAGAGGCGGTTCCGCCGCGCATGACCACCATGCCGTCGCGGACAGCGACGGCGACTTGGCTCAGCCGGTCCCCCGCACAGGGGCCCGACAAACAATAGCCGTCCTCTATCCGAAACAGCGCGCCGTGGGTGCTGCACAGAATGTGGGCCCCGTCGCGATCCAGGAACTGATCCGGTACCCAGTCGAGCGGCGTGCCCACATGTGGGCAGCTGTTCTCGTAGGCGAAGACGCGGTCGCCCCGGCGAACCACGAAGATCGCGCGGCGTTCCGTGCCGCCGCCAAACACGAAACCGCGGCCGCCGCCATCGGGGATCTCGGCCAGGGCGCAAAGCGGGTAACCGGGGGCCGGCGTCACGCCTCGATGCCAGCCATGCCGCACAGGATCGCCCACTCCTCGTCCGTCACCGGCATGACGGAAAGGCGCGATTGACGGACCAGCGCCATGTCCTCGAGCCGCGGATCGGCCTTGATCTGCTCAAGGGTGACAGGGGACTTGACCGGCATGAGTGCCTTGAAGTCGACCATGCCGAACCGGCCTTTCTTGTCGGTCGGGTCCGGATAGTGTTCCTTCACGACTTCCAACACGCCGACGATCCGCTTCTCGTTGACCGAATGATAAAAGAAGGCCCGGTCGCCGAGCTTCATCGCCTTCATGTTGTTGTCCGCCTGGTAGTTGCGCACGCCGTCCCATTCGGCCACGCCCTCCTTGACGTGGTCGTCCCACGACCACGCGCCCGGTTCGGATTTCACCAGCCAATAGGCCATTGCCGTCTCCCTCGTTCATCTCCTGCGTCGCGCCGGACGCCGGCCCCAGCCGTTCAGACGCCGAGGGTCTCGGCCTTGAACGGGCGGGCAAGCAGGTCGTCGACCACGGCGTCGATCTCCGCCCCATCGTGCAGGATGGCCTTCACCGCGGCGGAGATCGGCATCTCGATGCCCAGCCGCGCGGCCAGCTCGGTGACCGAGATCGAAGACGTCACGCCCTCGGCGATCGAACGCCGGCTGGCAAGGACCTCCGACAGGCGTTCGCCCCGGCCAAGCGCGATACCGAGCGACATGTTGCGCGACTGCGGGCCGTTGCAGGTCAGAGTCAGATCGCCCAGGCCGGACAAACCCATCAAGGTCTCCGGCTTGGCGCCCTTGGCCGCGCCGAGCCTAGTCATCTCTGCGAGGCCGCGGGTGATCAGCGCGGCGCGGGCGTTGTCGCCCAGCTCGCGCCCGGTCACGATGCCGCAGGCGATCGCCAGCACGTTCTTGACCGCCCCGCCGATCTCCGCGCCGATCAGGTCGTCCGACAGATAGGGGCGGAAGTACTTGGTGCCCAGCGCGTCGATCAGGGCGGTGCCGACCGTCGTGTCGGCACAAGCCAGCGTGACCGCGGTCGGCAGCCCGCGCGCGACCTCGGCGGCGAAGGTCGGCCCCGACAGGACCGCCAGGGTGGCGTTCGGCATGGCCTCTTCGGCAACCTCGGTCATCAGCGCGCCGCTGCCCTGCTCGATGCCCTTGGCACAGATCACCACCGGCACGCCATCCGCCATATGGCCGGCCAGGTCGTGCGCAACGGCGCGCAGATACTGGCTCGGCGCGACCAGCAGCACGGCGTCTGCCGCGCAGGCCTTGGCCGGTTCATCCACGGCCCGGATGGCCGCATCCAGCAGCACGTCCGGAAGAAAAAGCGGGTTCATGTGTTGCTCGTTGATGGCGGTTACGACTTCCGGCTCGCGCGCCCAGATCACCACGTCGCGCCCTGCCCGTCGCGCAACCGTCGCCAACCCCGTGCCCCAGGCTCCGGCTCCGATGATGCCGATCCGATCCATGGCGCAGTTATGCCTGCGGCCGCGCCGTGCTGGCAAGCGGACTGGCCGCGGGATCAGGTATCGGCCAGCCTTTGCGCCGCGGCCATGGCTGCCGTTTGGGCCGCCTCGACCGATTCTGCGATGGCCATGAGCGTAATGGCGCTGCCACCGGGAGCTTCGGTCGGGGTCAGCAACACGATGCCGTGCGGCCGGCCAGGCCGATACAGGACATCCTCGAGCCGGGCGACCACTTCGGAGAACGCCAGGGACAGGTCCCTGAGGCCGGCGCGCTGCACGGTCGCGAACGGATGTGCCGCCCAGTCGCCGGTCAGACGGTTCGCGAGGGTCATCGGAATGGACACACCGCCCCAGCGCCCGTTGCACTCGATCCAATGCAACTGGGCAGACGTCTCGGAGTTGCCTGCCAGCACCGCGTCGAAGCTGCAACGGCCGAAATAGCCGAGCTCTTGGAAGAGGGTGGCGAGCGCCGTCGCTTCTTCTGCCAGTCGCATCTGCCAGGACTGCGTCAGGCGCGACGGGAGCGCGCCGACGAATTCACCCTCGGCGCCCTCGACCGTTTGTTCGAAAACGCCTTCGACGACCGGCGGCGCTGCGGCCTTGTGCGGGATCCAGACTTGGACAGACGGGTTGGCGACCACCGGACAGTCCCAGACCTCCACCATCAGCGGATAGGTCTCGCGCCAGCCGAGCGCCCGGAGCAGACCGAGCAGTCTGTCCCGCAGGCCGTTTGGCCTCTGATCGCGGACCGCCGCCGCATCGAGGGTAACGTTGCCGGCAGAGCCCGCGCTGTCGGGCAGCTTGACCACGATCCGCTGGTATCTCTTGGCCAACGCCGCCACCCGCCCGGCCAGGGCGGCCGGTCCGTAAGCGGCAAAGGTGGGCGGCAAGGCCTGCGGACCGAGCAGCGATTCCGCGACACGCGCAAACCACAGCTTGTCGTTGACCCGACGGGTGAGCCGTGGCGGCGGGGCGGCCACGCCGAGCTCCGCGCCGGTCCGAGCAGCAATCGCCTGCGCCAACGCCCAGGCGCCGCCGGTGCCCATATACGGAACAAGCGTCAGCCGACCCGCATCCGCCGCCGCGCGGCAGACGCGGTCGAAGACCCGCTCGTCCGCAATGCAACGCTGCGCAACCCTGCGCCGCCCTCCCGGCCATTCCCTGTCCGTGCTGTCCGGCTGCAGCATCTCGACCGCGCCAAGCCCCAAAACTTCCGCGCAATACCACTCGAAGTCCAGGCACCTCGATCCGCCGATGGCGACCAAGTCGCCGGAGCCTGCGAGCAACAACGGTCGATATTCCAGGACGGAATCCTCAGCAACCGCCGCCAGTGGGATTTCGGACTGATCCTCGTAGAGCAGCGCGGGGCCGTCGAACTGCCCGGTCGAGACGTTGGGGCCGAAGGGCTGGATGTCTGGCAGCGCGGGCTCCTCCGCCAGCAAGCGGCGCCCCAGCCGTTCGATCTTGCCGCGCATGGCGCCGTCGATGGGCGCGACGAGATGCGCGTGCACGGGAATCGACGCCCGCTGGCCGGAGGGATCGGGGAAGGTAGTGGCGCTATGTCCTGGCACCGGCTCGGTGCTTCCGCTCAAGAGCTCTCGTCTTTCGAAGGGATCTCGAAAAGCCTAAGCTATTTCCGAGCGGGAAGTCACTTCGCTTGCGACTCGCACCCAACCGTCCTCGCTCCAGGGTCCTCCGCCCATGTGTCGACTTTACGGATTTCGAGCGACTGAGCCGACCAAGGTTGAATGCAGCCTGGTCCATGCACAGAACGCCTTGATGGAACAGAGCCGCGGTGACCGCGAGGGCAAGGTGCATGCGCATGGCTGGGGCGTCGCGGAAAACCCCGACGGCGTGCCCCTGGTCGACAAGCAGGCCTGGGCGGCCTGGAAGGGCGAGCATTTCAAGAAACGGGCCGCGCGGGTCTATGCACGCACGGTAATCGCCCATGTGCGCCAGGCGACGGTGGGTGCGCCCAGCTTCGACAACACCCATCCCTTCGTGCACGGACGATGGATGTTCGCGCACAACGGCACGGTGCCGAATTTCGAGCGGGTGCGCGAGCCGATGCTCGCGGCGACCGACCTCCGACATCGTGCCGAGATCCGTGGCACCACCGACAGCGAGCATGTCTTCCGCTATCTCTTGACCCTTTGGGAACAGGCGCCTCAGGCGCCGTTGATCGAGAGCCTCGCGCTTGGCTTGGAGCAGGTGGTGGCCTGGTCGCGGGAGATCGATCCGGCCGCGCCAGTTGCCCTAAACGTCTTGTGGACCGACGGCGAGCGCATGGTCGGCTCGCGCCTGGGGCGTACTCTCTGGCAACTCAGACGGACCGGCCTGGTGACCTGCGACATCTGCGGCCGGATCCATGTGCACCACGACCCGAAGACCGAGTACCGGTCGGTCGAGGTCGCCTCGGAGCCGATCACGCAGGAGGACTGGCAGCCCGTGCCCGAAGCGGTCGCGTACAGTGTCGAGCCCGACATGACCTTGGCGTTTCGGGCGCTCGAAGTGCCGCCGCCTGAGACGGATGCGGCGGCGGACGGGTCCGCACCTGCGGCCAAAGGGTCTCCCGCGGACGCCTGAGTCTGGTCGGCCTAGGACTCGAGCTCTGCCGCGCCCAGGGGCCAGCGCGGCTTGGCCGCGAAGTCGAGCTCGTCGGTGAGGCCGGCGCGCAGCCGCTCGATCCCCGCCCAGGCGATCATCGCCGCGTTGTCGGTGCACAACGCCTGCGGCGGCGCCACCAGGTCGAGGCCGCTGGCTTTGGCCAGGCGGGAGAGGCGCGTGCGCAGATATCCGTTCGCCGCGACACCGCCCGCCACCACCAGCGAATTCGCCTCCGGGTGCCGGTCCCGGAAGATCTTGATGGCATTTCCGCAGCGGTCCTCCAGGCTGTCGGCCACGGCCGCTTGGAACGAGGCGCACAGGTCGGCTACATCCTGATGTGAGAGGCGTCCGGGCGGTAGCGCCTCGATCGTGTGGCGCACCGCGGTCTTGAGGCCCGAAAAGGAAAAGTCGCAGCCGGGCCGGCCTTTGAGCGGACGGGGCAGCGCGAACCGTGCCGCATCGCCGTCCGCCGCGGCGCGCTCCACCGCTGGGCCGCCCGGATAGCCGAGGCCGAGCATCTTTGCCGCCTTGTCGAAGCATTCGCCGATGGCGTCGTCGATGGTCGTGCCGAGCCGTCGGTAGCGGCCGACCGCCTCGACGATGACGAGCTGACAGTGTCCGCCGGAGACCAGCAACAACAGATAAGGAAAAGCGGTTCCGTCGGTCAGGCGGGCGCTCAGTGCATGCCCCTCCAGGTGGTTGACCGCCAGCAGCGGCAGGCCGTGCACGGCGGCGATCGCCTTGGCCATGGTCATGCCCACCATGAGCCCGCCAATGAGGCCCGGCCCGCCGGTCGCCGCGACGCCGTGCAGATCGGCAAAGCCCAGCCCGGCCTCCGCCATCGCCTCTTCGATCAGCCGGTCCAGATGGTCGAGATGTGCGCGCGCCGCGATCTCCGGCACGATGCCGCCATAGGGCTGGTGCTCCGCCAGCTGCGACAACAGACGCTCAGCCAGGATGCGCCGGTCGCCGGCGACCACCGCGGCCGCGGTTTCGTCGCAGCTGGTCTCGATCCCGAGGACCCGGAGGTCCGCGTCTTCAACCGAGGTCGTCACGTTGGGCATCGCGTTCCGCCTTGCGCGTCTCGGCGCGACGATAGAGCTTGGCGCTGCGCTTGCGCTTTTCCGTCAGCATGCGCCGAACCCGCCAGAACGGGTCGCGCGGCTTGGCCGGCGTGCGCTTTTGCTTCTTTTTTCCGCTCATATCGTCCTATATCTGCTGCCGCGCCCGCCTTTCCTAGCAGCTTGCAAGGCGCTACACACGCTCAATGGCGTCCAGACATCCCATCCGTATCGGCACCCGCGGCAGCCCCCTGGCGCTGGCGCAAGCCAACGAGGTGCGCGAGCGACTGCGGGACGCGCATCCGCGGCTGGCCGCCACAGATGCGGTCGAGATCGTGCCGATCAAGACCACGGGCGATCAGGTGACGGACCGTCCCTTGGCCGAGATCGGCGGCAAGGGTCTGTTCACGCAGGAGATCGAGGCGGCGCTTCAGGGGGGCCGCATCCACATGGCCGTCCATTCCATGAAGGATGTGCCCACCTGGCTGCCCGAGGGACTGGTGATCGGTGCCGTCCTGCCGCGCGAGGACCCGCGCGATGCGCTCATCGCCGAGGTCGACAGCATCTCGGCCTTGCCGGCCGGCGCCACGGTCGGCACCTCCTCCTTGCGGCGCCAGGCACAGCTCTTGGCCCAGCGACCGGACCTTTCGGTGACCGGCTTGCGGGGCAACGTGGCGACCCGGCTGCGCAAGGTCGCCGAGGGGCAGGTGGCGGCGACGTTCCTGGCCGTGGCCGGTTTGCGGCGGCTCGGCCTTGTGGACAGCATCGCCGCCGTCCTGCCGCCCGAGGAAATGCTGCCCGCCGTGGCCCAGGGCGCCATCGGCATCGAGATGCAGGCGGAAGACGACGAGACCGGGCGGCTGATCGCCGCCATCAACGACGCGGCAACGGAAGCGCGTGTGCGCACGGAGCGGGGCCTGCTCGATGGGCTGCGCGGCTCGTGCACCACGCCTGTCGGCGTTTATGCGGAACTCGACGATGCCGGCGAGATCTGGCTGCGCGCACTGCTGGCGGCGCCGGACGGCGGGTCCGTGTTTCGCGCGGAACGCCGAGGCCCGGTCGCCGATGGCCTCGCCATGGCCAAGGAGGCGGCGGCGGAGTTGCGCGCGCAGGCGGGCCCGGCGTTGTGTCGTCAACTGGGACTGGACGAGGGTTGAGCCGGATGCGCGTGCTCCTGACCCGGCCTCGCGCAGACTCAGAAGGCTTGGCCGCGGATCTTGCCGCGCGCGGTGTCGACACCCTGACACAGCCATTGCTCGACATCGTGCCACGCGGGGACGCGACGCTCGACCTCGCCGGTGTGCAGGCCGTTCTGTTGACGAGTGCCAACGGCGCGCGGGTACTGGCCGACCGGACGGACGCGCGCGGGCTCGCGGTTTTCGCGGTCGGCGATGCCACGGCGCGCGCGGCCCGGGCGGCGGGCTTCGAACAGGTGAAAAGTGCCGGCGGCAACGTGGAGGATCTGGCCGATCTCGTGGTCGCGCGGCTCGACCCGGCCGGCGGTGCGCTCTGCCATGTGGCCGGCTCGGCGGTCGCCGGCGATCTGGCCGGCCGGCTTGGCCAAGCCGGTTTCGAAGTCCGGCGGGCGGTTCTCTACGACTCCGTTACGGCATCGGCATTTGAATCGGCCACGGTGGAGGCGCTGCAGGCGGGCGCGCTGGACGCGGTTTTGTTTTTTTCTCCCCGGACCGCGGAGACCTTTGTTAAGTTGGTGAAACAGGCAGGTCTTTCGCCAGCCTGCGCACGGCTGTTTGCGCTTTGCTTGAGCCCGGCGGTCGGTCGCGCCGCGGGCGAAATCGGTTGGCGTGACATTCTCGTTGCGGACCAGCCGACCCAGGATGCGCTGCTGGCTCGACTCGAGGACATGCGCGGGCAGACAGGATCAGGATGATACGACGGGAATTGGCGGCATGACCGATCACGACGGCGAGGCGAACTCGAGCGCCCCGAAGTCCGCCACCACTATCATCGGCATGTTTGGCGGCATTCGCCCGATGGCGAAGAAACTGGGTATCGCCGTGACCACGGTTCAGGGCTGGAAGGAACGTGGTGTTATTCCGGCGGCGCGCCACGCCGATGTCCTGCAGGCGGCGGAACGGTTCGGCATTCCGTTGACCGCGGCGGACATGTCCGGCGACGTGGCTGCGGGGCCCACCGAGACCCCCATGCCGCCACCGATGCGGGATGCTGCCGCGGCGCCTTCGCCACTGGCGCGCGCGGCTGCGGGGCCAAGCGAAGAGCAGGCCGACGAACGCCGTCCTTCAGGGGCTTCCGAAACGCCAGAGCCTTCCGAGACGGAAACCCAACCGGCAGCCCCGGAAGAAGCTGAACAGGACGAACCCGAACCGGAGGCGGAGACGATTGCCGCAGCGCCGCCGGAGACGGTGGCGCCGCCGCCACGCAGAGGACGGGGCCGGGCAATCGCAGCGCTGGTCGTCCTGTTCGTGGCCTTCGTGGCCGGTTTGCTCGTGTGGCGGCAGTGGGGTGGTAGTTGGGAGCAACTGGCCGGCCTCCGCCCTGCTCAGACATCCCCCGCCGCGCCCTCAGAGCCGATCGCGACCGCCGCGGAATTGGCTGCCGCCGAAGAGGAGATCGCTGCCGCCAAGACCGCCGCGGGCGAAGCGAATGCCGCGGTGGCGGAGCTGCGCGCGGCCCTGGATGCGCTCAGGTCCGAGCTGGCCGGGGCACAGCAGCAGGCAGCGGCGCCCGAAAATCTGGAAGCCCGACTCCAGGCGCTGGAACAACGCGGAGACGGCGGCGCTCTGCCGGCAAACATCGCCGATCGGTTGGACAAATTCGCACAGCTCGAAACGCGTCTCGCCGCTTTGGAAGAGGCGGCGTCGACGACTGCGCCCGGCGATGACGGGGCCCGGTTGGTGGAGCTTACCGGACGTCTCGAGGCGCTGGAGCAATGGGCATCGGGTGCCGATCCCCGTGACGAAAGCCCCCGCGTGGCGGAGCTTGCCGGACGTCTTGAGGCTCTGGAACAGCGGGCATCCGCTGCCGAGCCCAGCGCTGACGATCCCAGAGTGGCCGAGCTCACCGCGCGCCTTGCGGCGCTCGAACAGTGGGCCTCGGGGGCGGAGCCCCGCGGCGAAAGCCCGCGGGTGGCCGAGCTCGCCGAACGGCTCCAGGCTCTCGAACAGCAGATATCGACCGCAGCCACAGGGGATGACGGCCCACGGCTCGCCGAGTTGGAAGCGCGCCTCGCGTCCCTCGAACAGGGGATGGCGGCTACGGTGCCGGCCGACCTGGGCGACCGGCTTGCGGCGCTGGACACCCTCGAGACGCGGCTCTCCGCGTTGGCGGCCGAGGCAAAAGACCGCAGCGATGTCGCCGGTCTCGAGGGCCGCGTCGAGGCCCTGGAAAGCGCCGAAGCCGTGCCGCCGCCCGAGCCGCCAGACCCGAAACAGGGGGCGCTGGTGGTTGCGGTCGGCCAGCTTCGCGATGCGCTCCGCGGCTCCGGCCCCTATGCGGCGGAGATGGAGGCGGTCCGTACCCTGGCTGCGGACGACCCGGCAATCGCCGAGGCGCTGGCGCCCTTGGCCGCCCGCGCAGACCAGGGAATCCCGACTGCGGCCATGCTGCGGGATCAGTTCGATGCCCGCGCCGGCGCCATCGTTCGGGCGGCGCGTCTGCCCGAGTCGCCGCGCTGGTATGACAGGGCTCTCTATCGGCTCACCTCGCTGGCGACCGTCCGGCGCACGGGCGAGATGGACGGCGACGAGCCCGAGGCCCTGGTCGCACGCGCGGAGCTCAGCCTGGCCAAAGGCGACCTTGCCGGGGCGGTCGAGGTGCTGGCGGGTCTGAAGGACCGGGCCGCGGCCGCCGCCAAAGGCTGGCTCGATCAGGCCCGCCTGCGGCTGCAGGCGGAGGCGCAGCTCAAGGTCTTGCAGCGCGCCGCGCTGATCCGGGTTGAGGACACTGCGGGATCGGACGCTGGTCCGGCTTCCGAGCCGGAAGGCGCCGCCGCCGTGCCTTCAGGTGACTGATCATGGTTATGCGCGGCCTGATCCTGTTTGCCGTCATCGCGGTGCTGTCCGCGGTGGCCGCCTGGTTTGCCGAGACCCCGGGCAACGTCGCCATCGCCTGGCGCGGCTGGCGGATCGACACCACCTTTGCCGTGCTGCTGCTGGTCGTGGCGGTGATCGCGGTCGTGGTGGCGCTGCTCTACCGCTTTTGGCGCGCCATCGTGCACACGCCCCAGACGCTCGCCCGCATGCGGCGCGAGCGGCGCCAGCGCAAGGGCTATGAAGCCCTGACCCGGGGCCTGGTCGCGGTCGCGGCCGGCGATCCCGAGGAAGCGCGGCGCCAGGCCAGCGCGGCCGACGCCCGACTGGACGAGCCGCCGTTGACCCTGCTGCTGTCGGCACAGGCGGCGCAGCTCGAGGGGCGCGAGGCCGCGGCCAGGGACTATTTCACCGCCATGCTGGACCGGCACGAGACCGAATTTCTCGGGCTGCGCGGGCTGATCATTCAGGCAGAGCGCGCCGGCGACAGCGAGACGGCGCTGACCCTGACCCGCCGGGCCCATCGGCTCAGGCCGCGCACCGGCTGGGTGCTGACCGCGCTGTTCGAGAAGGAGGCGGCCGCCGGCAACTGGTCAGCGGCCGAGCGCTTGCTGCGGGACGCCATGCGCTACCGGGCGCTGCCCGGTACCGATGCCCACCGCCACCACGCCTCTGTTTTGTTGCAGCAGGCGCTGGCCAAGGACATGGCCGGGGACAGCGCCGGTGCGCTCAAGCTCGCCCGCAAGGCGCTCGACGAACAGCCCACCTTCCGCGCCGCCGCGGCGGACCTGGCCGAGCGTACGCTCGCCGCCGGGAAGCACCGCCAGGCGGTCAAGCTGGTCGAGCGATTGTGGCCCGAGGTGCCGCATCCGGATCTCGCCCGCGTCTACGGCACGGCGGTTCAGGCCAAGGATCCCCTGCGCCGGTTCCAGGCGATGGAGCGGCTCGCCGCGCTCAACCCGGATCATCCGGAGAGCTGTCTGGCGCTGGCCCGGGCGGCGCTCGAAGCGCGTCTCTGGGGCGAGGCCCGGCGGCACCTGCAGGCGATCCCCGAGGGCCCGGCGCGGACCGCGCGGGTCTATCGTCTGATGGCCGAAGTCGAAGACGCGGAGAACGGCAGCACGCCGGAACTGCGCGCCTGGCTTGCCCGCGCCGCGGACGCACCGCCGGACCCGGGCTGGGTCTGCGGCAGCTGCGGCGCCGTGGCGCCCGGCTGGCATGCGATCTGCGGCAACTGCGGCGCGTTCGGCGAGATCGACTGGCGCACGCCGCCGCGGGCGATGGCGGAGATCGAGCTGCCGGAGGTGGAGGCCGAGGCGGAGCTTCCCGCCCCCGCGCCCGAGGCGGAGGTGATCGCGGAGGAGGCGGCCGTGGCCGAGATCGCCGCGCCGGCGGCGCCTTCGACTACGAGCCCAGAGGAGGCGCCAGCCGCCGCCCCGCCGACCGCGCCGGCGCGTTGACGGCCTCGCGGGCCGGGAGTAGTGTCCGGCCGTTCGGTTAACCCTGTGGCAAGCCCTTGCGGAGAGACTCCGCAGACCCCGTTTCCGGCGCCGACGTAGCTCAGTGGTAGAGCAACTGATTCGTAATCAGTAGGTCCGCAGTTCGAATCTGCGCGTCGGCACCATTTTCCGTGGATACAGCTGGCCAGCGAGCGCGCGCCCGGCAGCGGGCACGAAAAGGGCCGCCCGTGTCAGGGGCGGCCCTCATTGGCAGTCGCCGATTCGCTGTCTAGCTCTGCGGCTGAAGCTGCGGCGCGCCCGCAGCCTTTGGACGCCGCCTTTCCGAGGTCTTGTCGGCGGGCGGCACCGGACTGGTACCGGCCGGGCGACCGGGGTCGGAGTCGTCCGATCGATCGATCTGCTCGCCGGCGAGGATGGCGCTGACCTCGGCGCCGCTCAGGGTTTCGTATGTGAGCAGCGCATCGGCCAAATGGTGCAAGGCATCCTCGTTCTCGCTCAAGACGGAACGGGCGCGCTCTTCCGCTTCTTCGACAATCCGGCGCACTTCCCCGTCAATCAGACGAGCCGTGTCGTCGGACACGTTCTGCGTCCGGGCAATCGCACGGCCGAGGAACACCTCCTCTTCGTTCTCGCTGTAGCGCAGCCGGCCGAGCTTCTCGCTCATGCCCCACTCGGTCACCATCCTTCGGGCCAGATTCGTCGCCTGCTGGATGTCGTTGCTGGCGCCTGTCGTAACCTTCTCGGGACCGAAGATCAGCTCCTCCGCGATGCGTCCGCCGAACATCATCGCCAGCCGGGCCTCGATCTCGTCCTTGTGGAGCGCGTAGCGATCCCGCTCCGGCAGGCTCATGGTGACGCCAAGCGCCCGCCCGCGTGGGATGATCGTCACCTTGTGCAGCGGGTCGTTGCCCGGCACGATCAAGCTTACGAGGGCATGCCCCGCTTCGTGATAAGCGGTCAGCCGCTTTTCGTCCTCGGTCATGGCCATCGACCTGCGCTCGGCGCCCATCAAGACCTTGTCCTTGGCGGCCTCGAAGTCGGCCATGGTGACGGAGCCCCGGCGACCGCGCGCCGCCAGTAGCGCTGCCTCGTTCACGAGGTTGGCCAAGTCGGCGCCCGAGAACCCCGGCGTGCCGCGCGCGATCGTGCGCGGGTCCACGTCCGACCCGATGGCTACTTCGCGCATGTGGACCTTGAGGATCTGCTCACGCCCAATGACGTCAGGGTTGGGCACCACGACCTGACGGTCGAAGCGGCCCGGCCGAAGTAGGGCAGGATCCAGCACGTCCGGCCGGTTGGTGGCCGCAAGCAGGATGACTCCTTCCGTGGCCTCGAAACCGTCCATCTCGACGAGGAGTTGGTTCAGGGTCTGCTCGCGCTCGTCGTGCCCACCGCCGAGGCCCGCGCCCCTGCTGCGGCCGACGGCGTCGATCTCGTCGATGAACACGATGCAGGGCGCGTTCTTCTTCGCCTGCTCGAACATGTCGCGGACGCGGCTGGCGCCCACGCCCACGAACATCTCTACGAAGTCGGAGCCCGAGATGGTCAGGAACGGCACATTGGCTTCCCCGGCGATGGCGCGCGCCAACAGGGTCTTGCCGGTGCCCGGAGGCCCGACCAGCAAGGCGCCCTTGGGAATGCGTCCGCCGAGGCTCGTGAAGCGCTGGGGATCGCGGAGGAACTCGACGATCTCCTCCAGTTCCTGCTTTGCCTCATCGATCCCGGCAACGTCCTCGAAGGTGACGCGCCGACTGTCCTCGGTCAGCAGACGCGCCTTGCTCTTGCCGAAGCCCATGATGCCGCCAGGCCCGCCGCCCTGCATGCGCCGCATCATGAACACCCAGAAGCCGATCAACAGCAGGAAGGGCAGGGCCGATATCAGCAGCGAACTGAGAAATCCCGGCTTCGGTTCCGGCGCAGCCTTGACGCGCACGCCGTTCTCCGTGAGCGGCGCAACCAGGTCGGTGCCGGCCGGCGCGTACGTCCGGAAACGGGTCCCGTCTTCATACTGTCCGGTTACGTATTGACCTTGAATGGTCACGTCCATGACGCGACCCCCGTCAACCTCCATGAGGAAGTCCGAGTATGGTATCTCGGTCGACTGCTCGCGCGGCCCGGCCTGTATGCCGCTCAACACGAACGCCATCAGGAGGCCAGCCGCAAGCCACATCAGCATCGGGTTGTTCAGTTTCATCGCTCTACGTCCCTTCATTGGCAACGTACGGGCACCTGCTTTGCAGCGTGTCCGGAATAAAGTGGAACTGTTTTAATGTACGGAAGAACCTATTGGGTAGATGAGGTTTTGTGTCGAAAATTCAAGGACCGTGCAGCCCGTCGGCATGGTCGGGCACGGCCACCGGAGCCAGTAGAATCCTGGCCGTCGTGGCCGAGACGAGCGTTTGTTTCTTCACTACGGCGAGAGAAGCGCACGGAGGGCATGAGCGAAGAGGCCCACCGGGAACACTGCGTGGCGCGCACGTCGGCAGCGCGACGTAAGGCTGTCGCGCTGGCGAAAGGATTGAGCCCTGGGCACGCAGAGACCACCGCGGATGGGCTTCGGCGCGCGCCCATGGCCACACGGCCCCCCGGGAGCCTTTCGGTTAACCCTATGGCCTGCTCTTGCGGAGGGTTTCCGCAGATTCCGTTTCCGGCGCCGACGCGGCTCAGGCGGAGAGCAGCTGTTTCGTAGTCAGGATGTCCCCATTGTTCTCCGTCGGACGCGGCTGCGTGCCGATGGCGCCGCCAGCCTCACACGCTCCACCAGACCTCCGCGCTCTTGAACTCGCGCGCGACCTGGCGCGCCTTGGCGTTGTGCTCCGCGAAGGGCCGATACTGCATGTCGACGATCAGGATATGGTGGGCGAGCCAGTTCCTGAGGAATTCGAGCAGCTCCTCGGCTTTCTCCGCCGCGAAATCCTCGGGGTCATCGTCGAACTCACGCGTGACCTCTTGGACATACGCGATGAAGCCGGTGTGTTCCTCCTTGTGGCCGCTGGCCTCGGGGTAGCCGCACGCCGCCATCACGCGCTCCTCGCGGGCAAAATGGAACTCCGCATAGCGGCGCAAGCGCATGAGGCATTGTCTCACCGCAGTCGTTCGATCCGCACCGCCGGCATTGGCCGACAAGGCGTTGATCGCGCCGACCAGCTTCTTGTGATCCTCGTCCAGCTCGGGAACGCCGACACTCATCGCGGCGGTCCAGCTCATCATCGTCACGGTTGCAATTCCTTTCCCGGATCATGCTCTTGGGCAGGATCGCGGCCCACCGGTTCAGGTTACAATGATCTTGGTCAACGGCGCACCACCGAAACAGGACGTCTCGGCCGCCCTGCGCCGTTGCCGAGGCACTTTGGCCTCGCTCACTGGGTGTAGCGGGGCCAGGGATGCTTGCCCGGTTGCCGGGGCTTCGGCAGGCCGCGGTTGCCGTTGGCGCCCGCGTTTTGGCGCGGATGGAAATGGCCTTCGAAACAGTGCTTCACTTCGTGCGCGACCACGTCATAGGTGGCGTCCGACCGGAGATAGATGGTGCACTTGCCAAGGGGCCTGTCGTCGTCTCCGTTGCGCCAGACCGCGATGGCCTTGCTGAAGTTCGGCTGCCGAAACACCCGCGCCAGCCGTGCCATGCGCTCGTCCGAGACGAACTCGAAACGAACGTCGTAGGCGTCCCGCTTGGCCGCTACCGGATCCTCCGGCGGCAGTCGGTGTTCGCGGCCGGTAGGGCCGGCGAGGGCGTCGACGGACAGGACAAGACCAAGGGCGGCAACAGTGATCGCGAGTCTCAAGAGATACACTCCCTGTTTGTTGGCCTATGGCGCGTGGTGCGTACGGCGATGGTGATGATATGCGTCGCCCGTTACGGAAAGAAAACAGACACTTGCAGAAAGCCCGTCGGGCCGCGGTTTCCCGCAGTCTGCGTGCCGGCTATCCCTGGGACTGGCGCCGATAGTCCGCCTGCGTGTCGATATCGCGGACGAATCGATCCACGTCCGTCGCGTATGCGAAGACCAGATCCGGATTGCGGTCGATCAGCTGGCGGCAGCCGAGATTCGCCTGGCGCGCCAGGATCGCGCCGCGGTGTGCCCAGGCGAGGAGGACCGGATTGCCACGCCGGCCGCGCCAAGTCGGCACCAGGATGGACTTGTCACCGCGCGCGGCGAAGGCGCGCATCAGCTCGCGGTAGTCGGCGGCGGTGAGCATCGGCTGGTCCGCGAGGCAGATCATGACGCCGGCGCACGGTCCGGACAGCGCCGCAAGACCGGCATGCACCGACGTCATCTGGCCGTCGCGATAGTGCGGGTTCACGACTTGCGCGAGGGGCAGGTCCGCGACAGCATGGCCAACCCGGGTGCTGTCGTGTCCCAGGACCGCCACCGCTTCGATCGGGCCGGCTTCCAGCATTTGGCGCGCCGTGCGGTGAACGATCGGCTCGCCGTCGATCTCCAAGAGGAGCTTGTTGGCGACCCCCATGCGCCTCGATTCGCCGGCGGCCAGCAGGACCGCTGCGATCTTCGGGTCTTCGGGCACGCCGTTTTCTAGAGCCGGCACAGATAGGGCTCGAGCGCGGCCAGGCTCTCGAGGTTGTGCGCCGGCGCGAACAGGTCGAGATGGGGCAGGGCGGCCGCCATCCCCTGCGCCACCGGTTCGTAGCCTTGCCAGCCCAGGAGCGGGTTGAGCCAGACGGTCCGGTGCGCGCGCTTGCGGAGCCGCCCGAGTTCGCGTCCCAGCGCCTCCGGCGGGCCGGTGTCGTAGCCGTCGCTCAGGATCATCACCACCGAGCGCGCGTTGAGCACCTGCTTGGCGTAGTTATCGTTAAAGGTCTTGAGGCTGGCGCCCAGACGGGTGCCGCCGCCCCAGCCGGCCGACAGGATATTCATGCGGTCGATCGCCTTTTCCAAATCGCGCTCGCGCAGCACCGCACTGATATGCACGAGACGGGTATGGAAGATGAAGGCCTCGGCCTGGGCGAAATTCTCGACCACCGCGCGGATGAAGCGGATGAAAAACGTGCTGTAGAGGTTCATCGAGCCGCTCGCGTCGAGCAGCATCACCAGCTTGAGCGGCCGCGGATGGCGGCGGCGATAGGCCAGGTCCAACGGCATGCCTCCGTGCCGCAGGCTCTTGTGGATGGTGTTGCGCAAGTCGACGACCCGGCCCCGCCGCCGCAGCCG
Organism: Alphaproteobacteria bacterium; assembly: GCA_030066595.1. Taxonomy (GTDB): domain Bacteria; phylum Pseudomonadota; class Alphaproteobacteria; order JAJFFI01; family JAJFFI01; genus JASJBI01. The sequence goes on along the minus strand of JASJBI010000031.1, from coordinate 145,086 downwards.
ATGGCGCCGCGAGAGCCGCCAGCGCATGCGCCGGGCCAGGCGTTCGGACAGGTCCTGGACCGCCTGCAGGTCCCGGTCCCCGTGCAGATGGCGGAAGTCGGTGCCCTCCAGGCGCTCGGCGCGGCTCGCGCCGCCGGCGGTTTCGTCGGCCGCGTCCGTCTCGCCGCCGAAGCCGCGTGGGGCCATCCCCGGGGTCTCGCCCGCGCCGCCGGGCCGCGCGAGGGACCCCGAGATCCGCAATACCGTGCGCTCGCTGCCATAGAACCAGAACGAGTCGAACAGGTCGTCGAAGCGCTCCCAGTCGGTGGTCGAGGAACAGAACAGCGTCCTGAGGCCCCGGCGCAGCTCGTCCCGGTCGAGGAGGTCCAACCCGCCGGCCAGCGTCAGCGCGTCTAGGGCTTCCTCGATGCCGACGGGAAAGCCGTTATCGCGAGCCTGCCGCGCGAAGGCGAGCACCTTGCGGACGATCCGCTTGTCCGCCTCGGGGCCACCGGGCGCCGCAGGGACATCCGTTCCCTCGGGGCTCATACCGCCTTGGCGACCAGGCGGTCGACCACCTCCGGCGTCACCTGGCCGCGATCGTTGCGGGTCTTCAACAGGCACATCAGGGTCTGGCGCATCTCGTCCAGGTCCTCGTCGATGCGCCGCGCGCCCAGCCCGGCCAGCGCCCGCGCCCAATCCAGCGTCTCGGCGATGCCCGGCTTCTTCTCCAGATCCTCGCGCCTGAGCGCCTGGACGAAGCGCACGATCTGGCCGGCCAACGCCGCCTCCGCCTCCGGCACCCGGGCCTCGACGATGGCCAGCTCCTTCTCCTCGCTCGGATAGTCGAGCCAGTGGTACAGGCAGCGCCGTCTGAGCGCGTCCGACAGCTCGCGCGTCGAGTTGGAGGTCAGGACCACGTGCGGGATGCTGGTGGCCGCGACCGTACCCATTTCGGGAATGCTGACCTGGAAGTCGGACAGCACCTCCAGGAGATAGGCCTCGAACTCCTCGTCGGCCCGGTCGATCTCGTCGATCAGCAGCACCGGCGGCTGCGTCCGGGTGATGGCGTCGAGCAGCGGCCGCTTGAGCAGGAACTTCTCCTGAAAGACATGCTCCTCCTTTTCGTCCGCGCTCAGATCCTCGCCCTCCCAGACCTTGATGGCCAGGAGCTGGCGCTGGTAGTTCCATTCGTAGACCGCCGCGTTGGCGTCCAGCCCTTCGTAGCACTGCAGCCGGATGAGGTCCGCGCCGAGCGCCTGGGCCAGGGCCTTGGCAACGTCGGTCTTGCCGACGCCGGCCTCGCCCTCGATCAGCAGCGGGCGCTTGAGCCGCTGCATCAAGACGATCGCCATGGCCAGGTCCGGATCGGTGATGTAGCCGGTCGCGCGGAGCTTCGCCTGCAGGTCACGCCAGTTCATGCGCACCCGATCCTCGCGGCCTCAATGGGACCTCGCCCTCACCCCGACCCTCTCCCACCGGGGGAGAGGGAGGGACCCGCGAGGCGGGAGGGTGAGGGGGCGTTTCCCAAGCGGCATCGCGCTATTTGTTCAAGCCCAGCTCGTCGATCGTCTGCCACACCCGCCAGGCCGTGTGCGGCATCGGCATGTGCATGACGCCGTGCTGGGCAAAGGCGTCAACCACCGCGTTGGTGAAGGCCGGCACGCCGCCCACATTGGGTGATTCGCCGACGCCCTTGGCGCCGATCGGGTGGTGCGGCGACGGGGTCACGGTATGGTCTGTCTCCCAGACCGGGGTCTCCACCGTGGTGGGGATGAAGTAGTCCAGGAAACTCGCGCCCATGACGTTGCCCAATTCGTCGAACACGATCTCCTGGCCCATGGCGATCGCGAAGGCCTCGGCCAGGCCCCCATGCACCTGGCCCTCGATGACCATCGGGTTGATGCGGGTGCCGCAGTCGTCGAGCGCGTAGAATCGGCGCACCTTGATCTCGCCGGTGAAGCGGTCGATGTCGACGACGCAGACATAGGCGCCGAACGGATAGGTGAAGTTCGGCGGATCGTAATAGCTCGTCGTCTCCAAGCCCGGCTCCATGCCCTCGGGCAGGTTCGAATAGGCCGCCATGCAGATGTCCTTCATGGTCGCCGCGCGCTCGGGCAGGCCCTTGACCCTGAAGCGGTCGACCTCCCATTCCAGATCGCCCTCGCCGACCTCGAGCAGATGGGCGGCGATCTTCTGCGCCTTGGCCCTGATCTTGCGGGCCGCAATGGCGCAGGCGGCGCCGGCCACCGGCGTCGAGCGCGAGCCGTAGGTACCGAGCCCGTAGGGAGCCGTGTCGGTATCGCCTTCCTCGACCGTGATGGCGTCGGACGGCAGCCCGATCTCGGTGGCGACGATCTGGGCGAAGGTGGTCTCGTGCCCCTGGCCCTGGCTCTTGGTGCCGAGCCGGACGATGGCCGAACCGGTCGGGTGGACGCGGATCTCGCAGCTGTCGAACATGCCGAGGCCGACGATGTCGCAGTTGCGGGTCGGCCCCGCGCCGACGATCTCGGTGAAGGTGGCGATGCCGATGCCCATCAGCTCGCCCTTGGCCGCCTTTTCCTTCTGCTCCCGCCGCAGTCCCTCGTAGTCGACCGCTTCCAGGGCCTTCTTCAGGGCCGTGGGGTAGTCGCCGGAGTCGTACTCCCAGCCGAGGCAGGAGTCGTAGGGGAACTGCTCCGGCTGGATGAAGTTGCGGAAGCGGATCTCCGCCTTGTCGACGCCGATCTTCTGGGCCAGCGCATCGATCAGGCGCTCGATCAGATAGGCGGCCTCGGTGACCCGGAACGAGCAGCGGTAGGCGACCCCGCCCGGCGCCTTGTTGGTGTAGACGCCGTCGACCTCGACATGGCCCACGGGGACGTCGTAGCTGCCGGTGACGATGTTGAAGAACCCGGCCGGCCACTTCATCGGCTGGGCGTGCGTGTTGAAGGCGCCATGATCGGCCAGCACATTGGCCCGGATGGCGGTGATCTTGCCGCTCTCGTCCGCCGCCAGCTCGCCGGTCATGTGATAGTCGCGGGCGAAGGCGGTGGTCGACAGGTTGTCCATGCGGCTCTCGATCCACTTGACCGGCAGCCCCGTGACGATCGACGCCGCCGCGGCGCAGATGTAGCCCGGATAGGCGCCCACCTTGTTGCCGAAGCCGCCGCCGACATCGGGCGAGACGATGCGGATGTTGTTCTCGGACAGCCCGGTGATCAGCGAAACCACGGTGCGGATCACGTGCGGCGCCTGGAAGGTGCCGTAGACGGTGAGCACGCCGTTGGTCGCGTCCATGGACGCCACACAGCCGCAGGTCTCCATGGGCGAGGGGTGGTTGCGCGGATAGCCGATCTCTTCCTTGATGGTGACCGCGGCCGCGGCGAAGGCGGCATCCGTCGCCGTCTTGTCGCCCACCTCCCAGTGGAAGATGTGGTTCGGGTGCCGGCGCAGCCCCTGGCCGACATTGTCCTTCTCCTGGACGTCCTCTCGTAGGATCGGCGCGTCGGCGTCGAGCGCCTTGCGCGGATCGACCAACACCGGCAGCTCGTCGTAGTCGACATCGACCGCCTGGACGCCGTCCGAGACCGCATAGCGGTCGGCACCCACCACGAAGGCGACCTCCTGGTTCTGGAAGTGCACCTTCTTGTCGGCCAGAACGGCGGCCACGTCGCCGGCCAGCGTCGGCATCCAGTGCAGGCCCAGCGGTTCCAGATCCTTGGCCGTGATCACGGCCATGACACCGGGAACGGCCAGCGCCGCCTCGGTATCGATCGACTTGATCTTTGCATGCGCGTAGGCGCTGCGCACGAAGTCGCCGAAGACCATGCCGGGCAGCTTGATGTCATCGACATAGTTGCCCTGGCCGCGGATGAAGCGGGCGTCCTCCTTGCGCTTGCGGGCGCTGCCGATGCCGCCGAGGGTGGCTTCGCGTTCTTCGAGGCTCATTTCCTTGATGTCGCTCATTACTCGGCGGCCTCCTTCTGGCCCAGTTCGTCGGCGGCCTGCCGGACCGCCTTGACGATGTTCTGATATCCGGTGCAGCGGCAGAGATTGCCGGACAGACCCCAGCGGATCTCGTCGTCGGTCGGGTTCGGGGTCTCCTGCAGCAGGCGGTAGGCGCGGACCAGCATGCCCGGCGTGCAGTAGCCGCACTGCAGACCGTGCTGGTCGACGAACGCCTGTTGCAGCGGGTGCAGCTCGCCGCCTGCGGCCATCCCCTCGACGGTCAGCAGCTCGCCGCCATTGGCCTGAACGGCGAAGACCGTGCAGGACTTCACGGAGCGGCCGTCCAGGTCGACCGTGCAGGCGCCGCAATGGCTGGTCTCGCAGCCGATATGGGCGCCCGTCAGGTTGAGATGCTCGCGCAGAAAATGGATCAGCAAGGTGCGCGGCTCGATCTCCGCCTCGACGGCGTTGCCGTTCACGGTGAGCGAGATCTTGGTTTTCTCGGCCATACCTCAACCTCCCTTCGCGCGCGCGGCCGCCGTGCGGATCGCCCGCCGCGCCATCTCTCCGGCCATCTGGGTTCGGTACTCGGCCGGGCCCCTCAGGTCGCTTACGGGCGCGGCCAGCGCCATCGCCCTGGCCGCCGCTTCGGCGACCGCGGTGTCGTCGACCGCGGTGCCGACCAGCGCGTCGCCCGCCTCGGTCACGAAGATCGCCGCCTCGCCCACATTGGTGAGCGTCACCGCGGCGCTGGCGCATCGGTCGCCGTCGAAGCTGAGGACCGCGGCGGCGGCCGCCGTCGCATAGTCGCCGACCTTGCGCTTCATCTTCTGGTAAGACGCCCCGTGTCCGGGGGCCGGCGTCGGGATCCGGATCTCGGTCAGGAGCTCGTTCTCCGCAAGCGCCGTGTCGAAGGTGCCGTGATAGAAGTCCCGCGCCGCGACCTCGCGCGCGCCGCCGGGCCCACGGAGCGCATAGATCGCAGCCAGCGCCATCATGACCGCCGGCATGTCGTTGCCCGGATCGCCGTTCGCGACGTTGCCGCCCAGCGTGCCGCAGTAGCGGATCTGCGGGTCGGCGATCAGCGCCGCCGCCTCGGGGAGCAGCGGGCAGGTGTTCGCCAGCAGATCGGAGGCGAGTATGTCCGCCTGGGTCGCCGCCGCCCCGATGCGCAGCTGGCCGCCCTCTTCCCGGATGCCTTTCAACTCGCCGATGCCGTTTATGTCGATGAGGTGCTCGGGCGTGGCCAGCCTGAGCTTCATCATCGGAATGAGGCTGTGCCCGCCGGCGAGGACCTTGCCGTCCTCGCCGAATTGACCCAAAAGCGCGACAGCCTCGTCCACGCTCGCGGGCCGGTGGTACGCGAAGCTTCCCGGAATCACGTGCTCCTCCCCAAACTGGATTTGTTTCGTTTTGCTGACAGCGTACATGAGCCGGAACGCGGCGGCAAATCCACCAAAGCGGCAGCGATCCGGTCGGAATTGCCCCCGTCCCGACAGCGGCGGGCGGGCCGCTCTCCGATCACCGACGTGGCCGCACCGCGCACCGCATCCGATCCATCCCGTGAAAGATGCATTCTGGACCCCATGTTCGATCTGGCGTCATAATGCGCGCAGTCAACAAGGAGGAGCGCCGGGCTCTGCGGGATCGCGCAGCGCGTCCTCGGAGGGCCCGGAAATAGGGAGGATAGAATGAAAAGAGCCTTGCATTGCCTCGCTGCGGCGATCCTTGTCGCGGGTGCCGCGTCCGCCGTTCACGCCAAGAGCCTGACCATGGCCTACGACGCCGATCCGGTTTCGCTGGATCCGCACGAACAGCTCTCGGGCGGCACGCTGCAGCTCTCCCATATGGTGTTCGATCCGCTGGTGCGCTGGAACCAGGAGCACGGCTTCGATCCCCGTCTCGCCGAGCGCTGGGAGCGGCTCGACGACAAAACCGTCCGTTTTCACTTGCGCAAGGACGTGAAGTTCCACTCGGGCAATGAGTTCTCGGCGAAGGACGTGTGCTGGACCTATGAGCGTCTGAAAATTAGCCCAGATTTCAAAGGGTTGTTCGAGCCGTTCGAGGCCTGCAAAACCACCGACGACGCAACCGTCGATCTGGTGACCAAGGAGCCCTTCCCGCTGGTGCTGCATCTGGCCACCTACATCTTCCCGATGGACAGCAAGTTCTACACGGGCACCGACGCCAACGGGAAGGACAAGGCCGCGGTCATCAAGCATGGCGATTCCTTCGCCTCGAAGACCGTGTCGGGCACGGGTCCGTTCTTGATCGCCAAGCGTGAGCAGGGTGTCAGGATCGAGTTCAAGCGATTCGACGGCTACTGGGACAAGAGCTCGCCGGGCAACGTGACCGAGATCGTCTTCACCCCGATCAAGGAGGGCCCGACCCGCGTGGCCGCGCTGCTCTCGGGCGACGTCGACTTCATCGCGCCCGTACCGCCGACCGACCTGGAGCGGGTCAAGAAGGATCCCAAGGTGGACCTGGTCACCATGTCGGGCACGCGGATCATCACGCTTCAGCTCAACCAAGAGCGCGTCGCCCACTTCAAGGACCAGCGGGTGCGCCAGGCGGTGGTGCATGCGATCAACAACGAGGGCATCGTCAAGAAGATCATGAAGGGCTTCGCGACCGCCGCGGCCCAGCAGAGCCCCAAGGGATATCTTGGCTACAATCCGGACCTGAAGCCGCGCTTCGATCTCGCCAAGGCCCAGTCCTTGATGAAGGAGGCCGGCCTCGAGAAGGGCTTCAACGCGACCATGATGTGCCCGAACAACCGCTACGTGAACGACTTCAAGATCTGCGAGGCGGCGGTGGCCATGCTGGCCAAGATCAGCATCAAGGTCGACCTCAAGACCATGCCCAAGGCGCAGTACTGGCCCAAATACGACGAGCGCGCGGCCGACATCATGATGATCGGCTGGCATTCGGACACCGAGGACTCGGCAAACTTCTCCGAGTTCCTGGTGATGACGCCCAGCAAGGAGACCGGCTACGGGCAGTACAACAGCGGCAACTATGCCAACCCGCAGGTCGACAAGCTGGTGCTGCAGAGCCACAAGATGACGGACGAAGAGCAGCGCGCCGACGTGCTGCGGCAGGTCGAGCGCGTCCTTTACGATGATGCCGCCTTCGTGCCGCTGCACTGGCAGGACCTGGCCTGGGCCGCCAAAAAGGGCGTTCACGTGGACAAGGTCGTGAACGTCATGAACTTCCCGTATCTCGGGGACCTGGTGGTCGACTGAGTGCGGCCCGATCGGCGATGGGGCGCCTCGGATGAGGCGCCCCATTTGCCCTCGACGAACGGGCGGGAGATGCCGCCCAAGCTGAGATTCCGGTCGTGGACACGCTTGCCTTTTTGATCCGTCGCCTGGGCCAGGCCGTGGTGGTGATGCTGGTCATCTCGGTGATCGGCTTCTCCATCCAGGACAATTTGGGCGACCCGCTGCGCGAGCTGGTGGGGCAGGCGGTGTCCGAGGCCGAACGGCAGGCGCTGCGCGACGAGATGGGACTGAACGATCCCTTCGTCCTGCGCTTCGGCCGGTTCCTGGCGGGCGCGGTGCAGGGCGATCTGGGCACGTCCTACTTCTTCAAGCGGCCGGCGCTCGAGGTGATCCTGGACAAGTTTCCGGCGACCTTCGAGCTGGTGCTGGCCGCCTCGCTGATCATCGTGCTGGTCTCGGTGCCGCTGGGCGTGTTCTGCGCCATCCGGCCGAATGGCTGGGTGACCCAGGCGATCATGGGGTTCAGCATCGTCGGCATTTCGATTCCCGTGTTCCTGACGGCGATCTTCCTGATCTACATCTTCTCGATCGAGCTCGGCTGGCTGCCGTCCTTCGGCCGCGGCCAGACCGTGACGCTCGGCTGGTGGACGACCGGCCTCCTGACCCGGGACGGACTTGCCCATTTGGTGCTGCCCGCCATCGCGCTGTCCTCGATCATGCTGCCGCTGTTCATCCGTCTGATCCGGGGCGAGATGATGGAGGTGCTGCGCACCGAGTACGTGCGGTTTGCCTGGGCCAAGGGACTGAGCTCGCGCCGCGTCTGGTTCGTGCACGCTTTCAAGAACACGCTCTTGCCGGTGATCACGGTCGGCGGCGTGCAGATCGGGACGCTGATCGCCTACACCATCCTGACCGAGACCGTGTTCCAGTGGCCCGGCATGGGCTTTCTGTTCCTCGAGGCGGTCAACCGTGTCGATACGCCGCTGATCATCGCCTACATCATCGTCGTCGGGCTGATCTTCGTGGTGACCAACACCGTGGTCGACCTGGTCTACACCCTGGTCAATCCGATGGTGAAGATCACGGGGCGTGCGGCGTGAGCGCGGTCCGGGCAGCGCTCCAGTCGAACTTCGTCTATCGCTTCCTGGGCGACCCGGTGGCGATGGTCAGCGCCGGCGTGCTGTTGCTCTTCGTGCTGGGCGCGGCGCTGGCCCCCTGGATCGCGCCGCAGAATCCCTACGATCCCCTGCAGATCGACATTATGGACTCCGAGATCCCGCCGGTCTGGCAGGCCGAGGGCGAGGCGCGCTTCGTCTTCGGGACGGATGCGCAGGGGCGCGACATGCTCAGCACCATCCTCTATGGCACCGGCATCTCGCTGACCATCGGCGTGTTCGCCGTTCTGCTGCAAGGCCTGATCGGCGTCACCATCGGCCTGATCTCGGGCTACTACGGTGGGCGCGTAGACGGCTTCTTCATGCGGCTCGCGGACATCCAGCTGTCCTTTTCGACCTTGATGGTCGCCATCATCGTGCTGGCGGTGTTTCAGGCGGCGTTCGGCGTGGGCCTCTACGAAGAGCTCGCCATCATCATGCTGATCTTGGTGATCGGCATCGCCGAGTGGCCGCAATATGCCCGGACGGTTCGAGCTAACGTATTGGCGGAAAAGGAAAAAGAGTATGTCGACGCGGCCCGGGTGATCGGCCTCAGTCGGCTCAGGATCATGTTCCGCCACATCCTGCCGAACACCCTCTCGCCGATCCTGGTGATCTCCACGGTCCAGGTCGCCAACGCCATCGTGGCCGAGGCCGCGCTGTCCTTCCTCGGCCTTGGCATGCCCGTGACCAAACCTTCGCTCGGCTCGCTGATCCGGGCCGGGTTCGAGTTCATCTTCAGCGGCACCTGGTGGATCACGATCATCCCCAGCATCGTGCTGATCGTCCTGATCCTGGCCATCAACCTGCTTGGCGACTGGCTGCGCGACGTGCTCAATCCCCGGCTCTACAAGGAGACCTGATGGCGCTGCTCGAAGTGCGCGGACTGGAGGTCACGTTTCCCCTGCGCGGGGCGGCGCTGACGGCCCTGCGCGGCGTCGACTTCACGCTGGACGCGGGCGAACGGCTCGGGATCGTCGGCGAATCCGGCGCCGGCAAGTCCATGGCCGCTTTCGCCATCCTGAACCTGATCAGCGAGCCCGGCCGCATCAGCGCCGGCGAAATCCTGTTCGACGGCCGGGATCTGGCCCGTCTCTCGGACAACCACATGCGCGCGATCCGGGGCAACCGGATCGCCATGATCTTCCAGGACCCGATGATGACCCTCAATCCGGTCCTGACCATCGGCACCCAGATGGTCGAATGCCTGAAGGCGCACCAGAAGATCGGCGAGGCCGAAGCCAAACGGCGGGCGATCGAAAAGCTCAGGGAGGTCGCGATTCCCTCCCCGGAGACTCGCTTCGACAGTTATCCGCACGAGCTCTCCGGGGGGTTGCGCCAGCGGGTGGTCATCGCCATCGCCCTGCTGCTCGACCCGGCCATCATCATCGCCGACGAGCCGACGACGGCGCTGGACGTCACGATCCAGGCCGAGATCATGGGTCTGATGATCGCGTTGTGCGAGAACCACAATGTCGGCCTGATCCTCATCACCCACGACATTGCCGTGGTTTCGGAAATCACCCGGCGGCTGATCGTGATGTACGCGGGTCGCATCGTCGAGGCGGGACCAACCGCCGAGCTCATCGCCGCGCCGCGCCATCCCTACACCCGCGGGCTGCTCAAGGCCCTGCCGCAGAAGAACCGGCCGGGCGGGATGCTGCATCAGATCCCGGGCACGATGCCGTCGCTCGCGGCAATCCCCGACGGCTGCGCCTTTCATCCGCGCTGCGAACACGCGGACGCGCGCTGTCGGAGATCGGTCCCGGCGCTGCGCGACGTCGGCGGCCGGCTGGTCTCCTGCCACCATGCGGAGCGGATCTCATGACCGGCGAAGCCCTTGTTCGCGTGGACGGGGTGCACAAGCACTTCCCGGTGCCGGTGAGTTTTCTCTCCCGGGAGAAGCCGGTGGTGCATGCGCTGAACGGGGTGAGCCTCGAGATCGCGCGCGGCGAAGCCTTCTGCGTGGTCGGCGAAAGTGGCTGCGGCAAGACTACGCTCGGGCGCGCCATCATGGGCCTCATCGGGCCGACGCGCGGCTCGATCTCCTATGACGACACTCGGATCGACGCGCTGCCGGAAGACAAGATGCTGGCGTTCCGCCGCCGCATGCAGATGGTGTTCCAGAACCCCTATGCGTCGCTCAACCCCCGCATGACCGTCCGCCGAACCCTGGAAGAGCCGCTGCGTTTTCACCGGCCGGACATGACCGACGGCGAAGTGCGCGATCACGTCGAGAGCGTCATGCGCTCCGTCGGCATGGATCTCGCCTGGGGATCCCGCTATCCGCATGAGTTCTCGGGCGGCCAGCGGCAGCGCATCTCCATTGCACGGGCGTTGATGGTCGACCCCGAGTTCATCGTCGCGGACGAGCCGGTCTCGGCGCTGGATGTCTCGGTCCAGGCCCAGGTGCTCAACCTGCTGATGACCGTGCGCAAGGAGCGGGGGCTCACCTATCTGTTCATCACGCACGACCTCTCGGTGGTCGAGCATTTCGGGACTCAGGTGGCGGTGATGTATCTCGGCGTCGTATGCGAGATCGCGCCGACCGCCGACCTGTTCGCCGCTCCGCGCCATCCCTACACCCGGCTCTTGCTCTCCGCGATCCCCAAGCTCGACCGCAAGACGTTCGAGGCGGTGCGCATCCCGGGCGAGCTCCCGTCGCCCCTCGACCCACCGCCGGGCTGCGTCTTCCACACCCGCTGCCCGCATGCCACGGACCTCTGCCGGCGGGAGAGGCCGGAGCTGCGCAGCCTGGCCGGCCGGTCGGTCGCCTGCCATCACGCCGAGGAAATCGGGGCGGGCTGAGCAAGGTCGGGTGCGCTATTCGGAATACCCGAGGGCGGTGATCAGATCTCCGGTCGTCTCGCGGAAGTAGGTCTGTATCCGGTCATTGAATTTCTCGGTCCAGCCGCCGGTCACGCCGGATCGATAGTGGGAAGAGGGGTCCTCCTGTCCCTTTCGCCGGCCACCGGCGTAGCGTTCGAAAGCATGCCGCTGGCACAGGCTGGCAAAGCTTTCCGCATCCAGGCTGATGCCCAGATATTTGAACAGCTCCTTCAGGAACGTCGCCTCGTTCCGGGCCATGTCTTCGTAGCGAAAGATCCGGACCGCGGGATCATGCTGCGCTTCCGTGACCCATGACCGCTGACAGTCGAAGAAGCCCCAACTCTCGAGCTCATCGATAATGAAGATCATGCCGTCCTCGAATGCCGAACGCTTGAGCTGTTCGCGGAGGCGGGGGATCGGGTCGATCAAGCCATGGGAGTTCTTGGCAGAGTAGTACCAGGACACGACGATGTCCCGTGGGTCGCGCAGAATGTAGAATGTCTTGAAGCGCTTGGGCTTTGCGATGCTCGCGTAAGTCTCGTAGCCGACATAGAGATGCGTCACGATTGTGCCCCGGGGCGCCGGCTCCTCGATCTTGGCGAATTTGTTGCCGAGGGCCACATACGGCATGATCCTTAGGCCGGTCGCCTGGTAGAACGTCGGGTCGAGGAAGATGCTCTTCAGCCACTGGCTGCCTGTCTTCTGGGAGCAGCAGTAGAACACGTTGTCCAGAATCGGGTCCGGCGGATTTCGATACAGGGGATTGTGGTTGTAGAGCTGGGAGGCCTCCAGGAGCTCCAACTCCTGCCTGGTAGAGGCACGCCGCATCAGTTGAACCGCAAGTGCTTGGGAATTCGCTTCCGGCACGCCCGCCCGTACGACCGCTTTGGCTGCATCTCGGTCACGGAGGAACTCGCGACAGAAGCGGCTCTGCAAGATGCGAAAGCTTTCTTCTTCGTGGAAAGCCTGCAATTCCAAAGATTTCCTTGCGCTGCTCGCACTGTCGAGTGGCAATTCTAGCGCGTCTGCACGCTTCTTGCACCCGTCGCGGCCTTGGCGTCCTGATCTCTTGATGTGAGCAGCGCCGCCTTCAGGCGAGGCGATGGTCCGCGCGTTCGCGCGGCGAGAACAAACCGGCCGGACGGAAGACCATGAGCATCACCAGCACCGCGAAGACGAAGACGTCCCGGTATTCGATGTCGAAATAGGCCGACCAGAACGATTCGAGAAAGCCCAGGATGAAGGCGCCGACGAACGCGCCGCCCACGGAATGCAGGCCGCCAATGACGGCCGCCAGGAGCGTTTTGAAGCCCAAGACGGTGCCCATGTAGAAGTTCACATTGCCATAGTAGAGCGCGATGACGGCGCCCGAGGCGGCGGCATAGGCCGAGGCCAGCAGAAAGGTCCAGGTCAGGGCTGTGCGGATCTTGATGCCGCAGAGCGCGGCCATCTGCAAGTCCTGGGCGCAGGCGCGCCAGACCCTGCCGAACGGATGCCGCCCGATGAATCCGACAAGCGCCAGCGCGAGCACGGTGCAGGCGACCAGAATGCCCGCGCGCATCACCGTGATCTGGATCGAGAATTCCGCCGCCTCGACCAGCGGAATCGGCTGGTTCAGAATCGGCTCGAGCCACTTCTCGCGGCCCCGGTTGACGATCCGCATGATCTCCTCGAGCACGATGGCAATCCCGATGGTGGTGATCAGGATGGCGAGCGAGCTGGCGTGCACGATCGGTCGGATGGCCAGCCGTTCGATCACCAGGCCCAGGGCCGCCGTCGCGACGAGCGCGTGCAGGACGGCCAACAGGACGACCGCGGCCACGCCCAATGGCGACAGGGCGGTGAGCACGGTGATCCCGCCGATCGTGAGGTAGCCGGCCCACATGGCGGTGGCGCCGAAGGCCAGGTTGATGCGGTTGGTGATGCCGTAGACCAGCACATACGCGACCGTGAGCAGGGCATAGAACGCGCTGACTTGCACCGCGTTCAAGAGCTGCTGCAGGAAATACAGGGCCGAGTCGCGTCCGGTAGGTTCGTTCGCAGGGCTGCCCGCCGCGGCAGCGGGCTCGATCTGCAGGATGATCCAGGCACCCAGAATGATGACGGACAAACAACGCAAGATCGGTGCACGGCCTCCGGTCACTCGGCACGCCAAAGGGCTTGACAGGACGCGCCGCTTGGAATTCATACTAACTATCTAAACGACTTTTAGAAGTTATAAAACTCGGACTGGATGCATTGTTGCAGACTCGGAATTATCATTGCTTCCAGACCGACGAGAGGATGGCCATGCCGGTGAGGAAGGCGATGTTCGTAGCAATCGTGGCTCTGGCCATCGCGGCATGTGACGAGGCGCGCGACGACACGCCCTATCTCGAATTCGTCGGCGGCGGGTTCATCTTCAACTACAACGTGGCTGAAGCCTATTACGGTTTTGTCGCCCGGGCCCGGCGTGAGATTCCACCCGGCACCGTGCTGGAAGCGGAATTCGAGAATCCCGACGGCGGCTCGCCTTTTCTCGTCCGCCAGACCGCGCGGGCCGGGCAGATCGACTACACCTTCCGGTCCCCGTCGCTGCAGGGTGTCAAGGCCGAGGTCGACTACCGGGTCGAGCTCAGGCTGGTGAATCCCGCCAGCCGAGAGGTCATGGCGCGCTACGCCCGGGCGTTCCAGTCGAGCGCCGACCAGGACATCCTGCCCAAGCAGCCCCTGGTCATCGGCCCAAGCTACGAAGCCAATCCGAACAGTGAAATCCTGGCCCCGCAGCAGGGGGAGGCGAGCCAGTAGCCGCATCATCATCTGCGGCCGATCCGGTGCCGTTGCCGTCAACCAGCCCGTGACTCCGAACGATCACACGGTCTCGAATAAGTGGCCCTGCGGCTACCCGCAAAGGTATAGTGCGGCACCGGGCTGGACGGCGATCTTCTAAAGGGCGTTGACAGAGACCACAGAGCGAAGCAGCAGGCGGGCGAGGTGGGCCAGGCGGGGTCTCCGCATGGTCGGGGCTGCGCTGCTTGCCATGGCGCTGGCCGGCTGGCCCATGGCGGCAACCGCAGGCATCTCCGCCGGGCCCGGGGAGATCGCCCGTGCGGCGGAACAGGCCCTATCGGACCCAGCCATTCAACGCACGCTGCCGTCGGCCGACGCACCCGCCGAGATCACTGCTCCGCGTCCGCAGCGTGACCGTTCCCCGGTCTCGCCACCGTCGGTCGATGTCTCGGGGCTGTCGGCCATCGGCGAGGCGCTCATCTGGGTCATGCTCGGCGTCGCCCTGGTGTTGCTCTTGTTCTACCTGGCCAGAGTCATGTCTGCCCGGCAGGGTTCCGCCGAGGACGCGTCAGAGGTCGATGCCGCGTCCGAGTCGGCCGAGAGCCCAGCCGCGGCGGCGCCGCTGCCGCCGGTCGAAGAGGCGGACCAGCTGGCCCGCGCCGGCCGGTATGGCGAGGCTGTACGCATCCTGCTGCGGCTGAGCGTTCGGGCACTGACGCAATGGCGGGATGCGGCGTTCGCCGCCTCGCTGACCAGCCGTGAAATCGCCGGGCACAAGGTGGTCCCGGAGGCCGCGCGGTCGATCCTGCAAATGCTGGTCGCGGCCGTCGAGCTCAGCCACTTCGGCGGCAGAGAGCTCGACGCCGATCTCTATCAGCGCTGCCGTGAGAGCTATGAGCAGTTGGCGCGCATGCTTGTGAACCCGGCATGACCGCGGCGAGACCGGTCTTCGCAACCAGGACGGTCTTCTGGATGATCGCCGCCGGGGCCTCGGCATTCGCGGCAGCGATGGTCCTCCTGATCTATGGCGACGCGTTTCGCACGGACAACACGGTCGGCGCGAACGCCTTCTCTCGGTCGGCGATCGGCCACCTGGCGTTGGTCCGGACGCTGCGTCGGCTGGAGGTTCCCGTCATCCTGAGCCGCAACGACTCAGCCGGAAAATCCGCGGGCCGCGCCATCCTGTTGATCCTGGAGCCTGGGCGAACGGCGCTCGGCGACGGGAGTCTGAACCGGTTGCTCCAGGCCGACCGGATCCTGCTCGCGCTGCCCAAGCGGTTCGGCCCGCCAGATCCCCGCAATCGCCGCTGGCTCGGCCGCAGCCGGATGATTGACGTCGGCACGGCCCAGGACGTGCTCGCATCGCTCGTCGGCGACGGGTCGGTTCTGCGCCCCGGCGCGCGGCCCCGCTGGCTGGAGGCGGACGGTTGGCCGATGCCCTCCCTGGACGCGCCCCAGCTGATGCGGTCCAGTCGGCTCAGGCCCGTCATCGAGAGCGACCAGGGCATGCTCGTGGGCGCGTTCACCGAAGGCGACCGACGAATCCTGGTCTTGTCCGATCCGGACATCCTGGCCAATCATGGGCTCGGTGACGGCGAAAACGCGTTGCTGGCGGTGCGGCTGATCGACTGGCTGGGTGCGCCGGAACGCCCGGTGATCATCGACGAGACGGCACACGGTTTTCGGCTCGAGCCCAGCCTTTGGCGCACGATCTTCGAATTCCCGTATCTCGCCGTCACCGTGCTGGCCTTTGCCGCGGTGGCGGTCCTGATGTGGGCGGCCACGGGACGTTTCGGTGCGCCGCAACCCCTGGACAGGCCCTTCGAACCCGGCAGAACAACCCTGATCGAAAGCACCGGTGCCTTGATGCGCGAGGGCGGCTACGACCCGGATCTGGCCCGCCACTATTTTGGATCCGTGGTACGAGACGTGTCGGCAATGATGCACGCTCCTGCTGAGCTCGAGGGCGACGCCCTGGTCGCTTGGCTCGACCGCGTCGGCAGCGCCCGTGGGACGCGCAGCAGACTGGCCGATCTCGGCCGGGCGCTCGAAGCCGCATTGGCCAGCGACAAGGTCGACGCCCGGCGGCTGACCCGGGTCACCCGGCAACTGCATGCCTGGAAACAGGAGATGAAGCATGGATCTTGAGGCAGTCCGGTCGCTCTGCGAGGGCGTGAAGACGCAGGTCGGCAAGACGGTCGTCGGGCAGGAGTCCGCGGTCGACCTCCTGCTCGCGAGCCTGCTGTCCGAGGGGCATGTGCTCCTCGAGGGCGTGCCTGGGACCGCGAAGACTCTTCTGGTGCAGAGTTTCGCCGCGGCGCTGTCTCTGGCCTTCGGGCGCATTCAGTTCACGCCGGATCTGATGCCGGGCGATGTCATCGGCACCAACCTGTTCGATTTCCGCACCAACGAGTTCGTGCTGACCAAGGGGCCGATCTTCACCCAGCTGCTGCTCGCCGACGAGCTCAACCGGACGCCGCCCAAGACGCAAGCGGCGCTGTTGCAGGCCATGCAGGAACGGTCCGTGACCATCGACGGCAAGACCTATCCGCTGGGTGAGGGCTTCATGGTGGTGGCGACCCAGAACCCGATCGAGCAGCACGGCACCTATCCTCTACCGGAGGCGCAGCTTGATCGGTTTCTGTTCAAGCACGTGATCGACTATCCGTCCGAGGAGGAGGAGCGGGCAATTGTGGCTCGCCACGGACACCGCACCAGCATGCCAAAGCTGGAGGACTTCGCCCTCGAAGCCGTGATCGACTCCGCCGCTTTGGGGGCCATTCGCACCTTCGTTGCCGGCATTCGCCTCTCCGAGGACAACATCGGCTATGTCGTCGACATCGTACGCAGCACCCGGGAGCATCCCTCCCTGCAGTTCGGCGGATCACCGCGAGCGGCCACCATGCTGGCCTCCGGAGCGCGCGCCTATGCGGCGCTCAACGGCCGCGATTACGTGATACCGGACGATATCAAGGTCCTTGCCCGGCCGGCGCTCAGGCACCGTCTCGTGCTTGCCCCCGGTGCCGAGATCGAAGGCCTGACGGCCGATCGGGTCATTGACCAGATCCTCGAGCAGGTGGCCGCGCCGCGATGATGCGGCCGACGCTACGCGCGGTTCTATTGTTCGGCGCGGGGATACCCTTGGCGCTCGGCGCGCTCATCGTGGATACCGCCTACTGGCCGACGGCTCCGGCATATCTCGGCATGGCGGTGGTGTTGGCCGGCCTCGACGCGATCTTCGCAGTACGCCAATCCAGCCTCACCCTCGAAATCGATATCCCGGCGATCCTGTTCATCGGCCGTTCCGAAGACCTCGTCATCCGCGTGGCAGCCGCGGGCCGCGGCCCGGTCGTCCCGCTGCAGCTGGCTATCGATGTCGGCCCCGAGCTCGAGGCGCCTGAGCCGCAGGCGACGGTGCTGGTCCCCGGCGGGCGGGGCGAAGTGGCGGTGGCCCTGCGTCCGCGCCGCCGGGGTGCCGCCGAACTCCATCGCATCTGGCTGCGCTGGTACGGCCCTTTGGGCCTGACGAGCCGAACCATGCGGCACGAGCTCGCGACGGAGATCCCCGTCGTGCCCAACACCCGTGCCGTTCGCGACGCTGCTCTTCTGTTCACCACGCGGGATGCCTTTTTCGGGTTCAAGTCCCAGGAGCAACAGGGCGAAGGTTCCGAGTTCAACGCTCTCAGGGACTATGTGCCCGGTCTGGATCATCGGGCCATCGACTGGAAACACTCGGCCCGCCATCGCATGCTCGTCTGCAAGGAATTCCAAGCCGAGCGCAATCACCAGATCGTGCTCGCCTATGATACCGGCCACTTGATGAGCGAGCCCTTGGCGGGCATCCCGAAATTGGATCACGCCATCAACGCCGGACTGTTGATCGCCTATATGTCCCTGCGCAGCGGCGATCGCGTCGGTCTGTATGGGTTCGATTCCGAGGTGCGTCAATTCTCCGAACCGATTGGCGGTCTGCAGAGATTTCCGCGCTTCCAGCAGGCCTCGGCCGATCTCGACTATCGCTATGAAGAGACGAACTTCACCCTCGGCGTGGCCGATCTGCTGGGCAGGCTGAAGCGGCGTTCGCTGGTCGTGCTACAGACCGACTTCGTGGATACCGTGACCGCCGAGCTCATGGTCGAGAACCTGGAACGGTTGGCCGGCCGGCATCTGATCCTGTTCGTCACCATGCGGGACCCGGCGCTGCAGACAATAAAGGATGCCCGCCCACGCGGGCCTGCCGACGTCGCCCGGGCGGTCATTGCCGACGAATTCCTCCGCGACCGGATGGTGGTCTTCGAACGCCTGCGCCGGCTGGGCGTGCACTGCATCGATGCGCCGGTCGAGCAGGTCGGGGTCGATCTGTTGAACCGATATCTGATGATCAAACGCCGGGAGCTCATATGACGGACCGATCGGGCAGGACGTTGCGCCGCCGGCGTACCGGTTCCGGTTGGGGAAGACGCCGGGCATGGCGCTGACGGAACTCAAGAGCTACCGGTTCCGGCGGGAGCGGGAACAGACCTGGCGCGAGCTCGAGCGCTTGGTCCAGGCAGTGGAGAGCGACGGCGTCACATCGCTGTCTGCGGAAAACCTGCTTCGGTTGCCGAGCCTCTATCGCGCCACGCTCTCGTCCCTGTCGGTGGCCCGCGGCATCTCCTTGGATCGGAACGTGCTGCGCTATCTCGAGTCCTTGTCCATGCGCGCCTATTTCTGCGTCTATGGCGCCCGGGCAAGCCTGTTCCAGTCGGTCGGCGGCTTCTTCCTCAGGGGCTTCCCGAATGCGGTCCGCGCGGCTGGCTGGCCGGTTCTGATCGCGGCGCTCTGCATGTGCTTCGGCACGCTGGTCGGTTATGCCGCCACCAGCGCGAACGCGGACTGGTTCTATACCTTCGTGCCCGAGGGCGTCGCCGGCGGCCGGTCGCCCACCAGCTCAACACAAGACCTGCGCGAGGTCCTGTACGGCCAGGGACGGGGCGCTACGGAGAGCCTGGCCGCCTTTGCCAGCTTCCTGTTCACCCACAACGCCAAGGTGGGCATGCTTTGCTTTGCGCTCGGCTTCGCGCTTGGCGTACCCACCATCCTGTTGCTGATCCATACCGGCCTGATCCTCGGCGCGTTTGTCGCGCTGTATGACGGCCGCGGGCTGATGGTCGAGTTCTTGGCCTGGGTCTCGATCCACGGCACCACGGAGCTGCTGGCGGTGATCCTGTGCGGCGGCGGGGGGTTGGTGCTGGCCGGGAGCATTGTTTTTCCGGGCCGCGCCAGCCGGCTCGACACCTTGGCGGCCAGCGGTCGCCGGGCCAGTCGGATCGTGATTGGGGCGGTTGCCATGTTCTTCGTGGCCGGCCTGTTGGAGGGCTTCGGACGCCAGCTGATCCTCGATCCGCAGATCCGGTTCGCGATTGCCGCCTCCGCGCTCGCCTGCTGGCTGGTCTATCTCGTCTATTCCGGACGGGAGGTCCGCGATGGCGACGGCTGACAAGAGCGCCAACATGCGTGCCGGGCCGGCCGACGCGGCACGACGGGAGATCGTGACCCCCGAAGGAGTGGCGATCCCGGTCCGGTTGGCCGATCGCGGCACGCGGGCGGCGGCCGTGCTGATCGACCTGTCCTTCATCGGACTTGGCATCGTCTCGATTGCGCTGTTGTTCTACTTCCTGTTTGTCCGGGTCCTCAGTCCGGGTTGGGTCCAGTCCTTCGTGCTTCTGGTGTCCTTCGCGATCCGCAGCTTCTATTTCATCTTTTTCGAGCTGCGCTGGCAGGGCGCCACCCCCGGGAAGCGTTTTCTCGGCCTGCGCGTGATCGACCGAGCCGGGGGCCGATTGCGGCCGGATGCGGTTTTCGCCCGCAATCTCATGCGCGAGATCGAGCTGTTCATGCCGATCTCGCTGCTGGCGGCGGCCGAGCGCGTGGGTCCGGAGGCCTACGTCATCGTGCTTTCACTGATCTGGATCGGGATCCTGACCCTGCTGCCGTTCTTCAACCGGGACCGGCTCCGGGCCGGGGATATTATCGCAGGGACCTGGGTGGTCGAGGCGCCAAAGGCCATGCTGCTTCAGGACATCGCCGGAGCCGGTGCCTCGCCATCGGTCAAGCAGGCGAGCGAACCGCGCTACCGCTTCACCCAGGAACAGCTTGCGGTCTATGGCATCTACGAGCTGCAGACGCTCGAAGAGGTCCTTCGTCAACATGGCCCGACCGCCGCCGAGACCCAGCAGGAGGTGGCCAAGCGCATTCAGCGGAAGATCGGCTGGGGCGGCGACCGGCCGGCTCACGAGGCGCGCCGGTTCCTGGAAGACTTCTACACCGCTCTGCGCGCGCATCTGGAGGCGCGCATGTTGTTGGGGCAGCGTCGCGAGGACAAGCACGACCGCGACGGTGTTCCCCCGAACACCAATGGCACATGAGAGTCAGGTCTGCCGCAGTACCCGCAGGGCTGTTGCGGATCAGTCGAAGACCGCTGCGATCTGGTCGACGTCGACGCCTTCCTTGGCGAAGCGCAGGTCCCGGTAGGTGACCGTGATCACCACCGCGTTGAAGGCGTAGATCAGCGCGGTCAGCACATACTCGATGATTGTCATGAAAAGGCCCAAACCCGAGTAGGAGGCCTGACCGGTCACCGGATCGGGGCTGATCATCGATGTCGACAGCGGTACCAGGAGGAACCCCGTCAGAATCAAGAAGACGACAAGCATGGCGTAGACGGCGAGCAGCAGCCCAAAGATCTTCCAGCGATACCCCTTCGAGAGCTCGGCGCTGCGCGAAAAGCTGCCGAAAACGCCGACCCGTTCGACCACCGCGACCGGCATGACCACACAATAGATCGTGACGATGATCGCGATCACCACCACCACCGTAACCAGTCCCAGCGGCCCAAACAGGAACGCTGGCAAGGCCGCCAAGACGCCGCTGAGGACGAGCAGCAGCCAGAGCCCGATGGCGACGCCGAGCACCGGGAAGATGCGGGCGATGCCCTCGCGCAGACAGTCGCCTATGGAGGGCCGCCGGCCCCTGAGGTCCTGGAATGTGCCATATGTCAAGGCGGCGACTAGGAGAATCCAGAAGAAGAGCTCCAGTAGCCAAACCACCAGATTATCCGCCCCTCCCTCCGCTCCTGGATCCACGGGGTCGACCCCGATCTGCGTGGCCAGCGTTACCAGGAGGACCGGCAGAAGCAGCAGGACCGCGACCGCACCGAACGTCGTGATGTTCCTGAAGAATACGGAGAAGGTGGTGCCCAAAACGCTGCCCACCTGAAACTCGCCGTTACTCACCGAGGTGACGCTCATAGATATGACCTTCAGCTGTCTTGCCACGCTCTTTCGGCGGCGGAGTTTTTCAACTAATCGGCGTCGTGTAAACCGAAAGCCTCTTGGGGCCGCGTGTTCGGGACAGCAAGGCTCGACACCGCGACGTATGGCGTTATGTGAGCCCGTTTCGGCTTGCGGGAGGGCCGGATGTCAGTCCTTTTCTTTCTTGTCAGCGGTCGACAGCTCGTAGCGCTTCTCGCCGCTTTCCGAGTCGGCACCGGTCAGCAACACGTCGTAGCCCCACAGATGCCGGACATGGCGCATGACTTCGTCGCGGTTGCGCCGGGCCAGCGGGACACCGTCCCGGATGTTGTGCCGGAGCTTGAGCATGCGGTCGCCCTTCAGGTCGACGTCGACCACCTGGACGTCCGGCTCGATCAGACCGATGTCGTACGATCGCGCCAGCGACTCGCGAACCCGCTGGTAGCCGCGCTCGTCGTGGATGCCGCCCACCGTGTAGTGGGTATCCTCGGTGTCGTCGCCGAGCACGAACAGCTTGAACTCGCGAATCAGTCGTGGGCTCAGGAACTGCCGGATGAAGGATTCGTCCCGGTAGTTGGCCCAGGCGTCCTTAAGGACTTTGCGCCAGTCGTCGCAGCCGGCAATCTCCGGAAACCACTCCCTGTCCTCGTCCGTCGGCTCGGTGCAGATGCGCTTGATGTCCTGCATCATCGCGAAGCCGAGCGCATAGGGGTTCAGTCCGGAATAGTGCGGGTGATCGAACGGCGGCTGGTAGATCACGTTCGAGTGGCTGTGCAAGATCTCCAAGAGCGCCCCTTCGCTGAGCTGCCCCCGGACGTTGAGCTCGTTTGCGATATAATGGTGGACGAAGGTGGCGCAGCCTTCGTTCATGACCTTTGTCTGCTTCTGGGGATAGAAGTACTGCGAGATGTTGCGGACGATGCGCAGGATCTCGCGCTGCCACGGCTCGAGCACCGGGCTGTTCTTCTCAATGAAGTAGAGCAGGTTTTCTTCCGGCAGCTTGAGGCGCTGCTTGCGTTGCGCGAGTTCTTCGTCGGTCTTGGTTTCCTTGCCCTCGGGGCCGCATTTCGGCAGCGTACGCCAGAGATCGTTGAAGGTTCGGTCCTCATATTCCTGGCGTTCGCGTTCGCGCCTGAGTTGTTCCCGCAGGTTCAGCTTGGGCCTGCGCCGATAGCGGAACACGCCCTGGTCCATGAGCGCATGGGCGCTGTCCAGGATCTCCTCGACCGCGTCATAGCCGTGCCGTTCCTCGCATTTGGTGACATAGGTCTTGGCGAAGTCCAGATAGTCGAGAATGCCGTCTGCGTCTGTCCATTGCTGGAACAGATAGTTGTTCTTGAAGAAATGGTTATGTCCGAAGGCGGCATGGGCCATGACCAAGGTCTGGATGGCCATGGTGTTCTCTTCCATGTTGTAGCTGATGCACGGGTTGGAGTTGATCACGATCTCATAGGCGAGACCGGTATACCCCTTGCGGTACATCTGTTCCTCGCGCACGAACCGCTTCCCGAACGCCCAATGCCGGTACATCAGCGGCATGCCGTGCGAGGCGTAGGCGTCCAGCATCTGCTCGGACGAGATGATCTCGATCTGGTTGGGATAGATATCGAGCCCCAGGTCGTTCAGCGCCACGTCCTGGATGGCATCGTAGGTCCGGTGCATCGTATCGAAGTTCCAGTCCGAATCCTCGAACAGGTAGTTCGTCTTGGGCTTCCGTGCGGCTCGGGTTTTTGTGGTCATGCCAGGCTCCGGCGCGCCTCAGCGCAGGTGGATTATTTGGACTGTTCCTGTTTGGCGAACAGCTCGCGGAACACCGGGTAGATGTCGCCCGGCTTGGCGATGCGCTTCATCGCGAAATTGGGCCACGCTTCTCCCACCGTCCGGTAGGAGCGCCACAGGGCCGCGCCGCTGTCCGAATCCTGGAACAGCTCGGTCTCCCGCTCGTCCAGGATCTCGATGTAGGCGTAGTACTGGCACAGCGGCATCAGCTCCTGGTTCAAGAGCTCGATGCACTTCTCGGAATCGCCGCGATAGTTCTCGCCGTCCGAGGCCTGCGCCGCGTAGATGTTCCAGTCCTGGGTGGGGTAGCGCTCCCTGACCACCTTCAGCATCTCGACCAGCGCCGTGCTGACGACGGTTCCGCCGGTCTCCCGGCTGTAGAAGAAGGTCTCCTCGTCGACCTCCTGGGCCTCGTGCGTGTGGCGGATGAAGACCACTTCAATCCGGTCGTAGCGGCGCTGCAGGAACAGATGCAGCAGCATGAAGAACCGCTTGGCCAGGTCCTTCTCCCGCTCGCCCATCGATCCCGAGACGTCCATCAGGCAGAACATCACCGCGTTGGTGTTGGGCTCGGGCCGCGGCTGGAAGTGGCTGTAGCGTATGTCGACCGGATCGAGATAGGGGACCGCCTTGCGCTTGCGCTCCATCCGGGCGAGCTGTTCCTTGAGCTCGTCCAGATGGCTGTGCTCGAACGTCGTAAGGTGGTCCTTGGCCTCGAGCGCCTCGATCTCCGCCTCCAGCGCCTCGACCTGATAGGTGCGCGGCCGGTTCAGGGCGAGCCTGCGGCCCAGGCTGTTGCGCATGGTGCGCGGGACGTTGATGTTGCAGGGCACGCCCGCGGCGGTGAAGCCGGCACGACGCCACTTATAGGCCTGGATTTCCTTCAGGCTGGTCTTGATCAGATCCGGCAGCTCCAGGTCTTCGAAGAACAGCTCGAGGAACTCGTCGCGGGTGAGCGCGAACTGAAACTCGTCCTCGCCCTGGCCTTCGTTCGAGCCTTCCTTCGAGGCCCCGCCCTCACCGCCTTGCGGGGGCTTGGCGATCCGGTCGCCGGTCTGGAATTCCCGGTTGCCGGTGAAGACCCGTTCGCGACGACCGCCGGTCCGCGAGTTCCGCAGGCGCGGCTCGCCAATGCCCTTGGTCGGAATGGAGATCGTCTCGCCGCTGGCAACGTCGGTGACGTTGCGGTCCTTGATCGAGCGGCTGACGACCTCCTTGATCTGGGCCCGCGCGCGCTTGAGAAAGCGCTGGCGATTGCCCAGGCTCTTATCTTTGGGGTTGAGCCGGCGGTCTATGAAGTGGGTCATGCTGCCAACGCACCGGCTACGATCCGGCCTTGTTCACGCGCATGTACCACTCGACCAGGCGGCGCACCTGACGCTCCGTATAGCCGCGCGCCGTCATGCGCTCCACGAAGTCGGCGTGCTGCTTGTCGGTCTTGCTGTCCTTCTTGGTGCCGAAGCTGATCACCGGCAGCAGGTCCTCGACCTGGCTGAACATGCGCTTCTCGATGACCTCGCGCAGTTTCTCGTAGCTCGTCCAGGACGGGTTCTTGCCGTTGTTGTTGGCGCGCGCCCGGAGGGCGAACTTGACCACCTCGTTGCGGAAGTCCTTCGGATTGGCGATGCCGGCCGGCTTCTCGATCTTTGAGAGCTCGGCGTCCAGAATCTCCCGGTCGAAGATCTGTCCGGTGTCCGGATCCTTGTAGTCCTGCTCCTCGATCCAGGCGTCGGCATAGGCGATGTAGCGGTCGAACAGGTTCTGGCCGTACTCGGTGTAGGACTCGAGGTAGGCCTTTTGGATCTCATGACCGATGAACTCCGCATAGCGCGGTGACAGCTCGGACTTAATGAAGTCTAGATACTTGTCCTCGGTCTCGTTCGGGAACTGCTCCCGCTTGATCGCCTGCTCCAACACGTACATCAGATGCACGGCATCGGCGGCCACCTCTTCGGTGTCGTAGTTGAAGGTCTCCGACAGCACCTTGAACGCGAAGCGCGTGCTTACGCCCGTCATGCCTTCGTCGACGCCGGCGTTCTCGCGGTATTCCTGCACGGACTTGGCCTTGGGATCAGTGTCCTTGAGGTTCTCGCCGTCGTAAACGCGCATCTTCGAGAACAGGGTCGAGTTCTCGTGCTCGCGCAGGCGGGTCAAAACACAGAACCGCGCCAGCATGTCCAGCACCTCGGGAGCGCAGTTCGCTTCCGACAGCTCGCTGCTGTTCAGGAGCTTGTTGTAGATCTGGGTCTCTTCCGAGACGCGCAGGCAGTAGGGCACCTTGACGACGCTGATGCGGTCGAGGAAGGCCTCGTTGTTCTTGTTGTTCTTGAACTGCTGCCATTCGGCCTCGTTGGAATGGGCCAGCACAATGCCTTGGAAAGGGAAGGCGCCGACGCTTTCGGTGCCGACATAGTTGCCTTCCTGGGTGGCGGTCAGCAGCGGGTGCAGCACCTTGATCGGGGCCTTGAACATCTCCACGAATTCCAGCAGGCCCTGGGTCGTGCGATTGAGGCCGCCGGAATAGCTGTAGGCGTCCGGGTCGTTCTGGCTGAACTGCTCGAGCATCCGGATGTCGACCTTGCCGACCAGCGCCGAAACGTCCTGGTTGTTTTCGTCGCCGGGCTCGGTCTTGGAGATGCCGATCTGGCGCAGCTTCGACGGCATCAGCTTCACGACCGTGAACTTGGAGATGTCGCCTTCGAACTCGTCCAGCCGCTTGATCGTCCAGGGGGACATCAGGCCGTTCAGACGCCGCCGCGGCACACCGTACTTGTCTTCCAGGAGATCGCCCATCCGATCCGGGTCGAACAATCCCAGCGGAGATTCGAACAGGGGACTGATCTGGTCCCCGGCCTTGATCACGTAGATCGGATGCTCCTCCATGAGCTTCTTGAGCCGTTCGGCGATCGAGGACTTGCCGCCGCCAACGGGTCCGAGCAGGTAGAGGATCTGCTTGCGCTCTTCGAGGCCCTGTGCCGCGTAGCGGAAATAGCCCACGATCCGCTCGATCGTGTCCTCCATGCCGTAGAAGTCTCCGAAGGCCGGATAGCGCTTGATCGTGCGGTTCATGAAGATACGACCGATGCGCGGGTCGCCGCTGGTGTCGATCAACTCCGGCTCGCCGATCGCCGCGATCATGCGCTCGGCGGCGGACGCGAACATCATCTTGTCTTCACGGCAGCCATGCAGGTAGTCCTGCAGGCTCAGCTCTTCCTGCTTTTGACGCGGATAGAGTTCGGAGAACGGCGTGGGCATGTCCATGGCTGTGGTCCTGTTCAATAAGCAGTTACAAACCGTACGCGCGGCATGAGGCCAGTCCCTGTAGACGTTCAGGTACAGTTAACAACCGTAGTGGAATATGGTTAACGAATTGCCAAAGCGAAAAACTGTCTGACTTTGCTCTAGGGCTCGTCATCGCTTTTTGGCTTCGCCGCTCTGCCACTGACCCTGATTGGCGCAAGAAAGCGGCAATTCCGGGGCGCCGATGGGTTGCCGTGGCACTCAGACCGGCCGTTCAATCAACGCTCATGCGACCGTAGATTCGACCTGTTCGTCAATATAAGAGAGTTGTACGTCACGTCATTTCAAATGGTGTCAAGGAGACGTGAGGCAAGTGCGCGTCCAAACCGTGTCGATCTCAGAACTTCCCGTGGAGGAACGGGAATAAACTCTCAGGCACCTTGCCTGAGCGTGTGCTCAGGACTTGTCGAAAATCGGGCAGTCAGTGAGTCTTGGCCCGACTCTCCTTTCGGGGTCGTGTCCTGCAGGAGCGGCCCCGCAACCAGCGCTATGCCACCGCGGCGTTGATGCTCCAAAAAGTGGCACCAGACCCCAACGTACGATCACCGTTGAAGTCCCGTTCCATTTCAAACGGCTCCCGGGCCAAGCTGCGCCACTATCGTGTCTGCATCAAAGAAGCGCAGGCCGATATCTTGTGCACCATCTCGAAGAAAGCGGCTCCTTGGCCGCGAAAGCTCGTCCTGACCCATTGGCGCATCAATCGCCAGCGACGAGCGACCCGGTCGCCACTATGATCCGCTAGGAATATTGTTCCCAAAACCCGACACATCGCGGCAGCGGTTGGTCCTCAGGGCCGTTCTGCGTCAGCTTCCCTGGGCGTGTCGGTCGTGCGACCATCAGCGAGCCGCGGCAAATCGACGCACGCCTCAGAAGGCGATTCTCCATTGGCCATCCGACACCTTGCACATAGGCAGACGGAAATGGCGCGCGCCGCCCTTGCCGCGCGGCGTCACGAACAGGTGCAGTTCCCGGCAGGGCAGTCCTTGCGACTCGTAACGGCTGGTCGGAACCACGAGCCCGTGCGATCCCGTTTTCGGGTTGCTCCAGTCCGCCCTCTTGCCATTCTCGAGATTGTCCAGCGCGTTTCGCGCCGCCTTGCGCAGCAGTTCGATGTCCTCCTTGTCCAGATCGACACCTTGGCTTCCGAAAATGCCGGTGCTTTCGCTCATTGCCTGGGCATGGGCCTGAGATATGGCAGATCCAAGACCAAGTGATGCGACCACCACCACAGCGGCGAAACGAAAGCAGGTTCCCATGACGATCTCCTCTATTGGTTCGCTTCTCGCGCGTTGCGGAATGCGAGGCGATCCCACCCATCGGACGAACAGCCGGAGGTGCGGCCGCCCGTCCATGTAACCGACGCCTCTAGTACGGAGCAACCGCTTTCGGCGACTAGGTGCTGGGGACGCGCTGCCCCAGTTTGACCGTTTGCGATACGACCGGCGGTCAGACCAGCTGTTCCTTGAGCACCTTGCCGGTGCCGGTCAGTGGCAGCGAGGCGCGGATCTCGATCATGCGCGGATACCTGTCCTCGGAGATGCGCGATCGCGCCCAATCGGCTAGCTCCATCGGCGTGACGGATTCGCCCTTGCACAGGACGATCACCGCCTTGACCTCCTGGCCGACGTCCGGGTCGGGAACGCCCACCACGACTGCCTGGGCCACGGCCGGATGCTGTTCCAGCACGGGTTCGATCTCGGCCGGCATTACTTTGGCGCTCGCCCGCAAGATCATGTCGTCGCACCGGCCAAGCAGTTGCAGATATCCGTCCGCATCCAGCCTGCCCACATCTCGGGTATCCAGCCAACCGTCACGCAGCACGGACTGGGTCGCATCCGGATCCTTGTAGTAGCCGGTCATCATGCCGGGCGTCCGCACCAGGATTCGGCCCACCTCGCCGCGCTTGACCTCGGCGCCGTTGCCATCCGCGATACGGACCTGGCAGCCGGGCATCGCGATGCCCACAGACCTCGCTTTGATCGGCGCGCCGGGGATGTGCCAGGTCACCACTGACGTTGTCTCCGTCAGGCCATAGCCCTCCCGCAGCGGCACTCCGAACCGCTCCTCGAATGCCGTGGACAGGGCCGGCGTCAGCGGCGCGCCGCCGCAAGGCGCGAGCTTGAGCTGGCGTCCGATGGCCTCGATTTCCGCTTGGCTGATGCGCTCGAAATGGGTTAGCGCCTGAAAGATCTGCGGGATTCCGGCCACGTGGTTGACGCCTTCCCGCCGCATGAGGTCGAGGGCCGCGCCGGCCTCGAAGCCGTCCATCAGCACCAGCCGCTCACCCGAGAACACACCCAGGTTGAGCGCGAGCACCTGGCTGAACATGTGGAACAACGGCAGCAACACCAGCCGCACGCGGCTCATGCTCCGCTCCGCCAGTCCTTGGTTTAACACCACCTGGTACAAGAGCGCGCTGTGCGAGACCTCGACACCCTTTGGCTCTCCCGTGGTACCGGAGGTGAAGTTGATCGAGGCCGTATCGCCGGGCCGCACCAGGGCTGTGGCGTCCCCGTCAGGTCTGCGGGCGATCAGTTCCCTGAAGCTGGGTTGACCGGCCGCTTGGGCATCCGCCTTGTCGGCGATGGCCCACAAGCGTTCGCACGTCGGCACGTCCTCGAACGCCGGCAGCAGGTGGTCCGCGAAAGCGTCGCCGGCATGGCAGATCAAGGCGCTGGCGTCCGATTTCGTCAACTGGTGCGCGATCTCGGGCCGCTTCAGATAGGTGCTGAGCGGTATGACTACGGCACCTGTCTTCAGTATCCCGTAATAGGTGGCGATGAATTCAGGTCGGTTGGGGCAGGACAGGGCAACCTTGTCGCCAGCGCCGACACCTGCCTCTCTCAGGCCCGCCGCGACCCGGCCGGCGAGGTCGTGCAGATCCCGGTAGCTCAGGCGGTCCGCACCATAGACGACCGCGACATCGTTGGGCGCCCGCAGCGCCGTGAGGTCGAGAAGCAAGGCAATGTTGGCCATGAACTGCCCCCGCCGTCGCCGACCTCGGTACCGCGTGTCAGCGGCCCGCTAATGAAACAGGTCTCGCCACTGCTGAGGCGGCCGCCCTGCGGTGCGGTCGGTGCTATCACCTTTCGCAGATAGGACTGCGCGTACAGCGAGAAAGTCTAGGCGACGGCGCGTCGCCTGTCATGATGAATCCGGCTGCTGGCGGACTGCTGCAATGCCGACGATTCGCCGTGGGGCGCCGGGTGCAATCGCATATGTATTCCGTCCCTGGGCCGGAGCGTGATCATGGGCTCCGGCTCTACCGGGTATCCGGGTACAAGATCCAGTCGGAACCGCTGAAGCACCATCGGCAGGATGAGCATCGCCTCCAGCGCCGCGAAATGCCGGCCAAGGCAATTCCGGGGGCCCATGCTGAACGGGAAGTAGGCGAAGCGCGGGCGGTCTTCTGCCTCGGGCTCCAGGAACCGGCTCGGATCGAAGCCTTCGGGGTTGGGCCAGTAAGCCTCACGCCGGTGAACCGCGTAGGCGCAGATCATGACCGAACTGCCCCGCGGGATTTCGATATCGTCAACCCGGTCGTCCGCGACCGCGTCGCGCGAGATGGTCCAAACCGGTGGATAGAGACGCATCGACTCGTCGAACACGGCCCGGGTGTAGCGCAGCGCGCTCACGTCATCCGGTGTCGGTGCCGCTTGGCCGAGGACGGTCGCGATCTCGGCCCGCAGCTGACATTCGACAGTCGGATGTTTGGACAGCAGGAACCAAGTCCAGGCGAGGGCGTTTGCCGTGGTCTCGTGCCCCGCGAGGATCATCGACAGGACCTCGTCGCGGATCAATCTGCGATAGGAGTCGTCCGATATGTCTTGCGGCTGCGCCCTCAGTAGGGCGGACAGGAAATCGTCATGCCGGTCGGGTTCGGCGAGCCGGGACGTGAGGATCCGGTCCACCATGGAATCCAGCACGGCAAGCGCGCGCCGATTGCTGAGGTTGCCGGCGGTCGGAAGCCAGTCGGGCGGGCTGGCAACGGACCATATGCGCCGCTCCGCATGGCTCAGGGCCACCGTCAGGGCCTCGTAGACCGGATCCCGATCCGACTCCAGCTTGGTGCTGAATAAGGTACGCAGCAGGATGTCGAGCGTGACGCGCATCATCTCGGGAACGATGTCGACGGCTCGCTTCGCGCTGCTCAGGCCGTTCCAGCGTTCCAGCATGTCGGAGATCGCCGCGGTCATGGTGCCGGTCATTCGCTTGAGGTTCGGTCCCTGCACGGCCTTGACGCCGAGCCGTCGCTGGCGCAGCCAGGCATCACCTTCGGCCGTGAAGATACCCTTGCCCAGAATCGGATAGAGGGGCTTGTAGAACTTGCTCTTTCGGTAGTTGCTGGCGTTGTCCTGGAGCACGTGTTTGATGTGCTCGGCCTTGTTCAGCATGAAAACTTGGCTGCCGGCGAGGCGGAATCCAACCACGTCGCCGCCGTCCCGGCTCAGCCGCAGGAAAAAGCCGAGTGGATCCCGCCGCACCCGACGCACGAACTGGACGGCGCTGTAGGGCGGTGTGTAGACCACGCTGGCGGCGGCCGAATGGGACTTGCTGCTGCTTGTCATGAGTTCATGCAACATGAAACGCCGACAGAGCGGGGGCCTCAGTGCCGCGAGCCGCCGTTCGGCTTCGCCACCGTCGTTCCCAGGCCGATCGAGCGCCGGGTCAGGTTGACCGAATCGTCGACGGCCTCCGCAGCGACGCTGATGAGATGCGAGGCGAAGGGAAGACCGATGCGCGCCGCTTCATGTTGCAGATAGTTGAGACACTGGCTGATCGCCTCCGCGTTGGGCAGTGGCTCCTCAGTGTCGATAACCAGACGGGGAGTGTCTGAATTCATGATCGAGCTCCTCAAGCTACCTTCTCTTCTTGGTCTCGCCAGGGCGCCGAGCCGATGACCGAGTTTGAAATGCCGCCGCGTTCCCGCAGTCCGGCGAGGAATTCGCGACTCATGGCAAATCGGCCGAGCACGGCAAGGTTTGACCCAAGCCTGTGCGGCTGGCTTTGCCAGACCGGCTGGCACCCGGCCAGCGGCAAAATTCGGGCGATGCGTCGCTCGTAGACGCAGAGCACCTCTTTGATCCCCATCGCCAGGCTGAACTCGGTTACGCCGCAGAAAATTTCGCTCGTTATGCGGCCCGGATTGGTCAGGCCGTTTCGCGTCCGCAGGTCGTCCCTGACCACAAAGCGGCTGCCTTCCCAGATGGTTGGCTCGGCCGGCGGCGGCTGCCCTTCCAGGAGTACGGGAAAGACATCCTTGAGCATGTAGCGGCCCGTGGTCGGCAACATCCGCCAAGCACCGACAACGCGACCTCGATGATTGCGGGATAAGAGATAGGTCGGACCCTGGTCATCGAATTCATCTCGCTCGAGACCATTTTCTCCCCGAACGTTCCACTTCAGACGCCTTATGAACACGTCGTGGCGCAGCCGGTGCATTTCCTCGAGATCGGCCTGGAACGCGGCATAACGATCGGGGGTAACAACGTCGATCACGGTCTGCTCCCTGCAATGGGCTTTGGCCCATTGGAGGGAAAAGCGCCCGCGAGCGCAGCCCGCCAGAACTGGCGGGGCAGACTCTAATAAATTGTTTTAATTGGATAATTATCCTTATGGAGAGGCCGGTATGGCGCCGCGCCAGCGCCGGGACGGGGCCTCAGGGGACGATGATCCCAAGCAGGATTGCCTTGACCACCGCGTGATGTTTGGAAAACACGTCCAACTTCGTCATCGCGTTGCGCAGGTGGAAGCGGGCGGTGTTCTCAGTGATCGTCAGCACCTGCGATACTTCCCATGTTGTCTTGCCGCGCGCAGTCCACAGCAGGCATTCCCGCTCCCGCGGGGTCAGCCGAATTCTCCTGGTGCCGGCCGACGCGTAAACACATCGCAGAATGGCATCGTGCGCGTAGTAGGCAATGAGTTGCAGATCATGCTGCCGCCTTGCCCAGAGTTCCCGAAGATCTGCGTCGCTCAGTTCGCTCGAGAGATTCAGCGTCGCGATGCCGCCCGCAGGCCCATGGATCGGGATGGTAATGCCGTCGCGAATGCCGAAGTCACCGGCTTCGCCGAAGAATTGCCGCTCCTGCGGGCTGCGCTCGTCGTCCGGGAACTGCTCGTCCCAGCGGAATGGAAAAAGGCGATCGACGGCCGTTCCCAGGACTGGGTCAGTGTTGAAGTAATCCTCTTCCTTGTAGCGGACCAGCCAGTCCCATGGATAAGACGACAGCACGCTGCGACCCAACTCTATCCCGCTCGGCGGGCGCAGCACGTGATAAGCGAAACGGTCGAATCCCAAGCCGTTGAGCTCGACCCCAAGTGCATCGTGAACCGCTTGCAGGTCGTCGAGCGACCGAATCTTCTCCAGAAAGGGTTCTATTGACTTCACGCCCAGCGATCTCCCCCGCGGAGCTACCCCTCAGCCGGACTCCCGCCTGATCATTTCATCGTCCCCCAATTGCGTGCTTTTGCACTCATGCCTTGTTGCTCCAGCGTCGAGGATCACATGCGCGTCCCCGGGATTCAAGTCCATGTTGCATATCCCTGATGAGCTACTCTTTTGCGTCGGATGCATGCGGATCGGGGCCGCGGTTGCTGCCGGCCTGGGGGCTGGAACCATTTTCGGACGGCGGACAGGGCGGATTGCGCCGCCATCAGGACGGCGCGCCTTCGGGTCGCAACTTGCCTGGAACGAGATTGGTCAGTCGAGCTGCGAGAGCATGGGTGCCGCGGCGTCGATCTGCTCGACCTTCTCCAGCCCTTGTTTGAGTTCGCCCATGATGAATTCGGCGAACTTGACGGGCCCAATGTTCGATTTTTCCGGGAACATGCGCTTCCACGCCCGCATCTTGATGGTCAGCGCACACAGCACGCCGCCGATGGTCGTGTGATAGCTCTTGATCAGCTTCTCGACCTTGCGGAAGCGCTCGGCGGAGAGGTTGTCCCACATTTCCTGGGAGCTCTTGTCGAAGCTCTCGAAACGTCCGGTGATGTGAACCAGCGAATCGTTGATGCGACGCTCCACGTCGTCGCACACTCTGAGCAACCGTGTTTCGTGGCGCAGTTGCCAGTTGTTGCGAATGATGTCCAGGGAATCGACCAGATCGCTGATCAGCGGAGTGACCCGATCCAGGCACTGCCGATAGTATGAGAAAGACAGGAAGATATCGCCGTAGTCCTCTAGGAACTTGGGCACACCGTCGACCTCGATCTCCAGCTTGTTGGCCATTAGCTCGAGCCGCTCGCGTGCGCGCTTCACGTCGGGGTCGCGGAACAGGGCGATCAGATCATCGGCGTTTGCCGCGGCCAGATTCTCGCTGCCATAGATCTCTTGGATCAGCGGCCGGGTGAAGCTGCGCATGTACTCGGCGAGCTCCTGCCGCTTGCCCTCCGAAAGCTGTAGCTGAGCGTTGTCCTGCAGCGGAATGTTCTGTTCCCGCAGGGCGATCCGCAGGCTGAACACATCGTAGCTGGGCAGGCTGGCAAGCTTTCGGATGATCGTTCTGTCGGCATGGGGCCGATCAAGCGGCCAGCCGTATTCTCTGTCCAGCTCGTCGATCCTGAGCTGACCGCTGCCGGTCTTGGCCTCGTTGAACAGCTCGATCACACTCTCGAGCCGGATGTTCTTGATCATCTTGGCCTTGGCTAGCGCACTCGTCTCAAGCGGGATCACGCTGAGCGGCAGAATATGCAGGGAATCCATGTCGGATTCCTTGAAGACATCCTTTTGAGGAGCGGCCTGCTCCTGCCAAACGATGTCTTCGTCCGCCTGTGCCCCTGTCTCCGCGTTCATTGACCTCTCATTCGTCTGCCGGCCATCGTCAGCTCGGTCCACTAGGCGGCGCGCGACCATGCGACGTCAGTCGATGGTCCGCTGCTCGACCCGGGGTCGCTTGAGACAGGCCCGGATCGGCCTGGTGACGCGCTCGGATGAGCCGGTCCCAAGCCAGGCGGCCCACCCTTCAATCCGCGCCTTGGTGTGCCGGTCCACGCCTCCTAGACCGGATACGATCAACCCCTCGTTCTGGCCTTTCAGCGAGGGCCGACCGCACCTTGGGACACTATGATACGAGTATTAACCGACTGCTAACTGATCCTGGACGACCCCCCCCGGTGTCAGCCGCCCACCCCGGCTTTCCCTTATTCCTGTAGTCCTTCCTGCGATTTCTGGTGGCTGACCTGTGACCCTACCGCCGCGGCCACCGGAGAGCCGCGCACCGGCAGTGCCACATAGGCGCCCTGGTCCTCCAGGGGGATCGAGGGGCGCCGGCCCATACGGTATACGGCGAAGACCCCGATCGCGCCATTTACGGCACCCACGAACCAGAACATGCCGGC
The DNA here is from genome assembly GCA_030066595.1 of Alphaproteobacteria bacterium. Lineage (GTDB taxonomy): Bacteria > Pseudomonadota > Alphaproteobacteria > JAJFFI01 > JAJFFI01 > JASJBI01. The sequence goes on along the minus strand of JASJBI010000031.1, from coordinate 110,493 downwards.
CGGCCCCAGGACGGACATCGTCAGAGAGGCAGCCAGCGGCCCCAGCACCGCGCCGACGCCCATCACCATCACCAGGGCACTGCTGGCGGCCACCATTTGTCTCGGCTCCAAGAAATCATTGGTGTGCGCAATGCACAGGGAATAGAGCGGGAAACACAGGCCCCCGAACAGGGCCGCGAAAGCGAACAGGGCCCAGTCCGGCCGCACGGACGGCCACCAGGCCGGCAGCGCCCCGGCGGCGGGAGGTACAAGCGTTGCAGCCAAGGCCACGACCGCAGCCAGCAGCGTCACCAGGATGATCACCCGGCGCCTGTCGAACCGATCCGAGAGATGGCCGATGGGCCACTGCAGCACCACGCCACCGAGGATGAGAGCGGCCATGAAACCGGCGATCTCGGGGACGGTCAGCCCCATCTGCCGGCCATACACGGCGCCGATGCCGAGCACGGCCCCCTGCGTGATTCCGGATCCCATGGTCCCGAACACGCCCAGCGGCGATACCCGGACCAGATCGCGCAGGTCGACGCGGGTCGGCTCACCGAATGCCGGGACCGGACCGGTGGTGAGGGCGATCGGAACCACGGCGCAGGAAATCAGCACCGAGATCAGGATGAACAGAGTGAAACCTCCGGGGTCCGCGAGGTTCAAGAAGAACTGGCCGGCGGCCATGCCGCCGAGCGAGACGATCATATAGACCGACAGCAGTTGGCCCCGGGTGCGGTTGTCCGCGCGGTCGTTCAGCCAGCTCTCGGCCACGACGTAGAGGCCCGCATAGCAGAACCCGGTCACCAGCCGAAGGCCGGTCCAGCTGATCGGATCGAGCAGGATGGTGTGCAGCAGGATTGCAGCCGACGCCACCGTCGCCAGAGCGGCAAACACACGGATATGCCCGACCCGCCGCACCACCATCGGGGCAAAGCTGGAGCCGGCAAGGAACCCGGCGTAGTAGCCCGACATGACCACGCCGGTGATGATGGTCGAGAAGCCTTCCATCTGGGCGCGCAGGCCCAGGAGCGAGCCTTGCAGCCCGTTCCCCAGCATCAGCAATCCAATTCCCAGGAGGAGGGCCCAGGCCCCCGCGACTGCAGCAAACATCGGCCAACCACAACCGCCGGCAAGCTGATGCGCTTATGCCCGAACCAGAGCGACCGACACAATGAAAAAGCGCGGCGCGGGCGCGCCGTTTGGCGGCGGCTTCCGCGTCATCACGCGCGAGGGATTCGCCGAGGCGGCAGCGGTCAGCCGATCTCGACCAGTTCGATGCTGAAGGTGAGGTCGTGTCCGGCCAGTGGATGGTTGGCATCCAAGGTGACTGAACTGTCCGACACGTCGGTGATGACAAGGACCAGCTCACGGTTGTCCGGGCCGGTGGCTTGCAGTCGCATGCCCACTTCGGGCTCGAGATGCGCGGGCAATGCTTCGCGTTCGACGACCTGAACCAGTTCTTCATGCCGCGGACCGTAGGCCTCGGCCGAACCGATCTCGATCGACTTGTTCTCGCCGAGTGTCATGCCCACGATGGCCTCCTCGAAACCGGAGATGATGGCGCCTTCTCCGATGGTGAATTCGAGGGGCTCGCGCCCGACCGATGTGTCGAACTCGGTGCCGTCGGCCAATGTTCCGGTGTAGTGGACTTTCACCGTATCGCCGGTCTTTGCAGTGCTCATGCGTCGTGTCCTTGACTGTTGACGTCATCAGGGTGCAGGGCGCAGAAATGCCCCGCGCCAGGCGGGAAGGTTCCCCTGCAGCGACTGCCCTCGATCGTCTGGCGGGATTGACACACAACAGCTCTGGGAGCTGGCGCTTGTCCGGCCTGTGATGGCGCGGACGGTCTCTTACGGAATTGGCGCCGCGAGCCTGCCGATGGACGGGACGCGCGGGCATGTCGGTTTCGCCCTGGGCTTCCGGCACAAAGATCCTGTGGCCTGTCCCAGCACCGTAGCAACCAACCGGTGGTACGTCCATGACAATGGGCCCGCTCGACAGGGGCCGGAACCCTGAGGCAGACTGCCTGACGGGTTAGGGACACGGCCGAATGACGAGACACGCCTTGCCAGCTTTGCCGCCGGACCGGGCGGCGTTGTTCCCCGAAGCAGAGCTTCCCGACGGCGCCGACCTGGTGGCTGAGGGACGGCGGGCCGCGCGGACGCATCGGGTCGGCGCCTCGGCGTTCCTGGCGCATCATGGCGTCGACAGCGAGATCGCCTTCAAGGAACGGCAAGCAGAGGCCGGCGTGATCATGCGCCACGCCCAGGTCGGCTACCGCGATCCTGGGCGCACGCGCGATGCGTTTCGCGCCATCCATGACCGGCTCGCGGCCGCGGGATACGGTGTCGACCGGTACGGCATCTGCCTCGACTGGTGCATGGGCTATCCCCCCGATCGGCGGGCCGGAATGCCGCGTGGGACGGGTCTCATCCTGGAGGACACGGAGGCGTTCGTGCGGCTGACCAAGGACGTCCCTGTGGCGCCCCATTTCGGAGACTTCGTGATGGGCACGCCGGCGGCGCTCGACAACACAGCGGCGGCTCTCGCCGCGGGGGCCACGGCGATCGGAAATCTGGGACAATACTTCACCTATCGGCTGCCGCACTGGGACGACGACGTGGCCACCACTGCCGAGACGGTCAAGGCACTGGCGCTTGCAGCGGCGCAGCCGGTGGACATCCTGATCCATTCGAATCTCGACGACGGTTTCGCCGCACTGTTTCACGACCTCGCCTGTTGTCTCGGCGCGGTGCTGTTGGAGCAGCACATCGTTGAAGGTCTGATCGGCGGGCGTATCGGGCACTGTTACGGCCACACCTTCTCGGACCCTGCCACGCGTTTCGCGTTTCAGCGGGCGCTGGCCCGTGTCGCCAACGGGCCGGGCAGCATGGTCTACGGCAACACCACCTCCTATGGCGCCGACGAGGCCGAGAGCTATGCCGCGCTGGCGGCTTACCTGACCGTGGACATCCTGGCCCAGCGGACGCGGCCGACCGGGCATGCGGTCAATCCCGTCCCGGTGACCGAGGCCAAGCGGATCCCGGAGGTGGACGAGATCGTCGCAGCGCATCTGTTCGCCAACCGGCTGATCGACCGGTCCGACGGCCTCGACGCCTTGCTCGATCCGGCGGCTGCGGAGAAAGAGGCGGAGACGCTCGTGGCCGGCGGTCACAGATTTCGGGAGGCGGTGCTGCAAGGCTTGGCGCAGGGGGGTGTCGACACGGCGAACCCCTTCGAGATGCTGCTGGCCTTGCGCCGGATCGGGGCCAGGCGGCTGGAGGAACTCTATGGTCCCGGCGCCCCGGAGCCATCGGCGCCACGCGGCCGCACGCCCCTGGTGCCGGCGACGACGATCGCCGAGCTCGAGAGGAGTGCCGAGGCCAGCGTCGGCGCGCTGGCGCCCGCGGATCGAGATGCCATCCGCGGGGCCGGCCTGGTCGGCTGCGTGGCCACGACGGACGTCCACGAATACGGCAAGCTGTTGGTGGACGGTGTGCTCGGCCGGTTGAATGTTGGGCTGATCGACGCCGGCGTCAGCACCGACGCGGCCGTGCTCGCCGACGCGGCCCGGGCGGGCGCGGCGGACTTCATCGCGCTCTCTACCTATAACGGCGTGGCGCTGGACTATCTCACGGAGCTCAAGGCGAACATGGCCCGGTCCGGGCTCGACGTGCCGGTGTTCATCGGCGGCAAGCTCAATCGTGTGCCGGAGGGCAGCAACACCAGCTTGCCGGTGGATGTGCGCGCAGAGCTGGTTGCGGCCGGCGCGGTGGTCTGCACGCGGGTCGAAGACATGCTCGACCGTCTCGCCGGCCTGGCCCGCTCCCGGGACAGGCGGTGAGCGGCGCCATCGGCATCATCGGGGTCGGCCATTTCGCCGGTTATCTGGTGGCCGGGCTCATGCGCGGCAATCCGGATCTCGATATCGTGTTGTCGCCACGCAACGCGACGCAGTCGGACGCCTTGGCCCGGCGCCATGGCGTAGCGGTGGCCGCGGACAACGCCGCGGTGGTCGCCCGGTCGTCCCTGGTGATCCTGGCAACCCGGCCCGCGGATGCCGTCGAGGCTGTCCGCGGGTTGCCCTGGCGCGAAGCGCAGACCTTGGTCTCGATCGCGGCGGGGATTCCGGTCGCAACGCTGGAAGAGGAGGCTGCGCCGGCGCGGGTCGTACGCGCCATGCCGGTCTCCTGCGTCGCCATTGGCGAAAGCCCCACTGCGATCTATCCCGACGACCTCAACGCCCGCGCCCTGTTCAATCGTCTGGGCGTCGTCCTGGCGGCTCCCGACGAAGGGAGCTTCGAGGCGGCGAGCGTGTTCGGCGCCGTCTATGGCTGGGTGCATGCGCTGGTGGCAGAGCAGGCGGCCTGGGCGGCCGCGGCCGGGCTTCCGGACGAGCAGGCACGCGCGCTCGCCGCGTTGATCACGCGCGGTGCGGCCGGGATGATCCTCGATCGCATGGACACGCCCATCGCGGACATGATCGAGGGGTTGGCCACGCGGGGCGGCATCACCCGGCAGGGGCTCGACCTGTTGCAGGACCGCGCCGCGCTGGAGGCTTGGGCCGAGGCCTGTCAGGCGGTCCTCGACCGGATCAGGTCAGGGAGCGGGCCATCCAACTCCTAGGGCTCGACGCCCATGCGTTCCAAAGCCGCGCGGGCGCCGACATTGCCCGGATCCAGGGACAGCGCCTTGCGGCAATCCGCAATTGCTTCCCGGATCTTGCTGACCAGTTCATAGGTCTCGCAGCGGGTGGCATAGCCGATCGGATCGTTGGGCGCCAATGAGATGATCCGGCTCTGGTCTTCGAGCGCCGCATCGTACATGCCCTCGGCCGCGAAGGTGCTGGCCCGGTGCAGATAGGCCGCCCGGGATTCGGGGTTGATTTCGATGGCCTTGCCGAAGTCCTCGATGGCGAGCTTGGGTTTGCCCTGCGCCCGGCGGGTCTGGCCGCGAGAAATGTACACCTGCGGAAAGTACGGGTTGAGATCGATGATGCTGTCGAAATCCGCCACCGCCGCCTCGTAGCGGCCGAGCGCCTTATAAGACTGGCCGCGGTTGTGATAGGCATCTGGCAGGTGCCGCCCGGTCAGCTCACCGGAGTCAATGGCACGCGTGTACAAGGTGACGGCGCGCGGATAGTCGCTGCGGATATAAGCCTTCCAGGCCGCGTCCAGATCGGCGAGCGCATCGGCGCGGGCCGCGGTCGCAGCACAAAAGAGCAATGTGGCGGCGATGGCAGCGGTTCTCATGGGTCGTATCCTTGCAGTGTCGGGACGGCGGTCGGACCGGTCCTCATTTATAAGCTGGTTTTGTTCCCGCTCTCCCTCGCATGGGCGGCGCCGGACCGGCCATGATTTCCATCAACCGTGCCACGCCGCTCCCGGGTCAGGCGCGCATGCGCACGCCCTTGGGATCCCAGAGCGGCGCGAGATGCGGCCGCGCCGGAAAGCGCTCGCCGGCGACTTCGATCTCGAAACGGCCGCTCTCGATGAAATCCCTATCGATCGCGGCGCCGTCGCTCTCGACATAGCCCATGCAGACCGGCTTGCCGACGGTGAAACCCCGGTTGCCGGAAGTGGTCGCGCCGACTCGCCGGCCGTCGCGCCAGACCGGCTCTTCATGCAGCAGGAGCGGTACGCCGTCTTCGACCGTGAACAGGACCAGCCGACGGTGCAACCCGTCCGTCTGTTGTTTGAGTAGCGCGTCGCGGCCGATGAAGGGCGTGTTCTTGTCGAAGGCGATGGCGAAGCCGAGCCCGGCCTCGAGCGGCGTGTCTTCCGGGCCGATATCGTGTCCCCAGTGCTTGAATCCCTTCTCGAGGCGCAGCGAGTCCTGAGCCTGCAGGCCCGCGTGCACCAGGTCATGGCTCTCGCTCGCGTCGACGAGGCGCTCATAGATGGGCAGCGCGAACTCGGTCGGGATGTAGAGCTCCCAGCCCAACTCGCCGACATAGCTTTGGCGCAGCGCGCGCACCGGCGCATAGCCCATCTCGATCTCGGCCGCGCTGGCGAACGGAAACGCCTCGGCCGAGAGATCCGCGTCCGTGAGCGTCGCCAGGAGTTCGCGGGAGCCAGGCCCCATCACGCCCAGCGCCGCCCAGGCCGAGGTTTCGTCCGACAGCATGCAACGCGCGTCGTCGGGGATATGCCGTTCGATCCAGTCCCGGTCTCGGATCCGCGTCGCCGAGCCGGCGACGATCCAGAACCGGTCCTCGGCCAGGCGCGTCACGGTCAGGTCCGCCTCGATGCCGCCGCGCGGGTTGAGCATCTGGGTGTAGACGACGCGACCCTCGGGCACCGCGACGTCGTTTGCGCAAAGGCGCTGCAGGACGGCCTCCGCATCCGGCCCCGCGAGCAGGAACTTGCCGAAGGGCGTCTGGTCGAAGACCGCCACGCCTTCGCGCGCCGCACTGGCCTCTCTCTCCGCCTGGGGCCACCAGTCCTGCGCGCCGTAGCCGGGGACGTGTGGGGACTGCACGCCGTCCACGGCGTACCACAACGGCCGCTCCCAGCCTGCGACCACGCCGAACCAGGCGCCGCGCGCCGCGAGCCGGTCGTGGAACGGGGTCAGGCGCGCGTTGCGCGCCGTGCGCGGCTGGTCGTAGGGCCAGTGCATGGCATAGAGGCGGCCGAGGGCTTCGACGGTCCGGTCGAACAGATAGCCCGCGGTGTTCTGGAACGGCTCCGCCCGGCGGATGTCGATGTCGGCGAGGTCCATGGGTGCTTCCCCCTCGACCACCCAGTCCGCCAGCGCCTTGCCCGCGCCCGCGGCCGAGGCGATGCCCACGGAGTTGAAGCCCGCCGCGACGAACAGCCCGCGCAAACCCGGCGCTTCGCCCAGATAGTAGGCGGTGTCCGGGGTGAAGCTCTCGGGGCCGTTCAGGAACTGACGGATGCCGACGCTCTCGAGTGCGGGCACGCGATTGAGCGCGCCTTCCATCAGCACCTCGAACTGATCCCAATCCTCGCCGATCTCGTGAAAGGGCGAATCATGCGGCAGGCCGCCCATACCCCAGGGCTTGGCCACCGGTTCGAAGCCGCCGATCAACAGCTTGCCGGCATCCTCCTTGGCGTAGATGCAGGCGTCGAAATCGCGCAGCACCGGCAGGTCGGGCGTCGCCCCGTGCATCGGCTCGGTGACGATGTACATGTGCTCGGCCGCGTGCAGCGGGATCGGCACGCCGACGCTCTCGCCGAGCGTGCGGGACCACATGCCCGCGGCCAGGACCACGGCGTCCGCGTCGATCCGGACGGTCTCGCCGCCCGCAACGGCCTCGATCCCCGCGATCGCTTTGCCGCGGGAGAGCAGACGGAGGACCCGCACCCCCTCCGCGATGCGCGCGCCGCCTTGCCGCGCACCCTTGGCCAGCGCCATGGTCGTGTCCGTCGGGTTGGTCTGGCCGTCTCCGGGCAGCCACAGCGCACCTTCCAGATCGTCGGTGCGCGCCAGCGGATAGCGCTCTCCGACCTCCGCTGGGGAGATCACCTCGGCTGCGACGCCGAAGCTCGCGGCCATGGACGCGCCGCGTTTGAGCTCGGTCATGCGTTCGGCGGTCTGGGCCAGCATCAAGCCGCCCGGCTGCTTGAAGCCCGTGGCCTGGCCGGTCTCGTCTTCGAGCCGGGCATAGAGGTCGGTGGCATAGACCGCGAGCCGGGTGAGATTGCGGGACGCCCGCAACTGCCCGACCAGGCCGGCCGCGTGCCAGGTGGTGCCGGAGGTCAGCTGGTTCTGCTCGACCAAGAGCACGTCGTTCCAGCCGCGCTTGGTGAGATGATAGGCGACGCTGCAGCCGACGATGCCGCCGCCGACGATCACCGCGCGCGCCGTGCTGGGAAGCTCCCCGGCCATCAGCCACCCCCCGACCTCGTTCCCCGCGCCGCGCCTGCGTCACGCAGTTGTGACGTTTCGTGCGCGACGAGCGACCTATATAGCGGGCAGCAGGAGGATCGGTAAACCGCCGTCGAGGAGTTTCGACATGTTGCATTCGGCAAACCGCATCGCGCGATTGCCTCTGGTCGTGGCCGCGCTGGTCGTGATCGCGCTCGGCCCGCGGCCCGGATGGGCCTTCGTCGAGTCCCTGCTCGCCCCCAGCGCGGAGCTCTGGGATCGCTGGGCGGCCCATGACGCGTCCGCGACGGACCGCATCGATCACGCAGCGTGGCAGGCCTTTCTCGACCGCCATGTCCAGTCCGGTCCCGATGGCGTCAATCGCATCGGCTATGGCAACGTGACCGCCGACGACCGCGCCGTGCTGGACCGCTATATCGCGCGCCTCGCCGCGACGCCGATCAGCCGTTACAGTCGCGGCGAGCAGCAGGCCTACTGGATCAATCTCTACAATGCGCTCACCGTCCAGGTGATCCTGAACCATATGCCGGTGGACAGCATTCGCGACATCGACATCTCGCCCGGTCTGTTCGCCGACGGGCCGTGGGGCAAGAAGCTCGTCACCATCGAGGGCGAAGCCGTGTCGCTGAACGACATCGAGCACCGGATCCTGCGCCCGATCTGGCGGGACCCGCGCATTCACTACGCGGTCAACTGCGCCGCAATCGGCTGCCCCAATCTGCAGTCGGAGGCGTTCACGGCCGAGAACGCGGAGGCGCTCCTGGACAAGGGCGCGCGGGAGTACGTGAACCACCCGCGCGGCGTCCGCCTCGAGGACGGCCGGCTTAAGGTGTCCAGCATCTATGTCTGGTTCCAGGAAGACTTCGGCGGCAGCGACGCCGCCGTGATCGCGCATCTGGGACAGTATGCGGAGGCCGATCTCAGCGGCCGCCTGGCCTCGGCCAGCGGCATCGACGGGCACGACTACGACTGGGCGCTGAACCAGTAGCGCCGGCGGCGGGAGTTGTAGAGCCAGGCCAGGAGCGTTCCCGGCACCCGCAGATAGTAGAGCGTGTGGATGGCCAGCCAGCCGGCCACGATGCGCGCCTTGCGGCGGCCGGCGAAGCGGCGCGACGATGTCACCAGCGGCGGCGTCTCGATGCAGACGGTCTCGCCCAGCGTCTCCATCCGGCGCACGAAGGCGTAGTCCTCCATCAACGCCCGGGCCGGCATGCTGCCGAGCGCGCGATAGGCTGCGCGCCGGACGAAGATGCCGGAATCCCCGTAATAGATCCCGCGCGCGCGGATGCGCGCGTAGAACCCGGTGAGCCACTGGGCGAACTCGCTGTCGCCGTCGAAGATCAGGCGAAAGTTGCCGCCGAGCGCGACCGGCGCGCGGGCGAGCGCGTCTTCGATCGCCGCGAGGCCGCCCGCGGGGAAGCCCGTGTCCGCGTGCAGGAAGAACAGAACCTCACCCCGCGCCACCGCGGCCCCGGCTTTGAGCTGCAGGCCGCGGCCCGGCCGGCTCTCCAGCACCCGGGCGCCCGCCCGGCGGGCCAGCGTAGCGGTGCCGTCGGTGGAGCCGCCGTCGACGACGATCACCTCGTGGTCCGTGGTCTCGCGCGCGAGCGCGGCCAATAGGCCGGGCAGGGCGCCGGCCTCGTTCAGCGTGGGAATGACGATCGAGATCATGCCGCCGCGCGTTCGAACTCCGTTGCCTCCGCCGCGTGCACCAGGCCGATTTCCCGGAGATTGGCCGCGTGCCGTCGCCAGCGCGCCTCCACGGTATCCCGCCGCCGGCTCAAGAGGAAGCTGTCGAGCCCGAAGAACCGGCTGCGGGTCGCCAGCGCGCAGTCCTGCCACATGTCGCGCACCCAGCGGTACATGGCCAGCCGTTCCTCCGGGTCGAGCGCGGCCAGGCGGTCGCGCAGATAGACGCGGCCGAAGGCGTGATGGCGCGCCTCGTCCCGCGCCGCACGGGTGGTGATGTCGCGGAAGAGCGGACAGGCGAAGGCCTTGGCCAGCTCGTGCTGCAGCTGCACCGCTTCGCCCTCCAGCAGGATGTGGGTCGCGACCACGAGCGCCAGCGGCGAGCCCCGCCAGGCGAGCGCCGCCTCGCGGGTGACGTCCAGCGCGGGATGATGCGGCCGGATGTCGCCCAGGCGCGCCAGATAGCGGCGGTAGACGTCGCAATGGCGGGTCTCGTCGGCGATCTGCCAGGCGAGGAAGGTCTCGGCCTGCGCGTCGTCCAGCGTGCCCGCGAGCCGGCGGCAGAGGTCCCGGGCCGCCCGCTCGCCGTGGAACAGCTGGCTCACGATGTCGACATAGACCGTGCGCGGCAGATACCAGGGCACGGCGATCCGCTCAGACCAGTCGACCGCGGCCGGGTCCCATTGCGCCGCGGCGGCCGCGGCGTTGAGCGCCGCCAGCCGGTCCGGCTGCGGGGCCTCCTCCATCCCGGCGCGGGTCATCCGTCCGCGAGCATGATGGCGGCGACGCGGCCGCGGCTCAGGCCGCCCTCGTCGTCGCTGTCGCCGGAGACGGCGATGAAGGCCACGGACGGCGGCGGGCGGCCGAAGGCCCGCTCGAAGTCCGCCGCGAGGTCGATGCGTTCTTTGAACCATTCGCCCTGCGGCGTGGCCCCGTCGCGCAGCACGATCATCACGCCGTTGCCGTCCAGATGGGGGTTGGCGAACCGGTCGCCGGGCCGCTGGGTGCCGCCCCAGACATAGGTCAAGACCTTGCCGTGCGCGGGCGCTCCGGTCATCGCGTCGATCAGATCGCGGGTGAGGGCGCCGAACAGGCCGCCGCGCCCATCCTCCTCGGCGAAGGCCACGTGCAGCGCGAGCGGCCGGTCGTCCCGGCCGCGGCGGGTCAGGTCGGTCGCCGGCGGGGCCGTGTCGACGCGCCAGCGCCAGACCAGATGGCGCTTGCGCTGCTGCGCCTCGGGCACCTGGCGGTAGAGCATGGACGAGCTGTCCCGCGCCACGACCTCGATGACGCCGTCCTCGGGGCAGTGGAACTCGGTCGCCTTGAATCCCGGAAACTCGAGCGGGCGCCAGCCCGAGGCCGCGAGGTCCCGGGTGACCGGCAGGGACGCGGCCAAGGCCGGCGGCGCGGTAACAAACAGCACGGCCAACACCGCGCCGCGGACATGCGTGATCATCCGGGATCCCCCTCTGCTAAAGCCAGCCGCACGATCCCTAAGATGTGCGCTCGCGCCCGGGCTTCAAATAACGGGGAGTCACAGGTGCGTGAGAGGAATCGTCAGGCGCCGCCCCTCAGCGCCGCCGCATGAAAGGCGATGTGCTCGCCCACGAAGCTGGCGATGAAATAGTAGCTGTGGTCGTAGCCGGGCTGCATGCGCAGGTCGAGCTCCTGGCCCCGGTGCTCGCAGGCGACCGCGAGCTTCTCGGGATGGAGCTGCTCGGTCAGGAACTCGTCCTCCGTGCCCTGGTCCACTAGGATGGTGCCGTCGAAGCGCGCGCCATCCTCGATCAGGGCGACGGCGTCGTGGCCGCGCACCTGCTCCAACAGCCCGTCGCCGAGCCCGCCCAGATAGGCAGTGAAGGCCTTCTCGCCCCAGGGGCACTGGGTCGGCGCGCAGATGGGGGAGAAAGCCGAGAGGGACTTGTAGGTCTCGGGATGGCGCAGCGCGATGGTGAGCGCGCCGTGCCCGCCCATGGAGTGGCCGAAGATACCCTGGCGCGCCTCGTCGCCCGGAAAGTTCTCGAACACCGTGCGGGGCAGGTCGCCGACCACATAGCTGTACATGTTGAAATGCCGGTCCCAGGGGTCCTGGGTCGCGTCGACGTAGAAGCCCGCGCCCTGGCCCAGGTCGTAGGCCTCGTCGTCGGGCACCGGGTTGCCCTGGGCGTCCTCGCCGCGCGGGCTCGTGTCCGGGACCACGAGCATGAGCCCGTGCTCGGCGGCGTAGCGCTGAGCGCCCGCCTTGACCGTGAAGTTCTCCTCGGTGCAGGTCAGGCCCGAGAGCCACCATAGGACGGGCACCGGCCCCCGGTCCGCCTGCGGCGGGCGAAAGAGCGAAAAGCGCATGCGCGTGCCGGTCGCGATGGCATCGTGCACATAGACGCCCTGCACGCCGCCGAAGCAGCGCTGCTCGCTGAGAGTTTCGAGGGGCATCGCCTAGTACGTCACCACGCTGCGGATCGAGGCGCCGTCGTGCATCAGCGCGAAGGCGTCATTGATCTTGTCGAGCGGCATGGTGTGGGTGATCAGGTCGTCGATGTTGATCTTGCCCTCCATGTACCAGTCGACGATCTTGGGCACGTCGGTGCGCCCCCGGGCGCCGCCGAAGGCGGTGCCCCGCCAGACCCGGCCGGTGACCAGCTGGAAGGGTCGCGTGGCGATCTCCTGGCCCGCGCCGGCGACGCCGATGATGGTGCTCTCGCCCCAGCCCTTGTGGCAGCATTCCAGCGCCTGGCGCATCACGTCCACGTTGCCGATGCACTCGAAGCTGTAGTCGGCGCCGCCCTTGGTCAGGTCCACCAGATAGGCGACCAGATCGCCCTCCACCTCCTCGGGATTGACGAAATGGGTCATGCCGAACGTCTCGGCGAGCTCCCGCTTGCGCGGGTTCGTGTCGACGCCCACGATCATGTCCGCGCCGACCAGGCGGGCACCCTGGATCACGTTGAGGCCGATCCCGCCCAGGCCGAACACCACGACGTTGGCGCCGGGCTCGACCTTGGCGGTGTTGATCACCGCGCCGATGCCCGTGGTCACGCCGCAGCCGATGTAGCAGACCTTGTCGAAGGGCGCGTCCTCGCGGATCTTGGCCAGCGCGATCTCCGGCAGCACCGTGTGGTTGGCGAAGGTCGAGGTGCCCATGTAGTGGTGCAGCATCTCGCCGCCCAGTGAGAAGCGCGAGCTGCCGTCCGGCATGACGCCACGGCCCTGGGTCTCGCGGATCGCCTGGCAGAGATTGGTCTTGCCCGACAGGCAATAGTCGCACTGGCGGCATTCCGGCGTGTAGAGCGGGATGACATGGTCGCCGGGCCGGACGCTGCTGACGCCCGCGCCCGTCTCTACCACAACGCCCGCGCCTTCATGGCCCAGGATGGCGGGGAACAGCCCCTCCGGGTCCGCCCCCGAGAGGGTGAACTCGTCCGTGTGGCAGATGCCGGTGGCCTTGATCTCGACCAGCACTTCGCCCGCCTTGGGGCCTTCGAGCTGGACCGTTTCGATGCTGAGGGGTTCGCCCGCCGCGTGGGCAACCGCTGCGCGTGTTTCCATGACCTTCCTCCCTGTCGCTCTGATGGCGATTACCCCGATCTAAGCCGGGTCCGAGGGCCTTTGCAAGCGCGGCGGCGGGGTATTCGGACGGATGCTTAATCTTAACCCTGCCCGTTAGCGAGTTGGCAATAAATCCTATGCAGAATGGGATGGCTGGGGTGGTGCTTCAGCGGGTTGGGGGTGTCCAGGCAGGACGATCGGGATTCCAGTGAGGAGTTCAAAGGATATGGAATTACACTTCGTCGCCGGCATCTTGGCCTTCGCCATGGCTCTGGCCGTGGTCCTGCCCGCCTCCGCCGGCGAGAAGCGTAATGCAAGTCCCGAACCGGACCTCAGCGGGCTCAGCCCCCAGGCGATCGAGGCCGCGGTCCGCGAGGTGATGAACGCGAACCCCGCCGCCCAGGCTGTCCAGACATCGGATCCGCTCCCCCTCTCCGCCCCTCAGGACGGCCGGGTCGTGCTCGAGGTCGAGCTCCGCGACGACGGCAGCCTGGGACAGTTCCGGATCAAGCAAAGGGCCGACCTGAAGACGGACGAGGACGAACTCGACGCCGAGGACTGGCGCCTGGCCCCCATGGGCCACGAGCCGCGTCCCGCCGGCTCCTTCATCCAGGTGCCCATGTCTCTGGGCCTCGCCGACTAATCAGCGGGCATCGCCGCTCTAAACCACGTTCAGTTCCTTGACCGGCGCGCTGCTGAGCACCCGCTCGTAGCCGAAGGTTGAGAGATCCAGGCTGCGCCAGCCGCCGTGCACGATCTGCTCCATGATGCCCCGGCCCACGGCGGGCGACTGCTGCAGGCCGTGGCCCGAGAACCCGTTCGCGAAATGGAAGTTTCCGACCTCGGGATGGGGTCCCAGCACGGCGTTCTGGTCGAGGGTGTTGTAGGCGTAGTGGCCAGCCCAGGCGTTGACCAGCTTGATCGCCTCGAAGGCGGGAATGCGCTCGGCCAGCGTCGGCCAGACGACCTCGTCGAACCAGCGGTAGTCGATCTCGAAATCGTCGCAGGGCGGGTCGTATCCGTCCGGTGGCGTGAGGCCGGTGATAAAATTTGGACCCTCGGGCCGGACCCAGACACCGTTCGGATTGACCAGCAGCGGACAGCCCGCCACCTCCTCCCGGCAGTCGATCACATAGACGATGCGCTTGCGGGGCTCGACCGGAACCGCGAGCCCGGCCATGCGCGCGACGTCGTTGGCCCGGATGCCGGCCGCGTTGACGACGGCGCCGCAGGCGACCTCGCCGCCCGTTGCCAGGGTCACGCCCGTCACCCGGCCGTCCGCCACCGAAACGCCCGCCACCTTGTCGGCCCGGTACTCCGCGCCCAACGACAGGGCCTTCTTCCGATAGCCCTGCAGCAACGCCCAGGGGTCGAACCACCCTTCGTTGCTGAGGCCGAGCGATCCCAGGGCTATGCCATCGGCGTTGAGCCAGGGGAATCGCTCTTCCAGTTCCTCGGGGCCGAGCAGGGCATTGTCCGCGCCATACCGCTCTTGGACCCGATGGTTCGCCCCGAGGATCGCGCGGCCGGCCTCGGTGGCCAGGAACAGAAAGCCGCCCTCATGGAAGGACAGCTCGGGCGCATCGCCCTCGACCGAGAGGTAGGATCCGATGTCCTTGAGGAAGGCGATGCCGAAGGTGGACATCTCGATGTTGGCCGGCGTCGAGAACTGCTGCCGGATCGCGCCCGCCGACAGGGTCGTCGAGCACTTGGCGTAGCTCGGATCCTGCTCCACCACCAGGACCGAACCCGTGAAGGCCGGCTCGGCCATGAGCCAGTAGGCGACGGAGCTGCCGACCACGGCCCCGCCGCAGATCACGACATCGTAGGAGTCCGAGGCTGGCATGCGATAATCATCTCTGGCACCGGGCAAGCCCGGCCACACTGGTTGCGGTGATCAGCTCCATCGGGGCAAAGATGAAGGAATACCTGAAACACAACAAGCGCCACTTTGAGAAGGGCTACTTCGCGCCCAATGTGGAATCCCTGGTGTTTCGGTTCTACGGCATCGTGCTCAAGCCCGACTTCGGCATGAGCGGAGCCGACCACGAGGGCGTGCTCGATTTCGGCTGCGGTCAGGGGGCCGCGGTCAACTTCTTCCACGGCCTGGGCTTCGAGGCCTACGGCGTGGATATGAGCGAGACCGACATTACGGCGGCGCGCCAGCGATACGGTCACATCCGGGACCGCTTTGCCGTTATCGATCCGCAGCCGCGCGCGGACGATCGTTACTTCGACCGCAGCTTCGACTTGGTGATCGCCATCAAGAGCCTGTACTACCTGTCGGACGAGGACATGGCGATCCGGCTGGGCACGCTGCACGCGGCCTTACGCCCGGGCGGTGTCTTCTTCGCCGACATGATCGGCACCCAATCAGAGTACTTCGCGCATTCCGAGGACGCCGGAGGGGGCCTGCGCAAGGTGACCTTTCAGAACACGCGTATCCGTCGCGAGGACTACTTCGTCAACTTCACCGAGTCCGAGGACGACCTGATCCGGAAATTCTCGATGTTTCAGCCCCGGCACATCGGATTTCACAGCGACAAATACCGCTCCGATGCGGCGGAAGGGGTCACCTTTCACCACACCTTCGTCGGCGTTAAGGAATAAGCGGGCGTCCGGGGCGCCACTAGTCCAAGAACAGGTCCGTCTGCAGCGGCTGGCTGGGGTCGACCGCATAGCCCTGCAGATCGGTGATGCCGTCCTCGGCCAGCACCTCCTCGTCGATGAAGAAGTTGCCCGTGCAGCTGCGCGAGTCTCGGCAGAGGATGGCGTGGGCCGCGTCGGAGACGATCTCGGGTTTGCGGCACCGCTTGGTATCGATTCCCGGCAGCAGCGCGAGGGCGGCCGTGGCGATCACCGTGCGCGGCCACAGGCAGTTGCAGGCGATGCCTTCCTCGCGGAAGTCCTCGGCCATGCCCAGCATGCACATGGACATGCCGTATTTCGCCATGGTGTAGGCGACATGCGGCCCGAACCAGCGGGGGTTCATGTTGAGCGGCGGCGACAGCGTCAGGATATGCGGGTTCGCTGCCTGGGCGAGCCAGGGATGCGCCGCCTGGCAGCAGGCATAAGTGCCGCGGGCGTTGATCTGGTGCATCAGGTCATAGCGCTTCATCGGCGTCTCGACCGTGCCCGTCAGGCTGATGGCGCTGGCGTTGTTCACCAGGATGTCGATGCCGCCGAAGGTCTCGGCCGTGTGCGCCATGGCCGAAGCGATCTGGTCTTCGAAGCGGATGTCGCACTGGATCGCAAGCGCTTTGCCGCCGCCCGCCTCGATCTCCTCGGCGGCCGTGTGGATCGTGCCCGGCAGCTTGGGATGGGGCTCGGTGGTCTTCGCGGCGATGGCGACATTGGCCCCGTCGCGGGCGGCGCGCAGGCCGATTTCCTTGCCGATCCCGCGCGACGCGCCAGTGATGAACAGCGTCTTTCCTTCGAGTCCCGCCATCTCCATTCCCCCGTTTCTGCGCTCAGGAACCCTTGAATTCCGGCTTTCGCTTCTCCGAGAACGCGCCGACCCCCTCGGCGAAGTCGCCGGTGCCGGCGCAATCGGCAAAGCTGCGCGCCTCGGCATCGAGCTGATCCTCGAGGCTGCGGTCGAACGAGCCCTGCAAGAGCTCCTTGGTGTTGCCATAGGCGCGGGTTGGCCCGTTGGCGAGCCTCCGGGCGAGCGTGTCGGTCTCCGCCTGCAGGGCGTCCACCGGCACCACCCGGTTGATCAGGCCGACCCGCTCGGCCGTTGCGGCATCGAAACGGTCGCCCAGGAGCGCGATCTCGAAGGCCCGCTTCATGCCCACGGCGCGAGGCAGGGCGTAGGTCGAGCCGCCGTCGGGGCTGGTGCCGATATGGCAATAGGCAAGCGTGAACATCGCATCTTCCGCGGCTATCGCCAGATCTGAGGCCAGCACGACGCTGACGCCGAAGCCCGCGACCGCGCCGCGCACGCTGGCGATCACCGGCTTGCGCATGCGGCGCAACCGAACCACCGAGGGATGCACCTCGTGGATGAAGCGTTCGATTTCGTGCCGCAGCACCGACTTGTCCGGCTCGCCCTCGACCAGATTGTGGAACCATTTCACGTCCCCGCCGGCCATGAAGTGCTCGCCCGCCCCGGCCAGCACCACGGCCCGGATGTTCGTGTCCTCCCCAATCTGCGCGGTCGCCGCATCGAATGCCTCGACCATGTCGCGGTTGAGCGCGTTGAGCGCAGCGGGCCGGTTGAACGTCAGTGTCGCGACGCTGTCTTTGACGTCAATCAGGATGGCGTCGTTGGACGGGTTGGTCATGGCTGCGCTCCTATCCGTCGAGGCTGTGGACCAGCTCCGCGACCGCGGCGCCGATCTCGTCGGCGCTGTCCTCTTGAATGAAATGCAAACCTTTGACAGTGACCTCTCGTTGGTTCCGCCAGCCGCGGCAGAACTCGCGCTGGCGGCCGACCAGGATCGAGCCCGGCTCGGCGTTGACGAACAGCTTGGGGATCTCCGATTCCCCGAGCCATCGGCCGTAGGCGGTCGCGATCTCGACCACGTCTTCGGGTTCGCCCTCGATCGGTATCTGGCGCGGCCAGGTGAGTGTCGGCCGGCGGCCCTCGCCCGGTTCGCGGAAGGGCGCCCGGTAAGCCTCCATCTCCTCCTCCGACAGCGCTCGGAGGATGCTGGCCGGCAGGACCTTCTCGACGAAGACGTTCTTCTCGAGCACCAGCTCCTCGCCGGCCGGCGAGCGGAACGCCTGAAAGATGCCGCGGGCGGCTTCGGGCCAGTCGTCCCAGGTGATCGGGCACACGATGCCCTCCATGTAGGCGATTGCCCCCACCCGCTCGGGATGCCGGTGGGCCCAATGAAAGCCCAGCGCCGAGCCCCAGTCATGCAGCACCAGGACGATCCCGTCGCCGAGCGCCATCGCCTCGAGCCAGGCGTCGAGATACCGCGCATGATCGATGAACCGGTAGGAACCGTCGGGCGCCTTGCCGGACTGGCCCATGCCGATCAGGTCCGGCGCCAAGCAGCGGCCCAACGGCGCGAGATGCGGGATCACATTGCGCCAGAGATAGGACGACGTCGGATTGCCGTGCAGGAACAGGATGGGCCGTCCGTCCGCCGCGCCCGCTTCCACATAGGCCATCTCGCTGTCGAGGACGGCGATCCGTTTGCGGAGGTATGGGTCCTGGCTCGAGGGCGCGGATGCGGCCCCTCCTTCATTGGTCATGGCGATATCTCCCTCGCTCTGGCATTCCGCTGCAGGCCATTCTGCGCCCACTCATCCGGCCGCTCGCGCCCGGGCACTATAGAAAGCGTTCCGATCTTAGGGAAGTCGGCGAGACCGGAGCCTCGGGCAAGGACGTGCTCGACGCGACCGGCAAGCTCTCGCACGAGGCCGAGACCCTCAAGCGAGAGGTCGCGAGCTTCCGCGGCTCGGCCCGCGCGGCCTGAGTTCGACCGCCGCAAGCGCAGGGTCAATCCTAAGGCGCATCGGCGACGTATAATAACGGACGTCGCGCGCGGCTGGGCGCGGCCAGCCACCACTGTTTCAAGCGGCCTGTGCCATGAGTGCTCCCATCGTCGTCTGGTTTCGCCAGGACCTGCGCCTTGCCGACAATCCGGCGCTGGCCGCCGCGGCCGAGACCGGCGCACCCATTGCGCCGCTATTCATACTGGATGAGGCGAGCGAAGGGCTGAGGCCGTTGGGCGGCGCCAGTCGGTGGTGGCTGCATGGCAGCCTCGCGGCGCTCGGCGACGCCATCGCGGACCGCGCGCCGGGCCACGCGGTGGCGCCCCAACTCTGCCTGCGTCGCGGGCCGGCCGCGGATGTCCTCGCGCAATTCGTCGCCGAGGTGGGCGCCCGTGCGGTCTACTGGAACCGGGTCTACGAGCCCGAGGGCGTGGCGCGCGACACGCGCATCAAGCAGTCCTTGCGGGCGAACGGGATCGAGGCGCGAAGCTTCCAGGCCGGCCTGCTGTTCGAGCCCGGAACCATCCAGAGCAAGTCCGGCACGCCGCTCAAGGTGTTCACAGCCTTTTGGAGGGCCTGCTTGGCGGCGGGCGAGCCGGACGCGCCGAGCGCCGCGCCGAAGGCGATCGCCCCGGTCATACCGACCCCTGCGGGCGACAAGCTGTCGGACTGGGCCCTGCGGCCGAGCGCGCCCGACTGGGCCGGCGGCCTTCGGGACAGCTGGACACCGGGCGAGACCGGTGCCAAGCGCCGGCTCGCGCATTTCCTGGACGCCGGGCTCGCGGACTATGCCCAGGGCCGGGACTATCCGGGACGGTCGTCGGTTTCCATGCTGTCCCCGCATCTGCACTTCGGCGAGATCGGGCCCCGGGAGGTCTGGTATGCGGTTCGCCATCACGCCGCGGCGCATGGCTTGGACCGCGCGGCGGAGGCCTATCTGCGGGAGATCGGCTGGCGCGAGTTCGGCTATCACCTGCTGTTCCACAACCCGGCGATGGAGACCGAGCCCCTGCGGCCCGAGTTCGCCCGCTTTCCCTGGCGGGATGACCCGGCGGCGCTCTCGGCCTGGCAGCGGGGCCGCACCGGCTACCCGGTGGTGGACGCCGGCATGCGGCAGCTCTGGCACACCGGCTGGATGCACAACCGGGTCCGCATGGTGGTGGCATCCTTCCTGGTCAAGCATCTCTTGATCCCGTGGCAGCAGGGCGAGGCCTGGTTCTGGGACACGCTGGTCGACGCCGATCTCGCCAGCAACACCGCCAACTGGCAGTGGGTGGCGGGCAGCGGCGCGGACGCCGCGCCCTACTTCCGGATCTTCAATCCGACCACCCAGGGCGAAAAGTTCGATGCTGCGGGCGACTATGTGCGCCGCTGGGTGCCCGAGATTGCCGGACTGCCGGATCGGTTCATTCATGCGCCTTCGACCGCACCCGAAGATATCCTGTCCGCGGCCGGTGTCTGGCTGGGCGAGACCTATCCGGCGCCGATCGTCGATCACAAGGCGGCACGGGCCCGGGCGCTCGCCGCTTTCGAATCGATCAAGGCGACGGCGCGAACGGGCTGAGCGGCAATCGGCAGCCATGCAATCGCCGCACGGCCGCCGTGGCCGATTTGCATGGCCAAAGCGGTGGCCGGATCGGCCGATTTCTGTATGATCCGGACAATTCGCATCATGATTTCCCTCGGCAGATACCGTTGCCTGTCTGCACCCGGCAGGCGCCTCGGGCGCGGCTCAACCGTCGCGTCTGCCTTGATGCTGGCCGCATTGGTTTGGGCGCCAGGCGCGCAATCGGCCGCCTCGGAAGCGGTGCCGCCCATCGTCGTGCGCAGCGTCGAGGGCGCGCCGCCGAGCTGGGATCTGCACGGCCGGGTGGCGCTGGCATTGCGCAAGCAGCGCCTCACCGCTCATGCCACGACGGAGGTCCGACACGGTTACATCCTGTCCGGCCGGATCCGCTTTCCCAACGATCGGCAGGGCGATGTGCTCATCTCCTGGACGCTGGTCGACCCACGCGGCCGGGAAATCGCCGCGCTGACCCAACTCGCGACCCTGCCTGCCGCTGGTCAGCCCGCGGAGCCGATGCTGGACCTGTTGGCGGAGTCGCTCGCCGGCGGCGTCACGGGCGCAGTGCCCGCGGCACGGCTGGCGCAGGGTCAAGCGCGATCCAGGCCGCTCGCCCGTGCCCCGGTTCCGCCGTCCCCGCGGATTGAAACGCTCGAGCCGGCGGCCGGAACGGCGGGCCCGGCGCGCGCTACACCCGGCCGGCGCGCATTCTGGGTGCAGGTCGGTGCGTTTCCGAAGGAGACCGCCGCGCGCGCTTGGTTTCTCCGGCTGCGGCAGCGCAACGCCGGCATCCTCGGCGACGTGCCCTATATCGTCGTTCCCACCGATCTGGGCGAACCCCGGGGGACCTGGTACCGGGTCCGGGTCGGGCCGTTTCCTGATGCGGGCGCCGCGGATCGGATGTGCGGCGAGCTCAAGGCGGCCGACGTAGACTGCTTCATCGGCAAGACCGGCTGACGGGCCGCGACGCATGACCGACCCGGTCTCGCTGCCGTCCCCGCGCGCCTCCGTCGTGCCGGTGGTCGTGAGCCTTTGCGCCCTCTTCATCATCAGCCAGTTTTACCGCTCGGCGATCGCCGTCATGGCGCCCGAGCTCAGCCGCGACATGGGCCTCTCGGCCGAGACGCTGGGTCTGCTCACCGGCGCCTTCTTCGTGGCCAGTGCGTTGATGCAGCTTCCCGTCGGTGTCCTTCTGGACCGCTACGGGCCGCGGCGGGTGGTCCCGTCGATCCTGACCGTGGCCGTGGCCGGTGCCTTGGTCTTCGCCTCGGCCGCGAGCGGGCCGATGCTGGTGCTCGGCCAGTTCATGGTCGGGCTCGGCTGTTCCGGCGTGTTCATGGGTGGCTTGGTGGCCTTCTCCCGCTGGTTTCCGGCGGAGAAGTTCACGACCGTGGCGGGTGCGGCGATCGCGGTGAGCATTTCCGGAACGCTGTTGTCCGGCACGCCGTTGGCGGCGGCGATGGAGGCGTTCGGCTGGCGCAACGCGATCTACGCTACCGCCGCGATCACGGCCTTGGTGGGCGGTTCAATCCCGCTCCTGGTGCGCGACGCGCCCCCCGGCCATCCTTATCTCTCCCGCGAGCCGGAGACCCTGCGACAGACGCTGCGGGGCGTCGGCGAGGTGATCCGCAACCGACACATCTATCCCATCCTGGCGCTCGCCTTCTGCTCCTATTCGGTGGTGATGAGCGTCCGCGGCCTGTGGGGCGGGCCGTATCTCGCCGACATCCATGGTCTCGGCACCCTTGCCATCGGCCATGTGCTGCTCGCCATGTCGGGGGCGATCCTGGTGAGTTTCCTGGGCTACGGCCCGCTCGAGCGGCGCGGCATCGGCCGCAAGCGGCTGGTCCTGTCCGGCGGCTCGATCACCGTCGCCTCGTTCTGCCTGCTGGCTTTGACCTCGGCCGCGCCGCTCTGGCTCGCGGTCGGCCTGTTCTGCCTGCTGGCCGCCTTCGGCGGGTACTACGTGCTGCTGCTGGCGCACGGCCGGGCGCTGTTCCCGGATCGGCTGGTCGGGCGCGCGATGACCACCATCAACTTCGCCACCTTCGCCGGCGTGGGTACCATGCAGGTGACCACCGGGCTGATCGTGGGCGCCTTTCCGGAGGCCGGCGGCGCGGCCCCGGAGGCAGCGTATCGGGCGGTGTTCGGCTTCCTCGCGCTGGTGCTTGCGACCGCTCTGATCATCTACAGCCGCTCGCGTCCCGTGCCGCCCGGAGCATGACTGACTTCTGCCCAAAGATTGTGCAGTGCAAAATAGCACTTGAAAGTCGGATTTATCGCAATAACATCTCTGGCGTGCGTTGCAGTATGAATGGGTGACGAAGAACCCTGAGCCAAGGGAGGAAGATATTCGTGAATACGGAGGTCTTCCATGTGGCCCTATACGCAAGAGGAAAACACCTGGCTCGCCGCCAACGCGGACGAGCCGACACTCCCTAGACCGGCGGACCTCACGCCGGAACGTCTCTCCTTCTATCTCCGCCGCGGTCGGCAGCTGCGCTCGCAGGCGGCGGTGGGCCTGCTCCGGCGGATCGGCGCGCGCCTGCGCCGTCCTTTTGGCCGGTTGCGTCCGGCGCGGACGCCTGAAGATGCGGCAGCCGTGGATGTCGCTTCGCGGGTCGCGGGCGGGCTCCGGGCGCCGCTCACGTCGATCCGCTCTTGTGCGGAGATCCTGCGGGACAACCCGGATATAGATCCGGCCCAGCGCCGGCGGTTTATCGAAATCGTCCTGGCGGAAGAGGCCCGCTTGGAGGCCCTGATCTCGCAACTGCTTGGCGCCTCCAGGATCAAGCGCCGTCCGGCGGTTTGGCAGGTGCGGCTCCAGGACCTCAAGCTGGTCCGCCAGCACGGCAGCGCCTGCTAGCGTGCGGGCCGGCCGCAACGATCGGCCGGCCACCATCCAACAGAACCGAAAGCGTGATCACTATGGCCGACGGGTGGACTCCATCCGTCGGCCTCTGATCCCATAGCAACCTGGCCCGGAAGCCCTTTGCAATGACGCGTGCCGGGTTAGGCGGCGTGTCCGGAGAGATCGGTGATGGTCGGACTGTCGCCGCACAGCGCACAGGCAGGGTCGCGCTTGACCTTGATCTCGCGAAAGCCTGTGGCCAGCGAGTCGTACATCAGCAGCCGGCCCGAGAGCGTCTCGCCAAGATCCAGGATCTCCTTGATCACCTCGGCCGCCTGCAGCGATCCCATGATGCCGGCAATCGCGCCGAAGATGCCCGCCTCCTCGCAGCGTGGGATCAGGTTCGCGGGCGGCGGCTCCGGAAAGACGCAGCGATAGCAGGGGTGCGGCGCGCCGAGATGGGCCTTGAAGGTTGAGAGCTGGCCGTCGAAGCGCAGCAGCGCCGCAGAGACCAGGGTCTTCTTCGCCAGATAGCAGGCGTCATTGAGCAAGTAACGCGTGGCGAAGTTGTCGGAGCCGTCGGCGACCAGATCGTAGTCGGCGATCTGCGCTTGCACGTTGCCGGCGTCGAGCCGCGCCTCGACAGGGACGACCCGCACTTCGGGGTTCAGCGCCGCTACCGTTTCGGCCGCGCTCTTGACCTTGGCCACGCCCAGCCGGTCCGTGCTGTGCACCACCTGGCGCTGCAGGTTGGAGAGCTCGACCAAATCGTCGTCGATGACGCCCAGCGTGCCGACGCCCGCAGCCGCAAGATACATCAAGAGCGGCGCCCCCAGGCCGCCGGCGCCAACCACCAGCACCTTGGCGGCCAGCAGCTTGGCCTGGCCCTCCTCACCGACCTCGTCGAGGATCACGTGGCGGGCATAGCGGTGCAGTTGTTCGTCGCTGATCTCCATGGGCTTCACAGTTGCTCGAAAAGGGCGGTCGAGAGATAGCGTTCGGCGAAGGACGCCAGGATGACGACGATGCGCTTGTCGGCCATCTCGGGCCGGGCACCCACCTCGAAGGCTGCGGCCAGCGCCGAACCGGAGGAAATGCCCACAGGCAACCCTTCGATTTTGGCGGCCTCCCGCGCCACCGCAAAGGATGTGTCGTTGCCAATGCAGACGACCTCGTCGATCAGCTCCACGTTCAGGTTGTCCGGGATGAAGCCGGCGCCGATCCCCTGGATCTTGTGCGAGCCCGGGAGCCCACCCGACAGCACGGGGCTGTCCTCGGGCTCGACCGCGATCATCTTGAGATCCGGCAGGCGGGGCTTCAACACCTCGCCGATACCGGTGAGCGTGCCGCCGGTGCCGACCGCCGAAACCACCGCGTCCAGCCGACCCTCGGTGTCGGTCCAGATCTCCTCGGCGGTGGTGCGCCGATGGATCTGGGGGTTCGCCGGATTGGAAAACTGCTGCAGGATCAGGGCATCGGCCAGGGTGTTGACCAATTGTTCGGCGCGATCGATGGCGCCGCCCATGCCCTTGTCCGCGGGCGTCAATTCCAGCTCGGCACCCATCAGCCTGAGCATCTTCTGCCGCTCCACCGACATGCTCTCGGGCATGGTCAGGATCAGGCGATAGCCTTTCGCCGCGCAGACGAAGGCCAGCGCGATTCCCGTATTGCCCGAGGTCGGCTCGATCAGCACCGTGTCCGGGCCGATGCGCCCGTCGGCCTCCGCCGCCTCGACCATGGCGAGTCCGATCCGGTCCTTGACCGAACCGAGCGGGTTGAGGAATTCGAGCTTTGCCAGGATCTCCGCCTTGACGCCATGCCGCTCGGCCAGCCGCCGAACGCGCACCAAGGGCGTCCCCCCGATGGTGTCGAGGACCGAATCGTAGATGCGGCCGCGGAACTCGGGGCGGCGCAGCTTGATTGGGGAGGGTCGGTCGGGCGCGTCCATGGCTTGCTGCCTAAATGCTGAAGTCCAGGCTTCGCACGCTCTCGCTGGCGAGCCCGGCCTTGCGCGCGCGCAGGCACAGCTCCTCGATGCTGATCTCGTCGAGCCGGTCGAGCATGTCCTGCTGCAGCTCGTCCCAGATCGGCCGCACGACCTGCCGGCCGAGCTCCGAGCCGCCGCCCTCGTCTTCCTCGCTATCGGCCATGGCCAGAACGACCCGGGTGATGTCGCCGAGCGAGATCCGGCGCCGCTCGCGCGCCAAGCGGTAACCGCCGCGCGGACCGCGCACCCCGACCAGGAGCCCGGCGCGCACCAGCTGTTGCAGGACCGGTTCCAGATAGCGGCGCGAGATTCCCTGCCGTTCGGTGATGTCCCGGCTCTGCACCGGCGCCCCGCCGGCGTTGTAG
This sequence comes from Alphaproteobacteria bacterium, assembly GCA_030066595.1. GTDB lineage: Bacteria > Pseudomonadota > Alphaproteobacteria > JAJFFI01 > JAJFFI01 > JASJBI01. The sequence continues at coordinate 85,207 of JASJBI010000031.1, read as the reverse complement.
GCGATGTCCAACACCGCCTCGATCGCGAAGATCAGCCGTTTCGACGCGCGCAGCATATTAATCCGCCTCCGCCCGCAGACCCGCGCCGGTCGAGCCGAAGCCGCCGTCGCCGCGGGCGCTGTGCGGCAGCTCGACGGTCTCCCGCCAGAAGACGCGCGTGACCGGCGCCACGATCAGCTGGGCGATGCGCAGGCCGCGCTCCACGGCGAACGGCTCCTGGCCCAGATTGACCAGCAGCACCTTGACCTCGCCGCGATAGTCCGCGTCCACCGTTCCGGGGCTGTTCAGCAGAGTGATCCCATGCTTGTGCGCCAGACCGGAGCGGGGGCGGATCTGCGCCTCGAACCCCTCGGGCAGGGCAATGGCGATACCGGTCGGCACCAGCGCGCGGCCGCCCGGCGGGATCGTGACCGGATCGGCGACCGCGGCCCGCAGGTCCATGCCCGCGCTTTGGGGCGTCTGATAGTCGGGCAGGGGCAGGCCTTCGCCATGGGCCAGCCGCCGGATCGCGACGCCGGTTTCCGTGCCCGGGGTCATGCCGCCCGCGCGAAGTGATCGGCGATCCGACGGGCCAGGCGTTGGGCGACGTCGTCCTTGCTTAGCCTCGGCCAGTCTTCGACGCCCGTCTCCGAGATCAGATGGATCCTGTTCGTCTCGCCGCCGAAGGTGCCCGTCGCGGGCGACACGTCGTTGGCGAGGATCCAGTCGCAGCCCTTGCGTTCCCGTTTCTCCTGGGCGTGGACGATCACGTTTTCGGTCTCCGCCGCGAAGCCCACGACCAGGGCCGGGCGCGCGTTGCCCGCGCCGGCGAGGTTCGCGAGAATGTCTGGATTGGTGGCCAACGCCAGCCGGGGCGGCGTGCCCTTGGCGTCCTTCTTGAGCTTTTGATCGGCTTCCTTGGCGACCCGCCAGTCGCTCACGGCCGCGGCGCAGACGGCCATGTCCGCGGGCAGGGACGCCATGCAGGTGTCCAGCATCTGCTGCGCGGATTCGATGTGCTGGACTTCGACGCCGGGCGGATCGGCTTCGGCGGTCGGCCCGGAAACCAGAACCGTATCCGCGCCCAGGCCGGCCAGCGCGCGGGCGATCGCGTGCCCCTGCTTGCCCGAGGATCGGTTGGCGATAAAGCGCACCGGATCGATCGCCTCGTAGGTCGGACCGCTGGTGACGATCGCGCGCCGGCCCGCAAGCGGCGCCTCGGCCCCGAAATAGCTCTCGATCGCGGCGACGATCTCCAGGGGCTCGGACATCCGGCCCATGCCCACCTCGCCCTCGGCCAAGGCCCCTTCCGCCGGGCCCACGGACAGCACGCCCCGCGCGGCGAGCGTCTTCATGTTCGCCTGCGTGGCGGGATGTTCCCACATGCGCGTGTTCATCGCCGGCGCCACCAGCACATCCTTGTCGGTCGCCAGCAGCAGCGTGCTGGCCAGATCGCTCGCCAGACCCTGGGCCATCTTGGCCAGCATATCGGCCGTGGCCGGTGCGACCACAACCAAGTCGGCCTCCTGGGACAGGCGCAGATGGCCCATTTCGCTCTCGTCGGTCAGCGAGAATATGTCGGAGTAGACCTTGTCCTCGCTCAACGCCGCCAGAGACAGGGGGGTGACGAACTGGGCCCCGCCCTGGGTCAGCACGCAGCGCACCGCCGCGCCCCGTTCCCGCAGCCGGCGGATCAGGTCAAGACACTTGTAGGCGGCGATCCCGCCCGAGATCAGCAGCAGGATCCTTTTTCCGGCAAGCATGCAGAAAACCTCGGTTCTTCAGTCGGTTAATTTACGACTTCATTCTGTGATTAAAAGTAGTCTCTCGCCGGCACTCGCGCAAGGGTGCGGCCGTCAGGTGGCCTGCTCCAGAGAGGCCTGCATCGCTTGCATCATGGTCTCCGTGCCGGCCACCGTGGAGCCGCCGTCCACCGGGATCACGACTCCGGTGACGTAGCTCGCCAGCGGCGAGGCCAGGAACAGGGCCATGTTGGCGATCTCCGCCTTGGTGCCATAGCGGCGAAGCGGGACGTTCGCCTTGAGCCGCGCCTCGGCTTCGGGCGTTGCCGCCAGCCGGGCCATCCCCTCGGTGTCCTCGATTGGGCCCGGAATGATCGCGTTGACCCGCACGCCGTCCGGGCCCCACTCCAGGGCCAGCGCCCGGGTCAGCATGTCGACGCCCGCCTTGGCCGCGCAGACATGGGCCTGCAGCGCCATCGGCTGCACGGCCTGCGGTGCCGAGATGTTGATCGCCACGGCCCCCGGCTTGCGCAAATGCTCGAAACCCGCGCGCAGCACGTGGAAGGTGCCCACCAGGTCGATGTCGACGACGGCGCGGAAGCCGTTCGACGAGATCCCCGTGGCCGGCGCGACGAAGTTCCCCGCCGCGCCGGAGACCAGGACATCGATCGGGCCGAACTTCGCGACCGCCTCGGCCAGCACCTGGCCGACCCGGTCCATGTCCCGCACGTCGGCGGCAAAGCCCGCCACCGAAGCGCCGTGGCCACGCAACTCCTCCTCGGCGGCCTGCACCCGCGCCTCGGTGCGGCTGGCGATCGCCACCGCAGCACCCGCCGCGGCGAAGCCGTGGGCGATGCCCAGGTTGATGCCGCTCGAGCCGCCGGCGACGAACACGTGCCGGTCGGTCATGTCAAAAGGCTGTGCCATTCTCGTTCCTCCCGTTCAGAAGATAAGGATCAGGCCGACCAGGACCAGGGCCGCAGCCACCGCCCAGAGCGGCCATACGATCGGGTTGGGTCCGCCGTTTTCACGGGACAGGGACTTGACCGTGTCCGGATGCAGGCGCAGACCGCCCTCGGCCAGCATTTCCGCCGCGGCGCCCGCGTTGGCCAGGAAATGGGGCAGGCGGCGCAACGTTTCGGCCGCGTCCTCCGCCGCCTCTGCGATGCGCGCCTCCGGGCCGCGGTTCTCGCGCATCCAGTTCTCGATCAAGGGCCGCGCCAGGGCCCACATGTTGACGTCGGGGTTGAGCTTCCTGCCGACGCCCTCGGCCACCACCATGGTCTTTTGCAGCAGCAGAAGCTGCGGCTGGGTTTCCATCTCGAAGGTCTCGGTGGTCTGGAACAGCTGGCCCAGCAGCCGCCCGACCGAGATCTCGTTCAGCGGCTTGCCCAGGATCGGCTCGCCGATGGCGCGCAGCGCCTGGGTGAAGGCGTCCCGCGACTTGCGTTCGGGCACATAGCCGGCCTCGAAATGCACATCGGCCACCCGCTGGTAGTCCCGGTTCAGAAAGCCGAGCAGCATGTCCGCCAGATAGAACCGGGTCTTGCGGTCGAGCCGGCCCATGATGCCGAAATCCACGACTTGGATGGCGCCGTCTTCGGCGATGAAGATGTTGCCGGGATGCTGGTCGGCGTGGAAAAAGCCGTCGCGGAAGACCTGGTTGAAGAACGCCGTCGCGGCCCCCGTCATCAGCTCGTCGAGATCATGACCGGCCGCGATCAGCGCCTCGCCTTCGTCGATCCGGACGCCGGCGATCCGTTCGGTCGTGAGCACGCGCCGGGCAGTCCGCTCCCAATCCACGGCGGGCACGCGAAACCCCGGATCGCCCTCGAAGTTCTGCGCCAGCTCCGAGGCGGCCGCGGCCTCAAGCCGGAGGTCCATCTCAACCGCCACGGTCTCGGCGAAGGTGTCCACCACGGCGACGGGCTTGAGCCGGCGGAACTCCGGCAGGCCGCGCTCGACCATGCGCGCCAGCCAGTAGAACAGGTCCAGGTCGCGGCGGAAGGCCGCTTCGATCCCGGGGCGCAGCACCTTGACGGCGACCTCCCGCTCCGTTCCATCCGAATCGCGCACGCGCGCGAAGTGGACCTGCGCGATCGAGGCGGCGGCCACGGGCTCGTCGTCGAATTGGCTGAACAGATCGTCGACCAGGCTGCCCAACTCGGCTTCGATGATGGCGCGCGCTTCGGCCCCGCTGAACGGCGGCAGGCGGTCCTGCAGCATGGACAGGTCTTCGGCGACCTGCTCGCTCAAGAGATCGGCGCGGGTGGCCAGAGACTGGCCCGCCTTGATGAAACTCGGTCCCAGCGCCTGCAGCGCCGTGGCCAGCCGCTCGCCCGGCCGGCCGGGCACCCTGCGGCGCGAGACCAGCCGGGCCGCCGTCACGACCCAGGGCGCGACTCGGACCTGTTCCAGCGGGAAGAGCGCGTCGTAGCGTGCCAGCGTGCGCGCGATGCGTAGCAGTCTGAAGACGTTGCGGACGGCCCCGATCATGCTCTAGCTCAGATGCGCCAGGCGGAATGCAGCGCCGCGATCCCGCCGGAAAGATTGCGCAGCTGCACGCGCTCGAGGCCGGCCGTGGCGATCATGCCGCTCAGTGTCTCCTGGTCCGGGAATCGCCGGATGCTCTCGACCAGGTACTCGTATGCCTCCCGGTCGCCGGCCACCTGGGCGCCCAGCCACGGCACCACCGAGAAGGAGTAGCGGCGGTAGAGCTGGTCGAGCAGCGGCAGGACCACATGGCTGAACTCGAGGCACAGGAACCGCCCGCCCGGGCGCAGCACCCGCCGGGCCTCGGCCAGCGCCCGGTCCTTGTGGGTCACGTTGCGCAGCCCGAAGGCGATCGTGCAGGCATCGAAAGTCCGGTCGGGAAAGGGCAGGGCTTCCGCATCCCCTGAGATCCACTCGATCGCGCCCAGCAGTCCGCGGTCCATGGCACGGTCGCGGCCGACCGCGAGCATCGCGGGACTGGCGTCCAGCACGACGGCGTGGCCCTGCCGCTTGACGGCATCGAGAAAGCGGAAGGCGATGTCGCCGGTGCCGCCCGCCAAGTCCAGCAACGCCATCCCCGGCCGGGGCATCAGCCGGTCGATCAGCGCCGCCTTCCAGAGCCGATGCAGACCGCCGGACATGAGATCGTTCATCAGGTCGTAGCGCGGGGCGACGCTGTCGAACACCGCGCGCACCAGGGACGGCTTGTCCCGCTCCGGCACGTCCCGGAAGCCGAAATCAGCCGTACCCTTGATCTTTTCTTCCCGGCTGGGCATGGCCGGACGATAGCGAGCGCCCCCGGGATTTGCCAGCGCGTTGGTGGCTAGGACCGCTCGCCGCCCACGGGGCCGTAGAAGATTACCCAGACCGCGAGATCGTCCGTGAAGTCCTCGAACCGGTGCGGCACGCCGGCCGGGACGAACAGGAAGTCCCCGGGTCCGAAGGCATGGCGCTCGTCGCCGTTCAGGAAGGTGCCGTTGCCCGAGACCACCACATAGGCCTCGTCCCGGTCGTGCGGCTGCTGCGGGTCCTCGCCGCGCGGCGCGTAGAGCTCGACCGCGAGCGTGCCGTGGGTGAACGCCTCGACGAAGCGTTCTCCGCCGGGCGTCGGCAGCTTGCCGATCCACCCCTCCACCGTGCCGTGCCAGCCGCGTCCGGACATGGTCCGCACATCCCCGTTGTCGGATACAAGATCACCATAGCTCTGCCGCGCCGCGCGAGCTAGGCTGCCGGCAATGCCTGAGCTCCCCGAAGTGGAAACCGTCTGCCGCGGCCTCGCCAAAGTGCTCGAGGGACGCACGTTGACGCGCGCCGAGGCGCGCCGGCCCGACTTGCGCTTTCCGTTGCCGCCCGATCTGGCCGGCCGGGTCGAAGGCCACCGGGTCTTGCGCGTCGACCGGCGGGCCAAGTTCATCCTGTTCCATCTCGAGGACGGCACCGTCGTGGTGGCCCATCTGGGCATGTCCGGCCGCATGTATGTGATGAACGGCTCGCCGCCGCCGCCGGGCCTGCACGACCATGTCATACTGGCGACCGACGACGGCACCACGGTCTATTTCAACGACGTGCGCCGTTTCGGTCTGCTCGATCTCACGACCGAGGCGGAGCTGCCCAACTATCGCTTCTTCCAGGACCTGGGGCCCGAGCCTCTGGGCAATGGGTTCAATGGCCCGGCGCTGGCGGCGCGGCTGAAAGGCAAGAACACGCCGATCAAGGCTGCGCTCCTGGACCAGCGGGTGGTGGCCGGGCTCGGCAACATCTATGTCTGCGAGGCCTTGTTCCGGGCCGGGATCTCTCCCCGGCGCAAGGCCCGCACGGTCCAGGGGGCGCGCGCGGAAAAGCTCGCCGTGGCGGTGCGCGCGGTGCTGACCGAGGCGATATCGGCGGGCGGATCCAGTCTGCGGGACTACGTGCAGCCCACGGGCGAACTCGGCTATTTCCAGCATCGGTGGGCGGTCTACGGACGGGAGGGAGAGCCCTGCGTCCAATGCGGCGCGCCGATTCGACGCCTGGTCCAGTCCGGCCGGTCGACTTTCTATTGTGCAAGCTGTCAGCGCTAAGGTAAAAGCCGCCGCCATGATCCGCCTCGGCCCGGTCCTGCTCGCCGTCCTGCTGCTGGTTTCACCTGCCGGCCTGCGGGCCGAATTCATCGAACCGCTGGGCGACGTGCCGCTGATGCCGGGCCTGACCGTAGCGTCGGACTACGGCGTGAGCTTCGATTCCCCTTCGGGCCGGATCGTCGAGGCCATGGCCTACGACGAATCGGGACGGCTTGCGCCCGAGGCGGTTGCCGCCTTCTACGCCAAGAGCCTGCCGCAGCTCGGCTGGACGACGATTGGCATCAACACCTACCGGCGGGAAGGTGAAGTCCTCAGGCTCGAGCTCGGGCGCGAGGGCGGCAAGCTTCGCGTTCGGTACTTCCTGAAACCCGGTTGACCGCGCGGCGCGCGGCGCCCATTCGGAGACAGACATGGCGTATCAGAACATCCTCGTCGAAACCCGCGGAGCCGTAGGTCTCATCACGCTCAACCGGCCCGAGGCGCTCAACGCGCTCAACAACGAGATCATGGCGGAGGTGACCCAGGCCCTGGACGACTACGAGGCGGACGACGCCATCGGCGCCATCGTGCTCACGGGCAACGAAAAAGCCTTCGCGGCCGGCGCCGACATCAAGGAGATGCAGACGAAGTCCTATATGGACGTCTATCTGGAGGACTTCATCACCGCAGGCTGGGAACGGGTCACCCGCTGCCGCAAGCCGGTGATCGCGGCCGTGGGGGGCTATGCGCTGGGCGGCGGATGCGAGCTTGCCATGATGTGCGATTTCATCATCGCCGCCGACACGGCCAAGTTCGGGCAGCCCGAGATCAACCTTGGCGCTTTGCCGGGCGCGGGCGGCACCCAGCGCCTGACCAAGTTGGTGGGTAAGTCGAAGTCGATGGACATGTGTCTGACGGGCCGCATGATGGATGCCGACGAGGCCGAACGGTCTGGCCTGGTGAGCCGGGTGGTGCCCGCCGACGAGCTGATCGATCAGGCCGTCACGGCGGCCGAGAAGATCGCCGCCATGTCCCGTCCGGCGGTCATGCTGGTCAAGGAGTGCGTGAACCGCGCTTACGAGACGACCCTGGCCGAGGGCGTACGATTCGAACGCCGCATGTTCCATTCGGTGTTCGCCACCGAGGACCAGAAGGAGGGGATGGCCGCTTTCGCCGAGAAGCGGAAGCCGGAGTTCCGGAACCGCTAGCACGCGCCAGCGAACCTGCGTGGCGTGGTCGCATCAGTTGGGCCTCCTCGTTATTGCATGTTGTTCTAGGCGTTCACCGCCATCTTGGCTTCGCTCAGGGCCGAGGCCAGGACGCCGCCCGCCTGGTCGCTTTCCCGTAGCGTGACCATGATTGCCTGCGCATGCGTGTGCAGCAGCTCGAACTGACGCGGCTTCGTTTGGAGGCCGGCAGCTCCGATCTTGTTGAGTACCTGACGCGCGTTCTTGGTGATCTGCCGGATGTTGCCGAATTCTTGCTCCGCGATCAGCTTCTCGATCTGCTTGAACATGTTGCCCAGGCTGCCGCAGGCGCCGACGATGTCGGGTCCGTCCTGCCGGCTCTCGTCCGTGGCGGCGGCGTACAGGCCGGCCGCGGTGTGGCTGATCTCCCAGGCGAGTTGGTAGACCTTCTGCTTGCACAACGAACGCATGGTTTCGCGGATCTGTGCTTCGTCCACCTGCTGTCCATCGCCGCGGACAGTGGCGTGGCGCAGCGCGTTGGGCACAGTGATCGGCGGCAGGTCGCGTTCCGACGTCGACCGGCGCCCGGATCGGCGGTCGGGCCCGAAATAGGTCGTGCTGGCGACGAAGTCCTTGCGATGGTCGATCAGATTTAGGACGCGGTCGCGGATGATCCTCGGCGAAATGGGTTTGGCGATCATGTCGTCGGTTCCAGACGACAGCACCGATTCGACCGCAACCCGATCCGGCGTCCCGGTCAGGGCGATAATGGTCACGAACGGGTTCGGCCCCAACTTCTGGTGCCGGATCATGCGGATGATCTCGCACATCGACTCGTGGTTCGTGTCGACGTCGACGAACACCAAATGCGGGTCGTAGCGGTCCAGCACGGGTCGCACGTCCTTGGGCCGACCGGCCGCCTCGATCTCGCGGAATCCGATCATGTGCAGCGCGTCTCGCAGGAGACGGCGGGAGTGAATGTGGAAGTCCACCAGCAGAACCTTGGCCTCCGCCAGATGGACTTCGCTCATGGTGCCCCCTGCGACCTTTGCTGTGTCGGTCACAGTGTCGGCGTGAGCTTTCTCCAAAAGTTCCATGTCCTGCTCTCGTTTTTCCACGGGTCGATAGCATTATTGGCAGCATATAATAAATAAAGAACTAAATTCTATGAAAAAATCCCAGCTATGCATTTGATTTTACTTTACTTATATTGTAATTTTGTTCAAATTTAATTCAATTTTTTCTAAAATTATTCTTATCTGTTCCACAGCTATTTCCTGCCGCTTAGCTCTTGGCAGCATGGATGACACGGAACAGCGTGGCTTGTGAATTGACTCCGCGCGGGATCGCCTTGACGCCCGCGACGCAGGCGCTATATAAGCCGCGCTTCAATTGTGCACAGCAATATCACGGATTATGGCGAACCATCCCTCGGCGAAGAAAAGGATCCGCCGCAACGCCCGGCGCGAAGACGTCAACGGGGCCCGTCGCTCCCGCGTGCGGAGCTTCATCGGCAAGGTGGAAGAGGCGATTGCCAGCGGCGACAAGCAGGCGGCAAACGAGGCGCTCAAGCTCGCGCAGCCCGAGATACATCGAGGCGTGACCAAGGGAGTCTTCCATCGCAACACGATGGCGCGGAAGGTCTCGCGGCTGAACGCACGCATCAAGGCGCTCTAGCACCAATTCCTGTCAGGTCACCGTGCCTGACCGTGTCCGGCGCGGCGGCCATCCGCCATGCTTGATTGACCCTGGATCACTCCCGGTGCCGCCTCACAGGATCTCGAGGACCGTCTCCGGCGGACGGCCCAGACGCGCCTTGCCGTTGGCCACCACCACCGGCCGTTCGATCAGGATCGGGTTCTCGACCATCGCCGCGATCAGCGCGTCGTCGCCCAGGCTCGGCTCGTCCAGATTGTTTTCTTTGTAGGCGGCCTCCTTCTTCCGCATCAGATCCCGGGGCTTTATGCCGAGGAGATCCAGCACGCGCCTGAGCTCGGCCGCATCGGGCGGGGCCTTCAGATACTCGACGATCTCCGGCTCGATGCCCTTTTCCTGGATCAGGGCCAATGTCTGGCGCGATTTGCTACAGCGGGGGTTGTGATAGATGGTGACGCCCATTTCATTGTCTCCTGTTCAGTTCGCTCGTCCGTGCGGCGCGGTTGACGTGCTCTACAGCCATTTGAGCCGGCGGAACAGGAAGAACAAACCTGCGCCGCACGCCACCAGCAGGACGCACACGATGGCAAACGCCCACTTGTCCTCCGTGCCCGGTATGCCGCCGACATTGACGCCGAGCAGGCCGGTAAGAATGCTCAAGGGGAGCATGATCGCGGCGACGACCGAGAGGACATACATGTTCCGGTTGATTTGCTCCGACAGCCGGCTGGACATTTCGTCCTGGATGACCTGCACGCGCTCGCGCGCGTTGTCCAGGTCTTCGACGAACCGGAGCGTCCGGTCCAGGGTCTCGCGCAATTGGCTTCGCGCCTTCCGGTCGAGCCATTCCATCTCCTCCGTCACCATAGCGAGCAAGGCATCGCGCTGCGGCGCGATATAGCGACGGAGCGCGATCGCCCGCCGCCGAACGTCGGCGAGGTCCTCGCTCAAGGTGTCGCTTACCTGGCCCAAAGCTTGATCCTCGAGGTCATCGACCTGGTCGTCGAGATCGGCAATCACCGGGCCCATACGATCGACAAGTCTGGAAGTCATGACGCTGAGAAAATCGCCGGCGCCGCGCGGCCCCCTGCCTTGGCCGATCAGCTCGCGCATGTCTTGAGCGGCCTTCAATTTGCGCCGTCTGAAGCTGATGATCCTTTGCTCTTCGACCCACATGCGGATTGGCACCATGTCTTCCGGCTCTTCGCCAGGATTCAGGTTGACGCCCCGAAGAATGACGAGGAGACCTTTGTCCTGAGCGGTCACGCGCGGACGTGTCTCCTTGGTCAGCAGCGCCTCGGCGATGACGGGGTCGACACCGCTCTCGCTACGAAGCCATTCCCTGGCCAGCTCGCCGCGCCGATCGAAGTGCAGCCATAGAACGCCGTCCCCGGGCGTCCAGGCGCGCACGCCGTTCCAGTCCAGTGTGCGTCCCGCGCCGTTTCCGTCCAGCACATACGCGCTGAGTAGGTCCTTGCTCTTTGCCATCGTTTCCCCCTGGTGTACTCGAGGATGGTTGGCTAGCGTCTGGTCGCGTCCGCCTCGAGCGTCTCGATACTCTCCGCCTCGACCACCTTGCGCGCGATGTCATAGTCGAACCCGGCGCGGCCGAGCGCCGCGAGATCCTTCTCGCGCTGCTCGGGGCCGGGTGAGCGAACGCGGTAGGGGCCGATGCGGCGGCGGCGGGCAAAGGCGCAGGCCGCCCGCATATCCAGGCCCTCTCGATCCTCGGCGCCCTCTTCCTCGACGATCGTGGAAAGTGCGGTCTCGATGTCATCCGCCGCCACGCCCTTCTGCAAGAGCTTGCCGCGAATGGACCGCGCGGACTCGCCGCGGCCGTGCAGACTTCGCGCCCGGCCCTCGGCATAGGCCCGGTCGTCCAAGAGACCGGCGGCCAGATAGCGCGCGACCAACGCCTCTACCATGGCAGCGCCTGCGGCCGGATCGTCGCCGTAGAAGCGTGCCGCCCGCTCCACCTTGCGCATGAGCACCCGGCGGAAGTTCGCCGTCGAGGTGGCATAGCGCTCCAGGTAATGCAGGCCGGCCCGCTCCAGATACTCGGCGGTGACCCGCCGCGGGCCCCTGCGCGCTGGTCTTTGTCGTCCGCGGCTCGACGCGTCGCTCATCGAGCCAGCATGGCACGGCGCCGCATCCCTGTCATTGCCGGCCGATGTTGCTTCGGCGTCCGCCGGACCCTATCTTCGCCGCCGAACTGCACCGAGTTCTGCCATGTCCGTCGAGCCCACGCCCATTCCCGCGCCCCGTCATATCGGCGCCGTCAACTGGCTCGGCGTCTGGACCCTCTACATGAAGGAGGTGCGGCGCTTCGCGAAGGTCTACACCCAGACCATCCTCGCGCCCGTGGTCACGACGCTCTTGTTCCTGGCCATCTTCTCGCTGGCCCTCGGCCGCGCGGTCGAGACGATCGGCGGCGTGCCCTTCGTCCTGTTTCTGACGCCGGGCCTGATCGTCATGACGATGATGCAGAACTCCTTCGCCAACACGTCCTCCTCGATCGTGATTTCCAAGGTCCAGGGCAACATCGTCGACGTGCTGATGCCGCCCCTGTCGGCCGGCGAGCTGACCTTCGCCTACAACGTGGGCGGCGCCACGCGCGGCGCGCTCGTCGGGATCGTGACGGCGCTCGCCATGTGGGTCTTCGTTCCCTTGCAGATCCACCACATTGGGTTCGTGCTGTTCCATGGGGTCGCAGCGTCGCTGATGCTCTCGCTGCTGGGCACGATCGGGGGCATATGGTCAGAGAAATTCGACCACATCGCCGCCGTGACCAACTTCGTGGTCACGCCGTTCGCCTTTCTGTCCGGCACCTTCTATTCGATCGAGCGCTTGCCGCCGCTCTGGCAGGCGGTCGCTCAGTTCAATCCCTTCTTCTACATGATCGACGGCTTCCGCTACGGTTTCACCGGCCACGCCGACACGCAGCCGTGGGTCGGTGTGGCGGTCGTGGTCAGCGTGAACCTGGCCCTCTGGGTCTTGTGCCACCGGATGTTTGCGACCGGCTACAAGCTGAAACCCTGACTCCGCGGTCAAGCAGCGTTACAGAAAGGTGAAGGCCACCAAGGGCAGGCCTCGCGAATCAGGCGTGCGCCCCGTTTGGTCCTTCTCGCCGGCTGCCAGGCGGCCGTACGGAACAGCGAATAGGAGCACGTCATGACCAGCATGTGGAAACGGACGGCGCGCGTTAGCCGGCCCGCCGCACCGTTGACACGGCGTTGCCCCCTGAAGATACTCTCGCGCTTTCCGTACCGCGCCGATCTGCGTTAGATTGCGCAGGCAGAGCAAGTCGTTAGCCCTGCCGACGCGGCTCGGCGCACCAATTGCAAGCTGGAGTTCGTTGTGATCCCTGCCGTCATGCCCACCTACAAGCGCTGTGGCATCGCCCTCGAGCGGGGCGAAGGCGTCTACGTCTACGACACGGATGGCCGTCGCTATCTCGATTTCCTGGCCGGCATCGCGGTCAATTCGCTGGGCCATGCGCATCCGCATCTGGTCGGCGCGCTGACCGAGCAGGCCAATCGCCTTTGGCATTGCTCCAACATCTTCGAGATTCCCGGGCAGGAACGCCTGGCCGAGCGCTTGGTGGCGGCCACCTTTGCCGATACTGCCTTCTTCGCCAACTCCGGCGCCGAGGCGATCGAATGCGGCATCAAGATGATCCGCAAATACCACCACGAGGCCGGCAATCCAGAGAAGTACAGCATCATCTGTGTGAGTGATGCGTTTCACGGGCGGACGCTCACGACGATCTTCGCCGCCGGCCAGGAAAAGCTGGTCAAGGGCTTCGGGCCCGCGGTGCCGGGTTTCAACCATGTCGCTTTCGGCAATCTCAACGAGCTGAGGGCGGCGATCACGGACGAGACCGCCGGCATCCTGGTCGAACCGGTGCAGGGTGAGGGCGGTATCCGCGCCGCAGACGACGACTACCTCGCCGGCTTGCGCAAGACCGCCGACGAGTTCGGTCTGTTGCTCATGTATGACGAAGTCCAGTGCGGTGTCGGCCGGACCGGCAAGCTGTTCTACCACGAATGGTCGGGGGCGGCGCCCGACATCATGGCGATCGCCAAGGGCATCGGCGGCGGCTTCCCGGTCGGCGCCTGCCTGGCGACCGAGCGGGCGGCCAGCGGCATGACCGCGGGCACGCATGGGTCGACCTTCGGCGGCAACCCCCTAGCCATGGCGATCGGCAACGCGGTGCTGGACGTGGTCCTGGAAGAGGGCTTCCTCGACCGGGTCAACCAAGTCGCCGACGTCCTGTGGCAGCGGCTCGAGGCGCTGGTAGCGGCCCATCCCAAGGTCTTCACCGCAATCAGCGGCCGCGGCCTCATGATCGGCGTCACCTGCGCGGTCCCCAATCAGGAGATGATCGCCGGGCTGCGCGAGGCCGGTCTCCTGGTCGGCCAGTCGGGCGGCAACATGATCCGTCTGCTGCCGCCCCTGACCATCGACGAGGCCCATGTGCACGAAGCGGTCGGCATCCTCGAGTCGGTTTCGCGCGCCTGGAAGCACGCCGCATGAGCGCTGACTCATCCGCCGAGGTGCGCCACTTCCTCGATCTCGATCGGTTGGATGCCGGGACGCTTCGCCAGATCCTGGATTTGGGCTCGGCCTGCAAGCGCGATGGCGCGTTCGTGGAGGAAAAACCACTCGCGGGTCGGCAGCTCGCAATGATTTTCGAAAAGCCGTCGACGCGCACCCGCGTCTCTTTCGAGGTCGGCATGCGCCAGCTGGGCGGTCAGGCGGTCATTCTGGAACAACAGGGCAGCCAGCTCGGCCGGGGCGAAACCGTGGCTGACACGGCCCGCGTTCTGTGCCGCTATGTCGACGTGATCATGCTGCGAACCACGCGTGAGGAGAATCTGCTCGAACTGGCCGAGAATTCGACCGTCCCGGTCATCAACGGCCTCACCAATCGGACCCATCCCTGCCAGCTCATGGCCGATGTCATGACCTTCGAGGAACATCTCGGGCCCATCAAGGATCGCCGCGTTGCCTGGTGCGGCGACGGCAACAACATGGCGACGTCCTGGATTCACGCCGCCGTGCGCTTCGAGTTCGAGCTTCGGGTTGCGACGCCGGAAGAGCTGCAGCCGCCGCAAGCTGTGTTGGACTGGGCCGCGGCCCACGGCGGCCGCATCGTGCTGGGCAATGACGTCGAGGCGGCCGTGGACGGCGCGGACTGCGTTGTCACGGACGTTTGGACCTCGATGGGAGATGACGAGACCGAATCCTTCAAGCAGCGTCGCCACAACCTGCTCGCCGGCTATCGCGTCGACGAACGGGTCATGAGGATCGCGAACGACGACGCGATCTTTATGCATTGCCTGCCTGCCCACCGCGGCGAAGAGGTTGCTGCCGAAGTCATCGACGGACCCCGGTCCGTCGTCTGGGACGAAGCGGAAAACCGTTTGCACGCCCAGAAAGGCATCCTGCTCTGGTGCCTCACATAGATTGACGCGATGGATAGCGACCAAGAGCTCATGCCGGCGGACATCCCCGGTGGGACCGAGGACGTGATCCAGCCGTTTCGCGTCGAATCCTTTTCGCTGCGCGGCCGGTTGGTGCGGCTTGGGCCCGCGGTGCAGGAAATCCTGTCTCGTCATGCCTACCCGGACGAAGTCGCGAGCCTGCTGGGCGAGGCGTTGGTGCTGGCGACGCTGCTCTCGGCCGCGCTCAAGTTCGAAGGCGTCTTCAATCTGCAGGCCCGCGGTGACGGGCCGGTGAGCCTGATGGTCGCGGATGTCACCAGCGAAGGCGGTCTGCGGGGCTACGCTCAGTTCGATGCGGATCGGCTTGCTGCGCTCGGGCCGTCAACCGGCAATCCTGTTCCGCGGCTCCTGGGAGCCGGTTATCTTGCCTTCACGGTCGATCAAGGTGCGGACACCGAGCGCTACCAGGGCATCGTCGAGCTCACCGGCGGCAGCATCGCCGAATGCGCGCATCACTACTTCCGCCAGTCCGAGCAACTCGAGGCCGCCATCCACGTGGCCGCCGGGCGGGACCCGGAAGACGCCTGGCGGGCTGGCGGTCTGATGATCCAGCGACTGCCTGGAGATGGCGGCAGCGGGAAGTCCGGCGACGCGGAGGAGGCTGAGGAGGGTTGGCGCAGGGCCCTGGTCCTGATGGCGAGTGCGCGCGCGGACGAGCTCTTGGATCCGGACCTGACTCCGCGGCGCCTGCTTTACAGGCTGTTTCATGAAGAAGGCGTGCGCGCCTACCGGCCCCGCCCGGTTGCCGCCCGCTGCCGCTGCTCGGCCGAACGGGTCGAGCGGACGCTTGTCGCCATGCCGCGGTCCCAGGTGGACGATCTCAAGGAGGACGGGGAGGTGGTCGTCACCTGTCAATTCTGCAATGCTACCTATCGGTTTGACCAGGTCGCCCTGGATCGCCTATTTGGTGCGGCATGACGGCCACACCCAGGTGAGTCTTTCGGGTCACAGTCGCGCGGGAATCCGTCGTTTGGACCCTGGTCACGCCTTGAAATCGCCGCAAACCGTTGCAAAGGTCCCGTACTATGATGCGGGCTTATTCCTTTCTGAGCGTGGTTTTTGTGCTGTGCGCGGGCGTTTTGACGCACGCCGCGCATGGGCAAACGCCTCAGAAATCCGCCGTGCCGGAGGGCTACGCCGAGCCGATTCGTCTTTCGGTTGCGGAAATCCAGATCATCCCCATCTACGTTCCGCCCCGCCGGGACCCCCATGTGGACCATCTGTTCACGCGCCCGCCGCTGGCCGCGGCCGAGGCATGGGCGCGCTCTCATCTCAAGGCGGTCGGGATCTCGCACCGGGCCACCGTCATCATCAGGGAAGCCGGGGTCACGGAGGCGAAAATCGAGAAAAAGGGCGGGCTGAGCGGCCTGTTCACCCGCGAACCATCCGAGAAATACGACGCCCATCTCAGCGTGGTGATCGAGGTGCGCGACAACTATGACCGCTTCGTCGGGCGGGCAAACGCCCTGGTAGAGCGCACGCAGACGGTGCTGGAAGACACCGAGCCGGACGAACGGCAGGAGATCTGGTCCAAGATGACGGATGACATGATCGACGACCTGGATCGGGAGATCTCCAAGCAGATCCGCCAGCATTTGGCCGTTTTCGTCGAATAACAGCCTCTCGCATCGAGGCCCGGGCCGAGACAGCCGAAATGCGGCTGACCGGCGCGCTGTTTGCTCAGCCGCGGCGCAGCCGTTCGGCCAGACGGGTCATGAAGTCCTCGCAGGCCGCGATTTGGTCGAGCGCTATGAACTCGTCGGGCTGATGGGCTTGGTCGATGCTGCCCGGCCCGCAGACGACGGCCGGGATGCCCGCTTCCTGGAACAGGCCCGCTTCCGAAGCGAACGACAGGGCCGCCGTGGTGTTGGCGCCGGTGAGCGCCCGGGCCAAGGCCTCCGCCGGGGAGTTCTCCATCGGCTCGAGCGCCGGCGCCGAAGCAAGCGCCTCGGTCTCGATGCGCGCGGCCGGGTCGACCCGCTGCATCGCCGGCAGGATTTCTCTGCGCGCAAAGGCCTCGAACCGGTCCGTGACGTCGCCGGGATCGAAGCCCGGCAGCGGCCGGAACTCCCAGCGGAAGCGGCAGGTCTTTGGAATGATGTTCAATGCCGTGCCGCCCTCGATGATCCCCACGCCGATCGTTGTGTAGGGCGGATCGAACTCGGCGTCGCCCTTGCCCACTGGCGGCCGTTCCCGCAGCTCGCGCCCCAGGCGCTCCAGGAACTCGATCAATCGGGCCGCCACCATGATGGCGTTGACGCCCGTGTCCGGCGCGCTCGAATGGGCTTCGCGCCCGGTCACCGTGGTCTCGAAGCCGCTGATCCCTTTCTCGGCGGTGGCGACCCGCATTTCGGTCGGCTCGCCGACGACGACCACGCCCGGCAGGGGCAGTTTGTCGACGATCTCGCGGATCATCGGGCGCACCCCGAGGCAGCCGACCTCCTCGTCGTAGGAGAAGGCGAAGTGCACAGGGGTGGTCAGCGGCCGGGACAGGAACTCCGGTACCGCGGCCAAGGCCACGGCAATGAAGCTCTTCATGTCGGCGGTCCCGCGGCCGTACAGGCGACCGTCCTGTTCCATCACCGCGAACGGATCGCTGTGCCAGTCCTGGCCGTCCACCGGCACCACGTCCGTGTGCCCGGACAACACGACGCCGCCGGCGATGTCCGGGCCGATGGTCGCGAACAAATTGGCCTTGCTGCCGTCCTCGTTGAAGATACGCCGGCTCTCGATGCCGAATCCCGCCAGGTACTCGGCGACGAAATCGATCAACGACAGATTGGAATTGCGCGAGGTGGTGTCGAATGCGACCAGCCGGTCGATCAGCTCGCGCGATGTCAGGGCCTGGCCGTTCATCGCCGATGTCCTAACCTCGCCAGAAGGCCGGAACGAACAGGATGAGCACGGTGAACAGCTCGAGCCGGCCCAGCAGCATGCCTGCGGACAGCACCCACTTTGCCCCGTCCGGCAAGGCCTTGAAGTTGCCCGCGGGGCCGATCACGTCGCCCAGGCCGGGCCCGACATTGGCGATCGCCGTGGCCGCGCCGGACACGCAGGTCAGAAAATCCAGCCCCAGCAATCCCAGCAGCAGCGCCAGCATGGCGAAGGCGATGACGAACAGGAAGAAGAAGCCCATGACCGAGCTGGTGACCTCTTCCGAGATCGGCTGTCGGTTGTAGTAGGGAATGAAAACGCCATGCGGCTGCATCAGGCGGGCGATCTGGACCTTGGCGGTGGCGTACAGAACCTGAAAACGGAACACCTTGATCCCGCAGGAGGTGGATCCTGCGCAGCCGCCGATGAACATCAGCAGAAAGAACGCAGCCAGCGCAAAGCCGCCCCATTGCCCGAAATCTGACGTCGAATAGCCGGTGCCCGTGATGATGGAGACCACGTTGAACGACGATGCCCGGAAGGCCAAGGCCATCGGCACGGAGCGCGTGGTCATCAGCCACAGCGCCATGACCAAGACCGCAGAGCCGACAATCACCAGGAACCACTGAACCTGGCTGTCGGTCAACAGGGCCGAGATCCTGCCGCGCACGGTCTGCACATAGAGCACGAAGGGGAGCGCGCCGAGGATCATGAAACCGGTTGCGACCCAGTCGATCGTCGCATTGTCGAACAGTCCGACGGACAGGTCCGAGGTGGAATAGCCGCCGGTGGCGATCGTGGTCATGGCGTGATTGATGGCCTCGAACGCCGACATACCGGCCGCCCAGTAGGCGCCCGCGCACATCACCGACAGCACGATGTAGACGACTGCGATACCGGTCGCGATCTGGGCCGCGCGCGGCATGACCTTTTCCGACTTGTCCGAGGATTCCATCCGGAAAATCTGCATGCCGCCGACGCGCAGCATCGGCAGAATGGCGACCGCGACGACGATAATGCCGATTCCTCCCATCCACTGCAGCAGGGATCGCCAGAGCAGGATTCCGGGCGGCGCCTGATCCAGCCCGGTCATCACTGTCGATCCGGTCGTGGTGATGCCGGACATGGATTCGAACAGCGCGTCGGTGAAGCTCATGTCGAGCTCGGCGAAGGTGAAGGGCAGCGCGCCGAAGGCCGCTATCGAGGCCCAGCTCGCGGTGGTCAGCACGAAGGCCTGGCGCACCGACAGGACAACCGCCCGGCCGCGATTCGTCAGGATCAGCAGCCCGCCGGCAAACAGGGTCAACAGCGACGAAATGGCGAAGGCCTGCCAGTCCGGATTGTTCACCATTCGGTCGGCGACGGCCGGCACCGCCATCACCACCGACATGGTGACCAGCAGTATGCCGCAGATAAAGAAGACCGGCCGAAGATCGATCACGGGCCCGCACTGCCTCCCCCGCAGCGGCACAAGCGTCCCGCGCGGCGTCGGACATTACCCGATGGTGCGAAACGGGCCAATCCCATAGCCGCTTCCGACGGCAGGATCCGGCCGCGTCAGACGTCGAAGCCGTGCTTGCTCGCCGGATCGCCGATCATGCCGAGGAATTCGCGCCGGGTGGCCGGGTCGGAGCGGAAGGCGCCCAGCATGCGGCTGGTCACCATGGTGGCGCCGGGCTTGTGGATGCCGCGGGTGGTCATGCACTGATGCGCCGCCTCGATAACGACGGCCACGCCCTTGGGCTGCAGGACATCCTGAATCGTGTTGGCGATCTGCGCCGTGAGCTTCTCCTGGATCTGCAAGCGCCTGGCGTAGACCTCGACAAGGCGTGCCAGCTTGCTGATGCCGACCACCCGCTTGTCCGGAAGGTAAGCCATGTGGGCCCGGCCGATGACCGGCAGGATGTGATGCTCGCAATGGGACTCGAAGCGGACATCGCGCAGGACGACCATCTCGTCATAGCCTTCGGTCTCGGAGAAGGTGCGGCGCAGGAATTCCTCCCCGTCCTGGCTGTAGCCGGAGAAGTGCTCCTCGTAGGCTTTGACCACACGCTTGGGCGTTTCCGAGAGCCCTTCCCGGTCCGGGTCTTCGCCGATCCAGCGGAGCAGCAGGCGCACCGCTGCCTCCGCTTCCTCGCGGCTGGGCCTGTCGGCCGGGCCGGCTCGGTCCTGCCTCGGCTCGGCACGCGCGCTCGTCGCCAGAGTCGGTGTCTTGAGATCCATGAATTCTTTCCTATCGTCGAGATCGACGCCAGCCGCTATTTGGCCACGGGGTGGCCGTAACCGTCAATGTTCGTCCCCGCCAGCACAATCTTGCATATACATGACGTGAGGTCACCAGGCAGCGCCGCAACCGCTCCGCCGGCGGCTTGTGGCGTCCTGCCGGCGATGTTCCGGTGGTCCGCGCTCTGATTAAGACATGTCTCCAGCGGCGCTCGGAGCAAGGTTTTAATGAACATTCGACTGTTCATAGGGGGAATCGAGCGAGAAGGCCGGGATCGCGACGTTGAACCGGTCGCCACCCTTCGCCTCCATCTCGTAGGAGCCCACCATGATGCCGGAGGGCGTCGCCAGCGGCGTACCGCTGCTGTACTCGTAGCTTTCGCCCGGCGCCAGGACCGGCTGCTCCCCGACGACGCCAGCGCCGCGCACCTCCTGGGTCCGGCCGAGGCTGTCGGTAATGCGCCAATGGCGGTTCAGGAGTTGAACCGTATCGGCCCCTTGGTTTTCGATCCGAATGTGGTAGGCCCAGACAAATCTGTTCTCCTCCGGCTCCGACTGATCCTCCAGATAGGTCGGCTTGACCGTGACGGCGATGGACCGGGTGGTCTCTTGGTACATTGAGCCTCCAGCGCGTTCGGACGCGGCATACCTTCCCGGGCCTGTCCGGCGACGTCGAAGCCGCCTGAAATCCGAGGCCATTTTAGGAAGGTCCATCGGTTTGTCCAGTTCCCGGGATGGCCCCGGCGAGGGACCAGGACGGGCGCCGTTGCCGCCTGCAGGGCCGCACCAAGTATTTGATAGTTCGTCTAATGCCTGCGCGCCGGCACCGGTCGTGATCAGCCCGCCCTGCCGCTGCACGAGCCGCCGCCCAGCACGCAAAACCGGGCGCAGTGGGGGTGGTTCAGCTTGACCGCCTGCATGGAACCTGACAGCGTCCTGCCCATCTCGAACGCGTCGCCGTAGGGCAAGAGGGTGCAGGGTACCACGACCGGGTGCGCCGCGCCCTTGCGCTTGATCACCATGCGGGAGCCGGCGCACATCACGTCATCGGGATGCACGTCGACCTTGTCCCAGCACTGCTCGCTGATTTCCAGGACGTCCAGGCTCGCATCCATCTCCGGGAACAGGACCAGCGCGTCTTGATCGTGCGCGTTCACCCGGATGCGCTCGGCGGCGAAGAGCCGGGCATATCCGTCCCGCGCCTGCGCCGCGCCTTCGCCCCAACAGCTCCGGCCGGCGACGGTCAGGTGGAAGCCCTCATCCGACAGCCAAGAGAGCCCGGCCAAGGTCCGCGGCCAGGTGCCCGGGCCGCGCTCAAGCTCATGCAGCGCCGGCGTGTAGTGGTCCAGCGAGACGCGGATGGCCAGCCGATGCCCATGTTGCGTGCGGAGCCTCTGGAGCGCGGCCTTGTAACGCTCCATGGGGCGCATGGCATTGGTCAGCACCAGAGCGCTGTGGCCGCGGCCCAGGGCATCCTCAAGCATGGCGACGATGTCCGGATTCATGAACGGTTCGCCGCCAGTGAAGCCGATCTGCCGGGCCGTGCCCGGTCCGGGCGGCAACGTCGCGAGTTCGTCCAGATAGCCCGCGACCTCGGAGGCCGTCAGGTAGGCCAGACTGTCGTTGCTTGGGCTCGATTCGATGTAGCAGTTGCGGCAGGCGAGATTGCAGAGCGTCCCGGTGTTGAACCAGAGCGTTTCGAACCCGCGGAATCGGACCGAGGCGCGCCGCGCCCCGTTGGCGGTCACGTCCGGATCGCGGAACTTGGCCGGGTCCAGGGAGGGACGCGGAACGGCGGCGCCGCAGCTTGATGACACGTGCCCCTCTCCATCAGTTGATAGCGGCATGAGCCGCCGGTCGCGGCTGTGATATAGCAACTCCCCAGCGCAAACCCAAACCCAGCATCGCCGCGTTGACGTGAATGTGACGCGCGCGCGGGTTGTCGTGATCGTCGCGTGAACGGCGCCCATTGCCGATGCGATGGGGCGCGATAGCGCGGGCTTCGCGAGACTAAGCCAATGATTCGGGCCGCCAATTCCGCGCATTCAGGCCCGCATAGCGCGAGCACAGGGGTACTCAAGGCTGGATTTCTCGCACTGTAATAGCTGATTCCAATTGCACATCGGCCCGAAACGCGTCAAATAAGTGGCCCGGTTACACATTCTCCTTGCGTATCCCCCCAGACGCCCATGCGCTGAGCCGCGGTGCCCCGAGAAATTGTGAGACCATGAAACCGTGTGAAGCAGTCTGACTGCTGCATGGAAGACCAAGATTGCTTGGAAGGACAAGAGATGACGACTGGTACAGTGAAGTGGTTCAACCCGACCAAAGGTTACGGTTTTATCGAGCCGGATGACGGCTCCAAGGACGCGTTCGTCCACATCTCGGCCGTCGAACGAGCCGGACTAACCGGCCTCCGCGAAGGCCAGAAGGTGGAGTACGAGCTTGTGCCCGGCCGCAACGGAAAGTCCTCGGCAGAGAATCTCGTCGTTCTGGACTGAATCACCGGCCTAGCTGCAGACGAACCGGCCGCGGCCTTTGCCGCGGCCGGTTTCTGTTTGCGCGCGCAAGCGGGTATGGTCGGATGGTGCGTCACTGCCGACCATGCGAAGAGTTCACGGCATGACCGAGAAGGTATTCTGGCAGGATCCCTATCTCGCCGAGTTGGGGACATGCGTCGCGCAGGTCGCCGGCGACCAGATAACGGTCGAGCGGACGATCTTCTATGCCAAGTCCGGCGGCCAGGAAAGCGATCACGGAACGATCGCGGGCCAGCCGGTGCAGGCGGCGCGCAAGGACGGTCGCGAGATCTTCTACTCCTTGCCGTCCGGGCACGGACTCGAGCCTGGCGATCCGGTCCATATGACGATCGACTGGGACCGGCGCTACAGGCTGATGCGGCTGCATTTCGCCGCCGAGGTGGTCCTGGAACTGGTCACGCGAAAACTGGCGACGATCGAGAAGATCGGCGCGCATATCTCCGAGGACAAGGCGCGCATCGATTTCCGGTGGGACGAAAACATCTCGGCCCAATTCGCCGAGATCGAGCGGGATGTGGCGTCCATCGTCGCCGGCAACCAGGCGATCGAGAGCGCCTTCAGCGACGAGGCGGCGGAGCAGCGTTACTGGAAGATCCGCGAGTTCGCGCGGGTGCCTTGCGGGGGGACCCATCTCAAGAGGACCGGCGAGATCGGCGCCATCGCGCTCAAGCGCAAGAACATCGGCAAGGGCAAGGAGCGGATCGAGATCTACCTCAGCACGGACAAGCCTCGACGGCCGATGGGATAGGGGCATGGCGCAGGGCTTCAATCCCCCGGGTGTGTGGGGGCCGAGAGGGCGGGGTTTCAGCATGGGCGTCGCCCAGCACGCGGGTCGGGTCATCCACCTGACGGGCCAGGTCGCCTGGGACGAAGAGGAGCGGATCGTCGGCCCCGGCGACGTGCGGGTCCAGACCGAACAGTGCTTCCGGAACATCGCGGCGATACTGTCCGCGGTCGGTGGAACGCTGGACGACATCGTGTCCATCACCACCTATTTCGTCGACCGGTCCGATCTGCCGGTCATCCAGGAGGTGCGCAACGCCCACCTGCGCGCCGAGGCGGCGCCGGTCAGCACCTCGATCATGGTTTCCGGGCTCGGCCATGAGGATTTTCTGGTGGAGCTGACGCCGGTCGCCGTCGTGCCGCAGGACCGCTTCAGAGCGCCGGGCTGATGGCCCCGGTTGCGGGTCTACCCCCGGGGCCGGGAGCGGGCGGAGGTCATGGCTTGGCCAGGTAGTCCGGCAGCGGTGTCCCGGGCGCGAGGCGCGGGTCCGGCTCGGGACTACCCTGTGTCAGCGACAAGGGCACCACCCCGGCCCAGACCGGCAGGGCATAGTCCTCCTCGTCGTCGACCGGCGGGCCGGTGCGCACCTTTGCGGAGACCTCCTCGAGCGGCAGGGCCAAGACGGTCGTCGCCTTGAACTCCTGATCGTTGGGCGGGCGCACCTCGTCCCAGCGGCCGGGCGCGATCTTGTCGAGAAAGGTCTTCAAAGCAGCCATCTTCTCGTCCGGGTCGTCCACCAATGTGGCCCGGCCGAACACCATGACGCAGCGATAGTTCATGGAGTGGTGAAAGCCGGAGCGGGCCATCACCAGGCCGTCCACGAGGGTCACCGTCAGGCAGACATCCACCCCCGCCTTCAGCGACCTGAGCGTCCGGCTGGCGCTTGAGCCGTGCACGTAGACCCGTTCGCCGTCCCGCCAATGGGCAGTGGGAATCACGAAGGGGCGGCCCTCGACCGCGAAGCCGAGATGGCAGATCAGCCCTTCGTCCAGGATCGCATGGACCGTTTCCCGATCGTAGCGGCCGCGTTGATGCACCCGCCGAACCCGGGTGCGATCGGTCACCACATAGTCGCCCATCAGAGTCTCCTTGTCAGCTCGCCAGGCAATCTGATCCAGAAATGGCTTAGTGGAAAGTGCCAATTTGGATAAATTGATAGGGCCAATCCGAGGAGTCAATCGATGCCGCCGCGCACCGCCGGACCGCCGCTGACGGCCCTTTCGCTCGACCCGGCCGGGCCGGTGCCGCTCTATCGTCAGCTCTACTTCGCCCTGCGCGAGGCCATCCTTGCGGGCCGGCTGCGGGCGGGGACGCGCCTGCCGGCCAGCCGCGTTCTGGCCGCCGATCTCGGCCTGTCGCGCAACACGGTCACGGCCGCCTTCGAGCAGTTGCTTGCGGAGGGCTATATCGAGGCCCGGGTCGGCGCCGGCTCCTTCGTCTCGCGCACGCTGCCGGAAGAACTCTTGACCGCACGCGGCGTGCAGCAGGATGAGGGCAGCCGGACCGGCGGCCGTGCGGCGTTGTCCGCGCGGGGCAGTACGCTGTTGGACATGCGCCCGGACGGGCCGCCCCAGCCGCGGCCCTTCGCGCTCGGCGTGCCGGAGCTCGCGGCCTTTCCGTTCGAGGTCTGGGCGCGGCTTCTGTCCCGTCGCTGGCGGGCGCCGCCCCGGCAGCTTCTGGTGGCGGCGGACCCCGCGGGCTACCGGCCGCTGCGGGAGGCGATCGCGTCCTATCTCGGGGGCGCACGGGCGGCCAGCTGTACGGCGGACCAGATTCTGGTCGTCGCCGGCGCCAAGCAGGCCCTCGATCTGGCCGCCCGGGTGCTGCTAGACCCCGGCGACGCGGTCTGGGTCGAGGAGCCCGGCTATGCCGGGACTCGCGGCGTTCTCAAGGCCCTCGGTGCACGGCTCGTACCCGTGCCGGTCGACGGGGAGGGGCTCGACGTGGCCGCCGGCGCGGCCGCCGCTCCAGACGCGCGGCTGGTCTGCATCGCGCCGTCCCATCAGTTCCCGTCAGGCGCAACCATGTCGCTGGCGCGGCGGCTGGCCCTGCTCGACTGGGCGCAGACCAGCGGCGCCATGATCCTCGAAGACGATTTCGACAGCGAATACCGCTATGCCGGCCGTCCGCTCGCGGCCCTTCAGGGCCTCGACCGGAACGGCCGGGTGATCTATGTCGGCACGCTCAGCCGTGTGATGTTTCCCGCCCTGCGCCTGGCCTACATGGTGGTGCCAGGGGACTTGATCGACGCGTTTCTCCGGGTGCGCGCGCTGCTCGACACGCATCCGTCCACCGTGGCCCAGGCCGCCTTGGCGGACTTCATCGCCGAGGGGCACCTGGCCGCCCATGTCCGGCGCATGCGGGCGCTCTACGCCGAGCGGCAGGCCGCGTTGGTCTCGGCCCTGCGGGACCGGCTGGTCGATCGGCTTTCGGTTGCGCCGGACGAGGCGGGCATGCATCTGGTGGCCGGCCTGCCGGATGACGAGGACGACGTGGACTTGACGCGCCGCGCCAGTGCGCATGGCGTGGAAACCCAGGCGCTATCGGCCTTCTACTTGGGTCGGCCGACCCGGCGTGCGCTCTTGCTGGGCTACGCGGGAGTGCCCGTGCCAGAGATCGACCGGGCGGTCGACCGGCTCGCCAGCGCATTTGGCACCGCCTGAAGGCCGCGGCCCATCGCGGATAGATCGAGGTTCGCGTTCCTCTATCGCTGCGATAGGATGCGCGTTCCAAGCATGGGGGCATCGGACCGCGTCCGCGGCTGGACGGGACGGCGGCGTGCCCAGCAGTGAAAACGAATGACCGCACGGATGGTGCGGCGGAATGGGAGGGAGCGATGTCGGAACACAAGAACGGAAGAACGCGGGCGCCGGGCAAGGTCAGCCGCCGGCGTTTCATGACGGCCACGGCGGCGGCCGCGGGGGTGGCAGCGGTCGGCCTTCCGGCCGTGCATCTGCGCGCCGCGGACCCGCTCAAGGTCGGCACCTATGGCGGCTATTTCAAGGATTCGTTCGACAAGCACATCTATCCGGACTTCACGAAGGCGACCGGCATCGCCGTCGAGTCCATTGGCGAGCCGACCGGGGAGGCCTGGCTGGTCCAGCTGCAGACCGCGGCGCGTGCGGGTCAGGCGCCGGCCGATGTCTCGATGATGGCGCAGGTCACCCGCATAAAGGGCCAGAACGCCAAGCTCTGGGCGCCGCTCGACGAAGCCAAGCTGCCCAATACCAAGCGCCTGCCCGAGCATTTCGTGCACCGCTACGCCGACGGCTCGATCTGCGGTGTCGGCGCGGTGTCCTGGTACATCACGCTGGTCTCGAACACCAAGACCTATCCCAAGGCGCCAACGTCGTGGAAGGAGCTCTGGAACTCGGCCAACAAGGACCGGCTTGGCCTGCTCGCGCTGGTCAGCAATTCCTTCCTGCTGGAGGTCACGGCTGCCACCTGGTTCGGTGGCACCAAGATCCTGGACACCGAAGAGGGCATCCTCAAGGTCATGCAGAAGCTCGCCGAGGTGAAGCCGAACGTGCGTCTCTGGTACCGCGACGAGGGCCAGTTCCAGCAGGCTTTGGAATCGGGAGAGATCCCGATGGGCCAGTACTATCACGACGTCACCGGACTGGCGGCGTCCAAAGGCCAGCCCGTGCGCTCAACCTTCCCCGCCGAGGGCGGCGTACTGGATTCCGGGTCGTGGTGCGTGTCCAAGGCGTCCAAGCAGATCGAGCAGGCGCAAGTGTTCATCGACTATATGAGCCAGCCGTCTACTCAGGCGGTGCTGTCCCGCAAGGTCGGCACGGCGCCGACCGTGCCGCGCAAACACTTGGACCTGACGGCTGAGGAGTTCGCGGCAGTGGCCAGCGACATCCCGGCGATTATTCCGCGCTACGACATGTACGAGAAGCGGTCGGACTGGCTCAATCAGAAATGGTCCGAACTGATCGCCGGCTGATCCGGCTTCTGGTTCCCGAGGCGCCTGGTGCGCCTCGGGGATCGTCGTGAGTCGCCCCGACGCATCGATGGCCGGACTTCGACTTGAAGGACTGACGAAGCGGTTCGGCGAAATCGCGGCCGTCGATCATGTCGACCTCGATCTGCCGCCGCAGAAACTGGTCTGCCTGCTGGGCCCGTCCGGCTGCGGCAAGACCACGCTCTTGCGGCTCATCGCCGGGCTCGAGACCGCGACCGAGGGCCGCATTCTGCTGGACGGCGCGGATCTGACCGGCGTCTCCGCGCATGACCGCGACTTCGGCATGGTGTTCCAGTCCCTGGCGCTGTTTCCGCACCTCACGGTCGGTGAGAACATCGCCTACGCCCTGAAGATCCGGGGCGTCGACAAAGCGACCCGCGACCGTCGGGTGGCTGAGCTTCTGGACCTGGTCCAGCTGCCCGGCGTCGGGGAGCGGCGTATCTCGCAGTTGTCCGGCGGCCAGCGCCAGCGGGTCGCCATCGCCCGGGCGCTCGCCATCGACCCGAAGCTGTTCCTGCTGGACGAGCCGCTCTCGGCGCTCGACGCCAAGCTGCGCGAGAAGATGCAGGTCGAATTGCGGCTGCTGCAGCAACGGCTGGCCGTCACGACCATCGTGGTCACCCATGACCAGCG
Source organism: Alphaproteobacteria bacterium (assembly GCA_030066595.1). Lineage (GTDB taxonomy): Bacteria > Pseudomonadota > Alphaproteobacteria > JAJFFI01 > JAJFFI01 > JASJBI01. The sequence continues at coordinate 57,583 of JASJBI010000031.1, read as the reverse complement.
CGAGGCCATGACCATGGCCGACATCGTGGTCGTGATGAACGAGGGCCGCGTCCTGCAGGCCGGCCCGCCGCTGGAGATCTACCGCAACCCGGCGGACACCTTCGTTGCCGACTTCATCGGCATCAGCAATCTGATTCCCTGCGAGATCGTGGAGGCGGGCACGGTTGAAGTTGCCGGGCACCGGCTGGCGCTCGCGGACATGCCGTCCGGGCTCGCTGAGGAGCGGGGCGCGGCGACGCTGTCGGTCCGTCCCGAGGATCTGCATGTGCTGCCGGTGGCGCAGGGCCAGGCGGACGGCCTCCGCGGCACCGTCGCCTTCATTCGCGATCTCGGCGCCAGCGTCGAGATCTCTCTGGACTGCGCGGGGCAGGAACTGGTCGCGGTGACCACGCCCAAGGAGCGTCCGGCCGTCTCGGTCGGAGATACCGCCGGCATCGAGATCCCGGGGGACCGGGCGGTGGTCCTGCGCGGATGACCGGCGCCCGGATGACCCTGCGCGACGGCCTGTTGCCGGCCTTTCCGGCGCTGGCGCTGGTGATCTTCTTCCTGATCCCGTTCGGGATCATGCTGACGGTGAGTTTCTTTCACCGCGTGCCGGAGGCCTTCTACGAGCCGGCCTTCGAGTTCGCCAACTACGCCCGGTTCTTCTCGCCCTTCTTCGGCAAGATCCTGGTGTTTTCCATGTTCGTCTCCGCCTGCGCCGCGGTGCTGGCGGTGGTGATCGGCTTTCCCTTCACCTATTTCCTGAGCCAGATGCCGCGTCGGCAGCAAATCCCGCTGATCGTGTTCCTGCTCGCGGTCCTGTCCCTCTCCGAGGTGATCATCGGCTTTGCCTGGTCGACCCTGCTGTCGCGGACGGCCGGCGTGTCGAACCTGTTGGTCTGGGTCGGCCTGATGGAGCGGCCCGAGGCGTTCACGCCCAGCTTCACCGCGCTGCTGCTCGGGCTCTGCTATCTGGGATTTCCCTACACCGTGCTGGTGATGTACCCGTCGCTGTCCCGGTTGGACCCGGAACTGCCGGAGGCGGCCCGGATGCTCGGCGCCTCGCCGATGCGGAGCTTCTTCACGGTCATCGTGCCGTGCCTGCGCAACACCATCGTCGGGACGCTGATCCTGGTGTTCGTGTTCACCCTGGGCGCCTATCTCCTGCCGCAGGTACTGGGCCGCCCGCAGCACTGGACGCTCTCGGTGCATATCACCGATCAGGCGATCTTCCAGTCCAATCTGCCCTTCGCCGCGGCCATGGCGATCTTCTTCCTGCTGGTCTCGCTGGCCCTGGTCGGGCTCACCCTGCTGGTGGGCAAGGATACGGAGACGGCGGCGTGACGCGGACCCTCAAGCGGCTGTTCATGGGGCTGGTGGTCCTGTTCCTGGTCGCCCCGCTGGTCGTGGTGGCGGGCGTGTCCCTGAACGCGCCGCGCAAGCTGCGCTTTCCGCCCGAAGGAATTTCGTTGCGCTGGTATGGCGAGCTGTTCGCCCAGGCCGACTGGTTCCACGCGCTCTCGAACAGCGTCGCGATTGCTCTGGCGGCGAGCCTGGTGGCCGTCTCGGTCGCGCTGCCGCTGGCGGTCTTCGCCTGGCGGCACAACGTGCTCTTTGCGCGGATCTTGTTTTCCCTTGGCCTTGCGCCCTTCATGCTGCCGCCGGTGATCACGGCGCTGGGCTTCATGGTGTTCTGGGTGTCGACCGGGCTCTACGGGCACATGCTGGCGACCATTGTCTCGCACGGGATCTTCTTGGTGACGCTGCCGCTGGTGACCGTGTCCCTTGGCCTCGAATCCATCAACCGGGAGCTGATCGAGGCGGCGGAGACCATGGGCGCCGACCGCCGCACGACCTTCCTCACGATCGTACTGCCCCTCGTGCGCCCCTATGTGTTCTCGGGCTTCGCCTTCGCCTTCGTCCTGAGCCTCAACGAATACATCATCGCCTACATGGTGGCGGGCTTTACCGTGGAGACCCTGCCGATCAAGATCTTCAACAGCCTGCGCTACGGCTATACGCCGATCATGGCCTCGGTCGCCGTGTTCTTCGTCGCCATCGCCGCGCTCGTGTTCGGGCTGATCGCCCGGTTCGGCGACCTGCCCCGGCTGCTCGGCGCCTGGAGCGGCAAGTAGCGCCCCTGACAAGGATCATCGCGAGAGGAGGAGGACGCCATGCTCGAAATCCGACCGAACTGCGAATGCTGCGACCGGGATCTACCGCCCGAGTCCGAAGAGGCCCGGATCTGCTCCTTCGAGTGCACCTTCTGCGCCGACTGCACCGAGACCATGCTCGGCGGGCGCTGCCCGAACTGTGGCGGCGAGCTGGTCCGGCGTCCGATCCGCCCGGCTGCCGCGCTGGCGAGGTTTCCGGCCTCGACCGAGCGGGTCTTCAAGCCCGAGAAATGCGCTGAGGCCGCCGCAGGTGGTGGCTGACGCGCGTCCGTCCTGGCGGGTCAGGTCTCAGGCGCAGTCCGGCGCACAGGCGCGGCGCCGGTAGTCGATCACGCCGCCCCGGCGGTCGAGCTCGATGGCGCAGCAGCGCAGCAGGGCCTGCTTGAGCTTGGCCCGGCCGCGCTGAACCCGGGATTTCATGCCCGAGGTGGACAGGCCGAGCTGTCGTGCTGCGGCTTCCTGGGTCAGGCCGTCGATCTCGGTCAGCATCAGCGCGTCGCGGTACGGCTCCGGCAATCCGTGAATGAAAGGGATCAGGCAGCCAGCGATGTGGGCCGCGGCGGTGGTGTCCGCCTCGGGGTCGTCCGGCTTGTCGAGCGCATCCTCGATCCCGGCCTGCGCCAGGGCCCGGTCCTGGGCCGCATTCCGGCGATAGTGGTCGGTGATCGCGTTGGCGGCGACCCGGCGCATCCAGGCCGTCGGGTTTGCGGCCGCCGCCAATTGGTCGCGATGCTGGACCAGCCGGAGCAGGATGTCGCCGACCACATCGTCGACCGACCCGGTATCGACCCGCTGCCGCACGTAGTCGCGCAGCCGGGACTCGAGCCGCGCCCAATCATCCTCGCCCATGGCGGCCTGCTCCGTCATGGCTCCGATTGTTTCATCAGCAGACGGCCTGGTCCACATCCTGCTCGCTGGGGCAACAGGCTTCGCTCGGGCGCTCCGACGCGGGCGTCGGCTCGTCGTCGGTGATGCGGTACCATTCCCAGGCCATGCCGTCGGGATCGCGCGTCCAGACCTTGTCCTGGGTGGCGTGGCAGCAGGTCACCTCCCGCTCGACACGCTCGACGATGCCCGAGGTCTCCAGGCGCTTCGCCGCCTGGCCCAGGGCGTCTGCGGACAACGTCTCGATGCCGAGATGGTTTAGCCGACCCTCCGCCTCCGGGTTCTCGAACAGAACCAGCTTGAGCGGCGGTTCGGCGATCGCGAAGTTCGCATATCCGGGCCGGCGCTTGTGCGGCTCGGTCCCGAAGAGCTTGGCGTAGTAGGTCACGGCTTCGTCCAGGTCGCGGACATTCAAGGCGAGTTGCAGGCGCATGGCGGATCTCCTTATTCGAATTGCTGTACCCTTAGAGACGCGCCTGCAGGCGGATGGACGCAGGAATCTCCCCGGCCATGTGTCGATTGGCCTTGGAAGTCGCCGTCCCGCAACGGTCTGGACGACCGCTTTGCCGTTCGCTACATAAATGCGGAACGCGGGTATGATGTAATGGTAGCCTGCCAGCTTCCCAAGCTGGACGCGCGGGTTCGATTCCCGCTACCCGCTCCAAACCCCCTGCAGCACGGCTCCGTACCAGGCCCGCTGGCCGGCCTCGACCTGGCGTCACATGCTGCACACATAAATGTTATATTGGTTTGAATGGACATTTGCCGCGGATTCCCGATCTTACAACGTGCGTGATGCCGTCGTGGGCGGCAAAGTTTCGGAAGGGACCCAATCATGACACAGCGCAATCTGGCGACCAGCCTGACCGTGCTCGGCCTGGCAGCCGGCCTCACCGCCGGAGGTGCGGCCCTGGCGGTCGAAGACGCCACCGTCATCGAACTGACCCAGGTGGGGTGCCAGTTCATCGAATCGGAGAACGGCGTCGACCATATGTACATGCCGAAGTCCGAGAAGGACTGCGTGAAAATCAATACCGACACCGGGGATGCGCGCCTGGCCAAGGCCAATGTTATCGAGCTCAAGCCGGGCAAGTATGTGTTCCGGGTGACCAACAAGAACGTGCCCTATGAGCTCGGCTTCTGGCTCCGTGAGCATGACTACAACTGGAAGAACCCGGTCCACAAGGTCTCGAAGATCAGCGTCTCGGGCGGCGGCCTCGTGCTGGGCAAGACCCAGGATTACGAGGTCACCCTCAAGCCGGGCGAGTACGTCTACTCCTGCCCGCTGAACCCGACGCCCAACTACAAGCTGGTGGTCAAGGGTTAGGAGTCAGGCGCAGGGCGAGCCGGGCGCGACCCAGCATGACGCATGGCCGCCGCCGGTTACGCGTTCGCGCGAGCGAGGGGCAATGTCGGACATCCTAGAGACCGATGTCTGCGTCATCGGCGCAGGGTCCGGTGGCCTGAGCGTTGCCGCGGGCGCTTCGCAGATGGGCGCCCAAACGGTGCTGATCGAGAAGGGCGAGATGGGCGGCGACTGCCTGAACTATGGCTGTGTTCCGTCCAAGGCGCTGCTGGCGGCCGGGCACGCGGCCCAGGCCATACGCGGCGCGGGCCGCTTCGGTGTCAACGGGGCCGTACCCAACGTCGATTTCGGCAAGGTGCACGGCCATGTGCACGATGTGATCGATGCGATCGCCCCGATGGACTCGCAGGAACGGTTCGAGGGCCTGGGCGTGGACGTGATCCGCGCTGCGGCCAGGTTCAGCGGGCCGCGGGAGGTGGTGGCGGACGGCCGCCGAATTCAGGCGAAATGGTTCGTGGTGGCCACCGGCTCGGCGCCCGCCGTGCCGCCGATCCCCGGCCTGGACCAGGTGCCGTTCCTGACCAACGAGACCATCTTCGAGCGTACTGCAGCACCTGAACATCTGATCGTCATCGGCGGCGGTCCGATCGGCTGCGAGATGGCCCAGGCGCACCGCCATCTGGGCGCCAAGGTGACGGTCCTGGAGATGTTCCGCATCTTCCTGAACGACGACGCCGAAGCGGCCGACGTGGTGCGCCAGCGCATGCGCCGGGACGGCATCGAGATCCTCGAGGGAGTCAAGGTGGTGCGGGCGGCCAAGGCCGGCAACGGCATCGCGGTAACCATCGAGGAGGACGGCCGGGAACGGGACATCACCGGCTCGGATCTGCTGGTCGCGGCGGGCCGGCGCGCCAATGTCGATGGGCTGGATCTCGAGGCCGCAGGGATCGCGTACTCGCCCAAGGGCATCGAGGTGGACGACCGGCTGCGCAGCAGCAACAAGCGCGTGTTCGCGGTGGGCGACGTCGCCGGCCGTTACCAGTTCACGCACATCGCCGGCTATCACGCCGGCATCGTCATTCGCAACATCCTGTTTCGCATGCCGGCCAAGGTGGACGACCGGGCGGTGCCCTGGGTCACCTATACCGCACCCGAGCTCGCCCATGTCGGGCTCAGCGAGGCCAAGGCCCAGGAGACCGGCCGGGAGATCCGCGTGCTGCGCTGGGCGTTCGCCGAGAACGACCGCGCCCAGGCCGAGCGCGAGACCGACGGCTTCATCAAGGTCATCACCTCGCCCCGCGGCAAAATCCTGGGCGCAACCATCGTCGGAGCGCGGGCGGGCGAGCTGTTGCTGCCCTGGGTGCTGGCGGTCGGTAGGGACATGGGGATCGGGGCGATGGCCGGCCTCATCGCGCCCTATCCCACCTTTTCTGAGGTCAGCAAGCGCGCCGCGGGCAGCTATTTCATGCCCAAGCTGTTCAGCCCGCGCACCCGCAAGCTCGTTCGTTTTCTCATGAAGTTTGCTTGAGCCGGAGCCGCCGCCCATGGCAAACGATCCCAATGCAGGAGCATGTTCGGCGGCCGCAGCGCAGCCCGGAGCTGACGGCGTGACGAAGGCAGGCACCTCACCGGGTCCGGTGCGCCGGTTTCTGCCGCTCGCCGTGCTGGTGGCGGCGATCGCCGCCGCCTTCGCCTTCGGCCTGGACGACTATCTGACCTTCCAGGCGCTCAAACAGCATCGCGAAGTGCTGCTGGACTTCGTCGGGCGCTATCCCTGGCTCGCGCCGATCGTCTTCATGGCGGGCTATGCCGCCGTTGTCGCGATGTCCCTGCCGGGCGCAGCCGTGATGACCATCACGGGAGGCTTCCTCTTCGGCGCCGTGCTCGGCTCATGCTGGGTGGTCATTGCGGCCACGTTGGGTGCCACCATCCTGTTCGAGATCGCGCGCACCTCGCTGGGCGAAGGTCTCAGACAGCGGGCCGGCCCCTGGCTCAAGAAGATGGAGGCGGGCTTCCAGGAGAACGCCTTTTCCTATCTCCTGGTGCTGCGTCTGATCCCGCTGTTCCCGTTCTTCGTCGTGAACCTGGTCCCCGCTTTTCTGGGCGTGCGCACGCGCACTTATGTGCTGGCGACTTTGATCGGCATCATCCCGGGCAGCTTTGTCTATGCCTCGGTGGGTGCCGGACTCGGCAGCGTGTTCGAAAGCGGCGACGAGTTCACCCTGTCCGGCGTGCTCACGCCGCAGGTGATCATCGCGCTGGTGGGCCTCGCCGTCCTCGCCATGCTTCCGGTCGTCTACAAGAAGCTCAAGGCGCGGAAGTCTTAGACGAGATCCGTCAAGCTCGGAACCGCGGCCCGCGCGGCCGCGTCCTCGGCTCCGCCGACCAGAATGCACGCAACGCCGGCGGCCGCCGCTCCGCCCAAATCCCGCCGCACGGAATCGCCGATGACAACCGAAGTCTCGGGCGTCGCTCCCGTTTGCGCCAACGCTCTTTCGAAGGTCGCGGGCGACGGCTTGACGCTGGAGCCATCGGAGGAAAAGATCAGCGCGTCGAACAAAGACGACACGCCGGCACGGTCAAGCTCGTCGAGCCAGGCATGCTTCGGCGCCCAGATGTCGGCCACCAGGGCGAGCCGATGCCGACGGCGGAGCCGCCTGAGCGCTTCCGCGTGGTCGTCCGGCACACGCCCGACCTCGTGCAGCGCAAAGGTCCGTTCCAGGCGCCTCCTCTCGTGCTCCGGCAGTGTGCGGGTTTGTTCCAAGGTGAGGAGGGCGTCGGCAAGGCTCGGGAACCGGTCGTGCCAGACCGGGTCGGGATAGAGCTGGTCGAGATAGGCATAGCAGGCAGCAATCGCGCCGTTTACGGTCGCGTCGTCCAGATCGCCGCCAAGCGTGCGATAGGTGGCTGCGTAATTCTGTTCGGCGGAGAACCGATCGCCGCCGAACATGAAGGTACCGTTCATGTCCAGGAGCAGGATGGAGAATGGCTCCAGGAGCGCGCGGCGCCAATGCGCCGATGGCGCTGCCTCGCTCAAGCGGGCTCTGGCCCCAGGCGAACGAGCTGTTTGCCGAAGTTCTCGCCCTTCAAGAGACCGATGAAGGCGGCCGGCGCGTTCTCGATGCCGTCGGCGATGGTCTCGCGGTACTTGAGCTCCCCGGACCGGACCCAGTCGGCCAGGCTGGCCAGTGCCTCTGGAAAGCGGTCCACGTAGTCGAACACGATCAGCCCCTCCATGCGCGCCCGGTGCACCAGGAGCGCCCGGGTCGGTCGTGGCGCCAGCTCCGGCTTCTCCAGGTTGTATTCCGAGATCATGCCGCAGATCACGATGCGCGCCCTGTCGTTGATCCGGCGCAACACGGCGTCCAGCGTGCGCCCGCCGACATTGTCGTAGTAGACATCGACCCCGTCCGGACAGGTGCGTTGGATGCCCTCGTCCAGATCCTCGGCCCGGTAGTCGATGCAGGCGTCAAAGCCGAGCTCTTCCGTCACCCAGCGCGACTTGGCCGGCCCGCCGGCGATGCCCACCGCCCGGCAGCCCTTGATTTTGGCGATCTGGCCGACCACGCCGCCGACCGCGCCGGAAGCCGCCGAGACCAGCACGGTCTCGCCGGGCTTGGGCCGGCCCACGTCCAGCAAGCCGAAAAAGGCGGTCACGCCTGGCATGCCCAGCACGCCCAGGGCCGTGGAGATCGGCGCCGCCGTGGCGTCGACCCGGCGCAGGAACTTTGCCGGCGAGGCGGCATACTCCTGCCAGCCGTGATAGACCTCGACGATGTCGCCCGGCGCGTAATCGGCGTCGTGGGACTCCATGACCTCGCCGACGACCGCACCCGGCATGACCGCGCCGATCTCGGCGGGGGGCACGTAGGACTTCACGTCGCGCATGCGCCCGCGCATGTAGGGGTCGAGCGACAGATAGATGCTGCGCACCAGCACCTCTCCGTCGCCCGGCACGGGCATCGGCGCGTCGGCCAACTCGAAATTGTCCAGGCCCGGCTCGCCCGGCGGCCGGCTCTTGAGCAGGATCTGGCGGTTGGTCTCGGCCATCGTCGTCTCCTAGTCGATCTCTCTGCGATACGCTGCCACCTGGGCCCGCGCGCCCTCGCGCAGGAATCCGACATCGCTGCCGGCCGCGACGATCCGGTAGCCGCGGTCGAACAGGGCGCGCCAATCTAACCCACCGAACGGGACATTGCCCATCGGCTTGCCGCTGGCCTTGATCGCGTCCTCCGCCCGGGCGAAGGCGGCGCTCACATCGGGGTGGTCGAAGTCGCCCGGATGGCCGACATTGGCGGCGAGGTCCGCCGGCCCGATGAACAGCGCATCGACGCCCTCGACCGCAGCAATCTCGGGGATGTTCTCGACCGCCCGCGGTGTCTCGATCTGCACCATGACAAAGACCTGGGCGTCGGCGCGGGCCAGATAGTCGTCCGCGCGCAGCCCATAATCGGCGGCGCGCACAACCGTGGTGGCACAGCCGCGGATTCCGGCCGGCGGATAGCGGGCCGCGGCGACGGCCGCGTTGGCATCCGCCGCGCTTTCCACCATGGGCACCATGATCCCTTCGGCGCCGATGTCGAGCGCCCGCTTGATCGGCACCGGATCGTTGACCGGAACCCGCAAGATGACGGTCGCTGGGAACGCCTGTAATGCCTGCAACAGGGCCAGCGAGTCCGTATAGCCGCCGAAGCCGTGCTCGTGGTCGATCAGAATGAAATCGTAACCGGCATGTCCGAGGATCTCAGCGGCGACCGCGCTCTGGGTCGCGCACCAGGCACCCAGCGCCGACTTGCCCTCGGCCAGGCGCTGTTTGAGCGCGTTGTCACGAAACATCGGCGACCCTCCGTTTGCGGCAGACGGCCGACGATTATGGACGCGCGCTCTGGCCGGGGCAACGCGGGTCGAACGCACCGTAGCGACGCATCAGCTCATTGGGATGCCGGCCCCTGGAACGGAGCGATCCTGGCGCTTTGCTTCGGCATCGTGCTGTTCTCGGTGATCGTCCAGGACCTCACGATGGAGGCAGCAATTCGCCGGGTCGTTCGCGCTCCGGGCTGAGGGGACGGCGTGCCGGCTGCCAGTCCGGGGCGGTCACATTCTCGTTGTCCAGCGTGAAAGAGACGGTGCCGCCGGCGGCCGGAAACGCGATCTTCAACGGAACGCCTCGGGAATCGAACCACAGGTCGCGCTCCGTGTCGCCGCGCACGTGGTAAAGGCGGGCCGGAACCTGCCGTCCCGCGACCTCGATCGGGTCCGTGCCGACGGCGGTGATCGTGACCCGATTGAGGTCGCCGTCCTTGGTGCCCATCAGGACCCTGGCATCGACCATGCCGATCGACCACGCTGTCGCGGTGTAGAGATCCGCCGGTGCCTCAACCCGCCCCTCGGAGCCGTCGATCACGAATGCGTCGCCCTCGGCCCGGCCACGGGTCACAACAATCTCGCCATTGTCGTCGGCGCGGCTCTCATAGGCAATCAGCCTGCCTTCGCGCCAGATCTCTTGCCGGTCTTCCTCGATCCGGCGGACGACGATGCCGAGGACCTTGCCGGTAATCCGGAGCTGGGTCTTCACCAGCAGCTCAGGTCCGTCCCGCTGGATGGTGTTGGTCAGATGTCCAACGTCGCCATGCAGGGAATGGCTTACCACATAGCGGAAGGTACCATCGGGCGCCTCGGCCGCGACGCCGGCGCCGGGCAACAGCCATAGGGCCATTGCGGCGGCCGTGAACTTCCACGAAAGTGTCATCTGGGGCCCTTACTGTGGGACGAATGGGTGAGACGGGCGTTCACACAATCTGTGAATCTGGTCAATCTCCCGGCTATTTCCAGTCTAGTCTGGTCCAACCACAACTGAACTGCCCGGCAATGACATTCCTGCCACAGGAGAAAGACGGTCCGGTCAATCCAAGGCCAAGCCCCAGCTTGGGCGATATCGTCGCCCAGCGTCTGTCCCGTCGCTCCGTCCTGGCGGGCCTGGCCGCCGCCGCCGGGACAGCCATCACCAGCCCCTGGCCGCGGGCGCTTGCGCACGGGTCGAGCCTGACTTTCCAGGAGATTCCGCAAGGCGGCGGGCCGGACCATGCGGTCGCGCCGGGTTATCGGGCGGATGTCCTGCTCCGCTGGGGCGATCCGGTCTTGCCTGGCGCTCCCGCGTTCGACCCGCGCGCCATGTCAGTCGACGGCCAGCGCATGCAGTTCGGCTACAACGCGGACTATGTCGCCTATCTGCCGTTGCCGCGCTGGTCGACCAGTCCCGAACACGGCCTCCTGTTCGTAAATCACGAGTACACCAACCGCGAACTGATGTGGCCAGGGCTCCAAGCCTGGGACGCCACCACGGAAGCCCAGGCCCGCATCGAGATGGCCGCGCATGGCGCCAGCATCGTCGAGGTGCGAAAGGAGGCCGGCCGCTGGCGCGCCGTTCCGGACGGGATCCTCAATCGGCGCCTGACCGCGCTCGACACGCTCGTTCACGTCTCCGGGCCCGCCGCCGGCCACGCGCGGATGCGGACCAAGGCGGATCCAACCGGCCGGACGGTTGTGGGCACGCTCAACAACTGCGCCGGTGGCACGACACCCTGGGGCACGGTGCTGACCTGCGAAGAGAACTTCGATCTCTATTTCGCCGGTGATCCTGCAAGGACCAGTGAGCCGGACCGTTTCCGCCGCTATGGCATCGGAGAAAAACTGCTCTATTCATGGCACCTCAACGATTCGCGCTTTGACATCGAGGCCGAGCCCAACGAGCCCAACCGGTTCGGCTGGGTGGTCGAGTATGATCCGTATTTCCCCGATGTTCCGCCGGTCAAACGCACCGCTCTGGGGCGGTTCAAGCATGAAGGCGCGACCACTGTGATCTCGGCGGATGGTCGGCTGGCGGTTTATTCCGGCGACGACGACGAGTTCGACTATCTCTACCGCTTCGTTTCGGACCGACCGGTCGATCCGGAAAACCGATTGGCCAACCACGATCTCTTGGACCGTGGCACCCTGTCCGTGGCCCGCTTCAACGCGGACGGCACGATGGACTGGTTGCCGCTGGTGTACGGTCAGAACGGGCTGGACAGGAGCAATGGATTTGCTCGCCAGGCGGACGTGCTGATCGAAACCCGTCGCGCAGCCGATGTGCTGGGCGCCACGCCGATGGACCGGCCGGAAGATGTCGAAACCAATCCCAGGACCGGGCGGGTCTACGTCATGCTCACCATCAACCGCGAACGTTCGGAGGCGCGAATTGATGCGGCCAACCCGCGCGCCGACAACCGCTTCGGCCATATTCTGGAATTGGCGCCACCGGGCGACGGACCGGTGCGGGACCACAGTGCCGACCAGTACCGTTGGGACGTGTTCATCCTGGCCGGGGACCCGTCCGAGGCGGGGCATGGCGCGCGCTATCATCCGGATGTTTCCAAGGACGGCTGGCTGACGAACCCGGATAACTGCGCATTCGATCTTCGGGGCCGCCTGTGGATCTCGACCGACCAGGACACAGACCAGTATGATCGCGGCGTATCGGACGGCATCTACGCCTGCGACACGACCGGACCCGGCCGGGCGCTGACCCGATTCTTCTACAGAGGTCCGATTGGCGCGGAATGCCCCGGGCTTTGCTTCACGCCGGACGGCCGCACCCTTTTCTGCGCCGTTCAGCACCCCGCCGAGGGGTCGACCCTGGCCGCCCCCGCGACACGCTGGCCGGATTTCGCCGAGGGTATGCCGCCGCGGCCCTCGGTGGTGGCGATCACCAAGGAAGACGGCGGCGAGATCGGCTCCTGATCGCGCCAAGCCGCGCCCGGCAGGAAATTGACGTGGCCCTTGTCTGCGAATATGAGTAGCGCCCAGCGTAGCTCCCCAGCGGACTTTGATGGCTAGTTTCGATATCGACGCCTTTTACGCGGCCGAGTTCGCCGAACATGCCGCCGTTGTTGCGGCGACACGCGATTCCTTGGCTGGCGCTTTCGCGACCTTGGTTCGCGCCTCCGCCGGTGCGCTCCGCTCGGGCAACAAACTCCTGTTCTTCGGCAATGGCGGCAGCGCGGCGGACGCCCAGCATCTGGCGACCGAGCTCACCGTCCGCTACAAGGCCGACCGTGTTCCGATTCCCGCCCTGGCGCTGACCACCGACAGCTCGGCGCTGACTGCTATTGGCAACGACCTGGGTTTCGATGCGCTGTTCGCGCGTCAGGTCCAGGCGCTCGGAGTCGCGGGCGACGTGGCCATCGGCATCAGCACCTCGGGTCGGAGCCGCAATGTGATAGCAGGGCTGCAGGCGGCCCGGGACCGGGACCTGGTGGCCGCCGGTCTTGCCGGCGGCGACGGCGGCCAGATGACCGGCCTTGCCGACCCCCTGCTGCTGGTGCCTTCGGAGAACACGGCGCGCATCCAGGAGATGCACATCACGCTGGGCCAGATGCTGTGTGGTGCGCTCGAGATCGAGCTTGGCCTGGCATGAAGGTTCTCGAGCCATGACCGACCGGTCGGATCTCGCCGCCAGCGTCGAGGCCTTTGCCGGCATCCGCGTCTTGTGCGTGGGCGACGTCATGTTGGACCGTTTCGTCCATGGGCAGGTCGAGCGGATTTCGCCGGAAGCGCCGATCCCGGTCCTGCGCGTCGACAGGGAAATCTCCATGTTGGGGGCGGCAGGCAACGTGGTGCGCAATCTGGTCGCGCTCGGCGTCAAGGCGTCTGCGCTGGCGGTGGTCGGCGACGACGAAGCCGGGCACGCCATCACCGGGCTGTTCGGCGAGATCGCCGAGGTGGAGCCGCATCTGATCATCGATAAATCGCGCGCGACCACCATCAAGACACGGTATTTCGGCGGCGGCCAACAGCTCTTGCGGACCGACCGGGAGTCTCCGGCCCCGGTCTCGGGCCGCACCCTCGACCAGCTTGTCCGTCGCATCGAAGCGCTGGTCCCCGACTGTACCGCGGTTGTCCTGTCCGACTATGCCAAGGGCGTTTTGGTCCCGGAGGTCCTGCGCAGTGTCGTCGAGACGGGTCGGGCTGCGAACGTACCGGTGGTCGTCGATCCAAAGGGGCGCGATTTCGATCGCTATCGAGGTGCCGCCGTTCTCACCCCCAACCGGCGCGAGCTGGCCGACGCCAGCGGACTACCGACAGCCGGCGACGATCAGGTGGCCGAGGCTGCGCAGGCCGTCCGAAAGGCTTGTGGCATTGGTGCCGTGCTGGCGACGCGTGGCGCCGACGGCATGACCTTGGTCGAAGGCGGCGGGCGCCCCGTGCATCTTCCCGCCGAGGCCCGCGAGGTGTTCGACGTGTCCGGCGCCGGCGATACGGTGGTTGCGAGCGTCGCCGCGGCGTTGGGGGCGGGCGTTCCGCTGGTCGACGGGGCGGCGCTGGCGAATGTCGCGGCCGGCATCGTCGTCGGCAAGACCGGCACCGCGGTGGCCGGCGCCGACGAGCTGATCACCGCCCTGCACACCGCCGACCTGCTGACCGGCGGGACAAAGGTTGTCACCCTGGCTCAGGCTCTGGAGCGTGTCGAGGGCTGGCGGCGCAAACGGGTCAAGGTCGGCTTCACCAACGGCTGTTTCGATCTGCTGCATCCTGGTCACATATCCCTGCTCGCTCAGGCGCGGCGGGCCTGCGACCGGCTCATCGTCGGACTCAACAGCGACGCCTCCGTCACGCGACTGAAGGGTGACGGGCGCCCCGTTCAGTCGGAAGCGGCGCGGGCCCAGGTGCTGGCGTCGCTCAGCAGTGTCGATCTGGTCGTGATCTTCCCCGAAGACACGCCGATGGCGTTGATCAAGACGCTGCATCCCGATGTTCTGATCAAGGGCGCGGATTACGCCAAGGACGAGGTTGTCGGCGGCGATTTCGTCGAAGGCTATGGCGGCCGCGTCCTGCTGGCCGATCTCCTGCCTGGATTCAGCACCTCCGAGACCATCGCCCGCGCTGGCAAGTAGGCCGCTGACCCGCCGCGACAGAATGCCGCGGATTGCGTCTGTTGCAACGGCAGCGAATCTCCCCAGGTAGAGCCAGATTTCCGAAATGAATCGGTCATGTATACAGACGCTGGGACGCGTGCGCCCAGGCTGATGGAGTGTGCTCTTGTGACAGACGACCCGAACAGTCAAGTGAACCCAAAGGTCGCCGAGCTCTATGGTTATTGGTCGTTGATGCGCAACGGGCGAGCCATGCCGGCCCGTGACGACATCGATCCCGTTGCCATCTCGGGACTTCTGCCCGACGTGTTTCTGGTGGACGTAGAGCGAAATCCGATGCGCTTTCGCTTTCGCCTGGTGGGAACCGAAATCGTCGCGCGATACGGCGAGGAGATCACGGGCCGGGCGCTCGACGAGCTCGATCTCGGCGGCAAGACGGCGGACATTGCGCGCAAGTATCGCGGCATTGTCGAGCGGCAAGCGCCCAGCTATGGGGTGCAGGAGATTCGCAAGCGCGATGGGCGCTGGCTGCGCTACGAGCGGCTGCTGTTGCCGCTGTCCAGAAACGGCATCGACGTCGACATGGCGCTCGGCGGCGCCTGGATTCTGCCCATAGACCGCTGAACCGAGCCCCTCGTATCAGAGCAGTCGAGGGTCGATGGCGTCGTGCAGGCGGCCGCTGGCCGTCAGCGCAAAGCGCAAAATCTGGGCCCGCCGGCGGGCCGCGTTCATGGTCGTTTCCGGCGCGTGCCGCACGATCGCGGCGCCAAAGCCGTCCGCAATGATCAGCCCGCAGTGATCGGGCAGGATCGCTCGCGGGAAGTCCTCGGCCACGGCGAAATAGAAGCGGTCGCAGTAGACCAGATACTCCGGCCATTTGCCGTCGCTGCGGAAGTCCGTTTCCGAGCTCTTGATCTCGACCATGACGAATTCGCTGTCCCGGTTGAGGCCCATCACGTCGGCCCGGCGGCCGTTGGACAGGCGGAACTCGGTTAGCGTGCCGTAGCCCATCTCGCGCAGCGTGCGGCAGACGCCACGGCCGATCACGCTTGCGGCCGGCTCTTCTTCCAGGCGCGCGGTTGGGATGGTGGGTTTCGCACTCAATTGGGCCTCTTGACCTGCAGGATGCTACCAGGTGCGACTTTGCGGTAGCTGCGCTTCCGCCGATCCGGCCAGATCACCTCGATGTCGACCGGAGCATCGCCCGCGCCCAGGCCGAACGTCATCGTCGCCGACGGGTCGTTCATGAACCCTCCGCCGGCGGTCACCTGGCCCGAGAGGCGCAGACCGTCGGCGCGGCGTACGGTCACGCGCGCACCGATCGCGCGCGTTGCATCGGCCAGTCTGACGGTCACGGATCTGGACTCGTCACCCTGGTTCAGGAAGGCCCGCGGCGGGCCGTCCAGATTGACGTAGAGCAGATCGGGATGCCCGTTGCTATCGAAATCCGCGCTCAACACCGCCTGGCCGAACGCGGCGTTCTCGGCCCCGCTGGCTTGGGTGGCGGGAACGAACGCACCGCTGGCGTCCTGCAACAGCAAGCGGGCCGAAGCCTTGTCCCAGATGTGGGCCGGCCAATCGGTGTCGTTCTGGGCGACCACGAGATCCGCTCGACCGTCCAGATTGGCGTCCGAGAACGCCGCGCCCCAACCGAACTCGAATCCCACCAGACCGGCCGCTGCCCCGATATCGACAAACCGCAGACCACCGTCATTGCGCAGCAACGCCCACTCGCGCGTTGGTGGGTCGCCCTCGGGCGTGTGGCTCCTCAGCAGATAGTCCGGCACCGTATTGCCCGCATTGGATAGGAAAAGGTCCATGTCGCCGTCGCCATCATAGTCGCCCGTCGCCATCGCGAGCCAGGACCCAAAGCGGGTCGGCGTGGCGGCCAGAGAAAAGGTTCCGTCACCCCGATTGCGAAACACCAGCAGATGACCGAGCCGTTGGGCGACGGCCAGATCTTGCCAGCCGTCGTTGTCCAGATCCACCAGGAGAGCGTGCAGGCTGTTCTGTCGCTCGCCCAGGCCCGCTGCGGCTGTGCCATCGCGGAAGCCTACCTTTCGATCGCCCAACAACAGGATGGCCTGGGTTTCGGCCAGTGGGTCATCGAACACCGCGGTTTCCTGATCGTCCAGCGTCCGGACGATCGCCGTCACATAGAGATCCGCCCGGCCGTCTCGGTTGACGTCACCGGCGGTGATGGCGACGGGGATGGCGCCCGGCAACAGAGGTAGCGGCAGGGTTTCGGCGGCGAATCGGCCGCGCCCGTCGTTCCGATAGAGACGCAGCCCGTCTTCGCGGGCGACCACCAGATCGACGTCCCGGTCGTCGTCCAGATCCAGCGACAAGGCCCCATAAGCGGCGGTCGGCTCCGACAGCCCGCTGTCGGCGATGACATTGACGAAGCGACCGCCGCGCCAGGCCAGCAGGCCGTCGCCCTGTCCGCCGCCGCCGCCGATGAACACTTCCTCGCGCCCGTCGCCGTCCGTGTCGATCATCGCCGCCCCGACAAAGGGCAATGTCGGCGGCCCGCCATAGGCATGGCGGAAATCGACCGGCGCCTCGCGGTAGCGGGGAACGATGAGTACGGTTGAATCGAGCATGGTCGCCTCGGCGACATCGACAGCCGGCAGCCACAGCCGGTGGGCCGAAATCACGGCCACCACCAGCAACAGAATCACGATCGCCAGTGCCTTCTTGATCATCTCAGGCTTCTCCGTCGCCGGAAAACCGGTTCCGAGCGCGCTCTGCGGGTAGCCGAATCGACTGCGATTCGGCCTCCCGAGGGGATGTGGGTGCCACGCTACGCGGGAAAAGGTTACGCCCCGTTAAGCCTCTGCGACCTGCGGTCGCAGGCCTGCGGACGCCGCAGGTTTCTTGATGAAACGGCGGGTCAACTGTCCAAATAAACTCAAATATCGCATGCTCGAGAATCTGGGTTTGTTGCGTCTCATGGGGTTTTTATTACTATTCTAAGCAGATTTGACTGAAATCACCCTGCGCGATTCATTGGAATTAACGCTTCGCTAATGATCGCTTGGCATCATGTCCGCTCGAACGGCCAACGGGATTTCTTCCCGGTCGCGTCGTGTGGCGTCTGTTTCGATTGAGTCTTGGCAGGGTCGAGATCTTTCATGCTCGAATACATCCGTGAATTTCCGCTCTACTTCAAGAGGGTCTTCCCGGAGCGGCAGATCTTTTATCGCGTCCGTGGCGAGATTGAATTCGTCACCTTTAAGGCCTTTCATCAGATTGCCCTGTTCTTCATCCTGGTCGGCGTTGTCGGTTGGGTCGCCTTTTCATCGATGCACTACATGGCGTTCGACTGGATGTTGGAAAACCAGCGCCAGGACGCCAAGCGAGCCTGGGATGCCTATCTGCAGACAGACTCCGAGCGCGAACGGGTCGTCGCCCAGCGCGAGGATCTGAAGGAGCGCTTGCGGAACCTCGAGCTCACGCTGGCCGTGCTGCAGGTATCGCAGGAAAAGGTCATGGCTCGGGTCACCGAGCGGACCGAAGGCCGCATCGACCAGGTGGCCCGCATCATCGAAATGACCGGCATCGAGGTCAGCCGTTTCCTCAAGAGCGGCGCGTCGCGACGGGCGGCGGCCGCCATGCTGACCGGCCAAGGCGGGCCGTTCGTCGGTGCCGGATCGGACGAAGAGCTGGTCGGCGATCAAGATCCGCTGCGGGTGAAGGTGGCGGCGCTGGACAATCGTCTGGGCCAGTGGGACCGTTTGGAGAGCGTTCTCGAATCGATGCCCCTGGCGCCTCCGGTCGACCATTACCGGCTGACCAGTAGGTTCGGCTCGCGCAAGGATCCGGTCAACGGCCGCTGGGCCCGGCACTACGGCATCGATCTGGCCAACCATTTGAACACGCCGGTCCTGTCACCCGCGCCGGGAACGGTCGTGTTCGCCGGACGGAACGGCCGCTACGGCCGGTACCTGGAGATCGACCACGGCAACGGCTTCCGCACCCGCTATGGCCACCTCCGAAAGATGCTGGTGAAGAAGGGCGAAAAGGTGCAGTTCCGGCAGGAGATCGCCAAGCTCGGCAGCTCCGGCCGCAGCACCGGTCCCCATCTGCACTACGAGGTGCTGGTCAACGGCAAGCCGATCGACCCGCTCAAGTTCATCGCCGCCGGCCGCTATTTCTTCAAGCTGTCGCTCGCCGAAGCGGACTAAGGAGCCTAGCTCGCGCGCCGCAGCGCCAGGACGGCATTCAGGCCGCCGAACGCGAACGAGTTCGACAGCGCCGCCGGCACGTCCATGTCCCGCGCCACGTTCGGCACATAATCCAGATCGCACTCCGGATCGGCCTCGGTGAAGTTGGCGGTTGGCGCCACCACGCCCTCGCGAAGCGCACCCACCGTGGCGATCAGCTCGAGCGCGCCGGCAGCCCCCAGCGCGTGCCCGTGCATGGCTTTGGTCGAAGAGATGGCCAGGCGCTCCGCATGCTCGCCGAAGGCCATGCGAATGGCCTTGGTCTCATTGCCGTCATTGGCCGGCGTGCCGGTGCCGTGGGCGTTGATGTAGGCGACGTCGTCCGGGTTCAGGCCGGCATCGTCGAGCGCGGCGGTCATGGCCCGTGCGGCGCCTTCGGTTGCCGGCGTCACAAGGTCGGCGGCGTCGGACGACATGCCGAAACCCGCGACCTCCGCGTAGATCGTGGCGCCGCGCGCTTGGGCACGCTCCAAGTCCTCGAAGATCGCGATGCCCGCGCCCTCGCCGATGACCATGCCCTTCCGGTCGACGCAGAAGGGGCGGCAGGTGTCCGGTGCCACCACTCTCAGCGCTTCCCAGCTCTTGATCACGCCCAGGGTGATGACCGCCTCGCTGCCGCCGGTGATCACGACGTCCGTCTGCCCCTGCCGGATCATGCCCATGGCGATGCCCATGGCGTGATTGGCCGATGAACAGGCGCTGGCCACGGCAAAGGCCGGGCCCGTGATGCCGTGCCGCATGGTGATATGGCTCGCCGCCGCGTTCATCATCATCTTGGGGATGGTGAACGGATGGACCCGCTTCACGCCGCCGCTGAAGAGCCGCTCGTAGCTCTCTTCTATCGTGTTCATGCCGCCGACGCCGGTGCCGAGAACCACGCCGACGCGGGTGACGTCCTCCCGGGCCAGGTCCAGGCCGGAATCCGCGATCGCCTCCTTGGCCGCGATCAGCGCGAACTGCGCGAACCGGTCGTAGACCGCGAAGTCCTTTTCGTCGAAGTACTGCGCCGGATCATACCCCTTGACCTCTGCCACCACCTTCGTGCGCAGTTCGTGCAAGGGGATCTGTGTCGTTTCGGCAATCCCGCTGACGCCTTCGCGGGCCGATTGCCAACATTCCGGAACCGTGTTGCCGAGGGCCGAGATGCAGCCCAGCCCCGTGATCGCGACCTTGCGCATGCGGTCAGGTCTTGGCTGGGGAAGATGCCGCGTCCCCGGTTTCCTTGGCCGCGATCAGCTGATTCACCGCGTCAACCACCTGGCCGACATTCTCGACGTCAAAGCCAACGTCTGCCTCCGCCAGGTAGATGTCGAACTCTTCCTCGATGGCGAACATGATCTGCACCAAATCGATGGATTCGATCTTGAGATCTTCGAGGGTCGAGTCCGGCTTGATATCCGACGGATCGATCGAGGCCTCCTTGGTGGAGATCTCTTTTGCGATGATCGCCTTTATTCTTTCTTCGACGTCCGACATGCGCACTCTCAAATCGTCTGAATCACGGGTTTGATTGCCGTGCGGCCACCTGCCTTGGCCAGCGGCCCGCCAATGGCGGGCCGATCATCCGTCCTTCTTTTCCAACTCGGCGACCCGTTTCCTGAGGTCTCCAAGGTCCTTCAGAATC
Organism: Alphaproteobacteria bacterium; assembly: GCA_030066595.1. GTDB lineage: Bacteria > Pseudomonadota > Alphaproteobacteria > JAJFFI01 > JAJFFI01 > JASJBI01. The sequence continues at coordinate 37,475 of JASJBI010000031.1, read as the reverse complement.
CGCCTGATGCGGCCGATGTTCGCCTCCCGCGCAAGCGCTTCCGATTTCGGCAGCGCAGGGTACCCGGCGACTATCTGCTTGTCATCAACATCCCGCCAGACGCCGCTGCCGGCCCCGACGACGACGTCGTCGCCGATGGTGATGTGGTCGGCGACGCCGGCGCGACCGGCCAGAACCACGCGATCTCCGATTCGACAGCTGCCAGAGATGCCGACATGGCCCGAGATCAGGCATCCCTCGCCGATCCGGTTGTTATGTCCGATCATGACCAGATTGTCGATCTTGGTGCCGTCTCCGATGGTGGTCGCGCCGAGGTTGGCCCGGTCGATGGCGGCGTTGGCGCCGACCTCGACGTCGTTCCCCAGGATGACCGTGCCGATCGAGTTGATGCGCCGAATATCCTGGTTCTGGACGGTGACGTCCCGGCTGCGTTTCTTGGCCTGTTCGAAACTCGGCTCGTCGGGCGTGACGTAGCTGAACCCGTCCGCGCCGATGCTGGCGTTGTGCTGCAGGATGGCGCGGTCGCCGACGATCACCCGTTCGCCGACACGGACCCCGGGGTGCAGCAGGCAGTCGGCGCCGATCCGGGCGCCGGCACCGACCGAAACCTGCGGCATGACGACCGTTCCAGCGCCGATCTCGGCCTCCGGTCCGATATAGCTGAGCGCGCCGACCGAGACGCCGTCGCCAAGGCGTGCCGTCCGGTCGACCACCGCCGAGGGATGGATGCCCGCCGGTGCATGTGGCGGCTTGTCGAACAGGTCCAACAGCATCGCCAGCGCATAGCGCGGGTTGCGCACCTGAATCACGCCGGCCAACAGGTCGTCTGGCAGCGTCAGGCCGTCGGCAACCACGGCCGCACATATGGGTGAATCCACCAGCCCGTCGACGGCCCCCTGATCCATGACGAAGGCGAGGTCCGTGGCGCTCGACGCCATACGCGGATGCACCACTTCGCGAATCTCGATCTCGCCGTCGCCGCTCACCTCAGCCCCCAGCGCGGCTGCGATCTCCGCGAGGGTACGGTGAGGCGCCGGTTGATCCGGCTGCGGCTGGGCCTCCTGCACGCGAGCTGAACTCATGGGATGTCTGATCATGCTTTGGTTGGCGCGCCCGAGAGGATTCGAACCTCTGACCTTCGGCTCCGGAGGCCGACGCTCTATCCAGCTGAGCTACGGGCGCCGCAACCCTGCAAAGTGGCGCGAGTCATACTGCAAAGGTCCCGCCTGCGCAATTGCCGACCGTCCTCGCGCGTTCAGTCCGTTGCCCGGTGCGCCTCGGGTACGAAGTAGAGATGGTCCGTGTCCTCGCGGGCCAGATGGCAGGCGATGCAGTATTCCACCCGCTCGGCATGGGTACCCTTGGTGATGCCGTAAATGCTGCCGTCCGGCATGATCATGGTGTAGCGCCAGTCGCCGCTGACATAGTTGAAGCCGGCGGGCATCTTTTCCATGATGAACAAGGGCCCCGCATACACGTCGCCGGTTGCCGTGACCGCAAAGCTATCTTTGGCGATGATCGCACCCTCCGGCAAGGCGTTGCCGGGTTGCAGGCGGCCGTAGCCCCCGGCCAGCGGGTTGGCGTAATTGTTGAGGTGGCGCCGGCCGTGTGTCGCCGAGAGATAGGGTGACCTATTGAAGCGGCGCCAGCGTCGATAGGCCTGGGCGACCGGATGGTTCGAAAGGGCGTAACCGTCGGCCAAGTCCGAGCGGAAATCCTGATAGATCCGGCTGGCGTCCTGAGGACTCAGCCGGGCCGCGTTCGGCACCCGAAAATGCCGTCGCGGCTTGGCCGGATCGCCGCTGATCTCGGCCCGCTGGTCGATCGGGATTGCTCGCGCGGGCCCGCGCTCCGACGCTTGCGACACCGCCGGAGCGGCGGCAAACGCCGTGACCACGACGATGATCCAAAGCCCTGCGGAACCGGGCATTGCGAAGCTCCTCCGTCACGAGCCCCTCTCCGCAAGCTCTCCCCTCATCGAAAGCGTAAGACCTCCGCGGAATCGGGCAAGTCACGTCTCTTCACCTTCCGGCGAGCATGCATAGCCCGCTACTCGGCTCCGAGTTGATTGCGAACCAACGCCGCGCCGGCGCCGAGCGCCCGGAGTTTTCCGGCGGCAACTTGGCGCGGCAGCGGCGCCATGCCGCAATTGGTGCAGGGATACATGCGCTCGGGATCGACGAACTCCATCGCTGCGCGGATCGTGGCGGCGACCTGGTCCGGGGTCTCGACCTCTTCGGACGCCACGTCGATGGCGCCGACCAGCACGTCCTTGTCCCGGAGCAGGCCGATCAGTGACAGGGGCACGTGCGAGTGCGCGCATTCCAGGGAAACCTGGCCGATGCGGCTCGCGTTCAGGGCCGGGAAGATCTCCTCGTATTGGCGCCACTCCGCGCCCAGGGTCTTCTTCCAGTCGATGTTCTCCTGGATGCCGTAGCCGTAGCAGATGTGCACGGCGGTGGTGCAGGAGAGCCCGTCGATCGCCCGGTGCAGCGCGGCGATGCCCCACTCTTTGACATCGTCCATGAAGACGTTGAAGGCCGGTTCGTCGAACTGGATCACATCCGCGCCCAGCGCTTCGATTTCCTGCGCCTCCTCGTTCAGGAGCGCGGCAAAGGCCATCGCCATCTCTGGACGGCTGCCGTAATGGGCGTCGGCGATGGTGTCGCAGATCGTCATCGGGCCGGGCAGCGTGAATTTGAGCTTGTGCCCGGTATGGGCGCGGGTGAATTCGAAGCCGGCGCCGTGCACGGACCCTTTGCGCCGCACCGGGCCGGTCACCGTGGGCACGTCCACGACATAGCGGTTGTCGCGGATACCCATCTTGGTCTTGCGCTGCCAGTCGATGCCTTCGACCTGCTCGAGAAAGCCGTGCACGAAATGGACGCGGAACTGCTCGCCGTCGCTGACGATGTCGATGCCCGCATCCTCCTGCTCCTTGAGCCAGACAAGCGCCGCGTCCCGCTGGCCCGCGGCAAGCTCGTCGCCTTCGAGCCGCCACGCGGCCCAGAGCTTTTCCGGCTCGGCCAGCCAGGACGGTTTCGGCAGGCTGCCGGCGATGGTGGTCTGCAGCATGGGCTTGGTTCTCCCTAATCTTGGTTGTGGCGGCGTCTTGGCGGCTTCAGGTCTCGTCCGCCTTGCGCGTGAGCTCGATGAACAGGTCCTCGAGATCGGCTTCGTGGGTGGTCAAATCGGCAATGATCAGGCCAGCGCCGCGCACGGCCGACAGGATATCGCGGATGCGCGTCTGGCTGGGTCGATATCGGAACACCAGCCGGCGCGGATTGGCCAGCTCGACGTTGAAGTCGCCGAGGCTTCCCGGCACCGCCGCCAGATCCTCGGCCAGGTTGATCGCCAGCTCCTTGCGGTCGAGCCGTCGCAGCAGGGCCAAGGTGGTGTCGCAGGCGATGACCCGGCCGTGGTTGATGATCGCAATCCGGTCGCACAGCTGCTCGGCCTCCTCGAGATAGTGCGTGGTCAGGAGGATGGTCGTGCCCTCGTCGTTCATGCGCCGGATGTGGGCCCAGAGCTGCTGGCGCAGTTCCACGTCGACGCCGGCGGTCGGTTCGTCCAGCACCAGGATCGGCGGCGCATGCACCATGGCCTTGGCCACCAACATGCGCCGGCGCATGCCGCCGGACAGCGAGCGGGCATAGGCCTCCGCCTTGTCCGCGAGCCCGACTGCGGCGAGCACCTCGTTGGTGCGCCGCTCGGGCTCGGGCACGCCGTACAGTCCCGCCTGCACCTCCAGGAGCTCGCGCGGCGTGAAGAACGGATCGATGTTCAACTCCTGCGGCACCACCCCGATGGCGGCCCGAGCGTTGCGCGGGTCGGTGTCGATGTCGATGCCCCAGATCTGCGCCGTCCCGGCCGTCTTGTTGACCAGGCCGCCGAGGATGTTGATGAAGGTGGACTTGCCGGCACCGTTCGGCCCGAGCAGGCCGAACAGAGAGCCGCGCGGGATCGCCAGGTCGACCGCGTCGAGCGCCTTCTTCGCGGGCTGGCCGCCGCTGGCCCGGTAGACCTTCGTCAGGCCCCGGGTTTCGACGGCGTTGTCCGGCGCTGCCGTCACGGCCAAGCCCTCGGCGGCTCCGCTCTCGATCTTCAACCCGTGCGTTCTCCTGGTTGTGCGGGCATTCTGGTTGAACGCCGCGCGGCAATGGGTATCATCCGCCGATCTCGCCGGTCAACGGCGGGCCGATAGGGGGAAAGTGGGCGTGGCGACGGTGGCGGAACCTCCAGAAACGATCGATGTCGAGACCACCACGGTGGCGTGCGACGGCGGCGACGGGCCGCTCGGCCATCCCCGGGTTTATCTTCACATGCAGGCGGCGGGCCGCATCGACTGCCCCTATTGCGGCCGTCGGTTCATTCTCAAGGACGGCGCCTCCGGCGGCGGCCACTAGAGCCTGGAGCATAACGGCATGAAGCTGATTTCCTATCGCTACGGGGACCTGGTCTCCTATGGCGGCGTGGTCGACGGCGAGGTGCGCGATGTCGGCAAGCTGTTCGGCGAAGAGATGCCAACCCTGCGCGCGGCGCTCGCGGCCGGCGGGCTCGAAGACGTCGTGGTCGCGGCCGAGAACGCCACCCCCGAATGCAGCGTCGACGACATCACCTTTTTGCCGCCGATCCCGGACCCGGCCAAGATCATCCTTGTGGGCCTGAACTACACGCTGCATGTGCAGGAGACCGGGCGCTCGGACAGCGACTACCCGGTGCTGTTCACCCGCTTCGCCAACACCCAGGTGGGCCATGGCGAGCCCATGGTGAAACCGACGGTCTCGGACGCCTTCGATTACGAGGGCGAGCTGGCGTTGGTCATCGGCAAGCGCGGGCGGCACATCGCCGAGGCCGACGCGCTCGACTATATCGCCGGCTATAGCTGCTACAACGACGGCAGCATCCGCGACTGGCAGCGCCACACCCACCAGTTCACGCCGGGCAAGAACTTCCCGGCCACGGGCGGCTTCGGTCCCTGGATGGTGACCACCGACGAGATCCCGGACCCGACCACGCTGACGCTCGTCACCCGGCTGAACGGCGAGGAGATGCAGCGGGCAACCACCGACATGCTGATCTTCACGATCCCCTACATCGTTCACTACATCTCGACCTTCACCGAGCTGGAGCCGGGCGACGTGATCGCCACCGGCACGCCGGGCGGCGTCGGCTTCAAGCGCACCCCGCCGGTGTTCATGAAGCCGGGCGACACGGTCGAGGTGGACATCTCCGGGGTCGGCGTCCTGAGCAATCCCATCATCGCCGAATAGCGGCCCGGGCCGGGCCGTGAGCGGGCAGGCGGAGGCCGTCTCCGAGACCCGCTGGGCCATCGTGCTGTTGGCCTGCGGCGCCGGCGTGGTCGGCGCCTTCCAGATCGGCAAGATGCCCTCGGCGCTGCCGGTGTTGCGCGCCGACCTGGGGCTCACGCTGGTCGCGGCGGGCTGGGTCATCTCCATGTTCAACGTGATCGGCGTCACCGCCGGCATCGCCATCGGCGCCGTGGCCGACTGGCTCGGCCACCGGCGGGTGATCCTGTTCGGGCTGTTGTGCATGGGCGTCGGCAGCGGGCTTGGGGCGCTCTCCGGTGATGCCCTTGCGATCCTGGCCAGCCGCTTTGTCGAGGGGCTCGGCTCGGTCGTCGTATTCGTGGCCGGGCCGGGGCTGATCGTCCGCGCCGTGCGCCCGGCCGACATGCGCCTCGCCTTCGGCGTCTGGGGCGCCTACATGCCGGCCGGTACCAGTCTCATGGTGCTGCTCACGCCGCTCCTGCTCGGCGCGGTCGGCTGGCGCGGCATCTGGCTCGCGAACGCGGCGCTGTTGACCTTGTTCGCCCTCTGGCTGGCGCTCGGCACCCGGGACTTTGGTGCCACGGCCGCGCCGCGGCCGCCGCGCCGGGTGGGCGAAGTGCTGGCCGGGCTCGGCCGCGACATCCGCGCGACGCTCTCGGTTCCGGGGCCGCTCCTCCTGGCGCTCTGTTTCGCCACGTACACGGGGAACTTCCTCGCCGTCCTGGCCTTCTTTCCGACCTTCCTGATCGAGGAGCAGGGGCTCGGCGCGGCCACCGCGGCGGCGCTCACCGCGCTCGCCATCGCGGTCAACGTGATCGGCAACCTGACTGGCGGCTGGCTCCTGCACCACGGCGCCGCCCGCTGGCTCCTGATCGTGGTCGCCGCCCTGGTCATGGGGCTCGCGAGCCTCGGCATCTATGCGGACGGGCTCGGCATGGGCGCGCGCTATGGGCTCTGTATTCTGTTTTCGATGGTGGGCGGCATGCTGCCCGCCTCGGTCCTGGGCGCCGCACCGGTGCACGCCCCCCGGCCGGGCCTGGTGGCCACCACCAACGGGCTCATCATGCAGGGCGCCAATCTGGGCCAGCTCGTGGGCCCGCCGGCGCTCGCCGCCCTCGTGGCCGCGACCGGCGGCTGGCGCGTCGCCCCTGGGCTGGTCATGACCATGGCCGTCCTGGGCGTCCTCCTGGCGCTCTGGATCGGCGTCCTCGAGCGCCGCGCCGCCCGCGCTTAGACACGCAAAATATTCTGAAAAACGCAAAATAAGGGCCAGTATTGTCTAATCATGCGATTTTAGTTGCGAAAAATGCAATTTACGTTCATAGCTGTTGGAGATCGAAACCGGGCGTCCCGCGCCCGGCGCAGCCAACAGGAGATCATCATGGTGAACAGGCCGGACGATCCCGAAGGCCCCGGCGGGCGGTCGGGCCGAGACCGGGAGCAATTCGGGCTCGGCAGGCCGCGGACCACGCGGCCGGACCCGATCCAGGACACGGACACGCGGCCGCGCGACCCAGCGCTCTCCGGCGTTCCGTCGCCGGACCCGCAGGCATCCGACATGCAGGCTGCGTTCGATCGGCTGGCCGCGGGTTTGAAGCGGATGGACGAGGAGAGCAAACGGCGCCAACGGCGGGAGGAGATCCACCGGATCCGAATGGGGTTCGCCAAGGACCGGGCCGCGATCAAGCTGGTGGCGCTGACGTACCTCGAGGACGGCCTCGACCCGGAGACGGCGGTCAAGGAGGCGCGCCGGGTGGTGCTGGGCGACCCGCCCGATGAGGTCCCCCCAAACATCCCGCCGGGCACGACGCCGGAGGAGTTCGAACTCGTCACCCGACTGGTGAACGAATCCCTCGACGAGCGCGCCCGGCAACTGGACGAAGAGAAGGCGGCCCGCGGGAGGGCAACGCAAAACCGTGCCGCCCGGCGCGCCCGGGCCGCAGCCGAACGCAAAGCGGCGAGCGCCCGGACACTTGCCGATGCCCAAGCGGCGGTTGGAAGCGCGAAAGCCGGCCGGGACGGACGCGACGCGTTGCAGGACAATCGTCCCCAACAGCAAGCGGACAACGATCGTCGGCAAGGGACCGGAACCGAAGGGAAGGCTAAGCTTAAGTCTGAGCGGACGAGAAATCGGGATTTCTCGAAGATCAAACCGCCCGTGTTCACGTCCGACATCGAAACTGGCCAATTCACGCTGATCGATCCCAATACCGGGCGAAATATCCTCGGCAAGGATGGCAAGCCGATCCGTCTGGAGCCGGGTGAGGATCCCGTAGAAGTACTTAAGAGGCGACTGGATCGAGAGAACATAATCGAAGACATATCGCGTCGTGTGGCCGATGGCGAACGGCCCTCCGATGCGGCGGTCGACCGGGTGAAAATCACCGGACTCGGAGAGCGGATCGGGCAGCTCATGCAGGAGGCTGGGATGCCGGCAAGCATGGCGGTCGAGATCGCCATTTGGGAGGTCGGGCAGCACGCTTGGGCGACGCGGGCCGAGGCCGGGTTCTTCGACTTTCCGGGGGGCCGCAGGCCGACGGAAACCGGCGACGAGGAAAGCCCAAAGATCGAGTTCGCGCCGCTCGCCCCCGGCGACCGAACAAGGGAGCTGAAGACCCCGGCGGGTGGCAGTTTCAAGGTCCCAGTCTTTCCCTGGGCTCGGTCGAAGACCGCCTGGGAGTGGACCCAGGCCGCGTTCACATGGATCTCCAGCCAAGTTGTCAAGGAACCGCCTCCGGTCACGTCCCCGACACCGACCGGAAGACGGAAATGACCCACGTTGAACGCGAAGACTGTGACAGGCATCACAGCCAATGCGCGATCATTCCGCATACAATTGCGACCGATTGCCGTAGATTTGCGTCTATTTCGCATCTATCGGCGTCAAACAAGCAGGCCGAGGTAACAGGATGAGAACGGCCGCAACGATACTCATTGCGTTGGCGACGCTGGTCTCGAGCATTTCGCTCCGCGCCAATGTGCCGCGCAAGATCGAGCTGAGCGCCAGGCCTCCGAGTTCCGCCACCCATGATCGAATCGTACTGCCGGACTGCGCTGTCATCTTCGAGAAATACCGGCTAGCCGCGCTGGAAGGCGACCGAACCGCGATGCCGCGTTACGGCTGGATGCTGGGCAATAGTGTCGGACGGTCGACCGGATGGGCCAAGAGCGTCCCCTGGCTCCGGGTCGGAGCCGAGGCCGGGATCGTTTGGGCCCAGACCGCCCTTGGGTCGGTGCTCAAACACATCAACTGGTACACCGGGGATCTGGCCGAGGCGCGTCACTGGTTGACGGTTGCGGCCGAAGCCGGTGATCCGGAGGCGATGTACGAACTCGCCGGTCTGGTGACGCGGGGCCTCCCTAACGAGGCCGCCAAGCGGGAAGCCAATGCGTGGTATGCGCGCGGGGCCGATCTCGGGCATGTCGACTCCATTTACCTCTTGGCCTTGAACTACGCCCTGGGCGAGGTCGTGCCGAAGGACCGGCGCAAGTATCTCGAGCTCGTTCAAGTGGCCGCCGCGAAGGGGGATGCCGATGCACAGGACTCGCTCGGCCGTCACTATCTCCGCGGTTCGTATGGCGTGCCGAAGAACTGGGACATGGCGCGCCTGTGGTACGAGCGGGCGGCCCGGCAGGGAAATGTCGAGGCGGCCCGGCAGCTTGCGCTCTTGTTCGCCGATCCGGCCTATCGTGACCACGACATGGTAGAAGCGCTGCGCTGGGCCATACTCTCTTACTGGCAGGGTTTGTTTGAAGCGGAAGAGCTACGCAAGCTGTTGTCGAAGGCAGAGATCAGAGAGGCTGAGCGCAGGGCCGCTCAGACTCCCAGGAAGCCGATCATCGAGACCCTGCCTTGGGACGGCTCTCAGTGTTGATGGTGACCCCGTCCGCGCATCAATCGCAGATGAGTGGCCGCCTGGCTTTGGGCCTGAAGATCTCGACCTAAACCCCCAAGTACCGGCGCAGCACGGTCTCGTCGGCGCGCAGCGTGTCGGAGGTGCCGGAACGGACCACTTTGCCCTTCTCGATGATGTCGTACCGGTCGGCGATGCGGCTCAAAACACATAGAACCGCCCGTCGATCAGCCCCAGCGGCCAGCGGCCCGACTGGAACAGCCGGAACTTGACCCGGAAGGGATGATCGCTCGCCGCCTCGGCCGCCAAGGCCAGGCCCGCCTGATAGCAGGCCTGGGTCGCGGCGCCCGCGGCCACGCGGATGAGCGCCTGGTCGGCCACGCCGGCGCGAGCCGCGGCCATGGCGGCGGGCCCCATGACCGCGTCGGACGCGGTGCGCATGATCCGGTCGAGCGCCGCCATCAGCGGCCGCTCGCCCAGCCGGTCCCGGGCCGGGTCCAAGAGATCCTGGCGCGCCCGGTCCTCGGCCTGCCACCAGGCGTCGGACCAGCCGGCGTCGTTGGTGAGCGCTTCCGCCTGGGCCCAGTCGGCGGCCCAGGCCAGGTCCACGTCTGAGAGTCCCAGCCCTGCGAGATAGGACGCCGCCGTTTCCGGCTCGGCCGCGGTCGGCGGGTCGCCCACGGCGGCGAACCAGGACACCGCGGAGAGGCCGGCCGCGAACTCGCTCAGGACGGGGACTTCGGGCGGCGCGCTCACCCGGCGGCGGGCCGGTTGCCCCGGTCCTCGCGCCAGAGGCCGAGCTTCTCCTGCGCCGGGCGGTCCGAGAAGCTGAACACCACCGCGTCCTCGTCCGCCTCGAGCCGGTAGCGGGTCCAGCCCGGGGCGATGAACACGTCGCGCGGCCCCCATTCGAAGGTTTCGTCGCCGACCACCAGCCGGCCGCGGCCCTCGACGGCCGAGAACACGGTCGCATCCGTCGCGCGGTAGGGCGCGCCCGCGAAGCCTTTCGGCAGGAGCTGCATGAAGGTGCCGATGGTCGGCATCGCCCAGCCGCCGTCCACCGGGTTCACGTAGCGCAGCCGCAGCCCGTGGCACGGGTCCCACTCGTCCTGCCGGCGCATGGTCTCGAGCGCCTCGCGGGTGCGGTCATAGGGGTAGTTGAACACCGGCGAGCACAGGGCACGCTGTTCATAGCCTTCCGGCAGCAGCCCCATGCCGTAGCGGGCCAGCGCATCGCCTTCGGGCCGGGAGAGCGGCTGGCTCTCCTCGGGATAGCTCTCGGCAAAGCCGGTCTCCAGGAAGGCCACGATGGGCACGTCGAGCCCATCCATCCAGACCATCGGCCGGTCGCTGTCGTTGCCGTGGTCGTGCCAGGTCCAGGGCGGGGTGATGACGAAATCGCCCTCGCGCATGATGGTCTTCTCGCCGTCGACCGCGGTGTAGGCGCCCTCGCCCTCGATCACGAAGCGCAGCGCCGACTGGGTGTGCCGGTGGCTCGGGGCGATCTCTCCGGGCAGGATGAGCTGGAGCCCGGCATAGAGCGTGGGCGTGATGCGCGACTGGCCCCGGAGCCCAGGGTTCTCGAGCACCAGCACCCGGCGCTCGGCCTCCTTGGCGGTGATCAGCTCGCCCGCCTCCATGACGTGCGGGCGCACCTTGTCGTAGTGCCAGACATGGGCCCGCGCCTTGGTCGCGGGCTCCTTGGGCACCAGCCCGGCCAGCACCTCCCAGAGGGGCGCCAAATGCTCCTCGGAGATGCGGCCGTAATAGGCCTCGCGCTCCGGCGACGGTTGGCTGGGCGTATCCATGGCGTGTCCTCCGCCTGTCGTTCCTTTAAGCGGCCTGGGCCGGCACCTCCGGCAGCGTCAGCCCCAAGCGCCCCTCCACCAGGTCCCGCGAGCGCGCGATATAGTCCGCGCGCATGTCCTCATTGGTGCGCTTCTTGATGTTCCACTTGCGATAGATCTCGTTGTTGCGCGATCCGGCGCGGCCGAAGAAGGCCGGCATCATCGGGAAGATCCGGTTGACCGCGTCCTGGACCGCCTGGCGGCCGTCCTCGGTCTTGCAGAGATCCTCGCAGAAGTCCTCGCCGAACTGGGCGTGGAAGCGCTCCTCCGGCATGGTCATGCGGGCCAGGTTGCGCAGCGGGTGGAAGCTGCACTGCACCAGGTCCTCGACCTGCAGGATCTCGGCCAGATCGCCCAGCGCCTTGAGCACGCAGAACTCGGCCCAGCTCTTGAGCGGGAACTCGAAGATCGACAGCGGCTTCTTCTCGGTCTGCTCCGGCATCATCTCTTCCGCCGGGATGCCCATTTCGCGGCCCAGCTCGAAAAAGCGCACATGGTGGCCGTATTCCTCCATGGCGACCCGACAGGTGAGCCATTTGGCGTAGGGCGTGGGCGCCAGCTCGACCGCCGGCTCGTCGAAGACCCGGGCGCCGTGCAGCTCGTTGATGGCGTGGCTCACGACCAGCTTGCGTACCGCGCTCTGATACTCCTCGGGCTGATTGTGCAGGTCTTCGCAGGTCTCGACCTGGAGGTTGGTGGGATCGGTCATGCTCGACATCCTTACACAATGGGCTCGGTGTTGAAGGCCTCGAGATCGGTCTCGAGCAGCGTGAGCTCCGGTACCAGCGTCGCCTCGACCGCCTGGGTTAGTGCGGCGTAGGACGGGTCTTCCGCTTCCGCAACGACGCGCGCTACCGGGCGCGGCTGGGAGAACAGCATAACCTCTCGGCCGCGCACGCCGAAGAGTTGTCCGCTGATCCGCTGGCCGGCGTCGCTGCAGAGAAAGGCGACGAAGCGGCCGACATGGTCGGGTGAAACCTTGAGGGCCCGCTCCTTGTACTGGGCCTGCTCCTCGTTGGCCGGCTGGATGATCTCGGTCACGCGGGTGTGCGCGAAGGGGGCGACCGCGTTGGCGGTAACGCCCGAGCGCGCCATGTCCAATGCGGCGACCCGGGTGAGGCCGACCAGGCCCGCCTTGGCGCTGCCATAGCTCGCCTGTCCGTAGTTTCCGTAGAGGCCCGCGGTCGAGACGATGTTGACGATGCGGCCCCAGCCATAGCCGTCGCCGTCGTACCGTCCCGCCTTGGCCTGGGCGCGCAGAACCGGCGTCGCCGCCGCCAGAACGTAGTAGGCGGCCGAGAGATTGTTGCGCAGCACCGCCTCCCAGTCGCCGGGATCGCCCTTGAAGATGAAGGCGTCGCGCAGTATGGCGGCGTTGTTGACCACGATGTCCAGACCGCCGAACGCGTCCACCGCCGCGCTCACGGCGGCCTGCGCCGCGCCGGGGCTGGCGATGCTCTCGGTCAAGGCCAGCGCTTGATCCCCGATCTCCTTGGCCAGGTCCGTTGCGACCGCGGGATCCGCGCCCATCCCATTGATGCCGGTGCCGCTGTCGGCGATCACGACGCGGGCGCCGTGGCCGGCCAGGACGCGCGCGATCGCTGCCCCGACGCCGCGGCCGCCGCCCGTGACCAGCGCGGCCCGTCCGTCCAAGAGATCCCTGCTCATGCGGTGGCCTCCATCCGGGCCTTGTCCTCCTCGGTATAGAAGGCGTCCGCGTGGCAGTCCTGCCGGCGCACGCCCAGCGCCTCGGCCGCCGCGACCGCGCTCTCCACCATGACCGGCGGGCCCGCGAGATAGACCTTGGCGCCGTCGAGATCCGCATAGTCCGCCGCCAGCGCCTCATGGAGAAAGCCGGTGCGTCGCGCCGTCGGCCCGTCGGGCTCGGACAGCACCACCTCGAAGGAGAGATTGGCGTGCCGCGCCGCAAGTGCCTGGAAATGGTCCTCCAGATAGACGTCCCGCTCGGTGCGCGCGCCAAAATACAGATGGATGTCCTGCGGCAGGCCCTTGTCCAGGGCGGTCTCGACGATCGACTTGATCGGCGCCAGACCCGAACCGCCGCCCATGGCGATGATCGGCCCGCGATGGGCCTCGCGCAGGAAACAGGTGCCGATGGGGCCGGCGACGCGAACATGGTCGCCGACCTTGAGCCGATCCGTCACGAAGGGCGTCACAGCGCCGCCAGGAACCAGCCGGATATGAAACTCCAGAAGATCCTCGTCCGGCCGGCTGGCCATGGAATAGTCCCGCGGCGGCAGGCTGGGAAAGGTGATGCTGGCGTACTGACCGGCGGAGAAGCTGAATGGTCCGCCGCTGTCGATGGCGAGCCGCATCCGCTTGATATCGTGGGTCGCGTCCGCCAGCTCGACCACGCGGCAGTCCATCTGGCGGGTCGGATGCACGGCCAGATCGTCGGGCTCGAGCCAGGCCACTTCACAGTCGGACCAGGGCACCGACCGGCAGACCAGGATCAGGCCCTGATCCGCCTCCGCCTTGCTCAACGCATGCTCGGAATAGGGCGACATCTGCACGTCTCCGCTCAAGAGCTCTGACTTGCAGGCGCCGCAGTTGCCCGACTGGCAGCCGTGCGGATAGGCGATCCCCGCAGTCAGCGCGGCCTCCAGGATCGTACCGCCCATCTCCACGCCGATGCCGTCGGGATGAGCCTCCAACTCCTGACGGATCTTGACTTTGAAGCTCAACGTCCCTCCCCATACGGTCCAGCTGGCGCCGCCCAGCGCGTCCGGTGTTATGGCCATCATATTTCGTGGATTTTGTTTGAAAGTCAAATTGTCCGTGATACAAACAATTCATGGATACACCCGTAACCGCAGCCGCTGACCGCACCGGAGATCGTGCCGGGCGAGAGAAAGACGTGGACCTCGGCCTGCTGCCCGGCCTTCTGGGCTATCAGCTCAGGCGCGCCCAGCTTCGCGTGTTCCAGAGTTTTGCCGAGGCGATGGGCGCGTTCGAGATCAGTCCCGGACAGCTCGGCGTGCTGGTGATCATCTCGGAAAATCCGGGCCTCAATCAGACGCGGCTGGCGCGTGCGCTGGGCATCGACCGGTCGACCATGGTGGCGGTGCTGGATGGGCTCGAGCAGCGCGACCTCTTGGCCCGCACGCCGTCGCCGACTGACCGGCGCAGCCATGCGTTGCTCCTGACCAAGGCCGGCGAAAGGCTGTTGCAGGACGTCCGTCCAGTCCTGGAAGCGCATGAAGACCGGATCGCGGCATCGTTGTCCAAGGACGAGCGCGCGATGTTGCTGTCGCTGCTTCGGCGGATCAACGGCCGCTGAGCCGGACGGGGCCGAAGAGGAGGTCGGACAGTGCTGACCGGAGATATCCTGCGTCGTTCCGCCGCGCGGTTCCCGGACAAGATCGCGATCATCGGCGATGGCACGCGCATGACCTATCGCGCGTTCGAAGACGCGGCGAACCGGTTCGCGCAGGCGCTGCGCGCCCGCGGGCTCAAAAAGGGCGACAAGGCGGCGATCCTGTGCGGCAACGTGCCGGCCTACGGCATCGTCTATTTCGGGGCCGCCAAGGCGGGCGTGGTGCTGGCCAACCTCTCGGTTCGCGCCACGCCGGAAGACGTCCGCTATATGCTGGACAAGGCCGAGGTGCGGCTGTTCATCGTGGAAGAGGATCTCGCCGCCAGCGTGGCCGGCGTGCTCCCCGAGATCGCGACCCTCGAGCATGTTCTGGTGGTGGGCGACGCAGACAAGGCCGGTATCGCGGGGGCAGAAGCGCTCGAGAGCGTCCTGGCCGAACAGCCGAGCGCGGAGCCGCAGGTGGATCTCGCGGACACCGATCCCCTGGCCATCACCTTCACCGGCGGGACCACGGGCAAGCCCAAGGCGGTGCTGGTCTCTCACCGGGCCCGGTTCACCAACAACATCACCGGCGCCATCCAGTTCGGCGTCTCCGAGCGGGACACCGCGGCCGTGGCCACACCGCTCTTCCACGCGGCGGGGCTGTTCGTCTGGTTCCAGCTCGCGGTGTTTCTCGGGCTGACCTGCGTGCTGCTGCGCGAGTGGGAGCCAGCCGCGTTCATCGACGCGGTCGAGGGCGAAGGCGTGACCGCGGTCTTCATGGTGCCGACGCAGATCACCGACCTGATCCGCGACCCCGCTTTCGATCCGGCGCGTCTTGCCAACCTGCGGAGCATCGATTTCGCCGGTGCGCCGATTCGGCTTGCCTCCTTGCGCGAGGCCATGGCTAGGCTGCCGCAGGTTACGTTCACGGAACATCTCGGCCAGTCGGAGACGGGACCCATCGCGCTGCGCCATTCCTGGGATCCCGACGACAAGGTCGGCTCGGTCGGCCGGCCGGCCATCGGCGTGGAGCTGCGCGTGGTGGACGAAGAGGGACACCCGGTGGCACCGGGCCAGGTGGGAGAGATCGTGACCCGCGGCGAACACCTGCTCATGGAGTACTACAAGGACTCCGCCCAGACCGCGGCCCTCTATCGCACCGGCGACGGCTGGCTGTGGACCGGCGATCTGGCCACCGTCGACGAGGACGGGTTCATTACCCTAGTGGACCGGTCCAAGGACATGATCATTTCCGGCGGCGAGAACATCTATCCGAGAGAGATCGAAGACGCGCTCTATGGCCATGCGGCGGTCGCGGAATGCGCCGTCTTCGGGATTCCCGACGACAGGTTCGGTGAGGTCCCTGCCGCCCATGTGGTGCTCGGGAACGGCGGCGACGTCAGCGTGCAGGACTTGATCGACTTCTGCGCCTCGCGCGTGGCGTCATTCAAGCGGCCGCGGCTGATCAAATTCGTCGACGCGATTCCGAAGACCCCGGTTGGCAAGATCCAGAAGCATCTTATTCGCGCGCCCTATTGGGCGGGCCACGACCGCCGGGTTTGATCGCGCCGACGCGCGTCCCGCGCGGCATCACGATACAAATGAAACACGCCCGATCCGGCGGACGAAATTTGCCCGAAACAATGGCGGTCTAAAACACAGACCGTCACGCGCTTCAAGGACGGTTGGTCCTGGCACCGGTTCGCCCTCCGCCCCAAGCCCTCCCCCGATCCCCACGGGGCCAAACACGGAACGGATGCCGCACGGAGCGCGTCGCCAGAGGCGGCGGCGGTTTTTCCGCCGCCGCCTTCTTTATCCGTTGATTACGCGGCGCGGACCGGGATTTCCATCCGGCCGATCCCCTCCATCTCCGCCACCATCACATCGCCGGGCGCGACCGGGCCGACCCCCTCCGGCGTGCCGGTCATGATGACGTCCCCCGGCAACAGCGTGTAGAAGCTTGAGGCGTATTCGATCAGCCCCCCCACATCGAAGATCAGGTGCCGGGTGTTCGACTGCTGGCGCACCTCGCCGTTGACCCAGAAGGTGAAATCCAGCGCGTCCGGGTCCTCGATCTCGTCCGCCGTGACCAACCAGGGACCGAGCACGCTGTAGCTGTCGCAGGACTTGCGGAAGCTGCGGTCCTCGCTGCCGCGGACGGTCATGTCGAGCCCGATGGCGTAGGCGGCGATGTGCGCGAAGGCCTGCTCCCGCGGAATCCTCGTGCCCGCCCGACCGATGATCGCCGCGAGCTCGCATTCATGGTCGTTGCGACGGTCGGGAAAGCGCGGCGTGACCCCCTCGCTGGGACCGACCAGGGAGCTGTTCGCCTTCAGAAACAGTCCATAGTAGTCGATGGTCTTGATCTCCTTGCCGACATTGATCTCCCGGTCGGCCTGCGCCTCGTCCAGATGCTTCTGGTAGTTGACCGGCGCGCCGATGATCTTTGAGGGATTGGCGACCGGCGACTTGAGCGCGATCTCGGCCAGCGGCCGCGCCTCGGCGCCGACGGCGACGGCTTCGATCCGCGCGCGCACCGCGTCCAGATGGGCGATCAACGGGTCGCCCTGGGGCAACGGCCAGCGCACGGCCGGGATCGCGTCCAGCGCCGCCGTCACGTCCAGCACCTCTTCGCCCCGGACCAGGCCAAGCTTGTCGTCGTCGAACCGGCAGAGTTTCATGCTGTCGTCCTTTTCTTGGCTGGGCGCATATCTGCTTCAGCTTGCCAATCTGCATGCCGGCTTGGCAAGCACCGGGCTCGACTCGCACCCCACCTTCCGGCATCTTGCGCGGACGCTCCCTCACAGCCAGAGGCCTTCGATCCCGGCATGAGCTCCGCCGCCAAGCCCAAAGCCAAATCCGCGCCCAAGCACGTCTACCTGGTGGACGGCTCGGGCTATATCTTCCGCGCCTTCTTCGCGCTGCCGCCGATGACTCGCGCCGACGGCACGCCAGTCAACGCGGTGTTCGGCTTCGTCAACATGCTGATGAAGCTGGTCGACGACGCGGAGGCGGACCCGGACGTGGATTACATCGCGGTGTTCTTCGATTCGTCCCGCGAGAGCTTCCGGAACGAGATCTATCCCGACTACAAGGGCAACCGGCCCGACGCGCCCGAAGAGCTCATCCCCCAGTTTCCTTTGATCCGCGATGCGACACGGGCGCTGACCCTGCCCAGCATCGAGATGGAGGGGTACGAGGCCGACGACCTGATCGCCACTTATGCCAAGGACGCGGTGGCCAAGGGCGCCAAGGTCACCATCGTGTCCTCGGACAAGGATCTCATGCAGCTGGTCGGCGACGGCGTCGCCATGCACGACCCGATGAAGAACCGGCCCATCGGGCCGGACGAGGTGCGCGAGAAGTTCGGGGTCGACCCGGACAAGGTGGTGGACGTGCAGGCGTTGGCCGGCGACAGCTCGGACAACGTGCCTGGGGTGCCGGGCATCGGCGTCAAGACGGCGGCCGATCTGATCGGCCAGTACGGCGATCTCGAGACCCTCTTGGCGCGGGCGGAGGAAATCAAACAGCCCAAGCGCCGCGAGCGGTTGATCGAGAATGCGGAGCTGGCGCGCGTCTCCAAACAGCTCGTCACGCTGCGCGACGACGTGCCGGTCGAATGGGATCTCGAGGAGTTCGCGCTCAAGCCGCGGGACACGGACCGGCTGATCGAGTTCCTCAAGGCCCAGGACTTCAAGAAAACGCTCGCCCGGGTGGAGGCGCGCCTCGCGGAGTCCGGCGCGGGCGGGGACGCTGGGGCGGCCGCGGCCGAAGCATTGGCCCCGGGTGAGACGGCGTATGAGCTGGTGCAGACCGTCGACGCGCTGGAAAGCTGGATCGGCGAGGCCCGGCGCGAGGGGCTCGTCGCCGTGGACACCGAGACCACCTCGCTCGACGCCATGCAGGCGGAGCTCGTGGGCGTGTCGCTCTCGATCCATCCCGGGCGCGCCTGCTACATCCCGCTCGCCCACAGGGATGGCGCGCCCGCGGGCGAGCTGGACCTGGGCGACGGCGGCGGTGCCGTGCCCGAGCAGATCCCCATGCGCACGGCATTGGAGCTGCTGAAGCCGCTGTTGCAGGACCCGGCGGTCCTCAAGGTCGGCCAGAATCTGAAATACGACATGCTGGTCCTGTCGCGTCCCGAGCACCTGTCGATCCAGGTCGCGCCGGTGGACGACACCATGCTCTTGTCCTTCGTCACCGAGGCGGGACTGCACGGCCACGGCATGGACGACCTGGCCGAGCTGCATCTCGGCCACACCACCATCAAGTTCTCCGAGGTCGCGGGCAGCGGGCGGTCCCAGCTCACCTTCGACCGGGTGCCCTTGGACAAGGCCCGGGATTATGCGGCCGAGGACGCGGACGTCACCGGCCGCCTCTACCGCGTGCTCAAGTCCCAGCTCGTCGCCGACCGCATGGTCACGGTCTACGAGACCATCGAACGGCCCTTGATCCCTGTGCTGGTGGCGATGGAACGGGCAGGGATCCGGGTCGACCGGGACGTCCTGTCCCGGCTCTCGGGCGACTTCGCCCAGCGCATCGCCGGGCTGGAAGAGGAGATCTTCAAGCTTGCCGGGCACGAGTTCACCATCGGCTCGCCGAAGCAGCTCGGCGAGGTGCTGTTCGACGAAATGAGCCTGCCGGGCGGCAAGAAGGGCAAGACCGGCGCTTATGCCACTGGCGCCGACGTGCTGGAGCAGTTGGTCGCCCAAGGCCACGACCTGCCGGCCCGGGTGCTCGACTGGCGCCAGCTTTCGAAGCTCAAGAGCACTTACACGGATACCCTGATCGAGCAGATCAACCCGGACACGGGCCGGGTCCATACGTCCTTTCACATGGCGGGCGCGGCCACCGGCCGGCTGGCGTCAACCGACCCGAACCTCCAGAACATCCCGGTGCGCACCGAGGAAGGACGCAAGATCCGCGAAGCCTTCGTCGCGGCCGAGGGCTGTCGGCTGGTCTCCCTGGACTATTCGCAGATCGAGCTCCGCCTGCTCGCCCATGTCGCCGGGATCGACGCCCTCAAGCAGGCCTTTCACGACGGCGCCGACATCCACGCCATGACCGCCTCCCAGGTGTTCGGTGTGCCCATGGAAGGCATGGACCCGCTGACCCGGCGCCGGGCCAAGGCGATCAATTTCGGCATCATCTACGGCATCTCGGCCTTCGGTCTGGCCAAGCAGCTCGACACCAGCAAGACCGAGGCCCAGAAGTACATCGACGCCTATTTCGAGCGCTATCCCGGGATCCGCGACTATATGGACCGGGCGCGCAAACAGGCCGCCGAGCACGGCTTCGTCAAGACGCCCTTCGGCCGCAAGATCCACATCCCGGGTATCAAGGACAAGAACCCGGCGCGCCGGAACTTCTCGGAGCGCGCGGCCATCAACGCGCCCCTGCAGGGCGGGGCGGCCGACGTCATCAAGCGCGCCATGATCCGGGTGCCGGCGGCGCTCGCCAAGGCGAAGCTTGGCGCCCGGATGCTGCTCCAGGTGCATGACGAGCTCTTGTTCGACGTGCCGGACGGCCAGGTGGACGAGACCGTCGCCCTGGTCAAACAGGTCATGGAAGGGGCCGCAGAGCCGGCGCTGTCCCTGTCCGTCCCGATCACCGTCGACGCGGGCACCGGCGACAACTGGGCCGCAGCTCACTAGGTCGTGGACTCATAAACCCGAAGCCAAAGGCGGATTGCGGCAAGCTTGACAAACGCCAGGAAGTTCGCGGCACGTTTCTAATAACGCGTTGCGATCCGTCGGCAGTGCTTGATCCGATTGAAGAATCGCTCAACGTGATTTCGGTCCCGGTGAGAAACGGGCTAATGCAGATTGGGTCACGCCTATTTTGGCGCGGCGGGATGTTCGCCCGGCCTCCGCGTAAACTGATTAGCCTTCGCAATGCGGTCCCGTCGTAAGCCCCCTTTCAGAGCTCCAATCACATCCGGAAGTTCAATGCCGGCTTCGCCGCCAAATACGGTTACCTGATCCGCGAGGCGGGACCGGCGGAGAGAGCCCGAAGCGGACGCGGTGATATGGGTCAGTTCCGCCGTGGTCACAAGACCTAGGTAAACCCGCCGGTCATTGCGCCATGCGGTTTAAGTTGTGTCTGCCAAGTTTTCAGACTCAACAGTTATGCGGTCCCGCAGATTATCCAACGTCCTTGCGAGCTTCGCGAGTTCGTCGCTCTCAAGCCCAATCGCCTTGGCTATGCAACCTGGAACATCCGCGGCTTGCCCGCGCAAAGCGTGGCCCTTTTCCGTCAGGTGAACGCGCACGACCCGTTCGTCGTCCGCATCGCGCTTGCGCTCGATCAACCCGCTCGCTTGCAACCGCTTGAGGAGCGGCGTCAACGTGCTCGATTCCAAGCGAAGCGCCTGGCCAAACTCCTTCACGCTTCGCCCGTCCTTCGACCAAAGCAGTTGCATGACCAGGTACTGAGGATAGGTGAGGGCCAATTCGTCGAGCAGCGGCCGATACAGCCGGTTGAAGGCATGACCTGCTGAATAGACTGAAAAACAGAGGAATTCGGCCAGTGGCGCGTTCGGGTCTGCAGCGAACCTTTCCATCCGTGGCTCCATAGTTTTATGCAAGTCGCATATAAATCGCACACGATCTAATCGCAAGCAATTGACAGCGCGCTTGGTTGGTTTTATATATCGTACACGATTTAATCGTAGGCGATCAAATTGCGATCCTGATGCAACTCACCTCCGGGCGCATCGTCATGACCCGCCGCGGCGCGCTCGCAACCATCGGCGCGGCGGGACTCGCAACCGTAATCCCGCCTCTTTTCGAGGCTCAAGCAGCAAGAACTGGAGACCTGAAAATGACCACTTTCGCCACAAGCGACGGCGTTGAGATCTTCTACAAGGACTGGGGCTCGGGCCAGCCGGTCGTGTTCTCCCATGGCTGGCCGCTGTCGGCGGACGCCTGGGACTCGCAAATGCTGGTCTTCACTCAGAACGGCTATCGCGTGATCGCCCATGACCGCCGCGGCCACGGACGGTCGGCCCAACCCTTCGACGGCAACAACATGGACCGGTATGCAGACGATCTGGGCGAGCTGATCGAGCATCTCGACCTGCGCGACGCGATCCTGATCGGGCACTCCACCGGCGGGGGCGAAGCGTCCCACTATATCGGACGGCATGGCAATGCCCGGGTCGCCAAGGTGGTCCTTGTGGGCGCGGTCCCGCCAGTGATGCTGAAATCGGACGGCAATCCGAACGGCACGCCAATGGAGGTCTTCGACAGCATTCGCAAGGGTGTTCTCTATGACCGGTCCAACTTCTTCCAGGAGCTGACGATCCCGTTCTACGGCTTCAACCGGGACGGCGTGGAGATGAACCAAGGTTTCCGCGACAGCTTCTGGCTACAGGGTATGGCCGGGTCGGTGCATGGCCAGTACGAGTGCATTCGCGAGTTCTCGGAAGTTGACTATACCGATGATCTGAAGGCCATCGAGGTACCGACGCTCGTGATCCATGGAGACGACGACCAGATCGTTCCGATCGACGCCTCCGGCAAGCTGAGCGCTGAGATTGTTAGCAACGCGCAGCTATTGGTTTACGAAGGGGGCGGCCACGGCCTGGCCCAGCTTGAAGCTGAGCGCTTCAACGCAGATGTGCTCACCTTCATTCGGAGCTGATCTAAACACGTACCGCGGCGGCTACGTTCGCCGCGGTACGTTCCGAATTGCGCCGGGTGCACTCAACCCGCGTATCTGCAGGGGCCATCAAGAGTAAAGAGACTGCTGTCAAAAAACATGGTCCCTACGATCTTTGGCAGTAAACCCTTGGATTAAGGGCGTAGTGGTGACAGCGCCACACTGCACAACCCGGTTACTTTCTTACGTATTCGGCCGACCGTGGACAGCAGCTGGGTCCAAGACGATCGAGGCCCTACGGGAGACGGCCATCCGATGTCGGGCGCTTATGGGGACAAGCCCTCGCTAAGGCATGATCCAATCGGCGTCTGCCCGTGGCGCTCGATCAGTCCGGCTCCCCGGCGATCTCGGCGCATTTCGGGCGTTCCTTGGCAATGTCTGTCTTGCAGCACGGCACCGAGCAATAGGACACCAACCCCGTCACCGTGTTGATGCGCCAAACCCAGGCCACACCCGCCAAAGCGGACGCCTCGGCATTGATGGAATAGTTGCTGCGTGCCGACCGGGGCGCTTTGCCCGACCAGTCCGAGCAGATCACGTTCTCGGGTCCGCGCCGGGGCAGGAAACAGAGGGACACGCGGCCGTTTCGCCGATCCGCGCGCCAAGTGATCGGAAAGCCGGACTGCGTGGCCGCACTCAGCGCGTAGGAATCGTCGAAGGCCGAGACCGGGGCCTCGCCCTCATCCTGGGAGGCCGCAGGCGTCGGCGCGAGGCTGAGCCCCGCCATCGCCGCCGGGTTAAGCAACCAGATCAGCAAGCGGTGCATCGATCGTCATCCCCCTTCGCTCTCTGGGCGCCGCGGCCCTTGGTCCGGCCGCACCATAGCATGGTCCAACCTCTCCGCGATCGGGTTCGGCATGAACGCACAGCATATGCGTCTCGCAGGACCTCCGGCCACGATCTCAGTCTTTCTCTGGCTCCAGCCCCGGATTGCGATCGACCCCTAAGCCCGGCAGCCTCGGTCGCGGCCGCCACCGCGCGCCTGGGGGAGGTCCTGCGTTGCACCTCGACGCCGCGGGCCGCACTGCCTACTATCACTCTGTACAGGCTGAGAATTCGCAGGAAATGGCCCAAATGCGACGTCTGCTCCTGATCCTTGCCACGTTGGCTGCCGTCTTGGCGTTCGGCCCGGCTGCGGTCGCCCAGACGGCGCCCGAGGAGGCGGCGGCTGAATCCATCGACGACCGGATCGCGCGCTGGACCCGCGTGCTTGACCGGGTCTCGGGGCAGCTGGGCGACGAGGATCTTCCGCCCGCGGCCCTGAACCAGCTGGAGAGCACGGTCAAGCAAGTGCTCGGTCAGAAGACGAAGCTACGGGCACAGGTCGACAAACGGGTTGCCGAGGTCCGCGCGTTGATCGAGGCTTTGGGGCCGCCGCCCGAGGCAGGCGATCTGCCGGAGTCGGAAGAGATCGCGAGCGAGCGCCATGCCCTCAAAGAGCGGCTCGCGGTCCCCGAGAGCCGGCTCAAGCGGCTGGATCTGCTCATTCAGCGGTCGGATCTGCTCCTCAACGAGATCGCCATCGCGGAGCGCGGTGTCTTGGAAGATACCCTTTTGGTCCGAACGCCGTCCCTGTTGTCTGCCAAGACCTGGACCGAGGCTGGAGCCGAGTTCAGCAAGATCGTGAACCGCGTCGCCGCTGCCCCGGAACGCTGGTACAAGTCGCCTGAGATCACTGAGCGGGTCGGAACGGGATATTTCGGCGGCGTCTTGGTGGCGACCCTCGCCGCCGCCGGCCTGGGCTGGCTTGTGCGTCGCCGGCTGCTGCGAATATTCGGACGCGACCCGGATGTCAGGGAGCCCAGCTTCCGGATGCGGGTGCTGGCCGCGCTCTCGGATGCGATCGGCTATGCGCTGATTCCGGCGCTGATCGTCTTGATCCCCTATGGCGCCCTGATGAGCCGCGGCCTCCTGTTCCGCGGCTTCGGGGACTTGGTGCTCGGCATCGTCACCGCCGTTGTGGTGTTCTTCGCGATAACGGGCCTCTCGCGCACCATGCTGTCGCCCCGGATGCCCCAGTGGCGGCTGGCACCCTTCGGCGACCGGGCCGCCCGCCTTGCCCATCGGCGGTTTGTGCTGTTCGGGGCATTCGTCAGCGTCGACACGCTCGTTATCCTTGCCGTTTGGAATTTGAAGCCCGAGCCGGCTCTGATCACCAGCTATACCTTCATCGCCGACAGCTTTAATTCCTTGATCATCTTGCTGCTCGCGGTCGACAACAGGCTCTGGAGAACGCCGGAGGACGAAGCCCGTATCGCCGCGGCTAGGGCCGGCGAGCCGCCGGGCCCGCCACTTGAGCATACCGGCCTGCGCAGTCGCTGGTGGCTCGTGCTGCGGGTCGTCTTTTCGCTCCTTGCTGTTTCATGCCCGATCATCGCGCTCGCCGGCTATGGCGAGTTGGCCACCTTCATCTCGGTGCGGCTCATTGCGACCGTCGGCGTGGTTGCAATCGCCCTGATCTTGCATGGCTTCGCACGCGACCTCGCCGCGGTCCTCACCGGGGAAGAGGGCCGGCCGGAGGGGCCGCGTGAGGGGACCAGCGCGATCTATGTCTGGTCCGTGCTGCTGCTCGACACCGGCCTGTTCTTCGCCGCGATCTTCGCAATGGTGCCGCTCTGGGGCGGGCAGTGGGACAGCATATTCGATCGCATCGCCAGGGTGTTCTCGGGCTTCCGCATCGGCGATCGAGTCTTCTCGCTGACGGACCTGCTGCTGGGCATCGCCCTCTTCATCGTCCTGGTTGTTCTGGTTCGTTTTCTGCAGCGATTCCTGGACGAACGGCTCCTGAAGCCGACCCGGCTGGACGTGGGCATCCGGCACGCGCTCCGCGCCGGGATCGGCTATGTCGGCGTTATTCTCGCGGCGCTCCTCGCCATTCACACCGCCGGCATCGACCTCTCGGCGCTTGCGCTGATCGCCGGCGCCCTGTCCGTCGGCATCGGCTTCGGGCTCCAGGGTGTGGTCAACAACTTCGTCTCGGGCCTGATCCTGCTCGCCGAGCGCCCGATCAAGGTCGGCGACTGGGTGGTGGTGGGACAGCACGAGGGCTTCGTCAAACGCATCAGCGTGCGCAGCACCGAGATCGAGACCTTCTCCCGCGCCTCGGTCATCATCCCCAATGCCGACATGGTGTCCCAGGCGGTGACCAACTGGATGCACAAGGACGTCTCGGGCCGTGTCGAAATCCAGGTGGGCGTCGCCTACGGCACCGACGAGAACCTGGTGCGCGACGTCCTCTTGAAGTGCGCCACCGAGAACGAGGAGGTCAAGAAATGGCCCGAGCCGTCCGTGCTGCTCTCGGATTTCGGTGACAACGCTGTCATTTTCGAACTGCGCTGCCATCTCAAGAAGATCGACAAGATGATCAAGACGAGGAGCGATATGCGCTTCGCCATCTACCGGGCCTTCCGCGAAGCGGGCATCACCATCCCCTTCCCGCAACGGGACCTGCACGTCAAAGATGTCGGCGCGCTTGCCGGTCTCTCCGGCGGGCAGGCGGAGCCGAGACCGGCATCTGCGCGCGTCGAAAGCTGGCGTCCAAGGGCGGCGCGCGGCGCGCGTGGTTCGGATGGCGATGACTGAGCCGCCGTTGGAAGGCGGATATGCAGAGATCCTGGGCCATTCGCGCAACAGCATGGACTATCAGGGGTAATATCGAGGCCATGCTCCGCGCTCTCCTGATCCCTGCACTGCTCGCCGCACTGCTTGGGGCCGGCACTCCGGCATTGGCGCAGTCCGACCCCGCCGCCCCCAAGTCGGCCGAACCGGCTCAGGCCGAGTCTGAGGCGGCGGGCAAATCGCCGGCCGAGACCGCTGCCACCGAAACGAAGCCCAACGCACTCGAGGAGCGTGAGCGAAGCTTGGAGGAAGAGCTCGATCGCTGGGGTCGCGTGCTCGAGCGGGTTGCGGAGCAACTCAAGGACAAGGATCTCTCGCTCGCGGTTCTGGGCAATCTCGAGGCGACGGTCGATCAGGTGCGGGGCCAAGTCAACGCAGCCCGGGATCCCGTCCGGAAGAACGTCGACAGTATCGGCGAGCTCATCAAGGCGCTGGGCCCGCCGCCAAAGGAGGGCGAGCCGCCGGAGGCCGAAAACATCGCGGCGCAACGTCGTGATTTGAGCCGGCAGCTCAGCGTGCCCCAGGGGCAGCTGGCGAAACTCGACCTGATCGTCCGGGGCTCCACTCTCCTGGCGAACCAGATCGACCAGGCCCGGGCCCGCGTCGTCACGGCACAGCTTCTGGTGCGCACGCCATCGCTGCTTGCGGCCGATACCTGGACGCGGGCCGCGACCGAGTTCGTCGCCATGGGCAAGCGGGTCGCCACCTCGCCCGGAAGGTGGTCCCAATCGGAGGAGGCGCGCCGGGCGATTGCCGGCGGCTATATCGCGGGTGCGTTGGTCTCCATGGTCGCGGCGGCGCTGTTGGGCTGGTTCGTGCGGCGCTGGCTGATCCGAACCTTCGGGCGCAAGCGGGAGATTACCGATCCGAGCTATCGCATGCGCGTTCTCGCCGCGCTCGCCGAGGCGACGGCACGGACCGTCATCCCAATCCTGGTCGTGGGGGTCGCCTATGCAGCGCTCGCAAGGCGAGGCCTGCTGTTCGGGACGTTCGAGCATCTCATGGTCGGGATCGTCTGGGCGGTTGTGTGGGTCAGCGTGTTGCGCGGGCTCCCCCGGGCGATGTTGTCGCCAAGCATACCCCACTGGCGGTTGGTCCATATGGGCGACCTGGCCGCGCGGCTCTGGTATCGCCGCGCCCTCGCCTTCGCCGTGATCATTGGTATCGACCAGCTGATATTCTTTCCCTTTTCCTCGCTCGAGCCCTCGGTGTTGCTGGAATTCACCTATACCTTCATCGGGAACGGCGCGTTGTCCGCCGTGACGCTGGCGGTCGTTCTCGACAAGCGGCTCTGGAGAACGCCCGAGGAGGAGGCGCGGGCGGTCGCGCTCGCGGCCGGGGAGCCGCCGGGACCACCCCTCGACGAGTCCGCTCACCGGAGTCGCTGGTGGCTGGTGGGGCGCGTCTTTTTGGGCGCCACGGCGCTCGCCATTCCGATCACGGATCTCGCCGGCTTTGGCGTGCTTGCGGAATACATAGCGCGGCGGTTGGTCGCGACCGAGGGTGTGCTCCTCGTGGCCGTCGTCCTGCATGGCATGGCGCGCGACCTCGTCGCCGCCTTCACGCGTGACGACGAAAAGCCGCCGGCGCCGGACGAGCCGGCCAGCCCGATCTACGTGTGGTCGGTCTTGCTGCTCGACATCGGTCTGGTTGTCGCCATCGTCTTCTTCCTGGTGCCGCTCTGGGGTGGCCGCTGGGACAACATCTTCGAGCGCATCGGCTGGGCGTTGTCCGGCTTCAGGGTCGGCGATCGTACTTTCTCGTTGACGGACGTGCTGATGGGCATCGTCGTCTTCGTCGTTCTTCTCGTGCTGTTCCGCTTCATCAGGCGCTTTCTCGACGAACGCGTGCTCAAGCAGACGCGCATGGACGTGGGCGTGCGCGACGCGATCAAGACCGGGATCGGCTATGTCGGGGTGGTGCTCGCCGCGCTCATCGCCATCGATACGGCGGGCATCGACCTCACGGGGCTTGCGGTCGTCGCCGGCGCGCTTTCGGTCGGCATCGGCTTCGGCATGCAGAGCGTCGTCAACAACTTCGTCTCGGGCCTGATCCTGCTCGTCGAGCGGCCGATCAAGGTGGGCGACTGGATCGTGGTCGGTCAGGACGAAGGCACCGTCCGGCGCATCAGCGTGCGCAGCACCGAGATCCAGACCTTTTCCAACTCGACGGTGATCGTCCCGAACTCCGAGCTGATCGCCGGCCGGGTGACCAACTGGATGTACAAGGATCAATCGGGCCGGGCCGAGCTACCGATCGGCGTCGCCTACGGCTCGGACACGGCAAAGGTCCGCGAGGTTCTGCTCGATTGCGTCAAGGGCCGGGAAGGCGTCAAGGCTTGGCCGCAGCCCTACGTCGTGTTCATGGATTTCGGCGACAGCGCGCTGCTGTTTCAGCTGCGCTTTTACGTCCGCAACGTCGACAGTCGCCTGTCGATCATGAGCGATGTGCGCTTCGCCATCGATGCCGCCTTCCGCGAGGCGGGCATCACCATTCCGTTCCCACAGCGGGACGTGCATGTCGTCCAGGCGAGCGGCAAGACCAAGGCGTTCGAGAGCGAGCCGGAGGACAGCGCCGCGGCGCCGTCTGGCCGGGTGCTGCCCATCCGCTCGGGCCGGCGCCGCGACGATTCCGGGATCGACCCGGACGGGGAAGCCTGATCGGCGCCGATCGGGTTGCCAAACCGTTAATCCGCTCTGGCACGTGCGGCATGGACCGGGCGGTGGGAAGCAACTATATTGTGAGGCAGAGAGATATATGGCGGCACAGCATCCACAGACCCGGCTCTTGCAGTCCCGTGGCGGACGGGCAGCGACGCGCTACTTGGCGCTGGCGGCGGCCATACTGGGCCTCGCCATCGGCATCGCGCTGGGCGGACCGGTCGTAAGCTGGGGCATCGAGGTCTGGAACGAGGTGGTGACGCCGGGGTTCCTGAACCTCTATCTCTCGGGCTTTGCGCTCTGCTCGTAGCGGCGTCCCGAAGGCCCAGCCATAAGATAAGCCGGCCCTGAGGCCGGCTTTCCTGTTTCCGATCGACGCGTTCCAATCACGCCGCGGCGTGGATCCCCGCGGCCAGCACGCCCTCGTCGACATAAGCCTCGAACTGCTTGAAGTTGTCCTCGAACCGCCGGGTCAGGTCACGCGCGGCCGTGTCATAGGCGGTCTTATCGGCCCAGGTGTTCTTGGGGTTCAGCACCTCGGCCGGCACGTCCGGGCAGGCGTCGGGCATCAAGAGCCCAAAGGCCGGGTGCGGCGTGGTCGCCACCTCGGCCAAGCGTCCGTCGAGCGCGGCGCGCACCATGGCCCGGGTATGGGCGATCTTCATGCGCGAGCCGGTGCCATAGGCGCCACCGGACCAGCCCGTGTTGACCAGCCAGCATTTGGCGCCGTGGCGGGCGATCTTCTCGCCCAGGAGCCTGGCGTAGACCGAGGGGTGGCGCGGCATGAAGGGGGCGCCGAAACAGGTCGAGAAGGTCGCCTGCGGCTCGCTGCCGAGGCCCTTCTCGGTGCCCGCCACCTTGGCGGTGTAGCCCGAGAGGAAATGGTACATGGCCTGCTCGGCGGAGAGCCGCGAGATCGGCGGCAGCACGCCGAAGGCGTCCGCCGTCAGCATCACAATGTTCTCGGGATGGCCGCCCACGCCCGGGATGGCCACATTGGGGATGAACTCGATCGGATATGAGGCCCGGGTGTTCTGGGTCAGCGAGGCGTCGTCCAGGTTCAAAACTCGCGTGTCCGAGTCCATGACCACGTTTTCCAGGATGGTCCCGAACATGGAGGTGGTCGCGTAGATCTCCGGCTCCTGCTCGGCCGACAAATTGATCACCTTGGCGTAGCAGCCGCCCTCGAAGTTGAACACGCCGGTATCCGACCAGCCATGCTCGTCGTCGCCGATCAGCCGCCGAGTGCCGTCCGCGGACAGGGTCGTCTTGCCGGTGCCCGAAAGACCGAAGAAGATCGCCGTGTCGCCAGCGTCGCCAATATTGGCCGAGCAATGCATCGGCAGGACGCCGCGCTCCGGCAGCAGATAATTGAGCACCGTGAAGATCGATTTCTTGATCTCGCCGGCATAGGAGGTGTCGCCGATCAGCACCAGATGCTGGGAGAAGTCGAGCAGCACGAAGCTCTCGGAATTGGTGCCGTCCACCGCCGGGTCGGCCTGACAGCCGGGCGCCTGGATCACGGTGAAGTCCGGCTCGAAATCCGCAAGCTCCTCGGGCGCCGGCTGGATGAACATGTTGCGTGCGAACAGGCTGTGCCAGGCATTCTCGGTGATGACCCGGGCCCTCAACCGGTAGGCCGGGTCGGCACCGGCGTAGCAGTCCTGGACGAAGACGTCCCGGTTCTGGAAGTAGTCCTGGACCCTGCCCTTGAGGACTTCGAAATTCTCCTTCTGGATCGGCCGGTTGACCTTGCCCCACCACAGGCTGTCCATGGTGACGGGCTCCTCGACGATGAACTTGTCGTTGGCCGAGCGACCGGTGTGCTTGCCCGTCAGCGCCACGAAGGGCCCGCCGCGGGCCACCAGCCCTTCGCGGCGCTGCAGCGCGGCCTCGTAGAGTGCTTCGGCGCTCAGATTCCAGTGGACAGTGCCAAGATTTCGGAGCCCCTGGGCCTCGAGCCCCTGTTTGCTCCGAACCGGTCCAAGATGCTGCACGGCGTTCGTCTCCCTCCTGTCCAGCGCCTGCGGGCTGTATCAGTCGCATCCTGCGCGAGCGGCCGCGACAAGGGCGGCAAAATAGCCCTTGGCAGCGGCTCAATGCAACACGCCTGGGCGCTCGCCCGGCGGCGCGGCCAGCCGGTCCAGCCGTCAACCGTTCGCGGGTGGCGGTTGTCTCCAGCTGGCGCCGGACGCCCCTGGGCGCCGCTGGCCGGCCGGTGCGGGCCGCACGGGCCCGCCTCCCGCTCTCGCAGGGCTTCGGTTCCCGAGACGGGACATTCAGTGGGTGTGCTTCTGCTCCATCTTGTGGCCGCCCGCGGCGCCCGCTTTGCGCACATGGGCCATGAGCTCGACCTGGCCGGCCTTCTCGAAGGTCAGGGTGAGCGGCACCATCTCGCCCTCCTTGAGCGGCTGCTTTAGGCCCATCATCATGATGTGCAGCCCGCCGGGCTTGAGCTCGGTGTGCGACTGGGCGCCCACCTCGATGGCTTTGACCTGCCGCATGCGGACGACGTCGCCCTCCATGACATGGGTATGCAGCTCGACCTTGGCCGCGACCGGGCTGGCAGCCTTGATCAGCCGGTCGGCCTTGGTGCCATGGTTCATGATGGTGACATAGGCGGCGCCGTTCTTGACCACGCTCGCCCGGGCCCAGGCGTCGCTGATCATGAGTTCGCCGTGCTTGACGTCGGCCGCCGTGGCCGCCGTCGCCACTACCATGAGAATCGCAACTGCGACGCTGGAAAACCGTGCTGCAATGGCCATGTTCCAATCTCCCGAGGATATTGCGGACCCGACCTTGTTAGACGCTTCGGCCCCGGGCGCATAGGGCGCTGTTTGTCGCACGATGGCCGGTCATGGGTCAGGCTCCGATGGCCCGCTCGACGAGCCAGAGCGAACCGATTCCCGCAACCAGGATCGAGCCGACCTGAAGCGCAGTCCGTGGATAGAGCTGCCAGTGGCGCAGGCTATAGATCAGGGGCAGGACGACCACGACGATTGCCAACTGCCCCAGCTCAACGCCCAGATTGAAGCCCACAAGCGCCGTCAGCTTCGCGTCCCGAGGCAGTCCCAGTTCGCCGAGCGCGCCCGCGAACCCAAGCCCATGGATCAGCCCGAATCCGAAGGCGACCGCCCACAGACGGCGGGTCACGACGGGCCAGACATTGTTGAGCGCGGCCGCGACCACCGAGACGGCAATGGCCGCTTCCGTGAGCCGCGGCGGCAGCTCGACCAATCCGAGGACGGCCAGGCCGAGCGTGATCGAATGGGCGACCGTGAAGGCGGTGACCACCAGCAGGATCGCGCGAAACGTCGTCCCGAAGCGATCTACGGCTTGCCAGGCGCCCGCCCGGCGGCGCAGGCCGGCCGGCAGCAACAGGGTCACGAGAAACAGGAGATGGTCGTAGCCCAGCCAGATATGCCGGACACCCTCCCGGACGAAGGAAACGAGCTGGTCCGGCACGGTTCGCGACGGGACGGCCATGGCCGTCCGGGGAACGACCACGGCAGCGGTGCCGGCATCGAGGATCTGGTTGGCCACGGGCTGGCCGCCGGTCGATCGGATGGACAGATACTGCCGGTGGCCGCGGGCCAGCCGGGTCAATATGGGCGCCCTCAGGCCGACGGGGTCCTCGCCGCCGTCGTCGAATAGAAGGGCAATACGGACCGCATCACTGTCGTCGATCTCGAGCGACGTCACGCGCGGCTCGCGATCGTCGGACCCGGCGCGGACCGTGAACAGGAGAGGCGCCAGGCCGCGCAGTCGAGGACGCGCCGCGGCGAACTCCGCATCGGAAACGGCGCCGTCGCCATCCACGTCGATGGGAACGAGGGGTTCGAGCTCGCGCCGTGCGAAGGTAAGCGTAACCGCGACTTCCGAACCGGCAATGCGAACATCGGCGAAGCTGAGGCCGGGATCGTGGGCGTGGGCAGGGTTGGCCAGCCAAGACAGGGGCAAGAGTGCCAGAGACAGGACGATTCCATGAAGCGAGGCCATGCCGCGGACTCCGGTTCGGGCAAGAGGGGTTCGGGGGAGCGGGCCGGGAGCCCGCTCCCCGCCGGTTCAATGGTGCGGATGGCTGCGGCCGTTCTGAGGCGTGGCCGCATAGGGGAACACCCGATTGAAGGTGATGTCGTTCGCGTCCACTGCGTCTCGGGCCACCTCGCCCGGGTTGGCAGGGTTGCGCAGATCCAAGGCCAGGAAGGCGATGTCGAGCACGTCGTCGCCGAAGCGCCGTCCGTTGGGAAAGCCGCCGGTGACCTGCTCGCCGTTGCCGTTGGTCAGGAAGTCCTCGCCGCCGGCAATGCTGCCCAGCGGGTCGAACCCGTCGTCGCCCGGCAGGCGCGCCGGTCCGGTGGTGAGGTCGACCTTGATCAGATCGGGGATGAACACGGTGCTGACGTCGTTTGAGCCCAGTTCGGGATTGCGTGCGAAATCCCCGAACAGCGCGTCGTCCGTGGTCGGATCCGTGCGGTTGTAGAGGTCCTTGAACTCCACCGGGACCAGGGCTTCGTTGAACAGCGGATTGCCCTGGCGTCCGACCTGGACGAAGCGCCCGTTGGTCCGGTCGCCCCGTCTCTGAAAGGCGTTGCCTTCCCGGAGGCGGACTCTCTCGCGCCGGCTGGTGGTGGCGTAGACGCCGGCCCGCTCTGCGCCGTGCAGCTCGCTCAGCGGAATGTCCAGAACGATGGTGTGCACGTTGAATCCGCCCTGGCTGTCGAAGGGCTTGTTCGGCCCGCCGTCGTCGCCGCCGAAGGTGAAGTCCAGGTCGAAGATCGACTGGATGTCGGCATAGAAGCCGTCGTCCCGCTGACCGGCGAAGGCGCGCAGGCCGTCCTCAAGCTCGACGATGCCGAACCTGGTGCAGTCGTCCAGATCGTCCTCGTTGTCCACGCCGGGCTTTGCCGGGCCATCGCCGCCGTTCGTGTTGTATTCGGCGGTCACCAGGCCCTGGTTGTTCGGCGGGACACGGCCGATGCCGAGGTCCGTGCCGTCGCCGTTTCCGCCATCGTCGTCATCGTCGTCGGAGCTTTGCCCGTTGCGACGATCGACCTTGGTGACGGTGTATGTTTGGCGCAGGTTCTGATTGGGGTCGAAGCCGTCGGCGTCGAGCGCGCCCGGCGCACAGGTGATGTTGCCCAGAAACGCCTGAAGCGTCGTGCTCCGGTTCTTGAACTGCGTCTCGAACCGGAACTGATAGGTGATCGTCGCCCGGCCGGCGTCCACGTCGTCGTCCAGGGCGACGTGGACCTCGTACAGGACCTCGTCGTCGAACCGGAAGTTGTTGGGGCCGATGCCCGGCTCTTCGAACGGGTAAACGGCCAGCGCGACGGTCAGATTGTCGCCGCCGCCGCTGTTGCTGAGGAAGGCATAGACGTCGGTGGTGTTGGCCGCGTCGTCGAGCGTTATGAGCGGCGCGTCCATGTGACTGGACGCGAGCGCGGTCCCGCTTGCCACGGCCAGCGACGCGGCGGTCGCCAGTATGGTTCGTCGTAGTGTCGTGCGCATCTCGAACTCCTTTGTCAGTCGAGGGGTGGAGGGAGGGTGGTGGCGGCTTGTGCAAGGCGCTGCTGTTCCGAGGGCAGCAGCATGTGCTGGCTCGCTCGAGCTTTGTCGAGCCAGCGGCGTGCGCCGTCATCATCGCCGCCGCCTGCTGCGATGATGCCGGCGTGGAGCCAGAGCCGGGCGTCGGCGGTGCCCGCCGACAGGGCCTGCGTCATGTGGTCGTGCGCCTCGGCGAGGCGGCCGGCAGCCGCCAGAGCCCAGGCTAGGGCGTCCAGCGTGTGGACATCTTTGCGCACCTCGAGCTCCGCCCTTGCAAGCCGCACTGCGGTGTCGGGGTCGCGTCCGACCGTCGTCAGGTAGAGCGCCACGGTTCGCCGGTCCTCGGCCGCGCCTGTCCGCAGCATGGCGCTTTCGACGGCTGCGGCTGCTTCAGTCTCGCCGGCGGCGCGCAGGGCGTCGATCAGCGCCCAGCGGTATTCCGGCGTTGGATCGAGGCCGGCGGCTTGGCGCAGCACGGAAACCGCCGCCGCGGGCTGACCGTCTGCCAGCAGCAACCGTCCCCGCGCCAACAGCGCCGGCGCGTGGTCGGGGCGGAGCGTGAGCGCCCGGTCGATCAGCCGGTTGGCAGTCGCTCGGCGGCCCGCCTGCAGCTCCAGGAGCGCCAGGCGCACACGGAGCCAGAC
The DNA here is from genome assembly GCA_030066595.1 of Alphaproteobacteria bacterium. GTDB lineage: Bacteria > Pseudomonadota > Alphaproteobacteria > JAJFFI01 > JAJFFI01 > JASJBI01. The sequence continues at coordinate 3,033 of JASJBI010000031.1, read as the reverse complement.
GGCCATCCCGGGGTTGCGCGCGCGCAGCAGTCCCCGGCGGGCCTGCGCGATGGCGCTTTCAAGGTCTCCCTGCAGCCAGCGGAGATGCGCGAGCCGGGCATGCACCGCGGCGCCCGGCCGACGGCGAAGCGCCGTCCGATAGGCCGCCTCGGCCTCGGCCAGCACGCCTTGGTCGATCAGCGTGTCGCCCAGCAGTGTGTGATCCGCCGCCGCCCCGCGCCGCTGCACCAGGTCTCGGGCCAGCGATTCGGCGGTCTTGAAATCGTGCACGCTGTGCCGGGCGTGGCCCCGCAAGAGCAAGGCATCCGGACTGTCGGGCGTCCGTTCCAGCGCGCACAGCGCGGCCTGTTCGGCCAGGGTATAGAACCCGGGGTCGAAGCTGAGCCTCGCCTTGTCGGCAAACGCCCAGCCGAGCCGGATCAATGCAGCGACGCTATCGCCCGATCGCTGTGCTGTCGCTTGCAGTCCGACGATCCGTTGATCGATCGGGTCTTGGCCAACGTGTGCGGCCAGCGCGATGGCGCAGGGTTCCGGCGCCCGGCCAAACGCCGCGTGATGGCCAAGCAGCATCGTGGCCATACAGGCCAGCGTGGCGATCGTGATCTTCAATCCCGTGGTGCGGTAGGTGTGCATCCCGTCCCCCTCCGTTATCGAGCCTGCCTGCCAGCAGGGCAGAGGCTCGATCCGTTACGACTACGGACGGGGTCGCGTCTGAGATGCAGGCGCGCGAAAAATCGACCGGCCGGGACGGACCGGTCAGCTCTGGGATAGAGGAACTAAGGACTTCGGCCGAGCGCGCGGGCGCGGGCGGTTGCGACGTCGACGGCTTCGGCGGTGATCTTCGTTATGTTGGTCTAGTCGCCGCAGACGGCGTTGACTGCGCGATGAAGCTGGAAGAATGCGGGATCGCTGTGCGTCTTGGGGCGGGCCTTGATCCAGGTCGTCATGGCTTCGGCGACCTTTTCCGGAGGCAACGCGCGGGCGCATTCCGAGAGGCTGCCCCGGTTCTGGTCCAGCAAGAGCTGCACGTAGATCTGCTTTTCGGCATTCGAGAGCCTGAGATACTTGCGCCCGGTGATGGTCGCCTGTGCTGCCTCTGCCGGAGCGAAAGGCAGGACGGATGACATCATGACGACGCCGACGGTGAGTGCAATGAGGTGTCTCATATGTCCAACCCCCTTTTCTGCGGTGCTTCGTGATCGTCCGGACAAGACGGCTGGGAGGCTGTCCTACTCGAAGACGCCAGGGATCGAAAAGCTGAGCGGATAGAACAACAGTAGACCGATGGTGTGCGAATCGACCCGTTCCTCGCGCCGCCATCGATAGCCGAGGTCGACGGCCAAGCCGAACTCGAATGCGTATCCTCCGGTGAGCTGAAACTGATGGTCTGAGATGTTTGCCTCCTCCGGCGCGTCCGGATCCGTCAGCCGGGCGCTGTAGGACAGGGAGACGTTCCACGGCCCGATCAGCAGTGCGCTGCCGGCGGTGATGATCTGCTGGTTCTGGGCCTCGCCTTCCGCGTCCCATTTCTGCACGAACTCGATGATTGGCTCCAGGCTGATATCCCTGTCCTCATCGATCGCGAAGCTGCCGTTCAATCCGAATACGAAGCCCTTCTCGTCCTCCAGATCTTCTTGATCGGATGCCAGAAGCTGGTACCCGATATTGTACTCGAGATCGCCCGGAATGCCTGGAATGCCGCCACCGCTGGCGGTTATGGTGTAGGACTTGAGGCCGGAATGGTTGCCGACCCCGCCATCGCTCAGGCGCACGCGCCCCCGATCGGTGATGAGCGCCTCGCTGAGCGCGCTGCGGTCCACGAAGAAGACGTTCCCGGTCAGGACGTGCGCGCCGAAGCCGTCGCCGCCGATGCCGGGGCCGCCAAAGTTCAGGGCGCCGCCGAAACCGATCCGTTCGGTGAGCTCGTAGGTGTCCTCGGCGAACTCCGTGCCGTAGATCCCCGGAGCCAGATCCCAGGCGACACCAAAGGGCGGATTGTACTTGCCGCCGTAAACGTCGAAATAGTCGTGGTCATACCGGGCGAACAGCTCTTCGACGAAGATGCCGTGGTCTCCAAAGACCCGGCTTTGACGCGGATCGGGATCGGCGACCGGCTCGAGCACGAAATGGGCCGTCCCCGAGATCTCGGGCGTCGCGCTGAAAACCAGCGTTGGCTCGGTCGTCGTGAACAGGTCATTGAGCTTGTTGTCGCGATCGTCGGACGCCACGATCCCGTCGTTCTGCACCTCGATCGGAATATCCACGTCCAGCCGCGGGTAAGACGGGCCGCCGCCATCGGTCTCCGCCCGCGCGGCACCGGCCAGTGCGAGCACGACCATTGTGAGCAACACGGTGCGCGCTGCCTTAGCCGCCAGTACCATCATCCTGCCCCTCATTGCCGATGATTCTCGTGATCCGGCAATTCCCCCATTTGGACAGGGATTATCGCCTATCCGGTTCGGGCGATCCTTGGCATCGGGGATCTTCATCGCCCGACCGTCATTGCAGACCGCGTGGGACCGTGTGAACGAATCGCTGCGCCCCACCGTCGCCACGGGGAACGCCTTCCGGGCGATGCGAAAACCCGCAGGCGGAGAGCGCCTCCATGGCCGCGACGCCGTAGTCGGCCGCGACCCGCGCCGCGGTCCGCGGCAAGAGATCTTCCAAAAGCGCTCGTGCGGGCATGGCGTCTTCGCCGTGACAGTTGGCCAGGATGCGGGCGATCAGGATCTCGTCCGGAGCGACCCGGCCGCAGCAGGGCCGCCGCATGCCGATCTGACGCGTGGCCGCGGTGTGCAGGATATTGAGAAACGATCCTAGGGCCTGCCCGAAGACCCGCCCAGCCGGCTCGCCGAAGGCGTGGCGCAGGTCCCGTTCCGCGCGGGCCCATGTCTTGTCGCCGGCCAGCCAACAGCGCGATGCCCAGATGATGATCTGCTGACCGCATGTCAGGCTGGAAAAACGGATGTTTTGCAAGACGCCGATCCTCCGAGGAGCAAGATGATAATCATTCTTATTCTCATCTCTAATTGG
>JASJBI010000032.1 GCA_030066595.1 Alphaproteobacteria bacterium | reverse complement strand
ACAATCGCCACTATCGAAACAGCGGCTGCAAACCCTATGAGGAAACGCCTGTCTTCATTCGGCGGCGGATCGCTTACTTCGCCGAACGGATAGATCGGATCAACGCCCATTTGGGCAGAAGACCGGACTCGCTGTTGGAGATCGGGTCCGGTGACGGGCTGTTCCTGGTTGCGGCCAACGGTGCTGCCATCGATGCCATTGGTATCGACATTTGCGAGATGTCCTGTGAACGGGCCGGATCCCGCTACGGCGTTGAGGTTCTGCCCGGGGATCTCCTGCGGTCAAATCTACCGCTCAAGACCCACTACGACGTGGTGGTGATGAACCATGTCCTCGAGCACCTCCTGACGCCGCTCGATTATCTGAAACGAATCCACGAGCTCTTGACACCGGACGGCTTGCTGGCCATCGAGATCCCGCAGCAATTCATCAACCCGATCGATATCGCATACCGCACGCTGGGCATCCGCCGGCATTTCAGCACCTACTCACTGCATCATCCCTATTTCTACACACCCTCGAGTATTCGACGCCTGCTCGCCGCAGCAGGCTTCGAGGTCGCGCATTTGCGCACCTGGTTGCCGAACCAGGTCTTCCACGTCGAGAACCGCTTGCTCACTGCGCCGGTGCAGCTAGGGCTGTGGCTTGCGGATCGGATCGCCAGTCGAGGCCACATCATCGAGGTCTTCGCGCGGCCCGTATGAGCGTTCCCAACTTTGCGAACGGTCGGGCAAGCAAACATGTTGCCTGGCTGGGTCCGGCTGTTGGTGTCCTGGTTGTCAGCTTTCATATTCAGGCGACGCCCGAGATCGCTGGCAATCCGATTCGGATCAGCGCTGCCGAACTCGTGGCGCCTTTCATCGGAATTGGCCTTCTGATCACCAGCCCGCGCGTCTGGCCGATTTTTTCTGCCTGGCGTGTCCGCGGTGTCTATCTCTGGCTCATCGCGCTCACCGCCGTCATGACGGCCGCCTTGGTGATGGGCCGGATCTACACCGGGACCTGGATGCCATGGGCGCTCTACAACAAGTATGCGGGCTGGTTCGTCCTCGTGGGATATTTCCTCCTGGGAGGATGGATCGTCGCACGCTTCGGAACGCCGGCGTACCGAGCCGTCCTGCGCCCCTTCTTGATCGCCTGCTGGCTGATCGCCGGCTACAGCCTGCTGGACTATATGATCGGTCTGTTCTTCGAGACCGACTTGCCGGGAGGAAGTGACACCTACCGCTTGACGGGCTTTCTGGAGAACCCGAACGCCTTCGGCCTGATGGTCGCAATCGCCCTGGCAATTCAACTACCGTTCATGTCGGCACGGAAGATGTTCGGGTCCACCGTTTCGCATCTCGGCGCTTCGGTCCTCTTCGCAGCCCTTATCCTGTCGATCTCGCGCAGCGCCTGGGCCGGCATGTTGCTGGCGCTTGTCACTCTCGTTCTGTTGCGTAGTGCCGAACCGCGCACTGTTCTGAGAACCATCGTCATAGGGGGTGCTCTGGCGTCCCTCATAGCGGTCGCGCTGCCACTTGTGCGGGGTGCGACGGCACCGCACCTGGACCCGCAAAGCTTCCAGGCGCTCCCGGGCGGACGGCTGGTCGATCCGGAGTTCCTCGCCAGCGCCGACGATGGCCTGCTGGCGCGCCTGCAGTCTTCCAGGCTCGCGGTTCAGATGTGGCGCGAGCAGCCTGTGCTCGGCATCGGCATCGGCGGGTTCCTGGCGCCCCAGCTTGCCGAGCAGGCTCCCAATCCGGTCGCTATCCACAGCACGTATCTCTGGCTCTTGGTGGAGACCGGCATTGTTGGCTTCGCCATGTTTGCAGGCTTCGCCGTCTTTTCGGCCTGGCATCTCGTCGGCAGCCTGGAGCGAGCCCCCCCAGAGGCGCGCATCTTTCTCGTGGCGGTTCTCGCTGTCGTGGCTGCCTTTGCCGGAGCCTCGGTCGGTATGGAGGCCATGTACCAACGGCACATCTGGTTTCTCGCCGGCTGCGCCCTGGCTCTGCCCGGCGCGACAGGAAAGCTCAAGCCGGACAAAGCTGAATCGAATGGTTTCCGCCGGCAATGAACATTGCCATTCTCGGCGCCACTGGAAAGACCGGCCGCTATCTGGTGCAGCGACTATGCGAGACAGGCCATTCGGTCATTGCCATCGGGCGCGACCCGCAACGGCTGAGCGGCATCGATCCGAGGGCGCGCGGACGCATTGCGGATCTGGAACGGCCAGAGGCGTTGCACGCCGCCTTGGCAGACGCCGCGGTGGTGGTGAGCCTCGCCCACGCCCGGTTCGCGCAGACGGTCCTGGAGTCCCTGCCCGACACCTGTATTCGCGTCATCCTGACGGGCTCCACCCGGGGCTTCTCACGGCTGCCGGATCCGGCGGCGGACGCGGTGCGCGCGGGAGAGGCCGCATTCCTGGCGTCCGAAAAACCGGGCGTCATGCTGCAGCCCTCGATGATCTATGGGGCGCCGGACGACCGCAACGTCAACCGCCTGCTGCGCTACCTGCGGCGCTGGCCGCCTGGCCTGCCGGCCGTGGTCCCACTCCCAGACGGGGGGCGCCATCTGGTCCAGCCTGTGTTCGTGGACGACGTGGTTGACGCTTTCGTAGCCGCCATCGAAACGCCCCGTCTCGAAAACCGGTCGATCGTGGTCGCCGGGCCGGAGGCCATGAGCTACCGGGATATGGTGGAAGCCTGCGCCAAGGCCCTTGGCCGACGCGTCGCGATCCTGTCGATACCATCCAAACTCCTGATCGCGGCCATGAGAGTGGCGCAGCGCATTCGTCTGCCCGTGCCGGTCAATGCCTCGGAAGTGCGGCGGGCGACGGAGGACAAACGTTTCGACGTCAGCATACTGCGCGAGCAACTGGGCATTGCGCCGCGTCCGTTCTCGGAGGGTCTGCGGCTCAAGCTCGCGCGCGGCTGGGTCTGAATGAGAGTCCCGACCCGGCGGGAATGGATGCTCGCCTCGGCGAGCATTCTTTTTGCCTGCCTGGCGGCGGAGATCGGACTCCGCGTGCTGGGCATCAGCTACCCCATCTTTCACCGGCTCGAGTCTTCCCGCGGCTGGGCACCCTGGCCCGGCATCGAGGGCGAGTACATGGAGGAGGGTCGGGCGCACATTTCCAACAATCAGGAGGGATATCGGGATCGAACACACCCTGTCGCAAGAGCACCCGAGGCGTTCCGCATCGCGGTCCTGGGAGACTCGTTCACGGAAGCGCAGGGCATCCCCCTGGAAAAGACATTCTGGTCGGTCTTGGGTCGGGAGCTCTCCCGTTGTCCGGACCTGCGGGATCGGAGCGTCGAGGTCTTGAACTTCGGCGTCACCGGCTACGGCACAGCTCAGCAGCTGGTGACTCTGCGGACAGACGTTCTGAGATACATGCCGGATCTGGTGCTGCTCGCCTTCTTTACCGGCAACGATGTTTGGAACAACGAACCCACGCTCGACGGCCATCCGGATCGGATCTATGTCCGCGAGGTCCCCGGCGGGCTGATCATCGACCGGAGCAACACTGAGCGGACCGGCTTCAGGCTGAAGGCCACCTTTCGCAACGCTCTAAACAGGGTGGTCAACACCTCGCGCCTGATGCAGGCCATCCGACGCGCCTATCACAACGTCAGACTCGCGCGCAAACACGATCGTCGGCGCAGCGAGCGCCTGTTCGACCCGGATGGCCGCGTGGAACGGATCTATCTGGCGCCCGGCGACGAAAGCTGGCGCAGCGCCTGGCGCAAGACCGAAGCCACGCTGCAGGCAGCGAACGCGGATGTCCACGCGGCGGGCGGGGTTTTCTGGCTGGTCACGCTGTCGAACCCCGTGCAGATTTATCCCGACTCCAAAATCCGGCAGGCGTTCGCGGAGGGTCTCGGCATCCCGGACCTGACGTACCCGGATCGCCGTTTGGCGGACGTCGCCGCACGAGAGGGCTTTCCGATCATCAGTCTGGCGCCGTTGCTCTTGGAAATGGCGGACGAGGCCGGCCTATATCTGCACGGGTTCGAAGATGCGGTGCCCGGGCTTGGGCATTGGAACGAGACCGGACATCGGTTGAGCGGCGAGGTCATCGCCCGCGAGATCTGCGCCGGGCTCGACGGTCACGCCCGGAAAAGGTAGTCGCCACCGGTCTCGCAATCCTGCGCAATGCCGCCGGGAAGGCCGTCTTCCAGCCTCCGTCCCTGATATCCCCGACTGGAGAAATAGTCCCATATCTCACGCGGCTCGCTGCCCGCGCGCTGCAGATGAGACGGCGCTACTTCCAGCAAGACGGCAGGGCGGAACATATCGATCGCCTGGCCCGCTCCGTGCAGCATGTGCGCCTCCCACCCTTCGATGTCGGCCTTGACGAGGTCGAGCCGCGCCAGGCCTTGTCGCATCGCGAAATGATCCAGCGTTGTCACGGGGACCTGCTCCGTCAGGACGGCGTCCGGGGCGGCGGCGCGGTCGGCGAGACTGGCAAGCCCGAATCCCAGGCTGCCAGACGCCTTGAGCGGCAGCGTGAGCGTATGCCTCCCCTCTTCGGCGCCCAGCGCCGCCGCCACGACTGTCACGTTGCGGCGGCGACGCAGACGCAACGCCGTTGCCAGGATCGTGCGTGCATAGCCGCCGGGTTCGAACGCGAAGACATGCCCGCGGGGTGCCAGACGCGAAAAGATCTTCGCGAACTGCCCCGCATGCGCGCCGACATCGACAACCACCCCGTCCTCCGGGATCAACTCGCGGAACAGCGGGACCATTTGACGGTGGTGCTGCTTGACCACGGCCTTGTAGAGGTGGGCAGCAAAGGTGGCCCGCTGACGCCAGGTCAGCATGGCGAGAAGCCCCTCGGAAGAAGCCGGAACAGTGTCCGACACAAGTTGTGGATCGGACAGGTCTGCTTCCCGGGATATCAGCCGGGAACAGCGCATTTGCTGTAAAGGAACCCCTCAATGTGAAGGCGCGACGCGCTCGCAGACCGCGTCGAACCGATGCCCAGATCCACACGATACCCGTTTGCAAGCCTCCGGCGCCAGCGCTATGTCTGGACTGGCCATTTGTTTAAGCCAGGGCGAATGGGCCCAAGCCTCGATGGGGCCCGAGCATCCGTTACCACCTCGTGGAACAGCCTGCGCGAATGAACGATCAGCAAAATCTGCAGGACAGAACCATCACCTCCTTTGGCGAGGAGTGGCGGTATTTCGACCAAACGGCCCTATCGCTTGATGAGCTGAGGCAGAATTTTCTGCAATATTTCAAAATCTTACCGGATGAGCACTTGCACGCGAACGCGCGCGGCGCCGATCTCGGATGCGGCTCCGGCCGGTGGGCTCGATTCGTCGCTCCACGGGTGCGAGACTTGGTCTGCCTCGATGCGAGCCTGGGAGCCCTGGACGTCGCAAAAAGGAGCCTTTCAGAACAAGGCAACTGCCATTTCTGCAACGCCGATGTGTGTGACCTGCCGCTGGCCGACCGGTCCATGGATTTCGCGTATTGCCTGGGCGTGCTGCACCACGTGGACGACACCCAAGCGGGCCTGAGAGACATCGCCCGAATCCTGAAGCCCGGCGCGCCATTCCTTCTGTATGTGTACTATCGCTTGGAGGGGCGGCCGATGTGGTATCGCGGGATCTGGAGGGCGAGCGATGTCCTGAGGCGCGCAATCTCGTCGATGTCTTTCAGGAAGAAGCTGATCGTAACGGATAGTCTGGCCGTCTTGGTCTATCTGCCATTGGCCCGGCTGGCCGGCTTGCTCGAGAAACTGAACGTGAACGTGTCCCACATTCCGCTGAGCGCGTTCCGACACAGCAGCTTCTATGTGATGCGCAATAACTCCTTCGACCGATTCGCCACACCGATCGAGAAGCGCTTCTCGCGGAACGAGATCGCGGCCATGCTGGCTTCAGCGGGCTTCGAGAGAATCCGCTTTTCCGAGTCGCCGCCCTATTGGGTGGCGCTCGGCTACAAGGCTGGCGTGGCATGAGATGGACCGCCTAGCGGCGATCACGATGTCGGCGACCGATCGTATTGGCAGGGTCAAGTTCGGCCACGCTCTGGCGGGTGCCGCTCTGGTGACGCCGGTCATGTCCGTGATTTCTCCGCACGGCCTGACCGTGGTCTGTCTGGTCGCGGCGCTGGCCACCGGGATCGTCTCCGTCCACCAGAATCGGCGCTTTCCGGCGCTTGGCAAATGGGTCGGTCTGCCGGTTGCGGGCCTCATGCTCTATGCGGGGGCGAGCAGCATCTGGGCCGAACGCCCCTTGGACACGGCGCTGGTGTGGCCGACCGTCGCGGCCGTCTTCCTGGCCGGGCTGGTCCTCGTGAGTGGCGCCCGCCGCGTCGGCCCGGAGGATTGGAGGATGGTCCGGAACGCCTGCGTTCTGGGATTTGTCGCCGGGCTGGCACTGCTCGCCTTCGAGACCGCCAGCGAGGCGAAGATCACCTTTTTCTTGCGTGAGATAACGGCGGCCGAAGCGAACCCGCGTCCTGCGACTTATTGGTCGTCCTGGTTCAACCGCGCCGCGACGATCATGGCTCTCATGCTGTGGCCGGTGGTCATCATCGCCCTGCGGGTGAAGCGAGCATGGGGCGCTGTCGCGGTGCCGGCATTGGTCTTTGTCGTCATTATTCAAACCCAGAGCGCCGCGGCGGTGGCCGCCCTGGCCGTGGGCGCCATTGTTTTCCTTCTTGTCATGCTTTGGCCCGGCTGGATGCCAAGGCTTGTCGCGGTCCTGTTGGCCGCGGGCATGCTGTTTGCGCCGCTCCTGGTCAGATTTGGCGTGGCAACGCCGCTGATTCATGACCTTGCGGCGACGGAAAGCGCCTGGGCGCATCGCCTCAAGATCTGGGACTATACGGCCGATTTGATCTTCCAGAAGCCCCTCTTCGGGTGGGGTTTCGATTCATCCCGCTACCTCAATGCACACGGCGAGGGCCCCACCGCGGTCATGCCACTGCATCCCCATAACGGTGCGCTGCAGATCTGGCTGGAGCTTGGCGCCGTCGGCGCGGTCGCTGCCACGGCGCTGGCCATCGCGGTTTGCGTCGCCATCGATCGCGTCATCGTCGGGCGAACGCAACGGGCCGGCTCCCTCGCGGCCCTGACCAGCGCGGTCACCATCATTTGCCTGAGCTATGGGATTTGGCAGTACTGGTGGTTGTCGGCCCTGTGGCTCGCCGCGGCCCTGACGTTGTTCTCCGCGATGGGTGCGACCGAACGGAGGGCCGCGCCATGACCACCAAGGGACTATCGAGGCGAGGCCGACACCGCGAGATGATCACCGAAGTCTCTGTGCCCGTGTGGCCGTCATTGGCTCAGATCGACGGGTCGTCATGCCCAGCGAGCTAGGGCTTGCCGCGGCCGTGTTGTTTGGCACCGGCGCGGGGACTTGGTTGGCAACCGGCCTGACGCTCCGGATGGCCCGGCGCCACAACATCCTCGATCATCCGAACGAGCGCAGCAGCCACGCAGCAGCCACGCCGCGGGGTGGCGGACTGGGCATCGTCTTCGTGCTGCTGCCGGTATGGCTGGGACTCGCCCTCACGGATCGGCAGTCGGACGGACAAGTCTTGTGGGTGCTGGCGGGAACCGCGGTCATCGCGCTGGTTGCCTGGCAGGATGATCGGCGCGGACTGCCGCCCTGGCCGCGGCTGGCCTCGCAGGTCGTGGCGGTGGGTCTCGGCCTCCTGGCGCTGTCCGACCGCCCAGGCATCTTTCAGGGACTGTTTCCGGCTTGGCTTGACCTGTCGCTCGCGGGGATCGCCTGGCTCTGGTTCATCAACCTGTTCAACTTCATGGACGGCATCGACGGTCTGGCCGGCGTGGAAACGGTGGCGATCGGCGGCGGGCTGTTTCTTGTCGCACAGAGTTCGGGGCTCGACGGGGAAGGCGCGTTGCTGGCTCTTGCCCTGGCCGGCTCGGCCATCGGCTTCTTGTGGTGGAACTGGCAGCCGGCCCGGATTTTTCTCGGCGATGTGGGCAGTATCCCGCTCGGATACCTCTTGGGCTGGCTGCTGCTCCTGGCCGCAACGCAAGGCCATTGGCAGGCCGCGCTGATCTTGCCGCTCTATTTCCTGGCCGACGCCAGCCTCACGCTGGCACGCAGACTGCTGCGGGGTGCCCGCATCTGGGAGGCCCACCGCGAGCATTTCTACCAGGCGGCCGTCGTGCGCGGCATGAGCCATGCCCAGGTCTCAGGGGCCGTGCTGGCGACGAATATCGGGCTCGCCGCGTTGGCCGTCGTGTCCGCATGGCCAGGCGTATCGTCCGGCGGCATTCCTTGGGCGCTGGCACTGGCCGCGGGCTTGGTCGCGCTGTTGTTCTGGTATCTCGCCCGCGGCCGCCCGGCGCGGGCATCAAGCTCCAATAGATCGGTCTGACAATCGGGCGGTTCCCTCTTGCAGGGGCCGTTCCTTGTGCTACCTTCCGCGCGGCAAGCGGCCGTTTCCGACGCAGGATTTCAAGTGTTTCGCCTGAAGCGCACACGCATCGCCTACCTTCATGACGTGATCATGGCGGGGGTTTCCTTCGTCCTGTCGCAGTACTTGCGCCTGGGCGATACCATCGGCTGGTATGCGAGCGAGTATCTTTGGCTGGGGACCGCCCTGTTCGTGGCCGTCGCCGCCGGAGTGTTCGCCACCACCGACCTGTATCGCGGTATATGGCGCTATGCGTCCCTCGACGACATGCTGGCTATCGTCAAGGCCGCGACGCTGACGGTCCTGGTCTTTTTCCCGCTGCTGTTCCTGCTGACACGGCTCGACGACGTGCCGCGTTCGTCCCTGATCATCAACTGGTTCGTGCTGATGGCGCTGTTGGGCGGGCCGCGGGTGGTCTATCGGGTGTTCAAGGACCGCAGTCTCGAAGCCGTGATGGCCCGCAGCGGGCGGCGCCGGATTCCGGTGCTGCTGGTCGGTGCCGGTGACGCGACCGAGTTGTTCCTGCGCTCGATCGTGCGCCAGCCCGAGGCCAACTACGAGGCCGTCGGCATCATCGACGACAAGGAAAAGCGGGTCGGCCGACGCATGCACGGCGTCGCCGTGATGGGTGGTCTGGATGACATTCCCAAGATCGTCGGATCGCTGGCGGGACGCGGGAAGAAGCCGCAACGTCTGATCATCAGCCGCCGCGACCGGCTCGACGGCCAGAAGGTCAGCGCGCTGCTGGAGACTGCCAGCGCGCTCGGCTTGACGCTGGCCCGGCTGCCCGACCTGACGGAGTTCAAGAGCGGCCTCAACGAGCGCATCGAGCCCCGCCCGGTCGCGCTCGAGGATCTGCTTGGCCGGGCTCAGACCGTCTTGGACCGCGCATCGATGCGAAGACTGATCGAAGGTCGGCGCGTGCTGATCACCGGCGCCGGCGGCAGCATCGGCGGCGAATTGGTGCGCCAGATCTCGGACTTTGCGCCGTCCCATGTCAGCCTGCTCGACAGCTCCGAGCATGCGCTCTACGCCGTGGACCTGGAGCTCAGCGAGCGGCATACAGATTTGTCGCGGCGCGCGCTCCTGGCCGATGTGCGCGATCGCCGCGCGGTCGACGCCGCCTTCGCGCAAGAGCGACCCGATCTGGTGTTCCACGCAGCGGCGCTCAAGCATGTCCCGGTGGTGGAGAACCAGCCGGTGGAGGGCGTTCTGACCAACGTTCTGGGCACGGTCAACGTGGCCGAGGCGGCGCGCCAGACGAAGGTCTCCGCCATGGTCCTCGTCTCTACGGACAAGGCGGTCAATCCGTCCAGCGTCATGGGCGCAACCAAGCGGCTGGCGGAATCCTACTGTCAATCCCTCGATCTCGCGGCAGGCGCCGACGGCACCCGTTTCGTGACCGTCCGCTTCGGCAACGTCCTGGGCTCGACGGGATCGGTCGTGCCGCTGTTCCAACGGCAGCTCGCCGCCGGCGGCCCGCTGACCGTGACCCATCCGGATGTCTCGCGCTACTTCATGACCATCGGCGAGGCGGTCGAGCTGGTGCTGCAGGCCTCGGCCCTCGGCGCGCGCGGCAGCGGCGGCTCGGGCAAGATCTTCGTCCTCGAAATGGGCGAACCGGTCCGCATCCAGGATCTGGCCCGACAGGTGATCCGGCTGGCCGGGCTGGCGCCGGACGTGGACGTCATGATCGAGTTCACCGGCTTGCGTCCAGGGGAGAAGATCCACGAGGAGCTGTTGCACGCGAGCGAAGACCTGGTGCCGACGGAATGCGCAGGCCTGCTGTTGGCCGCGCCGCGCACGGCAAATCACAATCTGCTGGCCCGCGGCATCGACGAGCTGGCAGACACGGCCCGGTCCGGCGCGCGCGACCAAGCCATGGCGATCCTCCATCGGCTGGTGCCGGAATACCGGGACGGCCGCGACCAGGCGCTCAGGACGGCGGCGTCGTGATGACGAACGGATCGCAGAACGCAACACCGGCTAATGGGGACGGGCTCGCGGTGATCGCCCGTGCCTTGATTTCCGTCTCGGACAAGACCGGCCTCGTGGACCTGGGTCGCTTTCTCGCCGGGCGCGGCGTTGAGATCCTCTCGACCGGCGGTTCGGCCAAGGCTCTGCAGGACGCCGGCATCGATGTCAGCGAAGTGTCCAGCCATACGGGGTTTCCCGAGATCATGGGCGGCCGCGTCAAGACCCTGCACCCCAAGATCCACGGCGGGCTGCTGGGTCGCCGCGATCTCGAGGAAGACCAGGCCGCGATGGCCGAACACCAAATCGCGCCGATCGATCTGTTGGTGGTCAACCTGTATCCGTTCGAACAAACCGTCGCGGGCGGCGCGGACTTCGACAGCTGCATCGAGAACATCGACATCGGCGGCCCGGCTCTGATCCGGGCGGCGGCCAAGAACCACGCGCATGTCGCGGTGGTGACGGATCCGGCCGATTATGACGAGCTGATCTCCGAGATGACGGCGCAGGACGGCAACACGACCCTGGCGCTCAGAAAACGCCTGGCGGCCAAGGCCTATGCGCGCACTGCGGCTTATGACTCGGCGATCGGACGCTGGTTCGCCGGCGCGCTGGCCGAGGCGTTTCCGGCGCGCATCAGCTTTGCCGGCACGCGCAAGCAGGTGCTGCGCTACGGCGAGAACCCGCACCAGGAGGCGGCCTTCTATCTGGACGGATCGGAGCGACCCGGCGTCGGCACGGCCGAGCAGGTCCAGGGCAAGGAGCTGTCGTTCAACAATCTCAACGACACCGACGCGGCCTTCGAGCTGGTAGCCGAGTTCGACCGGCCGGCCGTCGCCATCATCAAACACGCCAATCCCTGCGGCGTGGCCACCGACGACAGCATTGCGCTGGCCTGGGACAAGGCGCTCGCCTGCGATCCGGTCAGCGCCTTTGGCGGCATCATCGCCGTCAACCGTCCTCTGCAAGGCGCCGCCGCGGCAAAGATGGCGGAGATCTTTTCCGAGGTCATCATCGCCCCGGACGCGGACGAAGAGGCGCGGCGGATCCTCGCCGAGAAAAAGAACCTCCGGGTGTTGCTGACCGGCGCCATGCCCGGTCCGACAGCGCCGGGCCTTACCGTGCGGACGCTGGCCGGCGGCCTGTTGGTGCAGAGCCGGGACAATCTGAGCCGCGGTGCGCCCGACGAGCGGGTTGGCGAGCTCAAGGTCGTCACCAAGCGCCTGCCCAGCAAGACCGAAATGGCCGACATGGTGTTCGCCTTCACCGTGGCCAAGCACGTCAAGTCGAACGCCATCGTCTACGCCAAGGACCGGGCGACGGTGGGCATCGGGGCCGGCCAGATGAGCCGGATCGATTCCTCCCGGATTGCGGCCTGGAAGGCGTCGGACGCCGCCAAGGCGGCGGGCGAATCGGACTCCCGGACGGCGGGCTCGGCGGTCGCTTCGGACGCGTTTTTTCCCTTCGCCGACGGCCTGATCGCCGCGGCCGATGCGGGGGCCACGGCGGTGATTCAGCCCGGCGGATCGGTGCGCGATGAAGAAGTGATTGCCGCCGCAGACGCCCGCGACCTGGCGATGGTGTTCACCGGCCACCGCCACTTCCGCCATTAGCGGCACCAGAAGCTCGCAGGTCTGCCGTCCGGCCTTTGCGCGGTCGGCCTTTCTCCTGTTCATTCTTATTGCCGGCATGCGGCCGGCTGACGCGGAGACCTGCCGGGCGCCGGCCGCCGTGTGCGAGGCGCGCGCGGCGGTGTTCGCGATCGCGTCCGATTTCGATCCCGCCGCAAGTGCGGTGCTGGTGGCCCCGGGCCTGTTGGTCACCAACCGGCATACCGTGGCCGACGAGAGCACGGTGCGCATCCGTGACGGTGACGGCGAGACGGTCGAAGGCCAAGTCGTTCCCAGCGCCTATGGCGGCGATCTGATCCTGGTTCGGGCGCCGGGCCTGGCGGGGGAGGCCCTGGAGATCGCGCCGTCCGTCCAGGACCCGGTCTACGGCATCGGTGTCGACGTGGGTCCGGCGGGCCGGCCGGTGCGGGTCTTCGAGCCGGGCGAGACCATCGCCGCGCCGGTAGCGGAGGCACCCCTCGCCCGCTGGCACCATTGGGCCGAAAGCCAGCCGGGCATGAGCGGCGGCGCGCTGGTCGACGCGGACGGCCGGCTGATCGGCGTCGTCACGGCAGGCGGCGAGGGCCGCAACAACGCGATCCCCGTCGCCGCGATCCGTCAGCTCGAGGCGCAGAGCGGGCCGGACCATGCCGAGGCGCACCGGAAGATCGGCGCCGCCTACCGCGCCTGCATCGAGGGCGATGCCGCGCTGGGCCCGGGCCAGGCGGGAGCCCGGCTGGACGCACTGGTGGCGGCCTGCCGGTCGACCGGCAACAGTCAGTTTTACGACGCCGTGGCCAAGAGGTTGGGCACGGCCAGGCGCTATGAAGAAGCGATCCGCCTGTTCGAGCTGTCCCTGGCGCAGGATCCCAACCGGCCGAACACGCTCTTGAGCCTGGCCATCACCTACCAGTTCGCGGGCCGCGGCGCCGACGCCCTGCCAACCGCGCGCCGCCTGATCGAGCTTTTGCCGCAGGACCGGCAAAGCCTCTTCCTCGCCCTTCGGGTCGGCAAGGAGGCGGGCGACGCGGCGCTGAGCGACCGGGCGCTCGCCTTGATCACCCAGCATCACCCGGATGCGGCCGCGGCGGCGAAGACATTTCTTAGCCGGTAAGGATCTTCATGCGCGGGACCGCAAGAGATCGCGCCAGGCCTGACCGCTGCCCAAGCCCTTGCTGTGGAAATAGACGAGCTGGGCGAGCGCGCGGGCGGGCGGCAGGGCGAACGCAAGGTTGAGGAGCGGATTCGGAATGCCGAAATCCGCAGCGCGCCGCAACAGGCTCTTGACCCGGAAGCGGGGATAGGCGGCCGCCAGCACGGGTCCCGGATCCGGCCCCCCCGCGGTGAGATGCGCGGCAACTGCTTCGCCGGCCTGTCGGCCGAAGGCGAGCGCGGTATAGATGCCGCCCGCGGTGAGCGGCGAGACCAGCCCCGCCGCATCCCCGACCAACAACACGCCTGCCGTCGAGATCGGCCGGACCGCGCCGCCGACCGGGATCGGACCACTGCGCCGGGCCACGACGCGGGCGCGGGAGAAATCGAACAGCCGCGAGGCCGTCGCGACGAAGGCGTCCAGGCTGGGCTTGGCCGGCCGCCGGCAGGCGAGGCCGACCTGGGTCAGCCCATTCACGCCCGGCACCAGCCAGGCGATGTAGCCGGGCGCCAAACGGCTGTCCAGAAAGGTGTGCAGGAAATCCTCGTCGACCCCCCGCACGCCCTCATACTCCGCCTCCACCCCCACCAGATAGTGCCGGTTCTGGCCGAGCCCGAAGGTCCGCGCCACGGCCGACCTTGCCCCGTCGGCGCCAATGATGTAACGCGCTGAAACGGTGCAACTTTTCTGCGTCGTTTCAATCTCGAAACAATCACCGTGGCGCGCCGCCCCCGCGAACCCGGCGTCGAGATGGAGCCGGGCGCCGGCCTGCTCGGTCTGCTCCGCGAACCAGCGCAAGAGCGCCGGCGTGTCGGTGGCGAGGAAATAGTAGCCGGGGGAGGCTAGATCGAGCGCCTTCAGATTGGGCGGATAGAGCCGCACCCGGTGGATGCGCCGGGTCAGCGCCGGCGGAACTTGCCAGATCTCGGCGGCTTCCTTGACCAGGATGCCCGTCGTGTGCACCGCCGTGCCCGGCGCCGGTTTGCGTTCCAGCACCGCAACCTCGAGACCCCGCGCGCGCAGGATCTGGGCGCAAGCCAAGCCCGCGAACCCCGCCCCCACCACCGCCACGTCGAACCGATCCGTCATGCGGCGTCTTCCCGCACGGTCAGCAGAAGCAGCGCTCCGACGACGAAGAACACCATGATCGTCGCCATGCCGGCCCGCTGGCTGTCCAGCGCCAGGGTGACCCAACCGAGCACGAACGGGCCGACGAAGGCGGTCGCCTTCCCCGAGAGCGCGTAGAGGCCGAACATCTCGGTGCGCAGGGCGGGCGGCGCCAGGCGCGCCATGAGCGACCGGCTGGCCGCCTGGGCGGGGCCGAAAAACGTGCCGAGCAGGAGCGCCAGCACCCAGAACCAGGTCTTGCTCTCGATCAACAGCATTGTGGTGCCGATCACCGTGAGACTGGCGATCGATATCAGGATGGTACGCTTGGCGCCGACCCAGTCGTCGATCCAGGCGAAACCGGCGGCGCCCAAGCCTGCGGTGACGTTCATGGTGATGCCGAACAAAATCACCTCCTCGATCGGCATGCCGAAGCTGCCGGCGGCGAAGATGCCGCCGAAGGCGAACAGGGTGTTGAGCCCGTCGGTGTAGATCATCCGGGCGAACAGATAGCGGACAATGTTCGCGTATTTGCGGATGTTTGCAAGGCTGTGCAGCAATGTGGCGAGCCCCTGGCGCACCGAGTCGGCAAACCCGATCGGCCGCACGCCGAGATCGGGCGTAAAGAGAAAGATCGGCAGGGAGAACAGGGCGAACCAGAGCGCTGAGACGGGGCCCGCGACGCGGACATGCTCGGCCGCCTCCTTGTCGAGGCCGAACAGCGGCGTCTCGGCCTGGACGAAGCCCAACAGAACCACCACCAGACAGGCAAGCCCTCCGGCGTAGCCGAGCCCCCAGCCCCATCCGGAGACGCGTCCGATATGGCTGGCCGGCGTGATCTCGGGCAGCATGGCGTTATAGAACACGGTGCCGAACTCGAAGGCGGCATTGGCGATGGCGAAGACGACCATGGCGTAGAGCACATACTCCGGCGACGGCGCGACCCACCACAACAGGGCGCAGGCGATTGCGGCAATGACCGTGAACAGGGCGAGCCAGGGCTTCTGGCGGCCGGAGGCATCGGCAATCGCCCCGAACACCGGGCTCAACACCGCGATGACCAGCCCCGACGCGGTGAGCGCCCAGCTCCACTGCGCCGTACCGATCGTCGGCGTCTCAGCGACCGCCTGGGTGAAATAGGCGCTGAACACGAAGGTGCTGATGACCGTCGGGAAGGCGGAGTTCGCCCAGTCGTAGACGCACCATGAGAACAGCGCTCTCCGGCCCAAGTCCTTTTGTTCTGGAGTCGGCGGCGCCGGTGCACCCTCCGGCGCGTTATCCTCGACAGCCTGCATGGGCTTGCAGTCTAGAGCACTATCCGACCATATAGACCAAATTCTGTTGCGGTCTGGGCGCGGCGCCGCACAAGCCCAAGGTGATCCGATGGCGCCCTGCCAGCCGAGTGACGCTGAGGCGATGGGCAGATGACCTCCTCCATGCTTCGAGACGCCGGCTTGGCCGGCTCCTCAGCATGAATGTCACTATAGTGGTGGGCAGCACGGGATTGCTTCATCCTGAGGAGCTCGCGGATGCGGGCATCCCGAAGGAGGAAGCAATCCGAACCACGGTACGAGAAAATCCAAGCGGGGAGAGCCTGTAACATGCTCGTCACCACGACCCCCAGCCTCGAGGGACAGACGATCCGCCGATATCACGGCATCGTCAGCGGCGAAGCGATCATGGGGACAAACGTCTTCCGAGACATGTTCGCGGGGATCCGCGACATCGTCGGGGGCCGGTCGGCCTCTTACGAGAAGGAGTTGCGCAAAGCCAAGGCGTTGGCCATGGAGCAGATGGTCGAGGAGGCCCACGAGCTGGGCGCGAACGCGGTGATCGGGGTGGACCTGGATTACGAGACCGTCGGCGACAAGGGCAGCATGCTGATGGTCGTGGCCTCCGGCACGGCGGTGACGGTGAAGTAGCGAAAACGCCGCGCGCCGGACATTCGCATGCCCGGTGCGCAACGCAAACTGTCTGAACGGATGAGTGCTAGGCCTGCGGCTGAGGTGCAGGGCCTTCGGGTGCGTCGGGCGCATCCGGCTCTTCGGAGCGGCGCCGGCGCTCTTCCATGAACTGGTCGAACTCGGCCTTGTCCTTGGCGTGGCGCAGGCGTTCGAGAAAGTCCATGAATTCTTTCTGCTCGTCTTCGAGACGGCGCAGCGTCTCCTCGCGGTACTCGTCGAAGGCGCTGTTGCCACTCGACGCCTCGCGCGCGCGGCGGTGGCGTCTTCCGCTCCAGGACTGACTGCGCTCAGACCGCTCATAGTGCCAGCGGCCGGGGCCGCCATGTTTCCAACAACCCATGCGTCCACTCCATAACAGATAGGCCAGGACTGCCAATCCAATGGGCCAGAAGATGACGAATCCAGCGATCATCAGGGCGATCCAGGCCGGCTTGCCGTATTCGTCCAACTTGGCTACGAGTTCCATCGGACCCTCATGTAAATGTATTTTACATTCACATATATGTGGCAGTTGCCTGCCCGCCTGTCAAGGGCGGGTTCTCGGGCAGGCGCGAAAAAACGCCAGATCTACCGATTGTGCTCGCCCGTCAGCCCCAGGCCGTCCAGATAGATCAGGACTCCCGCCTCGAGCAGGTCTTGCGGCGCCATCGGCAGCGCGCGCCGTGCCGCGTCGCCGCGCGCGAACAATGACGCGATACCATGCGACAGCGCCCAGATATGCAGGCTCACCATCAATGTCGGCGGGCGGCGGTCTTTCGGCAGCGTGGCGCAGAGCGCCTCGGCCGCCTGGCGCAGGACGGCGAAGGCCCGGTCGCCGGCTTCCGACAGTTCCCGGTCGATGTCGCGCGGAAGCTGGGCCTCGAACATCGCCGCGTAATAGGCCGGCTCATTTTCGGCGAACGCGAGGTAGGCCCGCCCCAGATTTTCGAGCGCCTGCATGGGCCCGGGCTGGCCGTTGTTCCAGGCGCGGTCCAGCTGGTCCGCGAATTTCTCGAAACCGCGGCGTGCGACATCGGCCAACAGCGCCTCGCGGTCGCGGAAGTGGCGATACGGAGCCGCCGGGCTGACGCCGGCCGCGCGCGCGGCGTCCGCAAAGGTGAAACCGGCGGGACCCTTGGCGTCGATCAGATCAAGCGCCGCGGCGACCAGCGCTTCCCGCAGATTGCCGTGATGATAGCCACGCCGCTTCCGATCCTGCTTCGACCAGCTCATGTAAAGAGCTTTAACATAGATTCGGCCGGCCGCGCAGCCGGAATGCACGCGAGCGAACCTTACGAATTTGCCAGGCCCGTTTCGCGCCGACGCTTGGCCCTGCCGCCCACCGAAGCGGCGATCAGGTGGTCACCAGCGCCCGAAGCTGGCGGTTGGCAACGGCCAGCATCGAAAGATCGAGCGGCGCCGGTGCTGCGCGCATGTCCTCGAACAGCCGCTCGGTACGCTGGAACAGCGGGCCACGGCTTTCCGCCCAGGTCAGGATCGCGTCTTCGCCCGCCCGGGCGCCGGGGAAGGCATCCAACACCTTGACCGCGATCTCATATTGCTCGCTGTACAAGTCGTCCACGATCGCGGCGACCGCCTGCTTGTCCCAATGGGTGTTGATCTGCAGCGTCGCCGCCGCGCGCCGGAGCCAATCGAAGCCAAAACGCGAGCCGATGGCGAAATAGATCCGCGCCGCCTGCTCCACCGGCGTGCCGGCACCGGCGGCGATGCGCACCACGTCGCAGGCCGGAACCAGGAAGGCCGCGCTGGCGATGCGGCGGGCGAGCGCCTCGGGCGCGCCCTGCTCGATGAATCCGGCGGTCCGTTCGCCCAGCATCTTGAGATGGCTCTCGGTCAGGACCGCATCCAGATTGCTCATGAGCTGGCGCACGCTCGGACCATAGGCGCCGACATTCTCGACGATCGAGAGCGGGTGCGGCCCCTGGCGCAGGAACCAGACGGTCGAACGCTCGATCAGGCGGCCGCAATCGATCAGCATGTTCGCCTGCACCTCGGCCGGCGCCTTGTTGTCGAGCGCTTCGATCTCGGCCCAAAGTTCGGACATGCCGAAGATCTCCCGGCAGATGAAGTAAGCGCGGGCCACGTCGCCCGCACCCATGCCGGTCTTCTCCATGACCTCGTGCATAAAGGTGATGCCGACCCGGTTGACGATATCGTTCGTCACCACCGTGGCGATGATCTCCCGTCGCAGGCGGTGGTCGGCGATCTGCTTGGCGTATTTCTCACGCAATGGCGTCGGGAAATAGTTGCGCAAAGCCTCCTCGAGAAAGCGGGCATCCGGCAGATCGGACGGCAAGAGATCGTCGTACAGCGCGATCTTGGCATAGGCGAGCAGAACGGACATCTCCGGGCGCGTGAGGCCGAGCCCGTCGTTCTTGCGGTCGACCAACGCCTCGTCGTCGGGCAGGAACTCGAGCGCCCGATCCAGCAGACCCTGGCGCTCCAGCGCCCGCATGAACAGGACCAGCCGGTCCAGCATGTGCACGCCGAACTGCTCGGTGACGGAGATGCTCTGCGTCTGCAGGTAGTTGTCCTCGAGCACCAGTTCGGCGACCTCATCGGTCATCTCCTCGAGCAGACGGTCCCGCTGTCTGCGGGACATATCTCCCTCGGCCATGACCGAGCGCATCAGGATCTTGATGTTGACCTCGTGGTCCGAGCAGTCGACGCCGGCGGAATTGTCGAGCGCATCCGTATTGATGCGTCCGCCAGCCAATGCGTACTCGATGCGGCCGAGCTGGGTGACGCCCAGATTGGCCCCCTCGCCCACCACTTTGGCGCCAAGCTCGCGGCCGTCGATCCTGAGCGCGTCGTTGGCCCGATCGCCGGCATCCGCCTGGCTTTCCCGGCGGGACTTGACGTAGGTACCGATGCCGCCGAACCACAGGAGATCAATCTCGGCCTTGAGCATCGCCTTGATCAGTTCGTTGGGTGTCATGCTGTCGCGGGTAAGGCCGAACAGGCGCTTGATCTCGGGGCTGAGCTGAACCGACTTGGCGGACCGCTCGAACACGCCGCCGCCCGTCGAGATGAGCTTGGCGTCGTAGTCGGCCCAGGTGGACCGGGGCGTGTCGAACAGCCGCTTGCGCTCGTCCCAACTGGCGGCCGGGTCCGGATCCGGATCAACGAAGATGTGCATGTGGTTGAAGGCGCCGATCAGCTTGATGTGCTTGGACAGCAGCATGCCGTTGCCGAACACGTCGCCCGCCATGTCGCCGACGCCGATCACGGTGAAATCTTGGCTCTGCGTGTCGTGTCCCATTTCGCGGAAATGGCGCTTGACGCTTTCCCAGGCGCCGCGCGCCGTGATGCCCATCTTCTTGTGGTCGTAGCCGGCCGAGCCGCCCGACGCGAAGGCATCGTCGAGCCAGAAGCCATAGTCGGCCGAGACTCCGTTGGCGATATCGGAGAAGGTCGCGGTGCCCTTGTCGGCGGCGACCACGAGATAAGGATCGTCCTGGTCTTGTCGGATCACCCGGGGCGGGGCCACGACCGTGGCGCCGTCGAGATTGTCGGTCACGTCGAGCAGGCCCGAGATGAAGGTCTTGTAGCAGGCGATGCCTTCGTTGAGGAACGCCTCCCGATCGCCGGCGGGCGGCGGCCGTTTGACCACGAAGCCGCCCTTGGAGCCGACCGGAACGATGACCGCGTTCTTGACCTGCTGGGCCTTGACCAGACCCAGAATCTCGGTCCGGAAATCCTCGCGCCGGTCGGACCAGCGCAGGCCGCCGCGGGCGACCAGACCGAACCGCAGATGCACGCCTTCGACGCGCGGGCTGTAGACGAAGATCTCCCGGAACGGCCGCGGTGCCGGCAACTCGTCGATGTTGCGGCTGTCGAGCTTGAACGCGACATAGGGCTTGGGCCCGCCGTCCGCCGCATGTTGAAAGAAGTTGGTGCGGAGCGCGCATTCCACCAGGTTGACGAAGCGGCGCAGGATCCGGTCCTGGTCCAGGCTGGCGACGTGTTCGAGCTCGGCCTCGATCTGGTTTCGCACCTCGACCATCCGGCGCGCCGAACCCTTAAAGCTGTCCGGATCGAAGCGGGCCTGGAACAGCTCGACGATCAGCCGGACGATGCCGGGGTTATCGGCGAGCGTCTCCTCCATATAGGCCTGCGAGAAGGTGATGCCCGCCTGACGGAGGTACTTGCAGGCGGCGCGCAGACCGACCACCTCGCGCCAACTCAGCCCGGCGCCCAGGACCAGCCGGTTGAAACCGTCGTCTTCCATGTCGCCGGTCCAGACCCGCGCCAGCGCCTCCTGGAAATCCTCGCGCACCGCGTCCAGGTCCAGATCCAGGCTGTCCTCTGTCGCCAGCTCGAAATCATGGATCCATATGCGCTGCTCTTCCGCCACCAGCGGGACCTTGTAGGGCACTTCCGAAATGACCTTGAGGCCCATGTTCTCGAGGATCGGCAGGATGTCGGACAACGGCACCGGCGTGGCACAGTTGTAGATCTTGAGCCGGATCTCGCCGGCCGCGGCGTCCGCCGGGCGGTATAGATTGATGCCCAGACACTGCTTGGCCAGCGCGCCACGAATCATCTCGATGTCGAGCATCGCCGCCTTGGCGTCGAAGGTTTCCCGATAGGCGGTGGGGAAGCCCTCGCCGTAACGGCGCGACAGCCTGAGCCCGGCCTCTTCGCCCAGCTCGCGGACCATCGTTTCCCTGAGACCGTCGGTCCAGGATCGCGCCGCATCGATCAGCCGCTTCTCGATCTCCAGCACGTCGTAAGCGGGGATCTCTCCAGGGCGGGTCTTGACGATGTAGTGCACCCGCCCGAGCACCGAATCCTTCGCGATCTGGGTATCGAAGGCCGAGACCGGCCCGGCGAAGACCTCTTCCAGGATGGCCTGGAAGCGCCGGCGCATTTCGGTGCTGTATTTCTCGCGCGGGATATAGACCAGACAGGAGACGAAGCGCTGGAAGTTGTCTTCCCGGCAAAACAGGGAGACGCGCTGCCGTTCCTGGAGATGCAGGATGCCGAGGCTGATCTTGAACAGCTCGTCCTCGGACATCTGGAACAGCTCGTCCCGCGGCAACGTCTCCAGAATGTGCAACAGCGCCTTGCCGTCGTGGCTGTTGGGCCGGAAGCCCGAGCGGGCGATCGTTATGTCCACCTTGCGCCGCAGCAGCGGGATGTCCCGTGGGATTCGATTGTAGGCGGCTGAGGTGAACAGGCCGACGAACAGGCGTTCTCCGACCACCCGCCCAGACTTGCTGAACATCTTCACGCCGACCGCGTCCATGTGCACGGCTCGGTGCACGGTCGACTTCATGTTGGCCTTGTTGATGATCAGCAGTCGCGGCATTCTCAGGAACGCGCGCACTTCCTTGGGCAGCTTGTTGAGCTGGCGCACGCCTTCGAAGACGTGCACCGCCGGATCGCGCAGGACGCCCAGGCCGGCATCCGCCTTCGGCACCATGCGGGCGGCCGACCCCTTGCCGATGGTCTCGTACTCGCGGTAGCCGAGGAAAGTGAAGTGATTGTCGTTGGCCCACTGCAGGAAGGCCCGCCCCTCGATGATCTCCTCGTAGGGGATCTGGCGCGGCGGATGGAGATCCAACCGGGCGATGGTCTCGTCCACCTTGGCGCGCATGGCCTGCCAGTCGGTGACCGCGAAACGGACGTCGGCCAGCACGCGTTCCAGGCCGTCGTGCACCTCGCGGAGCGCCGCCGGATCGCGCAGCTCGTCGATCTGGATGTGCATGTAGGATTCGCTGACCACCCCGTTCGGCCCCGTCTCGGGCGGCAGCAGTTCCATCAGGCGTCCGCGCGCATTGCGGCGGACCTTGGCGATCGGATGGATGACCAGATGCACCGTGTGTCCCTGGCGATTGAGCTCGGCCGTCACCGAGTCGACCAGGAACGGCATGTCGTCATTGATCACTTCGACGACCGTGTGGCGGCTGGACCAGCCGTCCTTGCGGCCGTCCGGGTTCAGCACCCGGACCAGGGTTTCCTCGGCGCGCCGCTGACGGCTCAGCTTCCAGATCGATTGCGCGGCCCCATGGAGATCCCGCGGGTCTGTGGTCAGGATGTCATCGGGCGGTACGTGCTCGTAGAACTGGCGGATGAACTCCTCGGCCATGTCCGAGGCCACCTTGTCCTTGCCGCGCTTGACCAGACCGGCCACCTGGCCGATCAGCTGCTCCTTGCGGCTTTCCTCCGTCAGCGCCATCTTCCGCTCCTTCCTGCCATCGCCGCCGCGCGCCCCGGGGCGAGCTTTGTGTCCGTGAGGCTACCGCATTCCGTGAATAAGGTTAACCCGGCTCTCACCGGCGGAATCCGCCAGGTTGCGCCGGAATCCAGCCGCCTTCCGCCGCCGGGATGTCTGCTTGCGGATGGGCCCTTTAACGATAGGTCTAAACACGGCATTAAGATGTTTCTGCGACACTTCGCGTTACCCAATACCCTCCCTCTCTTGAAACTCTCGCCTATGCTAGGGCTAAGGGTGCCGGGCCGCGAAAGCGCCGGCACCCTTTTTTCTTGCCCTGCCGTGCGCCCCGACCGGCGCCATAGAAAAAGCCGCTGCGCAACGGCAGCGGCTTCTCCCGGCGAGGCCGGTGAATTGGAGCGGGAGACGAGATTTGAACTCGCGACCCTCACGTTGGCAACGTGATGCTCTACCCCTGAGCTACTCCCGCATGGATGGGATAACTGGCCCCGCCCGGCCTGCGGGAGGCGGCATAATACGCCAAGCCGACCGCTTTGCAAGCCTGCCGGCGCGGCCCTGAAATCCAAGGCAACATAGCTTGCCGGCCATGAACAGAACGTTATTCTCGACTCCATGACCCCTCTGACGCGCCAAGATCTGCTGCACCGACTGGCCGAGCTGGGCATCGACTATGTCCTGCACGAGCATCCGCCCCTGCGCACCGTCGAGCAAAGCAAGGCTTTGCGGGGAGAGCTGCCCGGCGGGCACATCAAGAACCTGTTTCTCAGGGACAAGAAGCGGAACATGTGGCTGGTGACCGTGCTGGAGGATCGCCCGATCGACCTCAAGGCACTGCGGTCGCGGATCGACGCCCGCGGCACCCTAAGCTTCGGCAATGCAGAGCTCCTGCGCGAGGCGCTGGGCGTCGAGCCTGGGGCGGTGACGCCCTGTGCCCTGGTCAACGACCCGGACCGGCGGGTCACCTTCGTCCTCGACAAGGCGGTCCTGGCGCACGACCCGGTGAATGCCCATCCCCTGACCAACGACGCAACCATCGCGTTGGCACCGGACGACCTGTTGCGCTTCGTTGCCGCCTGCGGCCACGAAGCCATGATGCTCGACTTCGACCAGGCGGTTTGACATGGTTCGGCTATCCAGGGTTGCCTTGGCAGGTAGCCGGCACCAAGTGTCTGGTAACACAGCAAACACCCAAAGAGCCCGCTGGAACAGGGCCGGCTGGCGGAAGAGCTGAGGTGAGACAAGGATCATGGAACAGATCATTTCCGGGGGGATGCAGGAGGCGGATCAGGCTGCGCCGGCGATCGTCGATACCGACAGTCGACGCTTTGCCATCGATGTGCTGGATGCGTCCCGCGAAACGCCGGTCATCGTCGATTTCTGGGCCCCATGGTGCGGGCCGTGCAAGCAGCTGACGCCGGTGCTCGAGAAAGTCGTTCAGGCCACGCGTGGCCGGGTTCGGCTGGC
The DNA here is from genome assembly GCA_030066595.1 of Alphaproteobacteria bacterium. Lineage (GTDB taxonomy): Bacteria > Pseudomonadota > Alphaproteobacteria > JAJFFI01 > JAJFFI01 > JASJBI01. The sequence continues at coordinate 152,765 of JASJBI010000032.1, read as the reverse complement.
CAAGCTGAACATCGACGAGAACCCGGAGATCGCGCAGCAGCTGCGGGTGCAGTCGATCCCGGCGGTGTTCGCCTTCGTGGGCGGACGGCCGGTCGACGGCTTCATGGGCGCCCAGCCGGAGAGCCAGGTCAAGGCCTTCGTCGACCGGCTCTTGAAGATGAACGGCGGAGCCACCTCGCCGGTCGACGAGGCGCTGGCGCAGGCCAAGCAGGCGCTGGAATCGGGCGATGTCAACGGCGCCGCGGCGGTCTACAACCAGGTCCTGCAGCACGAGCCACAGAACCTGCCGGCCATCGCCGGCGTGGTGCGCTGTCTGTTGACCATGGGCGACGTGGCGCGAGCGCGCGCCATGATCGACCAGCTGCCGGCCGATGCGACGGACAACGCCGATGTGGATGCCGCCCGCACCGCGCTTGAACTGGCCGAGCAGAGCGCCAATGCGGGAGATCCCGCGGCCTTGCAACACCGGGTGGCGGCCAATCCGGACGATCACCAGGCGCGATTCGATCTGGCGCTCGCGCTGTACGGACGCGGCCAGGCGGAAGCGGCGATCGAGGCCTTGTTGGAGGTGATCCGGCGTCAGCGCAATTGGAACGAAGACGCGGCGCGCAAGGAGCTGATCAAGATCTTCGAGGCGCTGGGCCAGACGCATCCGGCGACCGTCGCCGGGCGGCGCGGGCTGTCGTCGATCCTGTTTTCGTGAGGCGGGAGCAGACCTGCGCATGACGGAGAACGAGCCCTCTTCGATCGATCAGGCGCCGGCGACACGCGAGTCGCTGCCCGGGGTCTTACCGATCTTTCCCCTGCAGGGGGTGCTGTTGCTGCCGGGCCGGCTCTTGCCGCTGAACATCTTCGAGCCTCGCTATCTCAACATGGTGCGCGACGCGCTCGCGCAGGAGCGGCTGATCGGCATGATCCAGCCGCTGCAGAAGGAGGCGCCCTCGTCGGACGATCACCCAGACGTATACGGGACCGGTTGCGCCGGGCGCATCACCGCATTCGAAGAAACCGAGGACGGCCGCATCCTGATCACGCTGGTGGGCGTGTGCCGCTTTGACGTCACGGAGGAACTCCCCCTCAACAAAGGCTATCGTCAGGTCCGCGCAAACTATGAGTCCTACACTGAGGATCTGGACGAGGCCGAGGCGGCGATCGACCGCCCGCGCCTGCTGGCCGCCCTGCGCGCTTATCTGGACGCCCAGGACGTCGGCGCCGATTGGGACGTGATCGACAAGACCGAGGACGGCGAACTGGTCAACGCCCTAGCCATGGTCTGCCCGTTCGCGCCCGAAGAACGCCAGATGCTGCTGGAGGCGGAAGACGTGAGCGCGCGGGCGCGGGTGATGACCGCGCTGATGGAGATGACCGGTACCGCGACCGTCGGCGACGGCGGCACCAAGCACTAGAGCGATAGCACCATGGCCAAGAGAAGCCGAGCCATCGACCCCAGATTGCTCGAAGTGCTGGTCGCGCCGATCAGCCAGGCGCCGCTGCGCTACGACTCCGAGGCCCAAGAGTTGATCAGCGACCAGGACGGCTTGGCCTTCCCGATCCGCGACGGCATTCCGATCCTGCTGATCGACGAGGCGCGCCAGATCGGCGATGCGCCCGCAGCCCCGGCGGCGGCGCACGAATCCGAATGAGCGCATCGCAATCGAGCCCGCCGGAGGCGTGGCCGACGGAGATCCGGCTCAAGCGCGAGGAGAAACGCCTCGAGCTCGTCTTCGACGATGGCGCGTCCTTTTCCATTCCGGCCGAGCTGCTGCGGGTCGAAAGCCCGTCCGCCGAAGTGCAGGGCCACTCGCCCAGCCAGAAGCAGATCGTCGCCGGCCGCCGCCATGTCGGCATCATGGAGGTCGAGCCGGTCGGCCATTACGCGATCCGCATCAAGTTCGACGACCTGCACGACACTGGCATCTACTCCTGGCGCTACCTCTACGATCTGGGCCAGCGGCAGGAGGAGATCTGGCAGGCCTATCTTGCGGCACTGGAAGAGCACGGGCTGAGCCGCGATCCCTGAACGCCGGCGTGCCGGTTCGGGTGCGCGCAGAAACAACATCAATCGCGAAGACCTTAGAGCGGCTCGCCCCTCAGCAGTCGCGGCAGCTCGCCGACCACGCCCATGGCGTGGCGCATGAACAGGCGCTTGACCGGCGGCAGCCGGTCGACCAGCGCAAGGCCCATATCGCGCACCAGGCGCACCGGTGCGAGATCGTTGGAGAACAGCCGGTTGAGCCCGTCGGTCGCGGCCATCAGCACGAAGTTGTCGAAGCGCCGGCGCCGCTGATAGCCGGCCAGCACGTCGGGCGCGCCGAGGTCGAGCCCGAGCCGATGCGCGTCGACCAGCGCTTCGGCCAGCGCCGCCACGTCCCGCAGGCCGAGATTGAGACCCTGGCCGGCGATCGGATGGATGGCGTGCGCCGCGTCGCCCACCAGAGCCAGGCGGACGTCCACATAGCGCTCGGCGTGCAGGAGCGCCAACGGATAGGCCCAGCGTCCGCCGAGCAAGCGGATATCGCCGAGGCTCGGGCCGAAGCGCCGGGCCAGCTCGGCCGCGAAGGCCGCGTCCGGCAGCGCCAGCATGGCCGGCGCCACTTCCTCCCGTTCGGTCCAGACGATCGAGGAGCGGTGGCGCCCCTGGGCATCGTCGGTCATGGGCAGGAAGGCGAGCGGACCGGCCGGCAGAAAACGCTCATGCGCGATCCCGCGATGGGGCCGGTCATGCGTCACGGTGCATACGATCCCGGTCTGCGGATAGCGCCATTCGGTCACCCGGATGCCGGCCTCGCGGCGCAGCGCGGAGTTGCGCCCGTCCGCGCCGATCAGTAACGGCGCGGTCAGCCTCTCGCCGCTGGCGAGCGTGACCGTCGCGCCCCGCCGCGCGCGGTCGACTTCGGCGATGGCGTCAGGCGCCAGGTGGTCCACATGCGCCAGCTCCGAGATGCGGGCGAACAACGCCTCGCGAATCGCCCGGTTCTCGACGATGTAGCCGAGCGGCTCGCCGCCCACGTCCCGGTGGTCGTAGTGCAGGAACATCAGGGATTCGCCGTCGGAGACGCGAATGTCCAGGATCGGCTCCGCCGCCGCAGCCATCCCCGACCACAGCCCGACCGCGTCTAGGGCCTGTTGCGAGCCGAAGGCGATGGCGGAGCTGCGCCCGTCATGGCCTGGGTCCGCCTGTGCCGCCGGATCGGCGCGGTCGACCAGCGCGACCCGGAGACCCGCACCGCCGAGAGCGGCGGCGAGGCTCGAGCCCACCATCCCCCCGCCGATGATGATGACGTCGCAGTCGTTCTGGCTGGTCACCGTGCTGCCCGCGTCCGGCTCTGTTTCGCCTTCGGAATGACGGTCAGCTTCGCCCGGCGGCCCAGCCCTGTCCAGCAAATCCGGCCCGCGAGCCGGGGGACACTCGCGGGTGCGATTTATCGCCTATGAAATGATCACGCTCCAATCATTGCTCAAATTTTAAGCACAAGAATGGGTGGAAAGACCGACCGATGCTCTTGGATCGTGACGCAAGCGGCGGATTCGTGGCTGTTTTTTGCAGCGCACCACAACTGGCATGGGAATTGAAGGACTCGGCGCAAGCGGAGGACCGGGCCCGCCGGTCCATGAGGGGACAAGGGAGAGGGACATGAAACTGGTGATGGCAGTGATTAAGCCCTTCAAGCTGGATGACGTCCGCGAGTCCCTGACCTCGGTCGGGGTCGAGGGACTGACGGTTTCCGAGGTCAAAGGCTTCGGCCGACAGAAGGGCCACACCGAAATCTACCGCGGCGCCGAATACGCCGTGAACTTCGTTCCCAAGGTCAAGATCGAGGTGGTCGTCAAGGACAACCTGGTCGAGCCCACGCTGGACGCGATCCAGAAGGCGGCTCAGACCGGCAGCATCGGCGACGGCAAGATCTTCATATGTGACGTCGGCTCCGCCGTGCGCATCCGCACCGGCGAGACCGACGCGGCGGCAATCTAGGAGAGGGATCATGGACAAGCTAAAAAGGCGCCTGTCGCTGCTCGCGGTCGCGGCCTTGGCAACCGGCCTGGCCGGGCCGGCCTGGGCCGCGGTATCCGACGAGACCGCGTTCGTCTTCAACACCTTTTCGTTTCTGGTGCATGGCTTCCTGGTGATGTGGATGGCCGCGGGCTTCGCCATGCTCGAATCGGGCCTGGTGCGCACCAAGAACACCGCCGCGATCTGCTTGAAGAACATCGCGCTCTACTCCCTGGCCGGCATCATGTTCTACCTGGTCGGCTACAACCTCATGTATGTCGACGTGTCGGGCTGGATGGGCTCCCTGAGCTTTCTCTACAACCCGTCCCAGGCCGAACTGGACCTGATCAACCTGACCGGAGAGCTGGGCGGGCTGGCCGAGGACGCGCCGGCCGACGCCAAGGCGCAGCTCGAGGCCGGGGTCGCCAAGGCGGCGGGCGAGGTCATCGGCAACGGCTATTCGGTGATGTCCGACTGGTTCTTCCAGATGGTCTTCGTGGCCACCGCCGCTTCGATCGTGTCCGGCACCCTGGCCGAACGCATCAAGGTGTGGCCGTTCCTGATCTTCGTGATCGTGCTGACCGGCGTGATCTATCCGATCCAGGGCTCCTGGGTGTGGGGCGCCGGCTGGCTCGACGCCATGGGCTTCTCCGACTTCGCCGGGTCCACGCTGGTGCACTCGACGGGCGGCTGGGCCGCGCTCGCGGGCGCGATCGTGCTGGGCGCGCGCCGGGGCAAGTACGGGCCGGACGGTCGCATCAATGTGATGCCCGGCGCCAATCTGCCGTTGGCCACGCTCGGCACCTTTGTACTGTGGTTCGGCTGGTTCGGCTTCAACGGCGGCTCGCAGCTGGCGCTGGGCAGCGCCATGGACGCCGCCGCGATGGCCATCGTCTACGTCAACACCAACCTGGCCGCGGCCGCCGGCGTGGTCGCCGCTATGGTGCTGGCGCAGATCATCTACAAGAAGATGGACCTGACCCTGGCGCTCAACGGCGCGATTGCGGGTCTGGTCTCGATCACCGCCGGCCCCGACTTGCAGAACCACTTCCTGGCGCTGGTCGTCGGCGGCGTGGGCGGTGCGCTCGTGGTTATCGCAGTGCCGCTGCTGGACAGGCTACGCATCGACGACGTGGTCGGCGCGATTTCCGCCCATCTGGTCGCCGGCATCTGGGGCACGCTCTGCGTCGGCATCTTCGGCGGCGGCTCGGTGGTGACCCAGCTGATCGGCGTTGCGGCCATCGGCGCCTTCGTGTTCGCGACCAGCATGATCCTCTGGCTGGCGCTCAAGTACACGATCGGCATCCGCATCGACGAGGCGGACGAAGATTCCGGTCTCGACCAGGTGGAGCTCGGCCTGGAGGCCTATCCCGAGTTCGGCCGGGGCTCGCAAACCATCTGACGCGGTCGCTTCCTCGTCGACCAAGCGCCCCGGGGCCTGGCCTCGGGGCGTTTTCTTGTCCGCTTGTCGGCGCTGCTCAGGAATTGAGCAGAATCGATCTCGTGCCGACTTCTTGAGCAGCGCCCGGACGCGCGGCGCGGAGCAACGTCGGCTAAACGCGTTGATTTCTGCGAGATAACGCCGAGACACGCGGCTGGCACGGATCTTGGAACGGCAACACCGCGGGGTGCCCGTCCGTCTCGGCCCAACGAGGCGTACGGGCAAGGAGGGTCTCGATGAAACTGGTCATGGCAATCATCAAGCCGTTCCGGCTGGAGGACGTGCGCGAGGCGCTGACCGCGGTCGGCGTCGAAGGTCTGACCGTCAGCGAAGTCAAGGGCTTTGGCCGCCAGAAGGGCCATACCGAGATCTATCGCGGCGCCGAGTATGCCGTGAGCTTCGTCCCCAAGGTGAAGATCGAGGTGGTGGTCAAGAACGAGCTGACCGACGCCACCGTCGAAGCCATTCAGAAATCCGCCCATACGGGGCAGATCGGCGACGGAAAGATCTTCGTCTACGACGTCACGCATGCGGTGCGGATCCGCACCGGCGAAACCAACGAAGACGCGATCTAGGAGACAACCCAATGAGCGGACACACGAAGAAGAGTGTGGAGCGGCCGCTTGCGCGTCGGGCCCTGGGGGGTGCGATCGGGCTGCTTGCCATACTGTTGCCGACCGCGTCGGCGCTTGCCGAAGATGCCCAACTCGACTCGGGCGACACCGCCTGGATGCTCACCGCCACCGCCCTGGTGCTGATGATGACCGTGCCCGGCCTGGCGCTGTTCTACGGCGGCATGGTGCGCAAGAAGAACGTCCTGACCATCGTCATGCAGGTGTTCGCCATCTGCTGCCTGGCCTCGATCCTGTGGATGATCGTCGGCTACAGCCTGGCGTTCTCCGGCGAGGGCGCCTTGATCGGGGACTTCGGCCGCGTCTTCCTCGCGGGCCTCACGGTGGACGCCTTGAGCGGGACCATTCCCGAGACCGTGTTCATGACCTTCCAAATGACCTTCGCCATCATCACGCCGGCGTTGATCACGGGCGCCTTTGCCGACCGCATGAAGTTCTCGGCGATGCTCTGGTTCGTGGGCATCTGGTCCATCGTGGTCTATGCGCCGATCGCCCACTGGGTCTGGGGTGGCGGCGGCTGGATCGGCGGCCTGGGCGCGCTCGACTTCGCCGGCGGTACCGTCGTCCACATCAACAGCGGCATCGCCGGCCTGGTCGCGGCCTTGGTTCTGGGCAAGCGCCTCGGTTACGGGTCCGAGAACATGGCGCCGCACAACATGGTGCTGAGCGTCACCGGCGCATCGCTGCTATGGGTCGGCTGGTTCGGCTTCAACGCAGGCTCGGCGGTGGCCGCGGACGGGGCTGCGGGCATGGCGATGGCCGTGACCCAGATCGCCACGGCGGCGGCGGCGTTGGCCTGGATGTTCGCGGAGTGGGCCCAGGTCGGGCGGCCCAGCGTGCTCGGCATCATCTCCGGCGCCATCGCCGGGCTGGTCGCCATTACCCCCGCCTCGGGCTTCGTCGGGCCGACAGGCGCCTTGATCATCGGCCTGATCGCCGGGCTGGCCTGCTTCTGGGCGGCAACCAGCTTGAAGCACAAGGCCGGCTACGACGATTCGCTCGACGTGTTCGGCATCCATGGCGTCGGCGGCATCGTCGGCGCGATTCTGACCGGCGTGTTCGCCGTTGAGGCGATCGGCGGCACGCCCGGCCTGCTGGAGGGTAACCCGGGACAGATCCTGCCACAGATCTACGGCGTGCTGGCGACCGTAATATGGAGCGGCGGGGTATCTTTCGTTGTTCTGAAGATGATCGACGCGGTCATCGGCCTAAGGGTCTCGGAGGAACTGGAACGGGACAGCCTGGACATCCAGCTGCACGGCGAAACCGTGCAATAGGCGATTTCGTTCCGGCACCTCCCGAGGGCCCGGGTCCGCTCCCCCGGGCCCTCATTCTTTGCGGAAATCGCCGACCCCTGCGTCCGAATCAAGCGAATTGGCGACCGAGGCGACCACGTTTGGGTCCGTGGACGGCATGCACGAGTGTTGCGTTCGCGCGACGCGGACCCCCAAGATGCTGAGGTTCGGCCCAGCGGGCGCTTGTGCCAGGGGATGCTGCGACATTAGAATCCGTAGTGTTTATGCGTCTAAGCCTGCCACGGACCGGTTGACCCATCGCCCATGCCCCGCGCGGCGACCCAATCCGGGCGTCTGAGCTTTCTGCCGCCGGGCGCGGCAGACGGTCTGAAGCGCCTGTGTCGGCAACTTCTCGGCCTGTCGATATTGACGGCCGCGGCCCTGCTGGCTGCCGCGTTGCTGAGCTATTCCAGCGCGGACCCGTCCTTCAACACCGCGGTCGGCGGGCCGGCGGAGAACTGGCTGGGTCGACCGGGCGCCCATATCGCCGACCTTATGCTGCAGGGGTTCGGACTAGGCGCGGGCCTGATCGTGCTCGGCTTGACGGCCTGGTCCTGGCCTTTGATCCGCGGCGGATATCTCGCGAGGCCGCTTCACAAGCTCGCATTGCTGTCTGTGGCAATCGGGCTCGCGGCGATCGCCCTGGCGGCGCTGACGGCGCCGGCGGCCTGGCCCCTCCGGGCCGGGTTGGGCGGCGCCGCGGGCGATCTGCTGTTGGCCGGCTGCCTGGGCCTCGCGGCGTGGCTTGGCGCGCCCTGGTTCGGCGCCGGCCTGTTCGCGATGATCGCGGCCCTGGCCGCGAGCCTGCTGCTGCTGCCGGCCTTGGCCTTGGATCTGCCGGCCGTGAACGCGTCGATCCGCGCAGCCGCGGCGAGCATCGCACAAGCCGGCCGCTGGGTCGTCGCTCGCCTGCAGCGGGACGACGGCGAACGCGCCGAGAAGCGGACCAGGACGCGCCGCACCGGCGAGCGGATCGAGCCTGTGTTGGCCAAGTCGGACGTCGAGCCCGAAACCGGCGCCCTGGAGGATCAAGACTTTCCGCCACCACCCCGCTTCTTGGTGGAGCCGTCCAAACGGCGCGCGAAACCAAGCAAACGCGCCGAGAAGGAGCGGCAAAAGAGCCTGGCCTTGGAGGACACGCCGGAGGTTTATCGCCTGCCGGAGCTGGACTTGCTGGACTTGCCGCGGCGGTCGGCCAAGCGGGCCACGGTCGATCAGGACGCGCTGTCGCAGAACGCGCAGTTGCTGGAGTCGGTGCTGGAGGATTTCGGGGTGCGCGGCGAGATCGTCAAGATCCGGCCCGGTCCTGTGGTCACCCTTTATGAATTCGTGCCGGCGCCGGGCACCAAGACGTCGCGCGTCATCGGTCTGTCGGACGACATCGCGCGCTCGATGAGCGCGGTTTCCGTCCGCGTCGCGGTCATACCAGGCCGCAACGCGATCGGGATCGAGCTGCCGAACAGCCGCCGGGAAGCCGTGTTCTTGCGCGAAATCCTGGAATCGACGACCTATGAGCGGAGCTCCGCGCGGCTGCCCCTGGTCTTGGGCAAGGACATCGGCGGCGCTCCGATCATCGTCGATCTGGACCGCATGCCGCATCTCTTGATCGCCGGGACCACCGGGTCCGGCAAGTCGGTGGCGATCAACACGATGATCCTGTCGCTGCTGTACCGCCTCAAACCCGAGCAGTGCAAGTTCATCATGATCGATCCCAAGATGCTGGAGTTGTCGGTCTATGACGGCATTCCCCAGCTCCTGGCGCCGGTCGTGACCGAGCCACCGAAGGCGGTGGTCGCGCTCAAATGGGCGGTGCGCGAGATGGAGAACCGCTACCAGTCCATGGCCAAGCTGGGCGTGCGCAACATCGAGGGATTCAACATGCGCGTCGCCGAGGCACGCCGCCGGGGCGAGGTGCTGCAGCGGCGCGTGCAGACCGGGTTCGACCCCGACACCGGCCGGCCAACCTACGAGGACCAGCCGCTCGACATGTCGCCGCTGCCCTACATCGTGCTGATCGTCGACGAGATGGCGGACCTCATGCTGGTCGCCGGCAAGGATATCGAGGCCGCCGTCCAGCGCCTGGCTCAGATGGCGCGTGCCGCGGGCATTCACCTGATCATGGCCACGCAGCGGCCCTCGGTCGACGTGATCACCGGCACGATCAAAGCCAATTTCCCGACCCGGGTCAGCTTCCAGGTGACTTCTAAGATCGACAGCCGCACCATTCTCGGCGAGCAGGGGGCCGAGACCCTGTTGGGACAGGGGGACATGCTGTACATGGCGGGCGGCGGTCGCATCACCCGGGTACACGGGCCGTTCGTGAGCGACGCCGAGGTGGAGGAGGTGGTTCGTTACTTGAAGGCACAGGGTTCGCCTTCCTATATCGAGTCCATCACCGAGGACGACGAGGCCGGCCCGCTGGCCGGTCTGACTTTCGGTGGCGCGGGCGAGGGCGAAGACGCCCTGTATCAGCAGGCCGTGGAATTGGTCTTACGGGAGCGAAAGGCATCGACAAGCTTCGTTCAGCGCCACTTGCAGATCGGCTACAATCGCGCGGCGCGGCTGATCGAACGGATGGAGGCCGACGGCCTGATCAGCGCCGCGAATCATGTAGGCCGCCGCGAGATCCTGGCCGGAAACGCAGACGATTGATCCGCCAGCTCGCGGCCCGGACACAGGACGTATCCGCCGCACCATGATTGCCTTCACCCTGAAAAGAACGCTCCGGAAGACGCGCACGATTGCGTTGGTGCTGTTGTGTTTGGGCGCGGCGGCGGTGGCAGGTCCACTTGCTGCCCAGCAGAATATCGCGGCTCGCCCCGAACAGCGCTTCAGTCAGCAGGACGTGGCCGACCTGGCTCGGATCGAGGCCTATCTGAACCAGATCACCACGGTGCAATCCGGCTTCGTGCAACTGGCCGCCAATGGATCGACCGCCCAGGGGACGCTCTACGTCAAGCGGCCGGGCAAGCTCAGGGTTGAATATGATCCGCCGGTCCAGATCCTGATGGTCGCGACCGGCATCTGGTTCATTTTTTACGACGGTGAGATGGGTGAGACGACCTATCTGCCGCAGCGGTCCACGCCGATCTCGCTGTTGCTCGAGGAAGAGATCAGCCTGGCCGAGGACACCAACATCGTCGAGTTCCAGCGGCTGGGCGACGCCCTGCGCCTGACCGTGACCGGCGTCGAAGACGAAGAAGGTCTCGAGGGTACGCTGGTGTTGACCTTCCGCAGGGATCCCCTCGCGCTGAAGGAGTGGACGGTGCAGGACGCCCAGGGCAACGTGACCCGGCTGGCCCTGTTGAACCCGCAGTTCGGTGTCGACATTCCGGCCGTGCGTTTCCTGTTCGTGAGCCCGGTAGAAGACGACTCGAGCTATGAACGCTGAGGGCACAGCAGGCCGACCCCTGATCGGGCTGCCGGCCTGTCATCAGCTCATCAAAGACATGGACTACCATGTCATCGGCGACAAATATCTGCGCGCCGCGGCAATCGCGGCCGGCGGCGTGCCCGTAGTCTTGCCGGCGTTGGGCGCGACCACCGCGGCGGCCGACCTGTTGGCGCGGTTGGACGGCATGATCATCACCGGCAGCCCGTCGAATGTGGAGCCGCACCACTACGACGGGCCAGACAGCGCGCCGGAGACCCGACACGACCCGGCCCGCGACGCGACCACGCTGCCGTTGATCCGAATGGCGTTGGACATGGGCGTGCCGACCCTGGCGATTTGCCGCGGCTTTCAGGAGCTGAACGTCGCGCTGGGCGGCAGCCTGCACCAGCGAATCGAGGAGATCCCCGGAAAGCTGAACCACCAGGCCGAGCCTTCGCTGCCGCTCGAGCAACGCTACGGCCCGGCGCATGGGGTCCGGCTGGCGCCCGAAGGGCAGTTGGCAAGGATCGCGGCGGGACTGGCACAGCCCGCCGGCGAGATGCAGGTCAACTCCCTGCACTCCCAAGGTGTCGATCGGTTGGCGCCTGGCCTTGCGGTCGAGGCGACGGCGCCCGACGGAATCATCGAGGCGGCCCGGGTGGTGGACGCGCCGGCCTTCGCCTTGGGCGTCCAATGGCATCCCGAGTGGCAGGTGGACCGAAATCCGTTCTCGCAGGCGATTTTCGGGGCTTTTGGCGCCGCGGCGCGGGGGCGCGCGGCCAGCGGTGCCGCATCGGCGGGTCGCACGCAGATCGGAAAAGCGCCCAATTCCGCCAATTTCGCGCATGGGTGAGCGATTAGTTATGCATTTTAAGCATAACTCGTTGGCGGGGATCTATTGCATCCGGGCCAAAACGATCCCAGTTTATAGCTATAGAAGCGGCAGGCGCCGCAACGGCGCTCGTCGCCCGCGGCGCAACCCCTGGTGCCGCGGGCTCCCAAGGGAGCTTCGGGCGCCCGGTCACCCCCCTGGCCGGGCGCCCTGCGTTTGGCCATGGGAAAGACCGGGCGCAGACCCCAGACAAGACCGCCGAATGCCATGAACCTTCGAATTATTTCTTGGAATATCAATTCTCTTCGCAAACGAATTGATCTACTAGATTATCTTTCCGAGGCCTATACGCCCGATGTGGTGTGCCTGCAGGAGACCAAGGTCAAGGATGACCAGTTCCCGCACAAGGCGGTGGAGAGGATCGGCTTCCCCCATCGGCTCACCAACGGCGTGAGCGGCTACAACGGCGTGGCCATCCTCTCGCGACGGCCCCTCGAGCAGGGTCCGGTGCGGGACTGGTGCGATCGCCAGGACGGCCGCCATGTGCACGCCGTGCTGCAGCCCGATGACCACGACACACCGGTGGAGCTGCACAATTTCTACGTCCCGGCGGGAGGAGACGAGCCGGATCCGGAGGTCAACGAGAAGTTCGCCCACAAACTTCGTTTCATGTCCGAAATGGAATTGTGGGGCGCGGCGATGCCGCAAGACGGTGCGGTGCGCGTCTTGGTCGGCGATCTCAACGTGGCGCCGCTCGAAAGCGACGTCTGGTCACATCGCCAGCTGCTCAAGGTGGTCAGCCACACCCCGGTCGAGGTCGATCATCTCAACCGGATCCAGCGGGCGCACGGCTGGATCGACGTGGTGCGCGAGGTCGTGCCGCCGGAAGAGAAGCTCTACAGCTGGTGGAGCTATCGCGCACGGGACTGGTCCGATTCGGACCGGGGCCGGCGGCTCGATCATATCTGGGTCACGCCGGCGCTGCGGCCGGCGCTCAAACATGCCGAGATCCTGCGCGACGCGCGCGGTTGGAGCACGCCGTCGGACCATGTGCCCGTGCTCGCCGACTTTGAGATCTAGGGCCGATCGTCACCGTCTTCGTGGTTGGGCGTGCGGTAGATGAAGTAGCGCCAGTCGGCCGCCCCCGGCGGCAACGGCACCCGGTCAAAGCCGTCAAGCGCCAGCTCGCGATCGCACAGCACGAGGCCGCCCGGTCGCGGAAGGGCCGCGAGATGCGGCGCGAGGTCCGCTCCGAGCGCGCTGTCGGCCGATCGATCGCCGCTGCCGATATCGGCATGGATCAGCGCCACGCGGCCCGCAAGCCGTGCCGTGGCATCCGCCACGGTCTTGCGCAGCTCCCCGAGGACCAGCGTGCCGCCCGGCGGCACGCAGTCGCGCGGCGCGTGCACGAAGCGGTCGAACACCAGGATCTCCCGGTCGGGCAGCAGCCGGCGCAGATGGTCATAGGTACGCCCTTTGCCAAGGCCGAGTTCGAGCACAGGACCGTCGATCTCACGGATCTCCGCGGCCGCCCATTCGAGACAGGCGCGCTGGGTGATAAGCCGAGCGATCATGCGGGCGAGCCGCGAGCCAGCGACCTCTCCGGCGCTCATGCCGATCCCGCCCGATACATGAAATAGCGACCCGGCTCGACTCCGCTGGGCGGATCGAGCGCCGTCCAGCCCACGAGCTCGAAAGCTTGGTCCGAGACGACGACCGCGCCGCGGGCAAGCAAGCGGTCGAGCGCCGGGCCGACGAATGCCGCCACGGCCCGGTCCGTCTCCGGCCGTCCGCTGCCGATGTCGCAATGCGCGAAGGCGGCCGGGGCCGGGAGACGCGCGCCGGCCGCCGGCAGGGTGTCGCGGAAGTCTCCTTCGATCATGTGTTCCGGGTCGGGTCGGCAGTCGGGGTGGGCCGCGACATGTCGGTCGAAGACAAAGATCTCCCGGTCCGGAAACAGGCCGCGGAGGTGATCATAGGTGCGGCCGTTGCCCAGCCCCAGTTCGAGCACCGGGCCGGCCAGGCCCTTCGCTTGCGCCGCCCCGGCGCCGAGACATCGACGCTGCGCCTCGAGCCGGCGGATAAAGCTGTCAAGGCGGCTCAGCTTGCGCCCGGTTGCGGGGCCATCGCCTCGCGCAGTTTGAGGTTTGTCTGTTCCAGCCGCTGGGCCAGCTCCCGCATGATCTCCACGGCCATTTGCGGGAACTCGGTGACCATGCGGAAGAACAGATCCTTCGAGATGACCAAAGTCACCAGATTGGACTTTGCCTTGACCGTCGCCGTGCGCGGCACATCGCACAGAATGGCGATCTCACCGATAATGTCGTTGCGTTTGGCGGTGTAAACTGTGACCGGACCGCTCGGCGTGTCGATGATCACGTCTGCCTCGCCATCGATCACGATATACGCGGCGTCGCCCATGTCCCCCTGGTTGAACAGGACCTGGTCTGCAGCGAAAGTCAGCCGCTGACTGGCGAAGGCAAGCAGCTTGAGCTTCGATGGGTCCACCTTCGCGAACAGCGGTATCCTCCGCAACAGCTCGACTTCTTCGTTGATGCTCACGGTTTCCTCCCCGAAGGCCTATTCGGCTTGCATGAGCTCTTTGAGCGCCGTGCCGTCCCGGTTGAGCTCTTCGTACTGTCCTTGTTCCGCCACTTTACCATTCCGCATGACCAGAATCCGGTCGAATCGGCTGGCCAGGTTGGCGCGGTGCAGCGCCCAAATGATCCCCTTGCCCTTGAACTCGCGCAACAGGTTGTCCATGACGCGGCTTTGGCTCGCCGCGTCCAGCGCCGTGGTCGCCTCGTCCAGCACCAGCAGGTCGGGCCGCTTGAGCACCGCGCGCGCGATGGCGAGTTTCTGACGCTGGGCGGCCGACAGGCGCGAGCCCGCGATGCCGACCTGGAAGTCGAGGCCGGCCTCCATCACCGCAGGACGCAGGCCAAGCTGGTCGAGCACGTCGGAGATCAGCTCGCCCACCCGCTGCGCGCTCTGCGCCTGGCCATAGGCGAGTTTGCCGAACAGGATGTTGTCCTGCAGCGTGCCGGCCGCATTGTAACGATCGGAACTGAAGAACTCTATGGCGTCGGCGTCGCTGGCGGGCAGGTTCTCGGCAAAACGCCGGCGCGCATCAATGACGCGTGCCTGGAGCTCCTCCGTCACCAGATCGAGACGATGCCGGGCCGGGATCAGCTTGAAGCTGAGACCCAGCAGTCGGGCGCGGTCCTCGTCCTTGAGGTTCTCCAGGCCGGCCCTGGACACATGGCCAAGGAGAAGCTGGTATTCGGGCAGGTCTTCGGAGCTGATGAAGCTGAACTGCTCAAAGAACTCATGACCGGGCGCCAGGCCCGAGAACAGCTCGACCATGGTGTCGGCCACCTGATATCCGACCTGGACCAGATCGTCGTAGAGGCCCGCCTCCCGCAAGATCTCCAGCACATACGGGTTTTCCGCAAGGCCGTCCTCGGCGAAGCGCTGATCCTTGGGCGTGCCAAACAGCAGGTTCTCCGACAGGGTTGCGTTGGTGTTGTAGCGGTCCTCGTCGAAGGATTCGATCAGCGCGGCAATCTGAGGGTCGGCGAGACGCTCGCGCATGACCCTGCGTGCCTCGAGGATCCGTTCGGTCAGCTCGGGACGGTTGGCCGGATCGACGGTCCCCCGCAAGCCCATCTGATAGATGTCCGAATCCATGTCCACCAGGCTCAGGACTTCCAGCGCGCGCTGCTGTAAGCTGTCGAGATCGGCCACGCCGGCAGCCTCGTAGTCGGTCCAGTCGGCCCGGTAGTCGTCCGTGATGTTGCCGGACACTTCAGCGTCGTCGATCGCCTGCTGACGCTGCTTGCGCTCTTCGTCGTCCAGCTCCCGCTCGCGGATCGGCCGATACTTGAGTCCCAGGAAGAGGTTGTCCTCGACACTGGCGGAAAAGACGTAGGAGTTGGAACCGACATAGGCGATCCGGCGGCCGGTCACCGATTCCGGCAAATCGGCCATGTTGTGGTCGCCGAGGCGCACGCTGCCGCCGGTCGGCATGACCAGCCGTGCAATCAGCTGGGAGAGCTCCTCTTTGCCGCTGCCGCCGGTGCCGACAATCGCGATGTGCTGGTCGAGCGGGACCACGAAGGACGCGCCGTCCACCAGCGTGACCCTGCCGTCCTCCGACAGGCTGACATTGGACGCCGCGAGCTCTCCGGTTATCGGCCCGACCTCCTCGCCCTGATCGTCTTGCAGCTCGGGCTTGAGCATGCCTTCGGGCGCGAACTGCTCGACGACCTGGTCGTACTTGATGCGCACGTCTTCCTTGATCTGATACCAGGTCAGGAGCTCCTTCCAGGGCGAGGCCAGGTCCTTGTAGGCGGCCAGCACGGCGACCAGGGCGCCGAAGCTCAGCTCGCCGCGGATCACGAAATAGCCGCCGATCGAGTAGAAGAAGAAAGGCGTCAGCTGGGCGATGAAGTTGTTGAGGAACTTGATCGCGAACTTGCGTTGGAAAATCTTGTAGCGAATGTTGTAGATCGTGCCCAGGCGATCGGCGATGTCGGCGCGGACCAGGCGAGAGGCGTCGTTGGCATGAATCTCGCCCACGCCCGCCACGGTCTCGCCGATCCGGTCAGACAGCATCCGTACCGTGCGAACCCGCTGCTTGGCGAGCTGGTTGACATGGCGCTGCAGTTTCGGGATCACCACGATCTGCACGGGATACAGGGCAACCGCGGCAAGACCGAGGAAGGGATCCTGGACGAAGATGAAGCCGAGATACACCAGCAACATGCCGCCCTGGAAGGCGGGCAACGCCAGCGCGTCGCCGATGAACCCGCCCACCGGCTCGACCTCGGCGGTGATCATGGGAATGATCTCGCCCGAGGAGACCCGCTTGAAGTGCGGCAGCGGGAACCGCATGACCCGGGAAAACAGCTCGAAACGCAGACGGCGCAACATGCGCTCGCCCAGGCGGCCCCGGTACACGTTGATGTAATATTTCAGCCCGCCATTGACGAGCACCAGCGCCAGGAAGGCGAAGCAGAGCACCAACAGATAGGGCACCTGGGCGAGCTCCAACCCCCACACGGCCTTCGGGAAATCCTGGCCGCCGATCGCCTCGTTGATGATGATCTTGGGCAGCTCGAGCGTGGCGTACAGAATCGGGAATGAGGTGACCGTGATCAGCAGAACGTAGATCTGCTGGGGCCGGCTGTAACGCCAGATGAACTTGAAGATGGTTGGATCCACCAACCGCCCCCTTGCCTCTTGCCCACAAACGCGCGGCCCGGACGGGCCGGGCCGGTGGCAGGAACCTTAACCTAGGGTCCGGCCCCGGTAAATGCCGCGCGGCGCTTCCAGAGGCGGCACAATCCGCGCTTCTGGAGGCGACTTCTCTGTGCCATAGTCCCGCGCGGGAGGCATGATGGCATGGTCGGTCACGGCAAGCGCATCCTGATCTACAGCCACGATACCTTTGGGCTCGGGCATCTCCGGCGCTGCCGGGCGATCGCCCACGCGCTGGTCGAACGCCACAAGAACACCTCTGTCCTGATCCTTTCCGGCTCGCCGATCATCGGCAGTTTCGACTTCCGCTCGCGGGTCGACTTCGTGCGCATCCCGGGGGTGATCAAGCTGCGCGACGGGGAATACACCTCGCTCAACTTGCATATCGACATTCGACAGACCCTGGACATCCGGGCCTCGATCATCGAGCACACCGCCGAGTTCTTCGAGCCGCATCTGTTCCTGGTCGACAAGGAGCCGCTGGGGCTCGGCGGCGAGGTCGCCCATACCCTTGAGCGCCTCAAGGACAGGGGCACCCCACTGGTGCTCGGCCTGCGCGACGTGATGGACGAACCGAGCCTGTTGGCGCCCGAATGGCAACGCAAGAATGTCGAGCCGGCCTTGGCCGAGCTTTACGACGAGATCTGGATCTATGGACTGGAGCAGATCTGGGATCCGCTGGACGGGCTCGATCTGTCGGACGAGGTCTTGCGCAAGATCGTCTACACCGGCTATCTGCGCCGCCAGATGCCCAGCCTGCCGCGCCGCAGCGGCGAGGTCGAGATCCCCGACGAGCCGTACCTCTTGGTCACGCCGGGCGGCGGCGGCGACGGTGAGAACCTGATCGACTGGGTGCTGCGCGCCTATGAGTGCGATCCGGGTATTCCGTGCGCTGCCGTGGTGGTGTTGGGCCCGTTCATGGCCAGCGACGCCCAAGCCCGTTTCCAGGATCGCGCGGCGCGACTCGACAGGATCCGCATGATCACCTTCGACGCACATATCGAAGCCCTGATGGCCGGTGCCGAAGGAATCGTCGCCATGGGTGGCTACAACACGTTCTGCGAGATCCTGTCCTTCAACAAGCGGGCGCTGATCGTGCCGCGGATGGCGCCGCGCCTGGAACAGTACATCCGCGCCTCGCGTGCGCAGCATCACGGTTTGCTGCGGATGTTGCCGGATGACACGGTGCGGGACGCCGCCGTCATGGCTGCGGCGCTCGCGGCGCTGCCGGACCAGAAGCCGCCGGGGGATGTGGTGTTTCCCGGTCTGATGGATGGGGTGGACCGGGTCAACGAGCGGGTAGACCATTGGATCAACCCGCCGGGCCCGCGGCTGGCGGCGGGCAGCAAGTACGCGTTCCGGGGGTGAGCGACGACGTGCCGGCCGCAAAGACCGTCGCCTTCGTGCTGAAGGGCTATCCGCGGCTCTCCGAAACCTTCATCGCCCAGGAGATCCGCGCGCTCGAAGAGCGCGGGCTCGACATTCGCATCTATGCGCTGCGCCATCCCACGGATCCGCACACGCACCCGATCCACGCGGAGATCCTCGCGCCGGTCGCCTATCTGCCGGAATATCTGCATGACGACCCGGCACGAGTGTGGCGCGCCTGGCGAACGGTTCGAGGACGACGGGGCTATCGCGACGCGCGCCGCACCTGGCTCGCCGACCTGCGGCGGGACCCGAGCCGCAACCGCGTGCGTCGCTTCGGCCAGGCCCTGGTGCTGGCCGCGGAACTGCCGGCTGAGGTCAGCAGACTTCATGCCCATTTCCTGCATACGCCCGCCTCGGTCGCCCGCTATGCGGCGCTGATCTGCGGACTGCCCTGGAGCTGTTCCGCCCATGCCAAGGACATATGGACCACGGCCGGCTGGGAGATCCGGCGCAAGCTTGCCGACCTGGACTGGCTCGCGACCTGCACGCGGACGGGCCGCGACCATCTCGCCGGCTTCACCGCCCGGCCAGACAAGATCACCCTGGTTTATCACGGGCTGGACCTCGACCGGTTTCCGCCCGGCCGAATCCCGCCGTCCGAGCGGGATGGCAGGGCTCCGGAGGATCCGGTCCGGCTCCTGTCCGTCGGACGCGCGGTTCCCAAGAAGGGATATCCGGTGCTGCTGGACGCGCTGGCGCGGCTTCCAAGCGGGCTCAACTGGCGGCTCACGCATATCGGCAGCGGCTCGGATCTTGCCACGCTGAAGACGCGCGCGGCGCAATTGGGCCTGGCCGACAGGATCGACTGGTTGGGCGCGCGCGCGCAAGACGACGTGCTGCGAGCCTATCGGGCGGCGGATCTGTTCGTTTTGGCGAGCCGGGCCGGACCCGACGGGGACCGGGACGGTCTGCCCAATGTCCTGATGGAGGCGCAGAGCCAGGGGCTTGCCTGCGTCGCAACGCGGATCTCGGGCATTCCGGAGCTGATCACGGACGGGGACACCGGCATCCTGGTGCCGCCCGACGACGCCAACGCGCTTGCCCGGACGATCGCGGAACTCGTTTGCGATCCCGCGCGCCGGACCCGGCTGGGTACGGCGGGAGCCGCGCGGCTGCGCCGCAATTTCTCGCATGCGGACGGCATCGATGTCTTGGCGGAGAAGTTCGGGCTGGGCGTCGCGGACCGGGCCGCCGCGCGGGTATGCGCGTAGCTTTTTACGCACCGATGAAACCGCCCGACCATCCGCAGCCGTCGGGCGACCGGCGTATGGCCCGGCTTCTTCTGCAGGCGCTGGAGGCGGCCGGAAACCGGGTCGAGCTGGCGAGCCGGTTCCGCAGCTGGCAGCCGGTACCGGACGCGCTACGCCAGACGCGACTGGGCGATCTTGGCCGGCGCCTCTCCGACCGTCTGGTCCGTCGCTTGCGGATGCGTCCGCCGGAGGAACGGCCGGAGCTCTGGTTTACCTACCACCTCTATTACAAGGCGCCCGACTGGCTTGGCCCGCGGGTGAGCGGCGCGCTTGGCATTCCCTATGTCGTCGCCGAGGCCTCGCATGCGTCGAAACGAGCGTCCGGCCCCTGGTCCGTGGGGCATGAGGCCGCAGCCGGGGCCATCCGCCGGGCCAATCTGGTCCTGGACCTGAACCCGGCGGACCGGGCCTGTCTCTTGCCGCTCCTGGGCGAGCGGCGCCGTCTGGTCTCCCTCAAGCCGTTCCTCGGGCCCGAGATCCGCAGCGCAACGCCGACGAAGGCTGAAAAACTCGAAATTCGCAGGGACTTGGCGGATCGTTTCGGACTCGATACAAGAACGCCATGGCTACTCTGCGTCGCCATGATGCGCTCGGGCGACAAGCGCGCCTCTTACCGGATCCTGTCTCAGTGTCTCGAGCGGCTGCGCGCGCTGCCCTGGCAGCTTCTGGTCGTCGGCGATGGCCCGGCCCGGGCCGAGGTCATGCACGCGCTGGCGGCGGGCGCCGGCAACGGCAGTCGCGTGATCTATGCCGGCGCACAGAACGAGAGCGCGCTGCCGGCTTTCTATCTGGCGGCCGATCTCTTCGTCTGGCCCGCGGTGAACGAGGCTTACGGCATGGCGATCCTCGAGGCGCAGGCGCACGGGCTCCCGGTCGTGGCCGGGCGCTCCGGAGGCGTGCCGCACATCGTTCGCGAGGGCGAGACCGGGTTGCTGGCACCGCCGGACAATCCGGCCGGGCTCTCCCATGCGATTGCGGAGCTGCTGGCCGACCCGGAGCGTCGCGCGGCCGTCGGCGCGGCCGCGCGCCGGGACTACGCTGCCGAGCACAGTTTCGCCCGCGGTGTCGCGACACTGGACTCGGCATTGACCGGCCTGTTTCAGCGACAGTCTGCATGACTCCCCTTGCCTTGATCCGGCATGCCCCCACGGCCTGGAATTCCCAGGGCCGTATCCAGGGCCAAACCGACGTGCCGCTGGACGCGGCGGGCGCCCGCCTGCTCTCGACCTGGCGCCTGCCCGATGCGCTGCAGGGCTTCGTCTGGACCTCCAGTCCGCTACAGCGCGCGACCGAGACGGCCCACGCGCTGGGAGCGCCGGCCGACATGAGCTGCGAGCCACGCCTGATGGAGATGCATTGGGGCGAATGGGAGGGCCGGACGCTTGTCGAGCTGCGACAGGAGCTGGGCGAAGAGATGGCGGACAACGAAGCGCGCGGTTTGGATTTCCGGCCGCCGGGTGGCGAGAGCCCCCGAGACCTGCAGGCGCGGTTGCAGCCGTGGCTCCGTGACCGGGGGGAGCAGAGCGTCCCGACCATCGCGGTGACCCACAAGGGCGTCATTCGCGCCATCCTGGCGCTGGCCACGGATTGGGACATGACCGACAAGCCGCCAGTGAAACTATCCCGGTCGGCGGTGCATCTCTTTATGTTGGACGAGACCGGAACGCCTGTCGCGGACCGGCTCAACATGAGCCTGAAGCCGGAGTCATGAGCACGCCAAGAGTCATGGTGTATGTCCAGCATCTGCTGGGGATCGGACATTTCCAGCGCGCGCTGGTGCTGGCCCGCGCCTGTGCGGCTGCCGGGCTGGAGACGCATTTGGTGAGCGGCGGACTGCCGGTGCCGGGGCTGGCATCCGGCGGGGTGCACCTGCATCAGCTCGCGCCGGCGCGATGTGCGGGTGGCGGGGACTGGCGCCTCAGGAATGAGACCGGCGCGCTCGTAGACGACGCTTGGCGCGACCGGCGACGCGAGCAGTTGATGGCCTTGTTCCGCACCCTTCGGCCAGCCGCCCTCGTGGTCGAGCTGTTTCCATTCGGGCGCCGGCAGATGCGGTACGAACTGCTGCCGCTGCTGCAAGCCGCCCAGGCGGCGGATCCTCGGCCACGGCTGATATGCTCGGTGCGCGACATCCTGCAGAGCCAGACAAAGCCCGAGCGCGCACAAGAAGCCGTGACGCAGGCGCAGACCTATTTCGACGACATCCTCGTGCATGGTGACGCCGACCTCATTGCGCTGCCCGAGAGCTTTCCGGCGGCGGCGGCGCTGGGCGAGCGCCTGCGCTATACCGGATATGTGGTCGAGGCGGTGTCCGAGGCAGGTTCGGTGCCGGGTACGGGCGAAGTCCTGGTCTCGGCCGGCGGCGGCGCGGTCGGTGAGGCGCTCCTGAACGCGGCCATTGCGGCGCGCCCGCTGACGCAGCTGAGCGGGTCTGTCTGGCGAATCCTGACCGGACACAATCTCGACGCCAAGGCGCTTGCCGATCTGCGGGCGCGGGCCGGCGACGACGTCATCGTCGAACCGGCACGCGCCGACTTCCGCCAGCGCCTTCTCGGCTGTGCGCTGTCCATCTCGCAGGCGGGCTACAACACCCTGGCCGAAACGCTGGCCGCGCGCGCGAGGGCCGTGGTCGTGCCCTACGCAAAGGACGGCGAGACGGAGCAGACCTTGCGGGCCACGCGTTTTGCGGAGCTAGGTCTGGTGCGCATGGTCCCGGAACCAGAGCTGAGCACTCGGACGCTCGCCGAGGCGGTCAATGCCGCGCTGTCCGACCG
This sequence comes from Alphaproteobacteria bacterium, assembly GCA_030066595.1. GTDB lineage: Bacteria > Pseudomonadota > Alphaproteobacteria > JAJFFI01 > JAJFFI01 > JASJBI01. The sequence goes on along the minus strand of JASJBI010000032.1, from coordinate 130,484 downwards.
GGGAGACGACACTCGCCTCGCCGTGAACCTGTCCGGCGCCGAGGCGAGCGCGCGCTATCTCGTCGAACGGGTGCGGGCGCCGGCGCCGGCATGAGCGGCTGGAACGCCTTGCAAGCGGAACTGGACGCCTGGCGACGGGACGGCCGGACGGCCACCTTCTGGTGGCGCGACGACGACGCCCGCGACGATACGCCCGCGCTGGCGCGGCTCTTGGAGATCGCGGCTGCGCAGCGCGCGCCCGTGGCGGTCGCGGTGGTCCCGGCCGACATGGAGGATCGCCTGGCCGACGTCTTGGTCGCGGCCGCTGGCGTGAGCGTGTTGCAGCACGGCTACGCCCATCAGAACCATGCCGGCCCCAAGGAGAAGAAGATGGAGCTCGGCCCGCACCGGCCGTTCGAGCAGGTGATCGCCGAGATTGCCACGGGCTGGCAACGGCTCGACTCGGCGTTTTCGGCACCGGACGCGAGAGATCGGTTGCTGCCGGTCATGGTGCCGCCCTGGAACCGGATCGATCCGCGGCTGGTGCCGATGCTGCCCGAACTGCGCTATACCGGCCTGTCTGCGTTCGGGCCGCGACCGCGTCGCGCGGCCGTGGCGGGGTTGTGTCAGGTCAACAGCCATATCGACATCATGCGGTGGCAGGCGCCGCGGGGCTTTGCCGGTTCCGATGCGGCGCTCGAAGCAGCGACGAGCCACCTGGCGGCCCGGCGCGCGGGAGCCGTGGACATGGACGAGCCCACCGGGCTGCTGACCCACCACCTGGCCCATGATGAGGCGGCCTGGGGGTTCGTGGCCGAGTTCGTCACGCGGGTGGCCGATCACCCCGCATCCCGCTGGCTGTCGGCCGGCGAAGCGTTCGCGAGCGGGGGCACATGAGCGTACACCGCTATCCCATGTCCGCCCTGAGCGCCGACTACCTTCGTGCCGCGGTGGGCCTCAGTCTCACGGGCGGGCCGCTGTTGCTGGTGACCGGACATCCGGTTGCGGTCTGGACGCTCGGCGGCATGGCAGGGCTGTTCCTGCTGTTCGGCCTGCGTACGGCACTGCGTCACGCCATGCGGTTCGCGCTTACAGATCAAGGGCTCATGCGATACGGGATATCGACCTTCGGCTTCGCCAACGCTAATGTGCCGTGGGCCAAACTGACGAAGGTTCGGCTGCGCTATTATGCCGCGCGCCGGGGGCGGAGCGACGGCTGGATGCAGCTGACCATAAAAACAGGGGGGCAGACGCTGCGACTCGAATCATCCCTTGAAGGTTTCGAGGCCATCGCCGCGCGCGCCGCCCAGGCGGCGCAGGAGCAGGGCTTGCAGATGGATTCGGCCACAATCAACAACTTCGCGGCCATGGGCATTCGTCTGGACCCCGGCGACGCGCCGGATGCGGGGTCGCTGGTGCAATGACCGAACTGTTGCAGGTCAAGGACCTGGCGGTCTCGTTCGATGCCCATGGCGGGGTCGTCGAGGCGGTCAAGGATGTGAGCTTTAGGGTCCGGCCGGCTTCCACCGTGGCGCTCGTCGGCGAATCCGGATCCGGCAAGACGGTCGTCTCGCAGGCGATCATGGGGATTTTGCCGCTCAATGCCAGGATCACGCGAGGCCAGATCCTGTTTGCCGATCCCGACAAAGAGGGCGCCATTACCGACATTGCGGCAATCCCGCGCGACAGCTTCGCCATGCGGGAGATCCGTGGCGGGCGCATCTCGATCATCTTCCAGGAGCCGATGACCTCGCTGTCGGCGCTGCACACGGTGGGGGACCAGATCAGCGAGGCCCTGCATCTGCATCGGAATGTGAGCCGCCAAGAGGGCCAGGAGCTGACGGCCGACATGCTCCGGCTGGTCAACTTTCCGGAGCCGCGCCGCGCACTGAAGACCTATCCCTTCGAGCTGTCCGGCGGTTTGCGCCAGCGAGCGATGATCGCTATGGCGTTGATCTGCCGGCCGGCGCTGTTGATCGCGGACGAGCCGACCACGGCGCTGGATGTCACAATCCAGGCGCAGATCCTGCGCCTCATGAACGATTTGCAGGCCGAGCTCAAGATGGCCGTGCTGATCATCACCCACGACCTCGGCGTGGTCGCGAACCTCGCCGAAGAGGTGGTGGTTATGTATCACGGACGGGTCATGGAGGCCGGGACCCGCGACGATGTGTTCCGCAAGCCGACCCATCCCTATTTGACGGCGTTGTTCAAGGCCGTGCCCCGCTTTCACATGAAGGCGGACGAGAAGCTGGTGCCGATCCGCGAGATCAAGGGCACAACCGGTCACCTCCTGGCCAAGAAGGAGGGCGCGCCTGCCAATGCCAAACGGGAGGGGCCGCTGCTGCGCATCGAGAACGTGGGAAAGACCTTCACGATCCGCAAGTCCGGCTTCTTCGGCGCCAAGGCGGAGGAGATGGTCACCGCCGTCGACGATGTGAGCTTTCGGATCTTCCCGGGGGAATGCCTCGGCTTGGTCGGCGAGAGCGGCTGCGGCAAGACCACGCTCAGCAAGATCCTAATGGGCGCACTGACACCGGACCAGGGACGCATTCGGTTCTACGACGACGGCAAAGAGATCGACGTGCTGGCGCTGACCGGAAAGGAGCTGGTGGATTTCCGGCGCCGGATCCAGTTCATCTTCCAGGATCCGTTCGGTTCCCTGAATCCGCGGATGACCGTCTTCGACATCGTCAGCGAGCCCCTGGTCATCCACAATATCCGCGACGCCGCCTGGCGCGCCGAGATGGTGCGCGAGCTGATGCAGTTGGTGGGCTTGGATCCGCGCTATCTGAACCGCTATCCGCACAGCTTTTCCGGTGGCCAGCGTCAGCGTATCGGCATCGCCCGCGCGCTCGCCCTCAAGCCGGACATCCTGATCTGCGACGAGCCGGTCTCGGCGCTGGATGTGTCGGTGCAGGCGCAGATCCTGAACCTGCTAAAGGAGCTGCGGGCGGAGCTCGGCCTCACCTATCTGTTCATCTCCCACAACCTGGCCGTGGTCGACTACATCTCGGACCGCATCGCCGTGATGTGCGCCGGTCGGCTGGTCGAGGTGGCGCCGCGCGACGTGCTGTTCCGCAATCCGGTCCATCCCTACACCAAGGCGCTGTTGGCGGCGGTGCCGTATCCCGATCCGGAGCGGCGCCTCGATTTCGACGCACTGGCCGAAGGCCGAGCCTCGGTTCCGGAAGAGTGGCCGGCGCCGTTCACGCTGGACCGGTCGCGGACCTCGGATATCCATCTGGTGGACATCGGCCAGGGCCACTTCGTGCGCATGGCGGCCGAGGCCGCAGCCGAGGCGCAGGCGTCATGAGTCGTTGGGTGGCAGCGAAGACGGCCGCGCTGGCGCTGTTCGTGCTGTTGTCCTGGCCGGCCGCCGACGCCAGCGCCGAGAGCTATCGGCAGTCCCCGGCTCTGGATGAGAATGTCGCATCCGGCAAGCTGCCGCCGGTACAGGACCGGCTGCCGGACTCGCCGCGTGTGATCACGATCGCAGGTGAAGGTCGGGCCGTGGGCCACTATGGCGGCAACCTGCGCATCCTGCGGGGCAGCGCCAAGGACGTGCGTCATATGGTGGTCTTCGGCTATGCCCGACTGGTCGGCTACACCGAGGACTTCGACCTTGTGCCCGACCTCTTGGCCGGGATCGAGATCGAAGAGGGCCGGATCTTCACCCTGCGACTGCGGCCGGGTCACAGATGGTCCGACGGCCATCCGTTCACCAGCGAGGACTTCCGCTACTTCTGGCAAGACATTGCCCTCGACGAGAAGCTGTCGCCGCTGGGCCCTGACAACCGTTTGCTGGTGGACGGCGAGCGCCCCAAGGTCGAGGTCCTGGACGAGACCACGGTGCGTTACAGCTGGTCCAGAACCAACCCGTTTTTCCTGCCGGCACTGGCCGGGGCAGCGCCGCTCTACATCTATCGGCCGGCGCACTATCTGCGCCAGTTCCACGCCAAGTACAACAATCTGGACGAGCTGAACAAGCGGGCCAAGAAGGCCGGGCAGCGCAACTGGGCGGCGCTGCACCATCGCCGCGACCGGCAATACCGCAACGACAATCCGGAGATGCCCACGCTGCAGCCTTGGGTCAACACAACCCGGGCGCCGTCCGAGCGGTTCGTGTTCCGGCGCAATCCCTACTACCACCGGGTCGACCAGAAGGGGCAGCAACTGCCCTATCTCGACCAGGTGACCGTGTACATCGCAGCAAACTCGATCATTCCGGCCAAGGCCGGCGCCGGGGACGCCGACCTGCAGGCCCGCGCCCTGCGCTTCGACAACTACACCTTTCTCAAGAAAAGCGAGAAGCAGCACGGCTATCTGGTCCGGCTTTGGCGCACCGCCAAGGGATCACAAGTGGCGCTGTTCCCGAATCTCAACGCGCAGGACCCGGGTTGGCGCGCATTGTTTCGGGACGTCCGCTTCCGACGCGCCCTGTCCCTGGCGATCAATCGCCACGAGATCAACCAGGTGGTCTACTTCGGGCTGGGCATCGAGGGCGCCAACGCACCCCTGCCGCGGAGCCCGCTGCACCGGGACAAGTATACGGACGCCTGGGCGAAGTACGACGTCGATACCGCCAACGCCCTCCTGGACAAGATGGGACTGGTGCAGCGGGACGACCGCGGCGTACGGCTGATGGCCGACGGCAGGCCACTGGAGATCATCGTGGAGACGGCGGGCGAAAGCACGGAGCAGTCGGACGTGCTGGAGTTGATTCGTGATTCCTGGTCGGAAGTCGGCGTCAAGCTGTTCACCAAGCCGTCCCAGCGCCAGGTCTTCCGAAACCGGATCTTTGCCGGCGATACGCTGATGTCCGTCTGGTCGGGGTTCGAGAACGGCCTGCCCACCGCGGACATGAGCCCGGAGGAGCTGGCGCCGACGAACCAGATGCAGCTGCAGTGGTCGAAATGGGGCCAGCATTATCAGTCGAGCGGCCGCGCCGGCGAGCCTCCCGATCTTCCGGAAGCCATCGAACTGAGTCAGTTGGACAAGGCATGGCGGTTTGCGCCCGACCGCGAAGAGCGGGAGCGCATTTGGCACCGCATGTTGGAGATCTATACCGATCAGGTGTACAGCATCGGCATCATCTCCGGCGTTCTGCAACCGGTCGTGGTCAATGTCGGGCTGCGCAACGTTCCCGAAAAGGGTATCTACAACTGGGATCCGGGAGCTTTCTTCGGCATGTACAGACCCGACACCTTCTGGTTCGAGAAGAAGGCTGAACAGAGCGGTGACGGCGACCGGATCGAGCTCCGGCAGCGCCGGCACGCGTCGGCCGTCCGCTAGACCAGAGAAGGCCAGGTAGGCACGGCGCAGATCGGCACATGTTCCGTTACATCATTCACCGCCTACTGATCATGATCCCGACGCTGTTGGCGATCAGCTTCATCGTGTTCGTGATCATCCAGCTGCCGGAAGGCGACTACCTGTCGAGCTACATCGCGCAGCTCGAGAGCCAGGGCGAATCGGTCGATCCCGCAAAGATCGCTTTCCTGCGCGAGCAGTACGGTTTCGACCGGCCGTTCCACGAGCAGTACGGGCTGTGGCTGTTCGGCATGCTGCAGGGCGACTTCGGTTACTCTTTTGAGTTCAGCCTGCCCGTCACGGACGTAGTGGGCGACCGGTTGCTGCTCAGCTTTCTGATCTCCTTCACCACCATCCTGTTCATCTGGGTGGTGTCCTTTCCGATCGGCGTCTATTCGGCCACCCACCAGTACAGCTGGACCGATCACGGCCTCACCTTTTTGGGCTTCCTGGGGCTGGCCACGCCGAACTTCCTCTTGGCCCTGGTGCTTCTCTATCTGGCCAATGTCTGGTTCGGCACCTCGATCGGCGGGTTGATGGACGAGCAGTACATCGACCAGCCCTGGAGCTGGAACAAATTCGTTTCGATCCTGGAGCATCTTTGGGTTCCGGTCGTGGTGATCGGCACCTCGGGCACCGCGGGCATGATCCGCCGCCTGCGCGCCAATCTCTTGGACGAGCTGCAGAAGCAGTATGTGGTGACCGGCCGGGCCAAGGGCCTGCACCCGTTCAAGCTGCTGGTCAAATATCCGTTGCGCATGGCCCTCAATCCGTTCGTCGCCGACATCGGCAACCTTTTGCCCCAGGTGATCTCTGGTGCGGCCATCGTCTCCATCGTGTTGGGGCTCGAAACCACGGGCAAGATGCTGCTGGAGGCCCTGCAGAACCAGGACATGTATCTGGCGGGATCGTTTCTGATGTTTCTCGCCGCCTTGACCGTGGTGGGCGTGCTGGTTTCGGACCTGTTGCTTGCGATGCTCGACCCGCGCATTCGCCTTGAAGGGGGTCAGACCCGATGAGCGACGCGGCGAAACCCGGCGGCGGGCGGGCGGCCACCGGCCGGCTCGAGCACTTCGTGTCGCAAGCGCCGTTCGATCCGTACTCGATCGAGCAGCTAACGCCCGAGCAGGAACGCTACTTCATGGCCGGCCAGTGGAAGCTGATGTGGTGGAAGCTGCAGCGGCACAAGCTGGCGGTCGCCTCGGGCATCGTCTTGCTGGTGATGTACGCCTCGATCCTGATCTCCGAGATCATCGCGCCCTACGATTTGCACAGCCGCCACACGGACTTCATCTATGCCCCACCGCAGGGCATCCACCTGTTTCACGAAGGCGAGTTCATCGGTCCGTTCACCTATGGCCTGGACTATCGGCTGGACATGGAAACGCTGCAGCGGGTCTACACGCCCAACCCGCGCAAGGTTCAGAAACTGCGGTTCTTCTGTTCCGGCGACGAGTACGAATTCTGGGGCATAATCCCCGGCAGTTTCCATCTGGTCTGCCCGGCCAAGGCGGGCACGCTGTTCCTCTTCGGCACCGACCGGCTGGGCCGCGACATGTTTTCTCGTATCGTGCACGGTGCCCGCATTTCTCTGACCATCGGCCTGATCGGGATCACCATCAGCTTCGTCCTCGGCATCACCATCGGCGGCGTCGCGGGCTATTACGGCGGCTGGGTCGATTCCCTGGTCCAGCGGATCATCGAGATCCTGCGCTCGTTCCCCGAGCTGCCTTTGTGGATGGCGCTGTCGGCGGCACTGCCGGTCACCTGGAGTCCGATCCTGATCTTTTTCGGCATCACCCTGATTCTCGGGTTCCTCGACTGGACCGGCCTGGCCCGGGCGGTGCGGTCGAAGCTGCTCGCTCTGCGCGAGGAGGATTTCTGTACGGCGGCCCAGCTGATGGGCGCGTCGCCGAGCCGGATCATCGGCCGCCATCTGTTGCCCAGCTTCATGAGCCATCTGATCGCCTCGGCAACACTGTCCATCCCGGCGATGATCCTGGGCGAGACCGCGCTGAGTTTCCTGGGACTGGGGCTGCGCCCGCCGGTCACCAGCTGGGGCGTGCTGTTGTTCGAGGCCCAGAACATCAACGTGGTCGCCTTGTACCCGTGGCTCATGCTGCCGGTCATGCCGGTCATCATCGTGGTCCTGGCGTACAACTTCCTGGGCGACGGGCTGCGGGACGCGGCCGACCCCTACAAGTAAACCCGCGATCAAGCCCTAGGCGGCAAGCACCACCAGATCCAGAGTCCCGGCCACGCCGTCCACGGGCCGGCCGGGGCGCATCTCGGGCGGGCGCGCGGCGTCCAGGCCCTGCTGCCGGGCCAGCTCCCAGGTCTCCGCGGTGGTGAGCGCGCGCACCGCCTCGGCCTTGGTGTGCTTTTCCAGTTTTGCGGCGAGGTTCACGGCCTCGCCGATGACCGTATATTCGAGCCGCGACTGGGCGCCCACGGCGCCGAAGATCACCGGACCGGTGGCCACGGAGGCGCCGACCCTAAGCTCGCCTTGCCCGGCGGCCCGTCGATCCGCGTTCCAGTCGTCGACCGACGCCATGATCGCATCGACCGCGCGCAGGGCGTCCGCCGCATAGCTGTCGGTCTCCATCGCCGCCCCGAAGGTCGCCATGATGCCGTCGCCCAGGAACTTGTCGATGCTGCCGCCGCAAGATTGGATCGCCGGCACCAGGCGCGACTGATACTCGGTCAGCATGCCGATCACCTGGTCCGGCTCCGACTCCATGGCCAGCTTGGTGAACCCGCGCAGGTCGACGGACAGGATGGCCGCCTGGCGCAGCTCCCCCTGGCCGGCCATGACCTGTTGCTCCGAGTGCACGATCTTGTCGGCGATCTCGGGCGCGAAGAAACGCGACAGATCCTCGGCCGCGGCCTGCTCGGCGACGGCCCGCACCAACAGCCTGCGCGCCCGGAACAGGGCCAGGGAAATGATCGCCGTGACCACCAGAATGGAGACGATCTTGTCGAACTCGGCGCCCAGCAGGACCGAGTTGGAGGTCATGTACTCCACATAGTCCTGGGTGATCATGGTGTCGAACGGCTTGGCCATGACCACGTAGAGGACCATCAGCGCCCAGCCGGCCGCGGCCACCAGCCCGGTGAGCGCCACATACCCGGCCTCGAATCGCAAGGCCCGGAGCGCGATGAAGATGAAAACGTAGAGCAGAGTCGGCGCCTTCAGATAGAACGACGCCGGCTGCTCGTATTGCACATGAAAGCTGAAGATCAGGCCCATCAAGAGGCCGATGTCGACCACCACCGAGAGGGCCAAGAACCAGGCCGGCAGCCGCCTCAAATAGGCCAGCGCCAGCCGGACCGCGGTGAACAGCAGATAACCTGCCAACGCCCAAGGCACGGGCTGGAAGGGAGCGTCCTCCGAGAAGGTCTTGGGCGAGATCAGATAAAGGCTGCCGAAGGTGACCACAACGCTGAGCTGGATCCAGCCGACCAGGATCTCGCTGTTCTCCTGCTGGGTCCGGATCGCGTCGCGCACGCGCGCGGGCATCGCTGTGTCCTGTCGTTCAGGCACGATTTGGGTCCGCGCGTTCAGCCGAGACTGATCGGAGGGAGTCAAGGATCCAGTGAGAGCCCTTCCCGGGCGACGATTGTACCGGGTCGCATCTGCTCGGCCGCAGCGGCGACGCCGTCCATGAAGACATCGTCATGGGACGGATCGTGATGAAAGAGCACCAGCGTCTTGACACCGGCCGCGTCGCTCAGACGAACCCCTTCCTGCCAGGTGGAATGCCCCCAGCCCTTGTAGCTCGGGTACTCCTCGTCCGTGTAGGTGCTGTCGTAGATGAAGAGGTCGGCACCGCGGATCAGACCCAGGATGTTCTCGTCGAGCCCGGACGGGTCGTGTTCCGTGTCGGTCACGTAGCACACCGATTTGCCCTCGAACTCGACCCGGTACGCAGTCGCACGGTCGGGATGATTGAGGGGCGCGGTCTTGATCGTGACCCCGGGCTTGGGGGTCAGCGTTTCGCCACAAAGGAAATCGTTGTAGTGGGGCTCTGCCCCGAACATGTCCGGCGGCACGGGAAACAGCGGCGCCCGCATCATGCTGCAGATCACTTCCTGCAGATCGTGCTCGGGCTGCAAGTGCCCTGCCCACATACGAACATTGTTCTCCGGCTGGAACAGCGGCGCGAAGAAGGGCAGCCCGACCACATGATCCAGATGGGTATGGCTGAAGAACAGATCTGCGTCCACCGGCCCGTTGCCGTCGAGCGCAAGCCCCAGCGTGCGAAGGCCGGTCCCCGCATCGAAGATGATCAGTTCGCCGTCACAGCGGATCTCAACGCAGGAAGTGTTGCCACCGTAACGCACGGTTCCTGGGCCCGCCGTGGCAAGGCTGCCGCGCACGCCCCAGAATGTCACCGTGAACCCAGTCTTGTCTGCCACCGTTCCCGTTCCAATCGACCGCCCCGAACCGGCCGCTGGTTCAACTTACACTAGCCCGGATAAAGAAATAACAATGCTTATGACAATATGGGTGTGACGGCCATCACAGGGCAGGTCACATCGGTGTTCCCGTTCATGCCTTCGAATGAAGCCGGTAGCCGCCCGGTTCGGTGACCAGGATCTGGGCGCTCGAGGGATCGTGCTCGATCTTCTGTCGCAACCGATAGACGTGGGTCTCGAGCGTATGGGTTGTTACACCCGCGTTGTATCCCCAAACCTCGTTCAGAAGGACGTCGCGGCTGACCACCTTGTCGCCAGCGCGGAACAGAAACTTGAGAATCGCCGTTTCCTTTTCCGTAAGCCTCACTTTCTTGCCGGTGTCGCCATCGAGCAAGAGCTTCGCCGCCGGCCGGAAGCTGTAGTGCCCGATGGCGAACACCGCATCCTCGCTCTGCTCGTGTTGTCGCATTTGCGCCCGCAGCCGCGCCAGCAGGACGCCAAGCCGAAACGGCTTGGTCACGTAATCGTTGGCGCCCGCCTCCAGGCCCAAGATGGTGTCTGCCTCGGTGTCCGAGGCGGTCAGCATGATGATCGGCGATTTGACGCCGTTGCGCCGCATCAGACGACAGACTTCGCGGCCATCCATATCGGGCAGTCCGACGTCGAGCAGGATGGCGTCGAAATACTCGTTCTTGACCCGGTCGAGCGCCTGCGCGCCGCTCTCCGCTTCCTCGGTCAGGAACTCCTCATGGAGTTGCAACTGCTCGGCCAGCGACTGGCGCAACGCCGAGTCGTCGTCCACCAAAAAGACCTTCTTACCTTGACTCATTCGTCCCCATGGTCATTGCCATCGCCGGCCCGGCCGCAACAGGCGCATTGGCACGCGCTCTCGCGCCAGTTTGGACCAGCCGGCGCGCGGCGATCAAGGGCTGCATATCCTCTCTTCCGTTCCCCATATCAGGTCGCACACCCCATGAAACAAGGGGTTATCGCCCTGGTGCAGATCCTCGACCACGCTGAAGTGGTTCCGTCCGGGGAGCTCGAGCGCGGTCACCGGACGGCCCTCACCACGCCAGGCAGCACAAAAATCCGCCTGCTGCCTGTGAAACTCCTCGGACTCCTCGCCGCCAACTGCCAGCAGCAGCGGTCCGGCTTGGCCGGGTATGTGGTGGATCGGACTGTTTCGGTCAGCGGCCGCCGGATCGAGGTGCAGGCCGGCGTTGTGATAGCTCACGCGGATGGGCTCGAGATCGTAGAGACCGCTGATCGCCGTGGCGCTTTTCACGAGGCCGTCCGGCAGGTCGTCGGCGAAGGCCGGCCAGTCGGTGGCCAAGGCCTCGACCGCCAGATGACCGCCAGCGGAATGGCCCGCGACATGCAGGCGGCTCGGATCAACCCCGTGCTCCCGACCGTACCGCCACAGCCACGCCAAGGCGGATCGGACGCTGGCCGTGATGTCGTCCAGGGTTACGGCCGGCGCGAGCGGATAGCCGACGGCCACATAGGCGGCCCCCTTCTCGGCGAAACTGGGCGCGAGATAGCTGAAGTGATCCTTATCCAGGAACTGCCAGTAACCACCGTGAATAAAGACCAGCGTCGGCGCCGGTCTGGGGCCCGCGGGAAATATGTCGAGCCGATGACGCGGATCGGATCCGTAGGCGATGTTCAGTGCCGCGTCGGCGGCGGACCGGACCGCGGCGCTCTGCTCGTCCCAACGCTGAAAATAGTCGGCGAAATCTGGCACCCGGGCGCGATTGTTGTATTGCGAATCCAGCGCCGCCTGATCGTACTGCCGATAGATCGCCACGTGTCCCTCTCTCACGCCCATTCCCAAAGCGGCGGTCATACTACGGGAAACAGTCAAGGCGACGCCAGAGGCCGCATCCCAAGCCTGCCGATGCGAGGTCAAACGGGCGGCAAGGCGAGGAGATCGGCATGGCCGATGACCAGTGAGAGGGCCCGGTCTGCGATCTCCGCGTGTCGACGCCCCCGCCAGCTTTCGATTCGGGGGACGTCGCCCTTGCGCACGGACAGCACTGCATCCGCGACCCCGTCGACAACCTCCCGCAGCAGATCGCCATCCTCAGTCGTCACGCTCCAATCGCTCGTTTCGAAATCGACACGATATCCGAAATCCGCGAGGATTCGGGCCATCTCCGAGACCGCGGATGGACCCAGGGCCGGCCCGAAGCCCTTGTCCTGCCGCTGGTGGACGTTGAATCCGTCGCAGATCCAGCCGTCCGCGGGATCCGCGGGGGAGAATGCCAGACGCCCGTCATAGGTCAGGACGAACAACAGCGGCAGGCGGGCGGCCGCGCAGCGGCCCGCCAGATCGGCAAACCAGGACCCCGACACCAGATCCATCAGCGCCGACGCAGACACGCCCGCAGCCCGGTCCAGGGAGAGCGATCCCAGGTCCGCTGCGAGATCCAGGCGAAGGATCTCGGCCGCCAGCCCGACGCCGGCCGCGCGGTCCTGCGCCATCTGCAGCAGCGCCGGGTCGTTGTCGACCAGAATCCAGCGGGAGCGGCGGTCCAGGTATGGAGCCAGATAGAGCGCGTTCGCGCCCGCCCCCGCACCCAGATCGAGAACCGTTGCCGGCCTGTGCGCACCCGCAACGGCTGCCGCAAAGCGCGCAGCGAGCGTGGCGGAGCGAGACTTGCGATCCTGAGGTGCGCGCAGGTCGAGCCAATCCAGAGGGAAACCACCCATGATCCGCTCAAGCAGCGTCGAGCGCGGCGGCGAAGGCCTGCGCCGCCTGGGACCAGGACGGCAGCGAACGAGCGGCGGCCGCCGCACCTTCGGACAGCCGCCGGTAGAGCGCCCGGTCGCACAGGACGCGGCGCAGCGTATCGGCAAAGGCGGCTGCGTCGCCGGGCGGAACCAGCAGGCCTGCCGTGGCCGGCACCGTCTCGGGCACAGCCCCGCCCTTGGCCGCGACGATCGGCAAAGCGCGCAGCATCGCTTCGGCGAAGACCATGCCATAGCCCTCGTAGAAGGACGGCAGCACGAACAGGTCCGCCTCCCGGTAGGGTGCATTCAGCGCCGTGCCCTCGATCGAACCCATGAACCTGATGCGATCGCCGAGCCCATGGCGGTCGACGGCGGCGCGCACGTCGCGGACCGTCTCCGTGTCGTGGTCCAGCGCTCCGACGCAGCACAGCCGCCAGGGTAGATCCGGAAGCCGGGCCAGCGCATCGATCAGCACCCGGTGCCCTTTGCGGGGGATCAGGTTGCCGACGCATAGCAGCCAGGCGGGATCCTTCGGTTCGCTCCGCGCCGCCGCGACGCCGCCCGGCGGGATGTCGGCCCCGGGGCGCACCACGGTGATCCGTCTGGCCGCCACGCCGTAGCCGCCGACGGCATGGGCGGTGTGGTCGCTGGGCGCAATGACGCGATCCGCCTGGCTGAACAACGCGCCTTCGCGCCGACGCAGATCGGCCTGCATGGCCGGGTCCAGGCCCGTCTCCAAGGCCAGGGGATGATGGCACAACACCACACAGCGCGGACGCGACCCAGCCATGGCTCCGAGACCAGGCTCGAAGGCCGGCAGGGCCAGGCCATCGATCACCACGACCGCAGTTGCGTCCGCGGCTCGCAGGATCTGGGCCGCCGCTGCCTGCCCCGTGCTGTCCGACTGCGGAAACGGTCCCGGCAGCTCATGCGCCACGACCTCGCGCCCGGCGGCGCGCAGCGCCTCGATCATCCGCCGGTCATAGATCGTTCCGCCGGTGCGCCGGTCCAGCGATCCGGGCACAGCGAAATGAATCACCGCGTCTGTCATGGACCTTCGATCAGTCGGCAACCAGCGCGCCTTCGTAGCTCGCCCAGGCGACATGGGATTCGTGCAAGGTGATCTTGAGATGGTCGAGGCCGTTCTCGCCCAATGCGACGCCCGATGCGACCAACTTGTTCCGCAAGCCGACAAACACATGCCGGGACAGCGCCTCCGTCGTGGTGTTGCGGCCCTGAAAGTCGGGAAGCTCGTCCAGGTTCCGGTAGTTCAGCGGTGCCAGCACTTCTTTCAGCAGACGCCCGGCAAGACCGATGTCGAGGACCAGGCCATCGGCGTCGAGGTGGCTCCGGCGGAACTCGGCATCGACCACATAGGTGGCACCGTGCAGCTGCCGGGCCGGTCCGAACACATCGCCTTTGAGGCTGTGGGCGATCATCACATGGTCCCGGACGGACAAAGCGTACATCGCAGGCTCCCTAGTCGTAGCGAACAATGTGGCACAGCTCGCCGGCGGGGTCCGCAGCCAATCGCGCCATGGTCGCGGGCAGATCCGCGAAGGCGCTGTGCCCGCCGATCAGGGCGTCGAAGACGGGGTCCGTGAGCAGATCGAGCGCGAGGGCAAGCCGCCGCCGGCTGGTCCAGCGCGAACGCCTTTGGGACGGCACCCGGCCCACCTGTGACGATTTCAGGGTCAGACGCCGGGCATGAAAGTCGGCGCCCAGCCTCACGGAAACCGACTTGTCGCCATACCAGCTCAGCTCGAGAACGGTGGCCTCCATCCCGGCAATGCCGAGCGCCGTGTCGAGCCCATCGGGCGACCCACTGGCGTGAATCACCAGATCCGCCCCGTCCGACGCGCCGTCTGGCGAGGTCAGCGCCAGGCCCAGCCGGTCACAGACCTCGGCCTTGGTCGGATCGATGTCGATCACCTGGACCGCGACTCCGGGGATGCGAGCGACCAGCGTGGCCGCCAAGAGACCGACAACCCCGGCGCCCACAACCGCGACCTGGTCGCCGATCCCGGGCGCGCCGTCCCAGAGTCCGTTGATCGCAGTCTCGAGATTGGCGGCAAGGGCCGCGCGCTCGTCGGGGACCGCATCGGGAATTGGCAGCAGGGCGTCGACCGGCACCACGTAGAGATCCTGATGCGGGTAGAGACAGAACACCCGCCGTCCCGCCCAGTCTGCCGCGCCGCGCTCGACGTCACCGACGGAGATGTAGCCGTACTTCACCGGCCCCGGGAAGTCGCCTTCCTGAAAAGGACATCGCATGGCCTGGTATTGGCTTTGCGGCACGTGGCCATGGAACACCAAGCTCTCGGTCCCGCGGCTGATCGCCGAAAGGCGGGTGCGCACAAGCGCCTGGTCGGGTTCCGACTCGGGCAAAGGCACCGTGCGGATTTCGCTCCGACCCGGTGCTGTAACCCAGAAGGCACGACATTCGGATGCGGTCACGTCCGTCACCGCCTCAGCCGCCAAAGTCGCACTCGAACATGACATCCTCGCCGAGCTCAAAGCGCCGTGTGGCTGGACGCAGACCGCCACTGACGCTATCGACTTCGGGAAGCGAAATGCCGGGACGGCCGGCGCCGATAATCAACGGCGAGACCGTGACCTGCAGTCGGTCGAGACACGCCGCCCGCAGGAAACGCGACACGGTAATGCCTCCGCCTTCGACGAAGACACGCGTGAGGCCCGCAAGGGCGAGTTCCTCCAAGACTGCGTTGGGATCGATGCCCTCCCCGACCGTATCGCTCTCGTTGCCGCGATACCTCGGCAAGCCGACAACCCTGGCCGCGCCATGGTGTGACTCCGTCGCGAGCTCCTCAGCGCAGACCAGCAAAGTCGGCGCCGCGTCGCCCTGGAACACGGTATGGCCTTCGCCCAGCCGGCGTTCGGTATCGATCACCACGCGCAGGGGATTGGCGCCCTCGCAGTGACGTACCGTGAGCTGAGGATCGTCGTGCCGGACGGTGCCGGCGCCGACGACGACCGCTTGGGACAGAGCCCGCATGCGGTGGGTATGCGTCCTATCGGGCTCGCCGGTGATCCATTGCGAGGCGCCGCCCGTGGTTGCGATACGGCCGTCGAGGCTCTGGCCCAGATGGGCGACGGTGAACACGCTGCCCTTGCGCGCGCGTGCCGCTGCGGCGAGACACAGCGGCACATACAGGTCGAACAGAGCCTTCGCCTGAGGCGCGACCGGATGACTGCTTTGCCAGTCGCCCTCGGGCGTCACCACCAGCCCTGGGCCCCCGCCCGGGACGCCGTCCGCCGTCGTCAGGCCCGGTACCGCGAGCGACCACGTGTCCGGCCGCTGCGACCGGCCCGTCCCGGCGAGAGCCGCCGGGCGGGCCGCCACGGTCCGATCCAGTCTTTCGACCAGCGCCAGGACCAGCCGCCAAGCTTCTCTGTCCTCGAGCATCAATTGCCTGCGCCAAGCTTCCAAATGGGTGCGCGCGTCCTTACCCCTATCCAGGATGCCGCCCGGCCCGCCGGGGCACAACCGCAAAGCGGCGCCGCAGCGTCCGGTCGGGAGCGACAGTTCGCGCCACCCAGGCGGCAAAACTTGCCCTCCTGCCCCGACCGTTCGTGCGGCAGCTGCAAGACAACCCATTGTATTTGCTGAATGAATGACTTGGCATCTTTGTTGCGTCCCGATCGCAGGAGCGGCGGGAGGACTTCGTCATGCGCCTGGGCGACAGCCCAATGGACTATGTGGTGGTGGCCAATGCGGTCCCCATGCCCACCGATCCACCGGCATCGGAGGACAGAGACTTCTCCCTGTGGGACGGCGGGGAGTTCGATTTCGGCGACATCCTGGACGCGATCAACCCGCTGCAGCACATCCCCATCGTCTCCACCATCTACCGGGAAATCACCGGCGACGAGATCGGGCCGGCACCCCGGATCGCGGGCGGCGCCTTGTTCGGCGGCCTGATCGGCGCCGCCGTGTCGCTGTTCAATGTCATCATCGAAGACGGCACCGGAAAGGATATCGGAGAGCATGCCGTCGCCATGCTCTTCGACGGAGACGACGAGGCGCCGCCGCCGACCGCAATTGCCGACGCCAACTCGTCAGAGAACACGCCGGCGGTCGTGCCGTCTGCCGTGGCTCTCGCCTCACCCACACCGTACACGCCGATCGAACAGCCGGCTTCCGCGGTGCCCCCGCTCCCACCGCAGCAGCCAACATCCGCCAAGCCGCTGCCGAACCCTGCGGTCGTCGGCGTGCCAACCGAGCCGTCGATCGCTGCCGCCCGACCGTCTGCTCCGCCCGCCGCGGACCAGCGGCCACGGATCTCTGCAAGCAACGCCGAGTCCCCCGACTCCAATCCGCATGCGGTCCAGAGGCCCGCGCCCCTGCCGCCGGGTCCTTGGATCGCGGACAGCATGCTGAACGCTCTGGACCAGTACCGTCGCATGATGAGCGACCGCAACGGCGCCTCGCCGGCCGTCGACCTGCACACCTGAAATGGCATCTCGTATCGCGGCCCGGTCGCAACGGAATTGATTCCATAGCGCCGCATCGGGCTCTACAACCGCTTGCATGGTGATCGACGTTTGGTCGGACGGCTACTTGGATTGGCGGGAACGACGCTACCGATGCAGCCTGGGGTCAGCCGGCGTGACCGCCAACAAGCGCGAGGGCAACCGCGCAACACCGGCCGGAGAGTTCCCGCTCCGACGGGTGCTGTATCGGGCCGACCGGATCGCGCGGCCGCGCACGGACCTGCCGATCAGCGAACTCACGCCGCTGGACGGCTGGTGCGACGACCCGACCGATCGACACTACAACCGCCAGGTCCCGCTGCCTTACCCGGCGCGGTGCGAGGCGCTCTGGCGCGAGGACGAGATCTACGATCTAATCGTCGTGCTGGGCCACAATGACGACCCGCCGCGACCGGGTCTCGGCAGCGCGATCTTTCTGCATGTCGCGCGGCCGGGCTACACCCCGACCGAAGGATGCGTCGCTGTCGCGCTTGCGGATCTGTTGGAGATGCTGGCCGGTTGCGGCAAGGACGGCCGGATCCGCGTGCATCTGGATCCGGCGCCAATAGAGCAACGCTAAAGACCTATCCCGGGCGCGGCCCGAAGATCGCAGTCCCGACCCGAACATGGGTGGCGCCGAAGCGGATGGCGGTTTCGAAGTCCGCGCTCATGCCCATGCTGAGCAGCGGCAGCTCCATGCGCTTGGCGAGCTTGGCCAAGAGGGCGAAATGCAATGCCGGTTCCTCGTCCAGTGGCGGGATGCACATCAGGCCCACCACCGGGAGCCGGTAGTCTTCCCGCGCGGCCGCGACCAGAGCGTCCGCATCCTCCGGCGCGACGCCTGCCTTCTGTGGCTCGCGCCCGGTGTTGACCTGGACGAAGCAGTTGGGCCGCCGGCCGCTGCGCTCCATCTCCGTGCTCAGCGCCTTGATCAGCTTGGGCCGGTCCAGGGTTTCGATGACGTCGAACAATGCCACCGCGTCGCGCACCTTGTTGGTCTGCAAAGGTCCGACCAAGTGAAGCTGGATGTCGGCGTAGCGTTCCCGGAATGCCGGCCACTTGGATGCGGCCTCCTGCACCCGGTTCTCGCCGAAAATCCGATGGCCGGCCTTCAATGCGGCCTCGATGCGATCCAGCGGCTGCTTTTTCGCGACGGCGACCAAGGCCACGCTGTCGGAGCGCCGGTCGGCCGCCCGCACGGCCTCTGCGATACGGCCGTCGACGTCGCGCAAATTCGCGGCGACGTCCGTTCCGCTCAATCCCCGGACTCCGGTTCCTTGGCGAACTCGAAATTGCGCTCCACGTAGTCGATCACCTGTTGTACCGACTCGTCGACCGAGAGTCCTTCGGTATCGACCACGAGCTCCGGCCCGTCGGGCGGCTCGTAAGGCGCCGAGATACCGGTGAACTCGGGGATCTCGCCGCGGCGCGCCTTCTTGTAGAGACCTTTGGGGTCACGCGACTCGCATACGTTGAGACCGGCGTTGACGTAAACTTCGTGGAAGTACTCGCCGGCAGCCTGTCGCGCCCGATCCCGGTCCGCCCGGTAAGGAGAGATGAAGGCGGTGATGACGATCATGCCGGAGTCGGCAAACAACGCGGCCACCTCGCCGACACGGCGGATGTTCTCCGCGCGATCCTCTGGCGAAAAACCCAGATTCGCGTTGAGACCGCTGCGGACATTGTCGCCGTCCAGCACATAGACGTGATAGCCCTTGCGGAACAACTGCCGCTCCGCCTCGATCGCGAGCGTGGACTTCCCCGCGCCGGACAGCCCGGTGAACCAGAGAACGCCGCCATGGTGACCGATCTGGGCCGCCCGCATAGTTTGCGTGACCCGGTGCTCCACCTCATAGAGATTGCTCGACTTCACCGTGACCAGCGCCCGTTGGTCCGGATAGCCCTTCATGTTGATGACGCCGCCGGCAACCAGATCGTACTCGTCGACCAGGACGAAGCGGCCGGTGCGCGGGTTCTGATTGAAGGTGTCGAGCGCCAACATGCCGCGCGAGCGAATCACCACCTCGGCAATCGCATCCTGCGGGGCCTTCTCGGAGCTCTTGCTGTCGAGGCTGTCGGTATCGATGACCTTCTCGATTTCCTGCACCCGGACGGGCGCCGACTGGGTGCCGAGCTTGAGCGTCAGACGGGTGCCGTTGGTCAAAGGTTTCTTGCTCAACCAGAAGAGCCGGGCCCGGAAGACATTGCTCTCGAGCGGCGGGCTGTGCTCGTGACTGATGACCTCGCCGCGTTCCACGAAGACTTGCTCGTCGAGGGTGATGGCCACGGACTCGCCGGCCATGACCGACACCGGGGCTTCGCGGTTCCAGATCTCTATCGATTTCACCCGCGCGGTCTTGTTCGAGGGCGAAAAAAGGATCTGGTCGCCGACGGCCAGTCGGCCGCTTTCGATGCGGCCGGCGACCAGGCGACGGTCATCGAACTTGTAGACGTCCTGCACCGGAAAGCGCAGCGGCAGGTCGATCGGCGCCGGCGGCTCGGCGAACTCGTCCAAGGCCTCCACAACGCTGGGTCCTTGATACCAGGGCATGGCGCGGGACGGCCCGGTGATGTGATCTCCCTCGCGGGCCGAAACCGGGACGACGGCCAGGGGCACGATTCCCAACTCACCCAGATAGGCGCGGTATTCTTTTTCGATCTGGGCAAAGCGCTCGGCCGAGTAGTCGACCAGGTCCATCTTGTTGACCGCGACCACGACCTGAGGAACACCAAGCAGGTGCAGCAGATAGCCGTGCCGGCGCGACTGCTGGCGCACGCCTTCGGCGGCGTCGATGACCAGCAAAGCGGCGTCCGATCCGGCCGTTCCGCTGATCATATTGCGGAGGAATTCCCGGTGACCGGGCGCGTCAACCAGAAGATAGTGGCGGTTGGGCGTCGCCAGTCGGATATAGCTCACATCGATGGTGACGCCTTGATTGCGCTCCGCCTGAAGCGCATCGGTCACAAAGGCCCATTCGAACGGCATGCCGCGCTGTTTACAGGTCTCTGCCACCTGCTCGACCTTGCCTTCCGGCAAACAGCCGGTCTCGTGCAGCATGCGACCCACGACGGTGGATTTCCCATGGTCGACATGACCGACGATGGCAACACGCAGCGCGCGCCGCCCGCTGGCCGGCAGGGTCATCGACCCTGCGCGTGTGGTTGTTGGCAGCTCCGACATGCCTTTAATATGTCCTCGACTCTCTGGCTAATCGGTTAACCCGGCCGGATACGCGCGCGGGCGCAGATCATAGAGGCGAAAACCGGTATCGCAACAGGTGATTCACAGCAGACGAGGCCCCTGACGTCGGTCAATACGCGGCCTTCACAGGCCTTGGCTTTGCGACTATAAAGCCTGGCCATTCCTCAAAGAATCGCGTGGCACCGCGGGGCGTACCGGGAGCGGGAGACGGCACACCGATGATGGACTTTCTGGCTGGCGGGCAGATGCCAAGGGCGCAGCGCTGGGGACTTGTGCTGCTGATCGGCGCAGGTCTGTCACTTGCCGCCTGCAACAAACCCTATCAGACCACCACCGACTCGGATCGGATCGGGTCGGGACGGATCGAACAAAAAGGCACGACCGGCCCGGTTGGAGAGCGGCGCGCATTCACGCGGCAGAGCGGCAACAACCTGCGCACGGGCGAGGTCCAGGTCAACGGTTACCTCTGGCGGGCCGCCCTGGACACCGTGTCCTTCATGCCGCTCGCCTCGGCCGATCCTTATGGCGGGGTCATCATAACCGACTGGTACTCCCCACCCGATACGCCGGCCGAACGGTTCAAGGTGACGGTGCTGGTCCGGGGCGAAGACCTTCGCTCGGACGGCGTTAAGGTGACGATCTTCCGGCAACAGCGGGATCCGACCGGCCTTTGGGTGGATTCATCCGTGGAAAACAACACCCAGATCGACATGGAGAACATCATCCTGTCCCAGGCCCGGTCGTTGCGCAACGAGCAGCAGAACCGAACCGACTGACCTTATCGGTCCGCCACGGGCCCGGTCGCGCCATCCGCAGAGCGGGGTGCGGGCAGGAAACAAGCGTAGGGAAGAATCGGCCGATGGCGCGCTACAATCACAAAGAAGCCGAAGCCCGCTGGCAACAGGCTTGGGAGAGCCAGGACTGCTTTCAGGTTTCGACCGAGGCCGACCGGCCGAAGTACTACGTGCTCGAGATGTTCCCCTATCCTTCGGGCAAGATCCATATGGGGCACGTGCGCAACTACACCATGGGCGACGTGGTGGCGCGGTACAAGCGCGCGCAGGGCTTCAACGTGATCCACCCTATGGGCTGGGACGCCTTCGGACTGCCGGCCGAGAACGCCGCCATGGAGCGCAAGATCCACCCGGCGGAATGGACCTATTCCAACATCGCCACCATGCGCGGCCAGCTCAAGCAGATGGGCCTGTCGCTCGACTGGGCTCGGGAGATCGCCACTTGCCACGTGGGTTACTATGAACACCAGCAGCGGCTGTTCCTGGACCTCTTCGAAAACGACCTCGCCTATCAGGCGGAATCCTGGGTCAACTGGGATCCGGTCGACAACACGGTGTTGGCCAACGAACAGGTGATCGACGGACGCGGCTGGCGATCCGGCGCACAGATCGAGCGGCGCAAGCTGAAGCAGTGGTTCTTCCGGATCACGGCCTATGCCGAAGAGTTGTTGGCCGCGCTGGACAGCATGGACCGCTGGCCGGAGCGGGTCCGGCTGATGCAGCAGAACTGGATCGGCAAGTCGCACGGCGCCGAGATCCTGTTCGACCTGAAGGGGCGGAGCGACCAGCTCGAGGTGTTCACAACGCGACACGACACGCTGTTCGGCGCGACCTTCTGCGCCCTGTCGCCCCACCATCCCATCGCCATGGAGCTGGCGCAGTCCGATCCAGCGCTGGCTGATTTCATTGCCGAATGCGATCGGCTGGGCACCAGCGAAGAAGCCATCGAGACCGCCGAGAAAAAGGGCTACGACACCGGGCTCAAAGCGATCCACCCCATCCAGACCGATACAGAACTACCGGTCTATGTCGCCAACTTCGTGCTCATGGAGTATGGCAGCGGCGCGATCTTCGGCTGCCCCGGTCATGATCAGAGGGATCTGGACTTCGCCCGCAAGTACGCGCTGCCGGTGATCCCGGTGGTGGCGCCGCCGGACATGGACCCGGCGGACATGACCATCGGGATGGAGGCCTATCTCGAAGACGGGGTGATGATCAACTCCGACTTTCTCGACGGCCTTGGGGTGGAGGCCGCGAAATCCGAGATGGCCAAGCGCCTCTCGGGGATCGGCCATGGCTGCGCCACGACCAGCTTCCGGCTGCGCGACTGGGGTATTTCCCGACAGCGGTATTGGGGCTGCCCGATTCCGGTGATCCACTGTGACGACTGCGGCGCGGTGCCGGTCCCGAAGGACGCGCTGCCCGTGGAGCTGCCCGAGGATGTCAGCTTCGACGTGCCGGGCAATCCCCTGGACCAGCATCCGACTTGGAAGCACGCGGACTGCCCGCGCTGCGGCAAACCGGCGGTGCGCGATACCGATACCATGGACACCTTCGTCGATTCGGCCTGGTACTTCGCACGCTTTTGCTCGCCACGGTCGGAGGCGCCGGTGGACGCGTCGGACGTCGAGTACTGGCTTCCGGTCGACCAGTATATCGGCGGCATCGAGCACGCCATCCTGCATCTGTTGTATGCGCGCTTCTTTACCCGCGCGATGAAGCAGTGCGGCTATCTCAGCGTGGACGAGCCGTTCGCCGGGCTTTTCACGCAAGGCATGGTGTGCCACGAGACCTATCGCGACGAGACCGGCAACTGGCTCTATCCGGAGGAGGTCCGACGAACCGCGGACGGTACCCTCGTGCACGCCGAGACCAGTGAGCCCGTCTCGATCGGCCGATCCGAATCGATGAGCAAGTCCAAACGCAACGTGGTCGACCCCGAATCGATCATCGAAGCCTATGGCGCGGACACGGCGCGCTGGTTCATGCTTTCGGACAGTCCCCCCGACCGCGACATGGAGTGGACCGACGCAGGCGTCGAAGGCGCCTGGCGGTTCGTCAATCGCCTGCACCGAATCGTCAGCAAGGCGCACACCGATTTGCCCGCGGCCGGCGCCGCCAAGCCGAAGACGCTGGACGCCGAGGCGGAACAGATCCATCGCGCGACGCATCGCACGATCCATCAGGTCACCGACGATCTCGAGAAGTTCGCCTTCAATCGCGCGGTGGCCCGGGTGCACGAGCTGACCAATCTGCTTCAGGACCTAAGACCCGACAGCGAGGACATGGGCTGGGCCATGCGCCGGAGTTTCGAGGTCCTGGCACAATTGATTGGGCCGCTCATGCCCCATCTGGCGGAAGAGCTGTGGCAGATGTTGGGGCATGAGTCCCTTCTGGTGGATCAGCCCTGGCCCAAGGCGGATCCGGCGCTCATCATCGAGGAGAGCGTGACCCTCGCGGTTCAGGTCAACGGCAAGAAGCGCGGCACCATCGACCTGGCACGCGACGCGGCGGATCAGTCCGCCCAGGAAGCGGCGCTCGCGCTGCCGACCGTGGCGCCATTGGTAGCCGGCAAGACGATCCGAAAGGTCATCGTGGTGCCAAACAAGATCGTCAATGTGGTTGTGTAGCGGAAACGCGCTGCGCCGCGCGAACCGTTGGGCGGTGGCGCTGACGGTCGGTCTCATGTTGACCGCCTGCGGCTACCGACCTCTTTATGCGCCGCAGGATCCGGCTGCGGCGCCTGACATGTCTACGGTCAAGGTCAGACTGATCGAAGACCGGTCGGGCCAAGCTTTGCGCAATCTCTTGCTCGATCGGATGAATCCCAATGGCGAGCCCGCGAACCCCGAATACGAGCTGGAGGTTGAACTGACGGAGGACCGGCGCAATCTCGGTCTGCGGAAGGACGAGACGGCGACCCGCGCGGACTTGACCGTGCAGGCAAACTATGAGCTCCGCAAGGTCGGACAGGCCGACATCGTTCTCGTTGGCCGCAGCCGATCGGTCAGCAGTTTCAACATCGTCCAGTCCCAGTTCGCCACCCTGGCAGCGGAGACCGATGCACGGAAGCGTGCGCTTAGGGAGCTGAGCGATCAGATCGTGTTGCGCGTGGCCCTGCATTTGAACAGCCGGTCCGGTGGCACCTGACATCAGGCGGTCGGGCGCGCTGATGATCCTGACGGGATCGGCATGAAGGTCCCGGCGGCACGTGGCGACGCGTTTGTCCGAGATCCGGACCCGGCCGTGAATGTCGTCCTGATCTACGGTCCGGATCTCGGCCTGGTACGGGAACGTGCCGCTAATCTCGTCAAGTCGGTGGCGAAAGATCCGGCTGACCCCTTCCGGGTTGCAATCATGGATGCGGCCGCTCTCAAGGACGATCCATCACGTCTGGGCGACGAAGCGCGCACACTGAGCATGACCGGCGGACGACGTGTCGTTCGCATCTCGGCGGCAACCGACAGCACCAGCCGCGCGCTTGCCGACTTTCTGGACGAGACCGCAGAGACCGAGCCCGGGGCCGTTGCCCTGGTGGTCGTGGAAGCCGGCGAACTGGGACCGCGCTCGTCGTTGCGCAAGCTGCTCGAACCGGCGGCTCGCGCGGCCGCGGTGCCTTGTTATGGGGACGAGCCACGCGACCTGGCGGACCTCATCCGCAGCAGCCTGTCCGCGCACGGCCTGAGTATCGCGCCCGACGCTCTGGCCGTTCTACAGGATTGTCTCGGCAACGACCGGTTGGCGACGCGCAGCGAGTTGGAGAAGCTCGCGCTCTATGCCTCGGCCGGTGACAACAAGTCCGAGGTCAGCGTGGAAGATGTGTTCGCATGTGTCGGCGATCTTGCGAGCCTGGCAGCCGAGGACGCCGTCTTCGCGGCGTTCGAGGGAGACTTCGCGGCGCTGGATCGCGGATTCGCACGGCTGATGCTGGAGGGCACCAGTCCGGTGGCGCTGTTGCGCACCGCCCTCAGGCACCTGCAGCGCTTGCATGTGGCGGCGGCCGCCGTGGCGGATGGGAAATCGCCTGACCAGGCGTTGCAGACATTGCGCCCCCCGGTGTTCTACAAACATCGGGCGCGGTTCAAGGCGCAGCTCCGGGTCTGGTCGGCGGATCGCATCGGCGAGGCCATGTCCGTGCTGCTGACAGCCGAGCAGGCATGCAAGCGGACCGGTGCACCGGACGCGGCCCTGGCCGAACGTGCCCTGATGCGTATCGGCAGCGCAGCATCCCGGCGGCGCACCGGCACTTCGGGTGCATAATTCGTAAGAACTACAACTTTAAGTGGAAGCCACAGAGCGGCGGCCAAGGCGACCGAGCACCTCGTCGAGCTGCTCCAGGGTGGCATAGCGGATCACCACTTCGCCGCCGCGGGCACGCTCGCGGATGGTCACGGACAGGCCCAGCTCCTCACTGAGTTCATGTTCGAGCGCGAGGGTGTCGGCACCCTTGGGGGGCGTGCTCTTCTGCGTCGCTCTTGGCGTGGTTCGGCCCGCCTGGGAGAGCTTTTCCGTTTGGCGAACGCTGAGCTCTCGCAGCACCACCTGCTGCGCCAGGGCTTCGGGGTCCGTCGAATTGAGCAGCGCTCTGGCGTGACCCGCCGTCAGGTCTCCCCTTTGCAAGAGCGCTTTCACCGCTGCGGGTAAGCCCAGAAGCCGAAGCATGTTGGCGACATGACTGCGGCTCTTGCCGACAACTTGTGCCAGCTGTTCCTGGGTGTGACTGAACTCGTCCATCAGGCGACGGTAGCCCTCCGCTTCCTCGAGCGGCGAAAGGTCCTTGCGCTGCAGGTTTTCAACGAGCGCGGCTTCGAGCGCCTCTGCATCGTCGAGCTCGCGGATCACCACCGGCACTTCGTGCAGCTGCGCCTGTTGAGCCGCGCGCCAGCGGCGCTCGCCGGCGACGATCTGATAGCCGCCGGCCTTGTCCGGATCGGGCCTTACGAGGATCGGTTGCAGGATGCCGTTTTCCCGAACCGAAATGACGAGTTCTTCGAACTCCTCGCCGCCGAAGTCTCGCCGGGGCTGAAACCGGCTGGGATGGACGAACTCGATGGGCAAGGACTGCGATGTGCGACTGACATCGGCTGGCGCGCTCTCCGCTTCCGCCCGGCTCCCGAGGAGTGCGTCGAGGCCGCGGCCGAGGCTGCGTCGTTTGGCCTCGCGTTCGGTCATGCTGTCGCGTGCTCCCGTTTGAGCACTTCGCTCGCCAGGTGCATATACGCCTGCGAGCCAACACAGGTCAGGTCATAAAGCAGCACCGGCTTGCCGTGGGACGGCGCCTCCGAAACGCGGACATTGCGCGGGATGATGGTCTTGTAGACCTTATCGCCGAAATGGCTGCGCACGTCGTCCGCCACCATGGACGAAAGGTTGTTTCGGCGGTCGAACATGGTCAGCACCACGCCCTGAATCTCCAGGCCGGGATTGAGCGCGCGCTTCACCCGATCGATGGTGCGCACCAAGTGGCTGACCCCTTCGAGGGCGTAGTACTCGCATTGCAAGGGAACCAGCACGGCGTCGGCCGCGACCAGAGAATTCAGCGTCAGAAGACCGAGCGCCGGCGGGCAGTCGATCAGGACATAGTCGTAGCCGCCGACCTGTCCGGCCAGGGCCTCGCGCAGGCGGTACTCCCGCCGAGGCGTGTCGACCAGCTCGATCTCCGCGCCGGACAGATCGACGGTCGAGCCGATGATGTCGAGCTGCGGCACCTGGGTCTCGAGCGCCGCCTGCTCGACGGTCGCCTCCCCCATGACCAGTTCGTAGCTGGTGTAAGGGATCGCCCCCCGATCAATGCCCAGACCGGTGGTGGCATTGCCCTGGGGGTCCATGTCGATGACCAGTACGTCCTTGCGCACGGCGGCCAATGCGGTGCCCAGATTGATGGCGGTGGTGGTCTTGCCGACGCCGCCTTTTTGATTCGCAACCGTAATGATCCGCGGCGCGCGCGGGAAATCGACCGCCGTGGCGGGCTGGCCGAGCTCAGAGTCCATCAGGGCTCAGTTCCGTGATCTTGAGAAGCACACCAGACTCGTGGGACATGCTGGGCAAGCATTCGCTGGCGATCTTCCAGGTTTTTTTTGCCTCCGTCAATTCTTCGGCCCAGCGCGCACCCTTATGAAAGAGGCATCGTCCCTGGGGGGCTAGGAAGGGATGAGCGAGCTCGAGCAGCCGGGGCAGCGGCGCACAGGCCCGGGCGGTCACCCAGTCGGCCAAGCGAGGGCCCAAAACGGCTGTTGGATCAATATCTTCCGCACGCCTCGCGTGAATGGCGACAGGGGTCTCGGTGGCGTCCGCAACGGTGCGCAGGAAGGCGCATTTGCGGGCGTCGCTCTCGATCAGGTGGACTTGGACGCCGCCGAGGATGGCCAGGACCAATCCCGGAAAGCCAGCGCCGCTGCCCAGGTCCACGACCAAGGGTTCGCCGCCCCGAGAGGTGCTAAGGGATTGAATGATTGGCCAAAGCTGGGCGGAGTCGAGCATATGCCGGCGCCAGGGCTCGCTCAGCGTGCGGGCGCCGACCAGGTTGATTCGTTTTTGCCAGATCCGCAGCAGGGAGAGGTACCGATCGAGCCGCGCCGCTGTTTCACGTGAAACAGTGATCCGTTCAGAGAACTCCTCGAGGCTGAGGTCGCCCACACGCCATTCCCGGATTTGCTCTCAGGCGCTCAGCCGGTCGCCCGCCTGCGGCTCTCGCCGCCGCACGTGGCGCAGCAGCGCGGTCAGGGCCGCCGGCGTGACTCCGGAAATCCGGGCCGCGGCGCCCAGCGTCGCCGGACGGGCGGCGCCGAGCTTTTCCCGGATCTCGGCGGACAGGCCCTGCACCTGGTCGAAGTCGAGACCGTCCGGCAGCAGCAGCGCCTCGTCCCTTCGGAAGGCGCGGATATCCGCATCCTGCCGATCGAGGTACCCGGCATAGCAGGCTTCGATCTCGAGCTGGTCCGCCACGCCCGCCGGCAGCCCGGCCAGTTCCGGCCAGATCCCGGCCAGGTCCGATACCGAAATCTCCGGATAGGCCAGGAGCTCCAAAGCACTGCGCCGGACACCATCCGCGTTGACCGCGAGGCCGCGTCGCCGAAGCTCCGTCGGCGTGGCGCTCAACGTTCTCGCCTTTTGCCGCGCCGCCTCCAGTGTAGCCATCTTCCCCCGAAACCGGTCGGTCCGGCCCGCCGACGCGCATCCCAGGGCGATCGCCCGGGGCGTCAAGCGTTGGTCGGCATTGTCCGCGCGAAGGCTGAGACGGTATTCCGCCCGGGAGGTGAACATGCGATAGGGCTCGGTCACGCCCCGAGTGACCAGGTCGTCGATAAGAACTCCGATATAGGCGTCCGCCCGATCCAAGACGACGGATTGGGGCGGACCATCCGCCGCAACCGCGCCGGCGGCCAGGGCCGCGTTCAGGCCGGCCATCAGCCCCTGGGCCGCGGCCTCTTCGTAACCGGTCGTGCCGTTTATTTGGCCTGCGAAATAAAGCCCAGGAACCCGACGCGTCTCGAGCGTCGGGAACAATTCGCGCGGATCGACGTAGTCATATTCGATGGCGTATCCCGGTCGCAGCATGACCGCCCGCTCCAAGCCCGGAATGGTCCGCAGCAAGGCGCTTTGGACTTCATGCGGCAGGGACGTCGAGATGCCGTTCGGGTAGATGACGGGATCGTCCAGCCCCTCGGGCTCGAGAAAGATCTGATGCCGCCCCCGGTCGGCGAAGCGCACGACCTTGTCCTCGATGGACGGGCAATAGCGCGGGCCGATGCTCTCGATCTGCCCGGAATACATGGGCGAGCGATGCAGGTTCTCCCGGATGAGCGCGTGGCCCGCCGCGGTGGTCCCGGTGATGTGGCAGTCGACCTGCGGCGTGGTGATCTCCTCGGTCAGATAGGAGAAGGGAACCGCCGGGTCGTCCCCTTGCTGCCGGTCGAGACCGCACCAATCGATGCTGTCCCGGTCGAGCCGCGGTGGCGTTCCAGTCTTGAGCCGGCCCAATCGGAACCCGGCCCGCGCCAAGGTCTCGGCCAGCCCGAGCGTCGGCGCTTCCACGTCGCGCATGCCCCGCCCCTGTCGCCGCGCCCGGCCCGCGGGGATCGTTTCCTCTCCGATATGAATTAGACCCCGCAGAAAAGTCCCGGTGGTCAGGACGACCGCCCGCGCGCCCAGGGTGCCAGACCGCTCCGTCTCGACCCCGCTCACCCGGCCAGCGCCATCAAGCGCCAGATTTTCGACCCCCGACTCGAGCAGCGATAAGCTCTCGAATTCCCGCAGCAGGGCTTGAACCGCTCGCCGATAGAACGCCCGGTCGGCCTGGGCCCGAGGTCCTCGGACGGCCGGACCCTTGCTACGGTTGAGCAGGCGGAACTGGATCCCGGCCCGGTCGATGGCGCGGCCCATGATGCCATCCAGGGCGTCGATCTCGCGCACCAGATGTCCCTTGGCCAAACCGCCGATCGCCGGATTGCAGGACATTTCGCCGATCGTATCCAGGCTATGGGTCACCAAGAGGGTTCGGGCGCCCAGACGCGCCGCCGCGGCCGCCGCTTCGCAGCCGGCATGCCCGCCGCCGACGACGATGACATCCCATGTCCTGGACCCGTTATGCATGGCCGGTAATCTAGGAATCGACCCGACCCTTGTCAAAGCGCGTCACGCCCCAATCAGGCGTCTTGTGGCGTTTCACGTGAAACAGCGGCCGCCGATCGAGCCGACTACTTGCCGATACAGAAATCGCGGAAGATCACGTCCAAGAGATCTTCCACATCGACGCGTCCGGTAATCCGCCCGAGCGCCCGCACCGCCAGACGGGCGTCCTCCGCCACGAGCTCCGGCAGGCTAGCTCCGCGCGCGCGGGCGAGCGCCGACACACATTCCTCCAACGCCCGTCGGTGGCGCACGCGGGTCAGCGCAGGCGCCGCGCTCGTCGGCCAGCGTTGCGCGACCTCGCCGGAAACGACCGTCAGGACCTCCTCGACCCCCTCCCCGGTCCGCGCCGACAAAGGCATCAGCGCCCGACCGTCGACCCCCGGCAAGCCTGACCCTTTGTCCTCCAAGAGATCCGCCTTATTCAAAACGGGCACGCAATCCTCGTCGACCAGCGCTGCCGTCGTTTGATCCAGTTCCGGCAGGCTCTTCGCGTCGAACACGGCGATCTTCAGATCCGCGGCCGCTGCCCGTTCCCGCGCCCGGCGCACCCCCTCTTCCTCGATCTCGTCGGCCGCGTCCCGCAGTCCCGCCGTGTCGGCCAGGATGACCGGATATCCCGCAAGGTTCAGATGCACCTCGATCACGTCCCGCGTGGTGCCTGCCTGCGCGGAGACGATGGCCGCCTCCCGCCGTGCCAACCGGTTCAACAGGGTCGATTTGCCGACATTGGGTGCGCCCAGGATCGCCACATAAAGCCCGTCCCGCAATCGCTCGCCGCGGTGATCGTCGTCCAGATGCGCCGCGATTTCCGTCTCCACTTGCTCGAGCGTCGCAGCGCTGTCCCGGGCGATCTGTTCCGGCAGATCCTCGTCGGCAAAATCGATCGCGGCCTCGAGATGTGCGAGCGCGCGGATCAGCTGCTCCCGCCAGCCGTCATAGAGTCTGGCGAGGGCTCCATCCATCTGCCGCAGCGCCTGCCGCCGCTGCGCCTCGGTCTCGGCCGCGATCAGGTCGCCGACCCCCTCCGCTGCGGTGAGATCCAGCTTGCCGTTCTCGAATGCCCGTCGGGTGAACTCGCCCGGCTCCGCGGGCCGCAGGCCCTCCATTGCGGCGACGACATCGACCACGCCGGCAATGACCGCCCGCCCGCCATGCAGGTGCAGCTCGACAATATCTTCTCCGCTGTAGCTCGCCGGCCCTGGGAACCAGAGCGCCAGCCCGTCATCCAAGGGTTCACCCTTCGCGTCCCGCAGCCAGACCCGCATCGCCTCGCGGGGCGCGACCACTGGTCGGTCGGCCAAGCTCTCGAGGACCTGCTTCGCCCGGGCTCCCGACACGCGCAGCACCGCGATCGCCGCCGGCCCAGCGCCGCTCGAAATCGCAAAGATCGTGTCGTCCTGCATTACCGCCGCTGTCGTTTCCTCGGAACCGTCTTTCCCTATCGTTTCGAATTCGTAATACACAAGGATTTCCAGGCTGTTGCGTGCACTCTGGTTCCCCGCTCAACGCCGGTAAACAAGAATAGGATTATGTTCCTTGCCATATCCGGATCTATGTCACCATTCCGACTCGCCTCCTGGTCCGACGAGTCTATATGTTCCAAAGAGACGCACGCACCCGCTACCACTTACCACCCGTGTCGGCAGGGCTTCAACGGATCATGGCCGAAAACGTTCTCGCACAAGCAGCCAGCCCTTACCTCCGACAACACGCAGAAAACCCGGTTCACTGGCAGACCTGGAGCGAGGCTGCCCTGGGGCACGCACAACAGCAGAACAAGCCGATCCTGCTCTCCATCGGCTATGCCGCCTGTCATTGGTGCCATGTCATGGCCCATGAGAGCTTCGAAGACGACGACATCGCGGCCCTGATGAACGAGCACTTCATCAACATCAAGGTGGATCGCGAGGAACGGCCCGATCTCGACACCATCTATCAGCACGCGCTGGCGCTGCTCGGCGAACAGGGTGGCTGGCCGCTGACCATGTTTCTCACGCCCAAGGGCGAGCCTTTCTGGGGCGGCACCTATTTCCCGCCGACGCCCCGTTACGGACGTCCCGGGTTCCCGCAGATCCTCCAGCGCGTCGCAGAGATCTATGCCCGCGAGCCGGACAAGATCCAGCAGAACGCGAAGGCCCTGATCGCGGGTCTAGCCGGCATCTCCGAAGCGCGCAGCGGGGACGGAATCTCGCTGAACGCGACGACTCAAATCGCTGGCCGCTTGGTGCAAGAGGTGGACCGGGTTTACGGCGGCATCGGCGGCGCACCCAAGTTCCCGCAGCCTTCGATCCTGGAGCTGTTCTGGCGCGCCTGGCTGCGCACCGGTGAACGAGCCTTCCGCGACGCGGTGACGCTCACGCTCGATCGCATGTGCCAGGGCGGGATTTACGATCATTTGGGCGGCGGCTTCGCCCGCTATGCCACCGATCCGGCATGGCTGGTGCCGCATTTCGAGAAGATGCTGTACGACAATGCCCAGTTGATCGATCTCTTGACCTTGGTCTGGCAGGACACACGCGAGCCGGTCTACGAGATGCGCGTGCGCGAGAGCATTGCCTGGCTGCTGCGCGAGATGCGCGTCGAGGGTGGCGGCTTCGCCGGCACGCTGGATGCGGACAGCGAAGGGCAGGAAGGCAAGTTCTACGTCTGGCGGGCCGAGGAGATCGATGCGCTGCTCGGAGACGACGCCGATCTCTTCAAGTCCGCCTATGACGTGACGCCGCTGGGCAACTGGGAAGGCAAGACCATCCTGAACCGCAGCGCCCGCCCCGCGCTCCTGTCGGACGAAGACGAGGCGCGTCTCGCCGCCTGTCGGGCAAAGCTGCTCGCGGCGCGCGCGAACCGGATCCGCCCCGGCCGCGACGACAAAGTGCTGGTCGACTGGAACGGCCTGATCATCTCCGCTCTGGCGCGGGCGGCGCAGGTCTTCGATCTACCCGAGGCCTCGGCTGCGGCACGCGAGGCCTTTGCCTTCGTGCGGGAGCGCATGACGGAGACCACCGGCGGGACGGCACGGGTGCGCCACAGCTGGTGCGCCGGCCGGGCGGAACACCCGGCCACGCTCGACGACTATGCGAACATGTGCCGGGCCGCTTTGGTCCTTTATGAGAACGGGGGCGACGCCAGCTATCTCGACCAAGTCAAGAGCTGGCTCGCGGTGCTCGATACCCACTACCTCGACCCTGACACGGGCAGCTACTACTTCAGCGCCGACGACGTCACCGATGTCATCGCCCGGACGCGGACCGTTGCCGACAATGCCACGCCCGCGGGAAACGGGACCATTGCCGCGGTCTTCGCGCGCCTGTTCTATCTCACCGGGGATGCCAGCTGGCGCGACCGGGCAGACAGAATTGTCTTGGCATTTTCGGGCGAGCTGCAGCGGAACATATTTCCCTTGGCGACCCTGCTGAACGCGAACGAGCTATTGCAGAACGCCGTGCAAGTCGCCGTCATCGGCGAACGTGGCGCAGCGGACACGACCTCCCTCCTGGCCGCGGTCGGGCAGAGCTCGGTCCCCGACCTGGTATTGACGGTCGTGCCGCCGGGGACAGAGCTGCCGGCGCTGCACCCGGCTCATGGCAAGACCCCGAAGGATGGACTTGCCACCGCTTATGTCTGTCGCGGCACCACCTGCTCGCTTCCGCTGACTGAGCCGGCAGAGATCGCGGCCGAACTGCGAAGCCGATGATGCACTTGACCGTCGACAGCCCGGTTGGTGCGCTGACCATCCACGCCACCAGCCAGAACGTCACCGAACTCACATGGGGCACGGTACCCGAAGCCGGAGCCGAGACTCCGTTGCTCCGGGAAGCAGCGACCCAGCTGGCCGCCTATTTCGCCCGTCGCCTCACTGCGTTCGATCTGCCGCTACAACCAAAGGGCACGGCTTTCCAGAATGCCGTCTGGCGGGAGATGCTTGCCATCCCCTATGGCCAAGTCCGGCGTTACGGAGAGCTGGCCAGGAGTCTCGACAGCGCCGCCCGCGCCGTTGGCGGCGCCTGCGGCTGCAATCCGATCCCGATCATCATCCCCTGCCATCGCGTCGTTGCGGGGACCGGGCTGGGCGGCTATTCCGGCAAAGGAAAGCTTGAAACCAAGCGCTATCTGCTCGCGCTCGAAGGCGCCGAGACATTGCCGCTGGCGTGCTGATGACAACCATTTGGCGCGGGTATATGCTCGCGCAAAACACGTACATGACCGGCCCGACTGCAGCCCAGGGGAGATAACACATGCCCGACGTGACCATTGCCGCCGGCGACGGCGGTTCGTTCTCCGCGTATCTCGCCGGCGACGGCGGCCCCGGTATCCTGATCTGCCAGGAGATCTTCGGCGTCAACCACGTCATGCGCGATCTGGCCGACGGGTTCGCCGCGCAGGGCTATCTGGCTATCTGCCCGGATCTGTTCTGGCGGCAGGAGCCCGGCATACAGATCACGGACAAGACCGATGAAGAGTGGGCCCGAGCCTTTGAACTGTACCAGGGCTTCGACGAGGCAAAGGGCGTCGACGATCTGATCGCCACCTTGGCCCATCTTCGCGGCGTCGACGGCTGCAGCGGCAAGGTCGGCACGGTGGGCTACTGTCTCGGCGGAAAGCTCGCCTATCTGATGGCCACGCGATCGGATGCCGATTGCAATGTCGGCTATTACGGGGTCGGTATCGAGGCGGCGGTCGAGGAGGCTGGCAACATCTCCAAGCCGCTCCTACTGCATGTCGCCGAGGAGGACGAGTTCGTCCCCAAGGACGCCCAACAGAAAGTGCACGCCGCGCTGGATGGCAATCCGCATGTCACCATCCACGATTACGCGGGCATGGATCACGCCTTCGCCCGGGTCGGCGGCGCGCACTACGATCAAGACCAGGCCGATCTCGCCAACGGGCGCACGGCTGCCTTCTTCAAAGAACATCTGGGCTGAGCGCGCGATCCATTCGCCGCCCCATAACCTCGGAGGGAGTGAGCAGGCATGACAAAAGCGATCCGTATTCATGAG
The DNA here is from genome assembly GCA_030066595.1 of Alphaproteobacteria bacterium. Lineage (GTDB taxonomy): Bacteria > Pseudomonadota > Alphaproteobacteria > JAJFFI01 > JAJFFI01 > JASJBI01. The sequence goes on along the minus strand of JASJBI010000032.1, from coordinate 95,925 downwards.
ACCGGCGGGCCGGATGTGCTGTCCTGGGACGACGTCGAAGTCGGCGATCCCGGTCCCGGCGAGTTGCGTCTCAAACAGACCGCGGTCGGGCTCAACTATATCGATACGTATCATCGCAGCGGCCTCTATCCGCTGCGCGGGCTGCCGGCCGTGATCGGTATGGAAGGTGCCGCTGTGGTTGACGCCGTCGGCGAGGGCGTCACCGCGTTCAAGCCGGGCGACCGCGTCTGCTATGCCAGCCTGCCTCCGGGCGCGTATGCCGAGGAACGCATCATGCCCGCCGACCGGGTGGTGGCGACGCCGGACGGGATCGAGGATGTCCAGGCGGCCGGTATGATGCTCCAGGGCATGACCGTGCAGTATCTGCTGCGCCGGACCTATCGGGTGCGGGAAGGCGACACCGTTCTGATCCACGCGGCCGCAGGCGGCGTCGGCCTAATCCTGTGCCAATGGGCCAAGCATTTGGGCGCCACGGTGATCGGCACGGTCAGCACCGAGGAGAAAGCCGAGCTTGCCAAGGCGCATGGCTGCACCCACCCGATCCTCTACACGCGCGAGAACTTCACCGAACGGGTGCGCGAGCTGACCGACGGCGCCGGTGTACCGGTGGTCTACGACTCGATCGGCAAGGACACCTTCGAGGCTTCGCTGGACTGCCTCGCCCCGCTTGGGCTCATGGTGCTGTTCGGCTCCGCATCGGGACCGGTGCCGCCGGTCGATCTGGGCGTGCTGGCGGCCAAGGGTTCGCTCTACATCACCCGTCCAACGCTGATGACCTATACCGCCAAGCACGAGGACTTGATCGCGAGCGCGGGCGAACTCTTCGACGTGGTGCAGTCCGGCGCGGTCAAGATCGAGGTCAACCAGACCTATCCCCTGGCGGAAGCGGCGCAGGCGCACCGCGACCTCGAGGGCCGTAAGACGACCGGGTCCACGGTTCTGCTGCCGTAGACTGGTTCGACGACGCGTTTCGGTGAGGCGCGGAGTCGGGTTAGACAGATGGGTCTAGAGGGCCCACTGATCAGGTGTTCATCGCGTCGAAGAAGTCGGAATTGTTCTTCGACGTCTTGAGCTTGTCCAAGAGGAACTCCATCGCGTCCGAGACGCCCATCGGCATCAGCACGCGGCGCAGCACCCACATCTTCGACAGGATGCCCTTCTCGAGCAGCAGCTCTTCCTTGCGCGTGCCCGACTTGGTGATGTCGATCGAGGGGAAGGTGCGCTTGTCCGAGAGCTTGCGGTCGAGAATGATCTCGGAGTTGCCGGTGCCCTTGAACTCTTCGAAGATCACTTCGTCCATCCGCGAGCCGGTGTCGATCAGCGCGGTGGCAATGATGGTCAGCGAGCCGCCCTCCTCGATGTTCCGGGCGGCGCCGAAGAACCGCTTCGGCCGCTGCAGCGCGTTGGCGTCCACGCCGCCGGTGAGCACCTTGCCCGAGCTCGGCACCACCGTGTTGTAGGCGCGGGCGAGCCGGGTGATCGAGTCGAGAAGGATGACCACGTCGCGTTTGTGCTCGACCAGCCGCTTGGCCTTCTCGATCACCATCTCGGCAACCTGAACGTGGCGCGAGGCCGGCTCGTCGAAGGTCGAGCTGATCACTTCGCCTTTAACGGACCGGTCCATGTCGGTCACCTCTTCCGGCCGCTCGTCGATCAGCAGGACGATGAGGTACACCTCGGGATGATTGACCGCGATGGAGTGGGCAATGTTCTGCAACATGACGGTCTTGCCGGTACGCGGCGGTGCCACGATGAGACCGCGCTGACCCTTGCCCTGGGGCGCGATCAGATCGATCACCCGGCAGGTCACGTCTTTGAAGCCCGGGTCCTCGATCTCGAGGTTCAGCTTCTCTTCCGGATACAGCGGCGTGAGATTGTCGAAATTGATCCGGTGGCGCGACTCCTCGACCTGGCTGAAGTTGATCTCGTCAACCTTCAGGAGCGCGAAATAGCGCTCCCCGTCCTTGGGCGCGCGGATCTCGCCCTTGACGGTATCACCCGTGCGCAAACTGAACCGCCGCACCTGGCTGGGGGAGACATAGATGTCGTCCGGGCCCGGCAGATAGTTGGCCTCGGGCGATCTGAGGAAGCCAAAGCCGTCCTGCAAGACCTCCAGGACGCCGCTGCCAAAGATGGCAACGTCGTTGACGGCCAGCTGTTTGAGGATCGCGAACATCATGTCCTGCTTGCGCAGGGAGCTCGCGTTCTCGACGTCGAGCTCTTCGGCAAAGGCGAGGAGGTCCGCGGGGGATTTCGCTTTTAGTTCTTGGAGATCCATGACGAAGCCTTGGCTAAGGCTGCGGTTCTCGCTTCCGGGTGACGTTCCGACGACGCCGATATGTTGGCTTGTTGTGTCGTAGCGACCCAGAGGCCGGGAGACCGCAGAAGGGTAACAAGCGGTCCATCGAAGGAAGGGTAGACCGGTCCGATCAGGACGGGGCGCGTCAGTGTTCGCCCGAGAGCATTAAATTGGGGTAAACGCCGAATGCGCACCGGCGCCGAATTGGACCAATCGAGAGTGCACCATCGGATCGATGCAGTCAAATTAAGAATAGGCGACGACGGCGCTCAAAACGGTTTGACCAGGACCAAGATCACAATGCCGATCATGATCACGGTCGGCACTTCGTTGGTCATTCTGTAGAACTTGGCCGAGCGGGTATTTCGATCTTCGGCAAAGTCCTTGCGCCAGCGGGCCAGCAGATGGTGATACACGGTCAAGATGACGACCAGGGTCAGCTTCGCGTGCATCCACGGCTCGCGCCACCATTCGCCCAGCACCAGATTCCAGATCCCGAATATCCAGACGCCAATCATGGCTGGGTTCATGATCACCCGCAGCAAGCGGCGTTCCATGACCTTGAATGTTTCCGACATCTCGGATCCGGGCGTGGCCTCGGCGTGATACACGAAGAGCCGCGGCAGATAGAGCAATCCCGCCATCCAGGCGATCACGCTGATGACGTGCAGCGCCAGCACCCAAACATAGCTGTCTCCCAGATCCTGCAAATGCCCCTCCTCAAGCCGCTTGCTGCGTCGTCGCCACCCGACTCAGACAAGGACATGTCCCGAAGGATGCGGGACACCGTCCCTCGCCGTAGATCTCACTGGACGAGGCGAGCGTATCCCGGATGGACCCGGCAAGACCCTGGATGAACGCAACTTCTGCGTCAACGGTCGGCACGCGGAGATAGGCGGGAACGCCGCATTCCGTGGCCAAGTTGCCATACTCGATGTCGAGTTCGACCAATGTCTCGGAATGCTCCGATACGAAGGCGATCGGCGCCATGACGACCGGAACGCCATCTCGTCCGGCCCGCTGAATCTCGTCCTCCGTGGCGGGCCCGATCCATTCGAGTGGGCCCACCCGGCTTTGGTAACAGACCACCCAGTCCAGATCATGGATCGCCAGTGTCTGCACAATCCGATCGGCGGTCTGTTCTACCTGCCACTGATAAGGGTCGCCTTTCGCCACGGTTTTCTTAGGCAGCCCATGTGCAGTCAGCAGCAGACGCGGTGTCCCCGATGTTCGCGCCTCGGCCAGGCGCGGACGAATGCGATCCGCCAAGGCTGAAACGAACCCGTCCGCGGTGGGATAGCAGCATATGCTCTGCGTCGGAACATTGAGCCCCGCCGTCCGAGCGGCTTCGCCCCAGTCGGCGATGGAGGACGCCGTCGTCGTGGTCGAGAACTGGGGATAGAGCGGCAACAAGACGATCCGATCCGGCCCCCAGGCCTTGACCGCAGCGGCGGTCTCATCGCTGCGCGGATGCCAGTAGCGCATGGCAATGAAGGTCTTGAAGTCTGCACCGAGAGCAGACTGCAACGCCAGAGCCTGGGCTTCCGTATTCGGCAGCAGGGGCGAACCGCCGCCCAGATGCGCGTAGATCTCTTGTGCGATGGGCGCGCGTCGGCTGGAAATCACCTTGGCCACCAACCACCGCAACGGCGTCGGTAAGCCAATGATCGCTGGGTCGTTGAACAAATTGAACAGAAATGGTTTGACCGCTTCAGGCTTGTCAGGTCCGCCCAAATTGAAAAGCACGATTGCTGTCTTGCTCATTCAGTCCCCATCTGCTCGCAACAGCTCACACAACTCGGCAACATGCTCCGGGGGTGTGCTTGGCAGAATGCCGTGACCCAGATTGAACACCAACGGCCGACCGGCAAGACGCTCCAGGATTGTTGCCGCCATGCTACGCATCGCTTCACCGCCGGTAATCAAGGCCACCGGATCCAGATTGCCTTGCAGCACGCGCGCATCGGATAAGCGCTCGACCGCCCAGTCAAGAGGCACTGTCGTGTCCAGACCGACGCAGTCGACTCCCGTGTTTGTCGCATAGCCGAGATACTGACCTCCCGCTCCTCTCGGAAATCCGATGACCGGGATATGCGGGTGACGGGCCTTCAACAGAGTCACGATTTCCGCCACGGGTTCCACGCACCAGAGTTGGAACTGCTCATCCGGCAGCACGCCCGCCCAGCTGTCGAAGAGTTGTACGACTTCCGCCCCAGCTCCGATCTGACGGGACAGATGCTCGACGGTCGCCTTGACCAATAGATTGACGAGCTCCTTGAACCCGGCTGGATCACCATAGGCCCAGGCTTTGACCCGGGCAAAGTCGCGACTGGTGCTTCCCTCAACCATGTAGCTCGCAACCGTCCAGGGGGCTCCGGCAAACCCGATCAAGGTGACATTGGACGGCAGCTCGCCCGAGATCCGGGCAACGGCCTCATAGACAGGCGCAAGCGCGACTCCAATTCGGTTGAGATCCAGTCTCGCGAGGTCCGCTGCCGACTCGACCGGGTCCAAGACCGGCCCTTCTCCTTCGCGGAAGTCGACCTGTTGGCCCAAACCATGCGGAACCACCAGGATGTCCGAGAACAAGATCGCTGCGTCCATCGAGAACCGGCGAAGCGGCTGCAAGGTTACCTCGGTCGCCAAATCCGGCGCGTAGCACAAATCCAGGAAACTCCCCGCACGCGCGCGAATTTCTCGATATTCGGGCAGATATCGTCCTGCCTGCCGCATGAACCAGAACGGAGCTCGGCCGGTCGCCTGTCCGGAGAGGGTCTCTAGCAGCGGCTTTCTACTGGCTTGCGGCAATACGGTCTCCCCGGTTTCGCAGAACGGCGATCCCTCTACAAACAAACATATATATTGAAATAAGAAGTGGTGGTGGTGGTTGGGCCTGTGAGTCCAGTGGATTGGCCGTCATACACAAGACTGTCCCGGGCTCTGGATGAAATGCCATAGGCGCGCGGACCGCTTGTGCGCAAAGTAACGGTATCAAATCTAAGTCCTTGTAATATATCGACTAAAAGTACTCTCCACCGGATCGAAAAAGGAGAATCCAGAGGATCTGGCTGTGGACTGCATTGCTGATAACTTTTTCTGCACCGGCTGCGAATGAGTTTCGCACAGGCTCAGAACCGATCGCGCTGATTCCCTTGAGCGGGGGTGGAAAAGCCGACAGACTCCAAGCGCTCGAGATATTCAGAGAAAGGCCACCGCTTGTCCACTGATCTTCCCGCAGCCATCGGAGCTGAAACCTATCATCTGCATCTGGTCTCCGATGCCACCGGCGAAACACTCACGGCGGTTGCGCGCGCCTGCTTAGTCCAGTTCGAGAGCGTCGCCGTCATGGAACATCTTTGGCCGCTGGTGCGAACGAAAGGCCAGCTGGAACAAGTCAAGGCAGAGATCGCCGCCGAACCCGGCATCGTGTTGTTTACCCTGGTTGACGACACTCTCAGGGTCAGTCTTCAGGACTTCTGCCGGAAGGAGAACGTGCCCTGTATTGCGGTCTTGGATCCGGTCATCGCCGCCCTGGCAAGTCATTTGGGCGTGGAGAGCGCGGGACGACCCGGACGGCAGCACGCCATGGACGCGGAATATTTTACCCGCATCGACGCCATGAACTATGTGCTGGCTCATGACGACGGCCAGGCAACCGCGGATCTGACGGAAGCGGATATCATCCTGGTCGGCGTCTCTCGGACATCAAAGACCCCTACGTGTGTCTACCTGGCGAACCGCGGGATCAAAGCAGCCAACGTGCCGATCGTTCCCGGCTGTCCGTTGCCGGCGGAACTGTTCGGGGCCAGCGAGTCGTTGATTGTCGGGCTGACCGAGAACCCGTCAACCCTTGTGCAGATCCGCCGAAACCGGCTTCGAATGCTCAAGGAAGACCAGGAAACCGAATACACGGATCTGGACCGGATCAAAGAGGAGGTCGCTGCGGCACGACGCTTGTTTCGCCAGCAGGGTTGGCCGGTGATAGACGTGACCCGACGGTCGATCGAGGAGACAGCAGCGGCCATTCTACATCTCTATGGACAGCGCCGGCGGGATCGGCGCCCGTGAGCGACATTGAACCCAAGAGGCCCAAAGTGATCCTGGCCTCGGGATCGGCGACTCGGGCACGGTTGTTGACCGAAGCCGGCATCGAGATGGAGGTCTCGCCGGCTCTTGTCGACGAGGCGGAGCTCAAAGAGTCTCTGCGGGCCGAAGGCGCCAGCGCCGGCGACACGGCCGAGGCGCTGGCCGCGCTCAAGGCACAGCGAGTCAGCGCTCGTGCGCCCGGCGCTTTGGTGATCGGCGCGGATCAAATCCTTGAATGTGACGGCGCCTGGTTCGATAAACCTGTCGATCTGGCGGCGGCTCGGAAGAACCTAGAGGCGTTGCGAGGCCGCAGTCACCGACTGGTGAGCAGTGCCGTCGTCATACGCAACGGGGAGCGGCTTTGGCATCAGACCGACAGCGCGGAGCTGGCTATGCGGCCGTTCAGCGATGCGTTCCTCGATGACTATTTGGGCAAGGCTGGAGACAGCGTGCTGGGTTCGGTCGGTTGTTACCGTCTCGAAGGCGTCGGGGCACAACTGTTCACGAGCGTGCGCGGCGACTATTTCACCGTCCTCGGTTTGCCTTTGCTGCCGCTGCTCGGATTTCTCCGCGATCAGGGCGTGATCCGGTCGTGAGACTCACCGGCCATGCCAAAGTCGCCGGCGTGATCGGCTGGCCGATCGGACACAGCCGCTCGCCCACCCTGCACGGCTTTTGGCTGGAGCGGTACGATATCGACGGTGCCTTTGTACCTCTGCCGGTGCGGCCGGAGCATCTGGCGGAGGCGATTCGGGCCCTGCCGCGATTGGGGTTTCAAGGCGCAAATGTCACGGTGCCCCACAAGGTCGCGGCCCTGGATGTCGTCGATCGGGTCGAAGACGCAGCCGGGCGGATCGGTGCCGTGAATACACTGGTGGTCGCGCCGGACGGGACAATCGAGGGCCGCAACACCGATGGCTTTGGCTTTTTGCAGAGCTTGATCGACGATGTGCCGGAGTTTGATGCGGCTGGAGATCCAGCCGTGCTCCTCGGGGCGGGTGGCGCAGCCCGCGCCGTCATCGTGGCGTTGCTGGACGCCGGGGCGCCCGAAATCAGGATCGTCAACCGCACCCCGGCACGAGCCGAGGCGCTGGCGGCCGAGTTCGGGCCGCGATGTCACGCTTTACCCTGGCCCCCGAAGGAAGCGGCGCTGCGCGAAGCCGCGCTCCTGGTCAACAGCACGAGCTTGGGGATGACGGGCCAGCCGCCGCTGGCTGTCGATCTCGATGGTCTGCCGGCCGGCGCCATTGTAACCGACCTGGTCTACGACCCGCTGGACACAGACCTGCTGCAGCTGGCGCGGAGCCGGGGAAATCCAATCGTCGACGGGCTGGGCATGTTGTTGCATCAAGCGCGGCCCGGCTTTGCGGCCTGGTTCGGGGTCGAACCGGATGTCACGCCCGAGCTGCGCGCCGCGGTCCTCGAGACCCTGCGGAGCTGACAGGGCAATGGTGGTCCTCGGTTTGACCGGCTCGATCGGCATGGGCAAGAGCACAGCGGCGGAGCTGTTTCGGCGGCTCGGTGTGCCGGTCTACGACGCCGATGCCGAAATACATCGTCTGCTGGCGCCCGGTGGGCGGGCGGTGCCGCTGGTCGGCAAGGCCTTTCCAGGCGTTGTGCACGCCGGCCAAGTGGACCGGGATGCGCTGGGCAAGCGGGTCTTTGCCGATTCCAAGGCACTTGCCAAGCTTGAGGCCATCCTGCATCCCATGGCGAGAACGGCACAACAGCGGTTCTTGGCCATGGCACGCCGACGGCACGCGCCTGTCGTGGTGCTCGATATTCCATTGCTGTTCGAGACCGGCGGTGAGGCCAATTGCGACGCCGTCGTCGTGGTCACGGCCCCGCGCTTTCTGCAAGACCTGCGCGTGTTGCGCCGACCGGGCATGACACCGGAGAAGCTTGCCGGAATTCGCGCCCGCCAGATGCCGGACGGGGAGAAGCGTCGACGCGCCGATTTTGTGGTACACACGGGCGACGGCCGGCGACGGACGTTGGACTCCCTCGCGGCGGTCATCAAACTGGTCACCCCTTCCTGAATCGGATTCGAGCCATGCGTGAAATCGTGCTGGATACTGAGACCACGGGACTGAGTCCGCATGACGGCCATCGTATCGTCGAAATCGGATGTCTCGAGCTGATCAATCACGTGCCGACCGGCCGCGAGTTCCATACATACGTCAATCCGGAACGCGACATGCCGATTGAGGCCTATCGCGTGCACGGCCTGTCCGACGAGTTTCTGCGCCAGCATCCTGTCTTTGCCGACGTGGTCGAGGGCTTTCTCGCCTTCGTTGGCGAAGCGATATTCGTAATTCACAACGCCGAGTTCGACATCGGTTTTTTGAATGCGGAGCTCGCGCGTCTCGAACGCCCGGCGATCGCGATCAGCCGCGCCATCGATACCATCCATCTTGCCCGTCGTAGATATCCCGGCGCGCAGGCAAGTCTGGATGCACTCTGTCGGCGTTTCGATATCGATCTTTCGGGACGCGAAAAACACGGCGCCTTGGTCGACTGCACGCTGCTGGCTCAAGTCTATCTCGAACTTCTCGGCGGCAAGCAGCCGAGCCTCGGCTTGGCCAGCGATGCCGCAAGCGGACCGGACCGAGAGGAACAGGGACCGTCTGCGCCGATCGTCGTGCGCGAGCCGCGGCCACACGCCGCCAGCGAGGCGGAGGTCGCCGCCCATGCCGCGTTCTTGGAGAAACTTAGGGATCCGATCTGGCGACGGTGACGCCGCCGGTCAGCGGGTTTAGGCGGTTCCAGCCGCCTCCGCCTGTGCCTGTTGCCGTTGATACAGAGCAACGAAATCGATCGGCTGGATCAGCAACGGCGGAAAGCCGCCGTCACGCGTGACTTCGGCCACGATGTTGCGCGCGAACGGGAACAGGACGCGCGGACATTCGATCAATAACAGCATCTGCCGCTGCTCATCCGTGACATTGCCGAGCGAGAAGACGCCCGCATACAGCAGTTCGACCACAAAGACTGTGTTTTCGCCCTGCTCGGCCGTCGCCTCGATGCTGATGCTGACTTCGTAGTTTTCGTCGTCGAGCGATTGGGCGCCCACATTGACGTTGACGTTCACCTGCGGCGGCTCTTCCTCCGGGGAGACGCTGTTCGGCGCGCGCGGGTTCTCGAAGGACAGATCCTTGACATACTGGGACAGGACAGTGATCTGTGGTGTAGCCGCCTCGGCCGGACTCGCCTGCGCTGCCGCGGATTCCTCTTTGGCTCCGCTGTTGTCGTTCTCGTCGGAAGTGTTCGAAGGCGTGTCGGCCATGCCGGCTCTCCTCTCGGAAAGGTCAGAGATCGCTGTCTCCGCAGGACGTGGCTTGGGCTAGCACGTCTGACCCGGAGCCGCAACTGTTGGCCCCGCTGACCGCAACGCGAAGGAATCACGTCGGATCGAACCGGACGATTTCGCCATTGCCGAGAGTGTGGCCGGTGAGGCCGCGTATAAAGCCCCAGTGACTGACGACCGCGACATCGCGCCAGTCCTCGCGCGAGGCCATGTGGCTCTGAAACCGCGCGCAGCGGACCAGGAGCTCTGTCTCTGCTTCTTCTCCGGCCGACCACCATTGTTCCTCGAGATGGTCGAAGTCCAGCTCAGGCCATGACCCGGCGAGCGCCGATCGGGGTGATCCGATATCGCAGGTGAAGGCGCGCCGCTCGCGGACCAGTGGCTCGACCGAAATCGGCAGCTCGAGGGCCGCCGCGATGATGTCTGCGGTTTGAAGGGCCCGGGAGTAGGGGCTCGAGATCAAGATCCGCGCCCCAAGCGCCGCGACTTCATCCACCGCGGCCTCGATTTGACGGCGGCCTTCTTCGGTCAGCTGCGGGTCTTCGATGCCGGGGTCTATACGGCTTTGTCCATAGACCACGTTGAACTCGGACTGGCCATGTCGAATTAGGATCATCTGCCGTGCACCAGCGAAGGTTTCGCCATGTCTACCGCAATCTACGTTGGTCAGGGTCCGGCGGATCGCGGGGCGGTGTGTCGTCGTCCGGCGTCACCTCGCGGTATTCGCCGTCGATGATCGTATCGTCCTCGGGTGACCTCCGGTGAGCGGCGCGCCCGACGATGGTGATCCCTCCGCGGGCCTGCAGCACTCTCCAGATCCAGCGGCCGGCCCAGAGGCGCACCGGCGGCAACAGGAGGGCAAAGCCTACCGTGTCCGTGACAAAACCTGGCGTCAGCAAGAGCGCGCCGGCGATCAGCAGGCAGAGGCCATCGAAGATCTCGGTGACCGGCAACCGGTCCTGCTCCAGCGCCTGTTGCGCCCGGGCCAGGACAGACAGCCCTTGCAGTCGGATCATCCAGGTGCCGATGATCGCGGTCAGGATGACGATTCCCACCGTGGGCCAGGTGCCGATACGACCGCCAACCTCGATAAAAACACCGATCTCCAGTAAGGGAACGGTAATAAATGTCAGGAAAAGAATAAGAGCCATTCTTGCTCTTTCCCGAGCAACCCCCTATGTAAACGATAGGGGTTCATTGATTGGCCGCGGAAGCGGTCTCCGGCGAGTCGTGCCACTGTGTTTATCTGAAGCGCAGTGCCGGGTCCAGCGGAGGGCAGCGCGGGGAACGCTGGCACCTTCGCCGAACCGCCCGTCTCCACCGGAAGGGATCCAGGATGGGAGTTGACGGGTTGCCGATCGACATCATTATTTTCGCGGCTATCGCTGCGTTCATCGTGCTGCGCTTGCGCAGCGTGTTGGGGCGGCGGACCGGCAATGAGCGACCGCCTCCGGTGACCTTCGGCCGGGATCGGGAGGCAAGCCGCAAAGATCGGGATGCCGACAAGAAGGTCGTCAACTTCCCCGAGACGACCACCCGCAAGACCGGCATGGATCTGACCTATGAGCGGGCCAAACCGGGCTCAGCGTTGGAGCTGGGGCTCAGGCAGATCAAGAAGGCCGACAAGACGTTCAACGCTGACGAGTTCCTGACCGGAGCCTGCGCCGCGTTCGAGATGATCCTCGAGGCCTTCGCTGCGGGAGATATGGAGCCGGTCAAGACGTTCGTTGCGGCCGACGTCTACCGCAACTTCGAGGACGCGATCGCCAGCCGGGAAGAAAGCGGCGAAACGCTCGAAAACACGATCGTCGGCATCAACAAGTCGGATATCCTCGAAGCGCGCATGGAAGGCCGCAACGCACTGCTGACCACCAAATTCGTCAGCGAACAGATCAACGTGGTACGGAACTCGGCCGGCGAGGTGGTCGATGGCGAGGAAGACCGGGTATCCGAAGTCACTGACATTTGGACGTTTATGCGCGATACCCAATCGCGGGACCCGAACTGGGTTCTCGTTGAAACGCGCAGCCCGAACTGATCCCGTCTCCCCGCTGAAACTCGTCTGGGCCGCGCCCGCTTGTGCAGCACTGCTGCTGGCCGCATGCGAGGCATCGGACTCCGCCCTTCCGCAGACCTTTGAAACGTCCGTTGCGACCTATACTGCGGTCGCCTATGACGATCTTCCGGGTTGGCGTGCGGATAGCGTCGCAGATGTGCTGCCTGCATTGCGACGGTCCTGTGGCCGACTGAAGCGCCAGCCGCCTGACAAGTCGGTCGGACCCGAGGAAATGGGGCGCACCGCCAGCGACTGGCAGTCGGCCTGTGCCGAACTTGCGGCTGGCGAGACCGGCGATGACGGAACGGTGCGCGCCCTTATGGAGAGCCGCTTCGTGCCGTACAAGATCACTGGAACCAGGGCGAACCCGGCGAAGGGTTCTGGCAAGTTCACCGGATATTTCGAGATCGAACTGAACGGTTCGCGCCGACGACACGGCTCCTACACCGTGCCGATCCTTGGCGTTCCACGTGACTTGGCGGTTGCCAAGCGGACCAGCCGCGCCGAGATCGAGCGGGACCCGGGCCGTTGGCGAAAACGGTCCGGCGCATCCGTCCTGTTCTGGGCGCAAGACCCGGTCGATGTGTTCTTTCTGCACGTGCAGGGATCCGGTCGCGTCAAGCTCAAGGACGGTCGAGTGGTTCGGATCGGCTACGCCGCGGACAATGGGCACCGGTTCGTTGCGGTTGGGCGACTGATGCGCGAGCGGGGCCTGCTGGGAGCCGGGAAGGTCTCAGCCCAGTCGGTCAGAGCCTGGCTCAAGGCGCATCCGAAACAGGCCAGAGAGCTGATGGCGGAGAATCCCCGCTACATTTTCTTTCGGATCGTCGGGCGCGAGGGCCCGGTGGGCGCGGAGGGCGTGCCGCTGACCCCGGGCCGAAGCCTTGCGATCGATCCGACTTATCTGCCTCTGGGTGCGCCGGTGTGGGTGGACACCTTCTGGCCCGGCCGACGTGACCGGCCGTTCCAACGCTTGATGATGGCCCAGGATACCGGGGCCGCAATCAAGGGCGTACATCGGGGAGATGTATACTGGGGCACGGGCGAAACCGCACTCGAGCAAGCCGGACGCATGAACGAGCCCGGCAGCTACTATCTCTTGCTGCCGCGGGCGGGCGGCCGTTCGTAGCCTCTGGCGCGCGATATCCGCGGCGACGGACCAGCCGGACCTTGCTTTCCGCACCGACACGGCACATTCTTCCGTTCTGAAGCTCCTGACGTTCATTGCCTTTCCCAGAATTCGGAGACGGCCCGCTACGATGGCAGACGAGAAACCGAACGTCGCCCTGTTCGCAACCTGTTTGGTAGACTTGTTTCGCCCGACGGTCGGATTTGCTGCGGCGCGATTGCTCGAGGATGCGGGCTGTGAAGTGTCCGTCCCCCACGTGCAAACCTGCTGCGGACAGCCGGCCTACAACAACGGCGATCGCAAAGACACGCGGCGCATCGCCGCCAAGGTGATCAAGGCATTTGCCGGGTACGACTATGTGGTCGCGCCGTCCGGATCCTGTGCGGCGATGATCCGCCGGCACTACCCGGAGCTGTTCAAGGACGATCCCAAGCGGGCGGAGGCCGCACAAGATCTGGCAGACCGAACCTACGAGCTGGTCTCCTTCATCACGGACGTCCGGGGGCGGCGTGCCGTGGTGGCCCGTCATGACGGTAGCTGCACCTATCACGATTCCTGTTCCGGCCTGCGCGAACTCGGCGTTCGGGAGCAGCCGCGAACGCTGTTGCGCAGCGTGTTTGGTCTGGATCTCCATGAATTGCCCGATTCCGATGTGTGCTGCGGGTTTGGCGGAACCTTCTGCGTCAAGTATCCCGAGATTTCCAACCGCATGGTTGAGGAGAAGGTCAAGAACGTGCAAGAGACCGGGGCTGAGATGTTGCTGGCCGGCGATCTGGGCTGTCTGATGAATATTTGGGGCAAGTTGCGCCGCGACGGCGTCGACATTCAGGTGCGTCACGTGGCTGAAGTGCTGGCCGGCATGCTGGATCGGCCACCGATCGGCGAGATCAAGCCAAAGCGCGACGTGCCGTCCTGGCCGCCGGCCTCGGCATCGGTGCAGGACTGACGCTCATGCAGTCGACCGCCAGAAGATTCAAGCAGAATGCTCATGAGGCGATGGCCGATGCGCCCCTCCAGAAGGCGCTCGGCAACATCAAGCACGGTTTTATCCAGAAGCGGCGCAAGGCGGCCGCGCGCTTGCCTGAGTTCGAGGCGCTTCGGGACCAAGCGCGGGAAATCAAGAACCATACCCTGGCCCATCTCGACTTCTATCTCGAGCGCTTCGAGCAGAAGGTCGTGGATAACGGCGGCACCGTGCACTGGTGCCGGACCGCGGAAGATGCGCGCCGGGCGATCCTGAGCGTCTGCCGACTGGTGGGTGCCAAGACCGTCACCAAGGGAAAGACCATGATCGGCGAGGAGATCGGCATCAACGATTTCCTGGCCGAACACGGCATCACGCCGGTCGAGACCGACCTGGGCGAGTACATTATTCAACTGCGCAACGAGACGCCGAGTCACATCATTGCCCCCGCGATCCACGTCAACAAGGAGCAGGTCGCGGAGGCCTTCCGCAAGGAGCATACGCATCTGGAGCCGGGCCGGTTGCTGGACGATCCGCCGCAACTTCTGGCCGAGGCGCGCCAGGAAATGCGCGACAAGTTCCTGGCCGCGGATGTCGGGATCACCGGCGCGAACTTCCTGATTGCGGAAACCGGCTCGTCGGTGATCGTCACCAATGAGGGAAACGGCGATCTCACCCAGACGTTGCCGCGGGTGCACATCGTTCTGGCGAGCCTCGAGAAGGTGGTCCCGACCCTGGAAGACGCCTCGACCATCTTGCGCGTGTTAGCCCGGTCGGCGACCGGGCAGGAGTTCTCGGTCTACACGACCTTCTCAACCGGGGCACGGCGGGCTGACGATCTTGACGGGCCCGAGCAGTACCATGTGGTGCTCCTGGACAACGGACGCAGCGATATGATCGGGACCGAGTTCCAAGAGATGCTGCGCTGCATCCGCTGCGGCGCGTGCTTGAACCATTGCCCGGTCTATGGCGCCGTTGGCGGGCACGCCTATGGCTGGGTCTATTCGGGACCGATGGGCGCCGTGTTGACGCCGAGCCTGATCGGCATTGGCGAGGCCGGGCATCTTCCGAATGCGTCCTCGTTCTGCGGCCGGTGCGAAGAGGTCTGCCCGATGCGTATTCCGCTGCCCAAGATGATGCGGCACTGGCGCGAGCGCGAGTTCGAGCGGCAGATCCGGCCGACGGTGGCGCGCACCGGCCTGCGTTTGTGGGCGTTCATGGTGCGCAGGCCATGGCTCTATCGGCGGCTGACCGGCTTTGCCGTGCACATGCTGGCGAGCTGGGCCCACGGCGGCGCCCGTCTGCAGCGGTTGCCGATGGCCAAAGGCTGGACTGCGTACCGGGAATTTCCCGTGCCGGAAGGGTCAACCTTTGTCGATCAATGGCGGGCGCATCAACGCCAGATCTTGGAGGAAGAACTCGCGTGACGACGCGTGGCGAGATCTTCGCGCGGATTCGTGCCGGCATTGGCCGTGACGATGCGCTGGACGACGAGAAGGCACGGGAGCTGATCGATAGGCTCGAGTCCCCGAAGCGCAACCTCGTGCCCGCGCGAAGCGATCTGGACCGGACGCGCCTCGTCGACCTGTTCGTCTCCATGGCGGAGGAAGCGGCGGCGACCGTTCAGCGCGTCAGTCACGCTGGGGCCATCCCGCGCGCCGTGGTCAGCTATCTGGCGCGCCACAACTTGCCGATGCGGGTCACCATGGCGCCGGACTCTTCGCTGGATCGAATTCCCTGGAAGCTGGAGCCGATGCTCGCCCTGCGCCAGGGCAAGGCCGATCCGGCGGACGAGGTCAGCCTGACCGCCGCGTTTGCGGGCATCGCCGAGTCCGGCACTTTGATGGTGATCTCGGGGGCGCATCATCCGTCCACCTTGAACCTGTTGCCGGACTCTCACATGGTAGTTTTGCATGAGAACCAGATCGTCGGTGCGTATGAGGACGGCTGGGATCTGCTGCGCCGGGCGCAAGGCGACGGAGAAAAGCGATTGCCGCGCACCGTATTGTTCGTGACCGGGCCGTCCAGGAGCGCGGATATCGAGCAAACCATTCAGATGGGCGCGCACGGGCCCCGGCGGCTGCACATCCTGCTCGTGGCGGACTATGTCGGGCAAGGACGACAAGCGTCCTGACCGCGCCCGCAAGGCGGGCGACCGAGCAAAATCCTCTGGACTGACCCATGCCGAGGCCGCGCTCTGGGCGAAGGTGAAGGCCGGCGCCCGGCCATTGGAGCCGGGCAAGCGGACCCGCCCCTCGCAGACTGAGGCCGGGGACCCCGAGGAGGTCCGGGCGAGGTCAGCCACGCCCGCAAAGGGTCCGTCGCCTACGAAGCCTTCCCCACCAGCCGAAGCGGTACCGGTTCCTCGGCCGGGTTTTGGGCTCGACCGTCGCCTCGAGATGCGGCTCAGGCGCGGGCAGCTGCCCATCGACGCCAGGCTCGACCTGCACGGCATGACCCAGGCCGAGGCGCACCGGGCCCTGGCCGATTTCATCGCGATTTCGCACGATGCCGGCCGGCGCTGCGTGTTGGTCATCACCGGCAAAGGCGGCCGGGCGGAGGATGTTTCGACAACGCAACGAACAGGAGTCTTGCGCCAGGCCGTGCCGCAATGGCTTTCAGGACCGCCGAACGCAGCGCTTGTGCTGGCGACGGCGCCGGCCCGCCCCAAAGACGGCGGCGCGGGCGCGCTCTATGTTCTCCTGCGTCGCCGCCGCTAAGCCCGCGGCATCCGCCCGGTACGCCGGGATTGCAGGCTACGCCAGAGCCGGGGGCCGGCGTCGGTCGCCGCGGCGATGCCCAACAGGATGAGCGCCAGCGCGCCGAGGGTTCGCAGGCCGATCTCTTCCCCCAGGAAGAGCGTGCCGAAAATCACGCCCATCCCTGGGATGAGGTAGTTGTTGAAGGACACAAAGCTCGGGCCGGTGCGCGCGATCAGCCGGAAGAAAACGAGATTGCCGGCCGCTGTGCTGACCAAGGTCAAAGCCAGAAGCGCGAGCAGCGCGTCCGTCCCCGGTGAGACGGTCCACGGGCGCTCGAGCAGCAGACTTGCGGGCACCGCCCAAAGCGCGGCACAGGCGAGCGTACAGGCGCCTGCTACTACGGCCGGCAACCTGCGGGCCTGTTGCGCGGCAATATTGGTGACCGCATAGCCCAGGGCCGCACCGACGATCGCGGCGGCCCCCAGCACGTCGGCCTGCGCGCCGGCCAACGCGTCCGGACCGATCAACAGCACCACACCCGAAAAGCCGAGCACCAGCCCGAGGATCTTGCCTGCGCTCAAGCGGTCATCGGCCGCAAAGAAATGCGCCAGGCACATTGTGAACAAAGGCACCGTCGCTATAAGGACCGCAGCCAGCGCGCTGTCGATCAGGGTCTCGCCCACTCCGATCAGCGCGAAGGGCAGGGCATTTCCGGTCAGCCCGATGAGCAGGAACAGCAGCCACACGCGTCCGATCGGCGGGAAATGGCGGCCTTGCGCCCGGGCGATTGCGGCCAACAGTGCGGCGCCGATCAAGACCCGCGCCGCGGCCAGCGTCACCGGCGGGATCGAGCCGATGCCGATCTTGATGAACATGAAGGACGAGCCCCAGGCCGAGCCCAGGAAAAACAACATTGCCACGTCCAGAGGGCGGATCTTGCCAGGCACGGGAGACGACGGACGGCGGTGCTTTAGGACGCGGCGGGCGCCCGCTGCCGGGCAAGCGCGCGGCGCAGTGCGTCGGCCACCTCCTTGCGTTCATCGGGCGGCAGATAGGAACCGATCACGAGGGAACGACCGTGCGAGCGCAGCCGGATCTGGCTTGCGTGCTCGATCGGCTCGTCGAGATCGACGTTGAGCCAATAAGGTTGGAATTCCCACTGATACAGCCGGCCGCCGGGCATCAGTCGGCGCACGGTGAGCTTGTCGCGGGTCAACTCCACGGTTTCCATCAGCTGGCCGCTGCGGTAGCTGGCGCGGAACGCCCAATAGATGGCCAGCACGTCCAGGCCGAGGAAGCCCACCACCGGCCACGCCCCATGGACGTAAAAATAGATGCCGGCAGCGAAGCTGACCGCGCAGATGGCGCTCATCAGGATCCAGAAGCCCACCGGTCCGAGACTCCGATGCGGGCGCAAGACCAGATGCAGATCGGCGGAGTTGTCGGCGATGATCGTGTCGTCCCCAGACATGGGGTCATCATAGGCCGGTCCGGGGGAAGGCGGCAATCTGCGTTTGTGCAGCGGGTCGTTGCGGCCTAAGGCGGGGGCTTCTGTTATACCTTTGCCGCCATGAAACGCGCCCACATCGAAGAATTCTTCCGACGGCTCGCCGAGAAGACCCCCGCCCCGCGCAGCGAGCTCGAGCATGTCGACCCCTACACCCTGCTGGTCGCGGTGGTCCTCTCGGCCCAGGCGACCGACGCCGGCGTGAACAAGGCGACGGCGACCCTGTTCAAGGTGGCCGACACACCGGAAGAGATGCTGGCGCTCGGCGAAGCCGGGCTCAAAGAGCACATCCGCACGATCGGCCTGTTCAACAGCAAGGCCAAGAACGTGATCCGGCTCAGCCAGATCCTGCTGGAAGAGCATGGCGGCAAAGTGCCGAGGGATCGCGAAGCGCTGGAGAAGCTGCCGGGCGTCGGGCGCAAGACCGCGAATGTCGTACTGAACGTTGCCTTCGGCGAGCCGACCATCGCCGTCGACACGCATATCTTCCGGGTCGGCAATCGCACCGGCCTGGCGCCGGGCAAGACTCCGCTGGAGGTGGAACGCGGTCTCGAGAAGGTCGTGCCCCCGCATTACAAGCTGCACGCGCACCACTGGCTGATCCTGCATGGGCGCTATGTGTGCAAGGCGCGCAAACCGGACTGTCCGAACTGCGTGGTCAGCGACCTCTGCGGCTACAAGGCAAAGACCACAGTTTAAGGACCCTTATCGTGCCGCGCTTTGTGCATTGGCGAGGGTCGCAAGGCAGCCGCGACTGGTGACCGGCTGCGCCGTGACGTCGCGGATCTCGAAATGAACCACGGCAATCGGTCCGTCGGGTGCGTCCTTTGCGGGATAGAAGAACAAATCGAGATTACAGGTCGGCCCGGTGTACTGCCAGATCCGGGCGGGACCTTCCCGCCGTTTGAAGCCGGGCGCGCCGAACATGGCTTGGATCTGTTCCGGGCTTTGGCCGCGCAGGCGACCCGGGTCGTCGAGTACGGCGTCCACGTCTGCGCCGTCCTCCGAACAGGCGGCAAACAGCATCATGGCGGCGACCAGGCCCCATGCGGGCGATCTAGGCGTGCGCCGGTGCTTGCGCATAGAGGCCGTGGAAGACATGGGTGATGAACGCGGTGGCGACCACCGGGGCCAACAGATTGATGATCGGCACCGTGGTCAGAAGGGCCACCACGATGCCCGCGAGGAACAGGGTGGCGCGGTTTGCCCGGAACAGGGCGCGGAAGCCGGTCTGGTCCATGCGCCGCGCCGCGACCAGTTCGAAATATTCCCGTCCCAAGAGGTAGCCGTTCACGCAGATGAACAAGGCGAAGCTCAGCACCGGGAAGAACAGAAAGATGGCGTAGAACGGCAGGGCGACCAGGTTGACCAGGAGAACCACGCCGGCAAAACGCGTTGCCATCACAATGCTGGTTGAAACGCCGAGGTTGCGGGGCGCGGGCAGGCCCGGGTAATGGCGATGCTCGACCGCATCGACCACCCGCTCGAGAAAGAGCGAGGCGATCACGCCCATGAAGGCCGGGAAGGCGAACCAAGCGAGCAGAACGACGGCTGCCGCGCCCAGCAGTTCGATCAGCCATTCGAACGCCGGCACGCCGGTCAGCTCCAAGAAGCCGAGGCCGGTCACGACCGCGACCCCGACAAGAAAGAACAACAGCAAGGTGGCGACAAGGCTGCCCAGGATCACGCCCCGCACCCGCGGGTCGTCCAGCTGTCCAACCGCCTTCAGGAATTGTCCGATCATGAGCGTGAAACGGAGAGCACGGGTTCGGGGGCGCATCCTACCCGCCCAGGCCGGACCGCGCCACGCCCGCGCCTGCAATTCGTCCGCCGCAATCGATCAAATCAAGAACACAATTCCCACGCTAAGCAAACAAGAGACCCTAATCCCCTGATCTCTATGCAGTCTCATGGCAGCAGGATACGGCCCGCCGACCCTCCTTTGGGCGCTGGAAGACGGGAGACCATGCGGTCGAGCGGTCGTTGAAACGTCTGCCGGAAGCCCTACCATCGGCGATGTTCGCATTTGGTTCCGCTTGAAGGTATGGAATATCAAGGCCCTAGGAGCGCTCGCCGGGACTTGCCGCTAGTGCCTGGTTTGATTCGCCCATTCGTCCGCTCTTTCCTGCCGGGAGGTTCAGGTCGGGAGGGTGCGTTCGCCGCGCCGGGAATCGCCTTCCGGCGGCCCTTGCGTGCGATCCGTCTCGGCACTCTATATACTCCCGGCGCGGCCGAACGGCGCCGCCACGCTTTCAGGAGACTACGGCTGTGACGCAGACGGCTTTCGATGCGGTCGGCATCGGCAACGCGATCGTCGACGTGTTGGCGCATGGCGACGAGGCGTTCCTCCAGCGGCATGGGTTGGTCAAAGGGACGATGGCTTTGGTCGACGCGACCGAGGCGGAAACGATCTACGCCGGGATGGGTCCTGCCGTTGAGGTTTCCGGCGGATCCGCCGCCAACACCATGGCCGGTCTGGCCTCGCTCGGTGGCTCTGCAGCGTATATCGGCAAGGTCCGCGATGATCAGCTCGGCCAGGTGTTCAGCCACGACATCCGGGCGACCGGCGTGCACTTCGACACGCCACGGGCGCAAGACGGCGAAGGCACCGCGCGCTGCCTGATCGTCGTGACCCCGGATGCGCAACGCACCATGCAGACCTTTCTGGGTGCGTGCATCGATCTGGGCCCGGCGGACATCGACGCCAATTTGGTTCGCTCCGCCCAGGTGACCTATCTCGAGGGCTATCTCTATGATCCGCCACACGCGAAAGAGGCCTTCGTCAAGGCGGCGGAGATCGCGCACGCGGCCGGGCGCAAGGTGGCGTTGTCCTTGTCCGACCCGTTTTGCGTGGACCGGCATAGAGATGCCTTTCTCGATCTGGTCGCGGGGCACATCGATATCCTGTTCGCCAACGAGACCGAGCTGGCTTCGCTCTACCAGGTAGAGGAGTTCGACGAGGGCCTGCAACGGGTACGCGCCGACTGTGACGTGGCTTGCCTGACGCGCAGCGAGAAGGGCTCGTTGATCGTCGCGGGCGACGAGGTGCATGTGATCGACGCCGAGCCGGTCGCACAGGTGGTCGACACCACCGGTGCGGGCGATCTCTATGCCTCCGGGTTCCTCTATGGCTACACCCACGGGCTGGGCCTGGCCGTGGCCGGCCGCATCGCGGCGATTGCCGCCGGCGAGGTGATCAGTCACATGGGCGCTCGGCCCGAGCGGCCGTTGCAGGCCTTGGTCAAGGAGAGGCTGGGGTGAGCCACGCCGCTACGGCAAAGCACAGCTGGCGCGAATCCCTATCCGTCTATCGCCACCCTCGCGTCATCGGCATGCTGTTCCTGGGCTTTTCGGCCGGGCTGCCGCTGGTGCTGGTCTTCGCCACTCTGTCGGCTTGGCTGCGCGACGTTGGCGTTTCCCGAAC
Source organism: Alphaproteobacteria bacterium (assembly GCA_030066595.1). Classification (GTDB taxonomy): domain Bacteria; phylum Pseudomonadota; class Alphaproteobacteria; order JAJFFI01; family JAJFFI01; genus JASJBI01. The sequence goes on along the minus strand of JASJBI010000032.1, from coordinate 74,451 downwards.
CGCGATCGGGTTTGTCTCCTGGGTCGCGCTCACATACTCGATCAAGGTGCTGTGGTCGCCGATCGTGGATCACGTCAAGATCCCGGTGCTGCATTCCGCGCTGGGCCGGCGCCGCAGTTGGATGATCCTGGCCATATGCGGTGTAGCGGCTGGGCTGGTCGGGATGGCCACGACGGACCCGGCCCAGGATCTCTGGAGGATGGCTCTGTTCGCGCTCATCGTCGCGTTTTGCTCCGCGACGCAGGATATCGCGATCGACGCCTACCGTATCGAAGCCGTCGACCTGGAGCTGCAAGGCGGAATGGCGGGGACCTACCAAGCAGGTTACATGCTTGGGGTGCGCATCGTCGGCGGCGCCTTCGCGCTCTACATCGCGGAACAATTCGGTTGGAGCACGAGCTACCTGATCATGGCTGCCTGCATGGGAGTCGGTTTCGTGACGGTTCTGATCATCCGCGAGCCCGACACGGCCGAGCGCGTCGCGCAGCCCGTTGTGGCCGCGCCGGCGCGATCGCGTCTGATCGGGCTGCCGGGCAAGGCGCTGCGCTGGTTCGTCCGCGCGATCATCGAACCGTTCGTCGACTTCTTCGCCCGCAACGGCCGTTTGGGCTTGGTCATTCTGCTCTTTGTCGGCTTGTTCCGCCTCTCCGACATCACTCTGGGCGTGATGGCCAACCCCTTCTACATCGACATGGGCTTCAGCCTGTCCGACATCGCCACCGCCACCAAGGTGCTCGGCCTCGCCGTCACGATCGCCGGCGCCGGGTTCGGCGGGCTGCTCGTCTACCGTATCGGGGTCATGTGGGCGCTCTTGATTTCGGCTGTGCTGTTGATGCTGACGAATTTGCTGTTCGCCTGGATGGCCTGGTTCGGGTCCAGCGAGTTCTGGGTCATCGCCGTCGCGGTCAGCGCCGATAACTTCGCCTTCGGCATCTCGGGCTCTGCCTTCATCGCCTATTTGTCGTCGCTCACCAGCGTCTCCTACACCGCCACCCAGTACGCCCTGTTCACGTCGTTGATGTTACTGCCGGGCAAGATCCTGGCGGGCTTCTCGGGCGTGATCGTCGATGCGGAGGGCTATATCGTCTTCTTCCTGTATGCTTCGTCGCTCGGCATCCCGGCGATCCTCCTGGTGCTGTACCTGATGAAGTATGTGAGCGCCGACGCCCAGGCGCCGGCCCGACAGGCGACCGCGCAATCGCGTTGACGCACGTGAGCCGGTAATCCATGCTTTCCTCGCTGCCGGGCGAGGCCCCGGCGCAGAAGAGCGGAGCGGAGCAACAGGGGGCAGCACATGCGCATCGGCGTGCCAAAGGAAGTCAAGACGCTCGAGTTCCGGGTTGGTCTCGTGCCCTCGAGCGTGCGCGAGTTGGTTCAGCACGGTCACGAACTGCTGGTCGAGACGAAGGCCGGCGAGGGCATCGGTATCACCGATGCGGACTTCGCAGCCGCCGGCGCACAGGTTGCCGGCACGGCCGAGCAGGTGTTCGCCGAGGCGGACATGATCGTCAAGGTCAAGGAACCGCAGCCAGAGGAAGTCGGCATGCTGCGCGAGGGGCAGATCCTGTTCACTTATCTGCATCTCGCGGCGGAGGCCGACCTGACCCGCGGCCTGGTGGACTCGGGCTGTACCGCGATTGCCTACGAGACCGTGACCGACCATCGCGGCGGCCTACCGCTCTTGGCGCCGATGAGCGAGGTGGCCGGCCGCATGGGGGCGCAGGTGGGCGCCCATTGTCTCGAGAAGGAGCAGGGCGGCGCCGGGATCCTGTTGGGTGGCGTGCCGGGGGTGGCGCCCGGCAAGGTGGTGATCATCGGCGGCGGGGTGGCCGGGACCAATGCGGCCCGCATGGCCATGGGGCTCGAGGCCTCGGTGACGATCATCGAGCGGTCGCTGCACCGGCTCTATGAGTTGGACCTGCAGTTCGCGCCCAAATGCAACACCATCTACTCTACGGCGCATGCCATCGAGGAGTATGTGGTCAATGCCGATCTGGTGATCGGCACGGTCCTGCTGCCGGGCGCGGCGGCGCCCAAGCTGGTCACCCGCGATATGGTGCGACAAATGCGTCGGGGGTCGGTCATCGTTGACATCGCCATCGACCAGGGCGGCTGTTGCGAGACCAGTCGCCCCACCACCCATGCCGAGCCGACCTATCGGGACGAGGAGGTCGTCCACTATTGCGTCACCAATATGCCGGGCGCAGTGCCGCGAACCTCGACCTTTGCGCTGAACAACGCGACCCTCCCCTTTGCCCTGGCGCTCGCGGACAAGGGCTACCGGCAGGCGATGGCCGACGATCCGCATCTGCGGGCCGGCCTCAATGTGCATGCCGGGCGCGTGACCTACGAGGCGGTGGCACGCGATTTGGGTTACGACTACACCCCCGCCGATACGGTGCTGGCAGCCTAGGGAACAGCAGATGGACATCAACAAGATCACGGTTGGCCGAAACCCGCCTTGGGACATCAATGTCATCATCGAGATCCCACTGGGTGGCGAACCGGTCAAATACGAGCTCGACAAGGTGTCGGGTGCGCTATTCGTCAACCGGTTCCTGCACACGGCGATGTTTTATCCGGCCAACTACGGATTCATACCGCACACCCTCTCGGAGGACGGCGACCCCACCGACGCCATGGTGATCGGGCGGGTGCCGGTGGCGGTGGGCTCGGTGATCCGCTCGCGGCCGATCGGCGTCCTGGTCATGGAGGACGAGAGCGGGCCGGACGAAAAGATCCTCGCCGTGCCGGTGGACGAACTGCATCCCTACTATTCGAACGTCACCTCCTATCGCCAGTTGCCGGACGTGCTGTGCGACCAGATCAACCATTTCTTCGGCCACTACAAAGACCTGGAAAAGGAGAAATGGGTCGAGGTCAAGCGCTGGGGCGAGGCCGAGGAGGCGACCAAGATGATCATGGAGGCGGTGGACCGGGCGGCCCAGGAGGCCGCGGCGGACGAGAAGGCGTGAGCGACGAGTTGGACACGCGCCTGTCGGTCGAGCAGGGCGACATCACGCGACAGCAGGTCGACGCCATCGTGAACGCCGCCAACGAGTCGCTTTTGGGCGGGGGCGGCGTGGACGGTGCGATCCATCGCGCCGCCGGTCCCGAACTCCTGGCGGAATGCCGCTCGGTCGGCGGTTGTCCCACCGGCGAGGCCCGCTTGACCCAGGGCTACCGGCTGCCCGCCAAATACGTCATTCACACGGTCGGCCCTGTTTGGCATGGCGGCGGGCAGGACGAGGACGCGCTGCTGGCCGCCTGCTACCGGAACTCGCTGGCGCTCGCCGCCGAACATGGCGTCCGTTCGATCGCCTTTCCGGCGATCAGCACCGGCGTCTATCGGTTTCCGCTCGAGCGGGCGACCCGCTTGGCGGTCGAAACCGTGCGCCGGGTCCTGGCCAGCTCGGAGCTGCCCGAACGGGTCGTCTTTGTTTGTTTCGATGAGGCAACGACCGCCGTTTACCGGGAAATTCTGGAGGGTGCTGCGGACGGGTAGGGGGCCAGCTCAGCCGTCTGCCAACGACTTGCTCAGGCGCCGGCGTCCAGCGCATAGCCCGCGGCGCGCACGGTTCGGATCAGATCCCGTTCGCTACGGCCATTGATCGCGCGGCGCAAACGACGGATATGGACGTCCACCGTGCGAGGCTCGATATAGATGTCCCGGCCCCAGACGGCATCCAAGAGCTGTTCGCGCGAGAACACGCGTCCCGGGTGCTCCATGAAGTAGCGCAACAATCGGTATTCCGTGGGCCCCAGATGTACGGCCCGTCCGCCGCGGAGAACGCGATGGGCGACCAGATCCATCTCCAGATCCGCGTACAGCAGCCGATTCTCGGACAAGGCCGGCCGGATACGGCGCAGCACCGCACGGATACGCGCGATTAGCTCGTTGGGGCTGAAGGGCTTGGCGACATAGTCGTCGGCGCCGGCCTCGAGGCCGCGCACCCGATCGGCCTCCTCGCCCCGAGCGGTCAGCATAATCACTGGAAGATTGCGGGTCTCGGGCCGGCGACGGATCTGCCGGCAGAGCTCGATGCCGGACAGGTTGGGCAGCATCCAGTCCAGCACCACCAAATCGGGCGGATCTTCGGCGATCGCCACCAGCGCCTCGTCGCCGTCGCCTGCGGCGGAGACCAGGAAGCCGGCGGCTTCCAGATTATAGCGCAGCATGGTGACGAGATCGGTCTCGTCCTCGACGATTAGGATTGACGGTTTCATTGCGATGGTCAGGTCCCGTCGCGCGACCGCGCCACCAGATCCGATTCGGGCGCGGCGGTGATCACATTGCTGCTGGTGGTATCGCCCTTTGGCCGTTCTTCCTCGATATGGGTCCCGTGCACGAGGAAATGGATGATCTCGCCGATGTTGGTGGCGTGATCGCCGACGCGTTCGATGTTCTTGGCGATGAACAGCAGATGGGTACAGGCGGAGATGCTGCGCGGATCCTCCATCATGTAGGTCAGAAGCTCGCGGAACAGGCTGTTGTACATCTCGTCCAGCTCCTCATCCCGCTCCCAGACGTCATGCGCCTTGTCCGCATCCCGCTGGACATAGGCGTCGAGGATGTCCTTGATCATGCCTTGGGCCATGCGCGCCATGCGCGGAATCGCGAATTGCGGCTTGATCGGTGGGGTATGCGACAGCGCGATCGCCCGCTTGCCGATATTCTTCCCGTAGTCCCCGATGCGCTCGAGATCGCTGGATATCTTCAGCGCGGCGATGATCTCGCGCAGATCATCCGCAACGGGCTGGCGCAGGGCGAAAAGCCGCAGGCAGCATTGGTCGATCTCCTGCTCGAGTGCGTCAACATCCGCATCGCTCTCGATGACTTTCTCCGCCAGCGCGCGATCCCGCTTGACGACGGCCTCGACCGCCGAGGCGAGCTCGGTTTCCGCGATCCCGCCCATGCGCGCGACCGTCTCGTTGAGATGGCGCAACTCGTCGTCGTAGGAACTCACGATGTGCTGGTGCTTTGCCATGCCTGAATGGCTCCTTTGCCGAGCGATCAGCCGAACCGGCCGGTGATATAGCCCTGGGTGCGCTCATCCGTCGGGTTGGTGAAGATCATCTCGGTGTCGCCGACCTCGACGACCTCCCCCAAATGAAAGAATGCGGTTCTCTGGGACACGCGCGCTGCCTGTTGCATAGAGTGCGTCACGATCACAATGGTGTAGTTCTCCTTGAGTTCCTCCATCAGCTCTTCGATGCGCGCGGTCGCGATCGGGTCCAGCGCGGAGCAGGGTTCGTCCATCAGGATCACTTCCGGCTGAACCGCGATGGCGCGGGCGATGCAGAGCCGCTGCTGCTGACCACCCGACAGGCCCGTGCCCGGCTCGTTGAGCCGGTCCTCGACCTCCTTGAGGAGACCGGCCCTCTCCAGGCTGGTCCGAACGATCTCCTCCAGCTCGGACTTGCTGCTGGCCATGCCGTGAATGCGCGGTCCGTAGGCGATGTTGTCGAAGATCGCCTTTGGAAAGGGATTCGGCTTCTGAAACACCATGCCGACACGCGCGCGCAGCTGCACGACGTCGATCCCCTTGTCGTAGATATCCTTGCCGTCCAGGAGGATCTCGCCGGTCACGCGGCAGCCCTCGATGATATCGTTCATCCGATTGAGACAGCGCAGGAAGGTCGATTTGCCGCACCCCGAGGGGCCGATCAGCGCCGTGATCTCGTTTTCCCGAATGTCCAGGTCGACGTCTTTGAGCGCCTGCTTTTCCCCATAGAAGACAGCGACATTGCGGCAGCTGAACCGCGACGGTTTGGTCTTCGGCTGCATAGCGGGAGGCTCGTCGGCCGTGGTGACCGTCGCTGTCTGCACGTCCATGGCTGTCCTCCTCCTACCAGCGTCGCTCAAACTTCTTCCTCAATACGACGGCGATTGCGTTCATGAGCACCAGAAAAGCGAGCAGAACCAGAGTAGCAGCCGCGGTCCGCTCCACGAAGGCCCGCTCCGGACTGTCAGCCCACAGGAAGATTTGCACCGGCAACACCGTAGCCGGATCGGTGGGCCCGCCGGGAATGTCGACGATGAAGGCCACCATGCCGATCATCAGCAGCGGGGCCGTCTCGCCCAGCGCCTGCGCCATGCCGATGATCGTGCCGGTCAGCATGCCCGGCATGGCCAGCGGCAGCACATGTTGCGTGACGGCCTGGGTGCGCGATGCGCCAACCCCTAGGGCCGCCTCGCGGATGGACGGCGGCACCGCCTTGAGCGCTGCCCGGCCGGAGATAATGATCGTCGGCAGGGTCATAAGAGCCAGCACCATGCCGCCAACCAACGGTGCCGAACGGGGCAGATTCATGAAGTTCAAGAACACGGCCAAGCCGAGCAGGCCGAAGACGATGCTGGGCACCGCTGCCAGGTTGTTGATGTTCACTTCGATCAGATCGGTCCAGCGGTTCTTGGGGGCAAACTCCTCCAGATAGATCGCGGTCATCACGCCCATCGGAAAGGCCAGCAACAGGGTCACCAGCAGCGTGAAGAACGATCCCGCAACCGCCCCCCGGATGCCGGCAAGCTCGGGCTCACGAGAATCGCCCGATGCAAAAAACCTGGCATTGAAACGCTTTTCCAGGGCGCCGTCTGCTTCAAGCTGATCGAGCCAGGCGATCTGCTTGTCGTTGAGGCGACGTTCGCTCTCCGGCACGTTCCGATCGATGTATCCCTTGAGGAACATGTCGGCATCGTCGGATAGGGGAACCCAGATCTTCACCGTCGTGCCGATCGTGTCCGCATCCTCGAGCACGATCTTGCGCAGCTTGTCTGCCGCACCGGTGCTGATCAGTGCGGATAGCGCCCGCTTGTCCCGTCTGCCCTTGACCTCGGGAAACCGCTCGCGGATTGCGGTCCGAACGAGACCGCCATAGTCCGCGCGCTGGAGCAGGCCAACGTCGCGGGTTCCTTGTGGATCGAGGCGCTCCGCGTCCAGATGGAATTCGAGCTGCACGTAAGACTGAATGAATGCCGAATGCCCGCGCCAAGCCATGCTGCCGATCAACACGACCAGCGCCAGCAGCGCGACGATGACGCCGGCGATGCCGTACAGGCGGAAGCGCCGCTCGACCGCATAGCGCTTGCGGATCAGCTTGGCGTCCCGCGCGGCCCGGCTCTGGCGATCGGCAGCCACCTCTCCCACCACGTCAGTCATACTTTTCCCGGTATTTTTGAACCACGCGCAGCGCGACGACGTTCAGCATGAGGGTGATGGCAAACAGCACGAGACCGAGCGCGAAGGCGGCCAGGGTCTTGGCGCTGTCGAACTCCTGATCGCCGACCAGCAACGTCACGATCTGCACGGTCACGGTCGTAACGGCCTCGAACGGGTTGGCGGTGAGATTGGCGGCTAGGCCCGCCGCCATCACAACGATCATGGTCTCGCCGATCGCGCGCGAAACGGCCAGCAGGATCGCACCGACGATCCCTGGCAGCGCGGCCGGCAGGATGACCTGCTTAATGGTCTCGGACTTGGTGGCGCCTATGCCAAGCGAGCCTTCGCGCAGGCTTTGCGGGACCGCGCTGATGACGTCGTCCGAGAGGGACGAGACGAAGGGGATGATCATGATCCCCATCACCAGTCCCGCGGCCAGGGCGCTCTCGGAGGCCACGTCCAAGCCGAGGAACTCGCCGAAGCCGCGGATGGTCGGCGCCACCATCAAGGCTGCAAAGAAGCCGTAGACGACCGTCGGGATGCCTGCCAGCACCTCCATGATCGGCTTGACCGCGGCGCGGATCCGGTGGTCCGCATATTCGGAGAGATAAATGGCAGAGAACAACCCGACCGGAACCGACACGCACATGGCGATCAGCGTGATCAGCAGCGTGCCTGCGAACACGGGTATGGCGCCGAAGGCGCCGGAGCTGCCCACCTGGTCGGCCCGGATCGCGGTCTGCGGGCTCCACTCGAGGCCGAACAGGAATTCGTGAACCGGCACTTTCTGGAAGAACCGGATGGCTTCGAAGAGTAGCGACAGGACGATGCCGATGGTGGTGAAAACGGCGATCGTCGAGCTTACGATCAGGACCACCTTGATAAAGACCTCGACGACGTTGCGGGCCCGCAGACGCGGTTGCACGCGCTTTAGGCCGTAGGAGAGACCAAGCAGGGCAACAGCCGCAGTCGCGCCTGCCGTCGCCAGCAGCCCTAGGCTACGCAGCTCGGCGTAGCGGGCCGCCCCGGCCTGGACCACCGGATCATCGGCAGAGCCAGCGGTGAGATTGCCGTTCGCGAGATTTCGGATGTCGTTGACGATCAGATTGAGCTGGTCGGGCGGCAAGGCCAGAACGTCATCGGGGAGCCCGCCGACAACCATCGCTTCCACAATCGTCGTGCCGAGCGCAGCCCAGACTGCGAGGATGAGCAGGCTGGGCAGACCGCACCAAACCGCGACATAGGCACCGTAGTAGCTGGGTAGGGAATGCAGGTCGCGGATATGACCCCCGGCCGTTCGGAGGGCGCGCCCGCGTCCCACATGGTAGCTGAACAAGGCGAGGGCCAGAATGACGCCGGCGATGAGTCCAAGGTTCATTGTGAACGCATTCCTCCGGCGGCGGCCGCAAACCGAGCAACGAATGTTGGCGGCGCGATACGATCAAGAGCTGGCAAACCGGCGGCCGTCGAAAGTCTTGTCATCTGATCGACCGCCGGTTTCCGAACGCATGCCCTGGCTACATGCTCAGCGGGGCAAGCTGCGCCGCGGATTCGGCCCAATTCTTCCGCTCCGCCTCCGGCAGCGGGATCAGCCCCTTCTCCGCCAGATACCCGTCCGGCCCCCACGCCTTCTCGCTGGTGAACTCGGCGAGATAGTCGCGAATGCCGGGGATTGACTCCGCGTGGGCGTTCTTGACGTAGAAGAACAGGGCGCGAGACACCGGGTAATCGCCTGCGGCGATGTTCTCGAAGGTGGGCTCGACGCCGCCCACCTTGCTGCCCTGAATCTTGTCGAGATTCTGGTCCAGGAAGCTGAACCCGAATACGCCCAGAGCGGCGGGGTTGGCCTGGAGCTTCTGCACGATGAGGTTGTCGTTCTCGCCCGCCTCGACATAGGCGCCGTCTTCGCGGACGCCATGGCAGATCGCCTTGTAGGCCTTCTTGTCTGTCTTCTTCATGGCCTTGAGCTCAGGGAAGGTCTTGCAGCCGCCCTCCAAGGCAAGCTCGGCAAAGGCATCCCGTGTGCCGGAGGTCGGCGGCGGGCCGAGCACTTCGATCTTGGCCTTCGGCAGGCTCGGGTCGATATCGCTCCACATCGTGTTGGGATTGTCGACCAGCTTGCCCCCGGCCTTGTTGCCCTCGGGCACCTGCTTGGCCAAGGCCAGGAAGACCTGTTGCAAGGTCAGGTTCAGCTGCTCGGTGGACTTCGAGTTGGCGATGACGATCCCGTCGGACCCGATCTTGACCTCGGTGATGTTGCCGACGCCGTTCTTGGCGCAGGCCTCCACTTCCGATTTCTTGATGCGGCGCGAGGCGTTGGTGATGTCCGGGTGTTCAACACCGGCACCCGCGCAAAACAGCTTGAGCCCGCCGCCGGAGCCGGTGCTCTCGACCACGGGGGTCTTGAACTTCGTGGTCTTACCGAAAGCCTCCGCAACGGCGGTGGCAAAGGGGTAAACGGTGGACGAACCCACAATTCGAATCTGGTCGCGCGCCTGGGCTTGGGCGGCGATCGCCACCGTGGCCAAGACGGCAAGTGCGATCGATTTCCTGATCACGGTTGCCTCCAATCAAACCTTTCCTGAGGTGTCTTGCCAGCGCACGAGACATCGCCCCCGGGCGTCGGCGGCCGCAGAATAGGTGCGCGACAGGAAGCTTTTACGACCGTTTTGTTACGGTTTTATGACAGGCTGCGCGGGGTCTCTTGAGCCGGATTTGGCGACCTGACGCGCCCCGGCAGGCTATTTCGTGGAGCCGCTGCGATACCGCTTGTCCGGCGCCAGACCCTCCGGGACCTGTTCCCGTTCGGCCTCGGTCTTGGGCGCGTCGAGCATTCCTTCATCGGAGAGCTCGCTGGCATCGTCCCCGACGACGACGTCCCCGCCCGTCGTGACGCCGATGATCTCGAACTTGCCGTCCCCGGTGAACAGGCCCGGCCCCGGCGGGATCTCGCTTTGGTCGATATACTCGAAATCCTCGCGCGGGCCGCAGCTCGCAAGCGCGAGGGCCAACAGGGAAAGCATAAGGATCGAATTTGAACGCACGCGTCACCGATTTTGCTTGGCCCAGCCCCGACCGGCTCTAGAGACCGCAAAACGAAGCGCCCGTCAACCGACTCCTGCCATCGGCCATGAGCCTGTTGACGGGCGCAAAACCTGGCCCGTGGGCCGCCAGGGCGTCTAGAACTTGATCCGCGCGCCGGCCAGCATCGCGAAGATGTCCTGGAAGTCGGAGTTCACGTTGCCGCTGGGCGAGCGCTGCAGTTCGTAGTTGCGGAAGCCCAGATAGATCTCCGTCGACCAGCCGTCTACCTTCTGCACGATGCCGCCGCCGATCGAGCGGGCACGGTCGCCGCGGGTGCCGATGCCGCGGGAGTCGTAGTAGTCGATCGCGAAATGGGTGCGCCCGAAGTCAAAGATGTCCCACTGCCAGCCGGGCTTGATGTACCAGAAGGACTTTTCGGTACAGCTCTGCGCGTTGGGGCCGTCGGAGAAACCGAAGGCGTTGCGGCAGCCCGAGGCGAAGGTTAGGCCGATGCCGGTGCTCTCGTGCAGGGCCGAGGCCGAGCCGCTCAGCTGGTTGCGGTCGTTGCTGCCCTGCGGGTCGTGCGCGTAGGCGATCTTGCCAGCCATCTTGACCCCGAAGTGCTTGCCGACATAAAGGGCGGCGCCGTCCATCGCCGACTCGTTCAGGAACGAGCCCGCGGCCCGGAATCCAAAGAACTTGGGCGTGTCGTAGCGCAGACGGTCCTGGCGGCTCAAGCCGTCGAAGTTCGAGAAGGTGCCGCCGATCGTGGGATTGGTCGACTGCAGCTTCTGGCTGGTGCCTTCGTTCCGCTCGCGGATGAAGATCTGGCCGCCGGCAAATTCGCCCTGGTTGGACTTGATCACCAGGTTGGTCCCGGTGAGATCGATCTCCGACGAGCCGTCCGAGGCGGTCGGCCCGTGGCCGAGGGTCAGCTTGCCGAATTTCTTGCTGTCGAAGAAGATCTCGGTCTTACGGGTCCGGAAGCTCGTCGCACCAGGATCCTCGTTGTTGAACTTGTTGACCGAGTTGCTGGGATTGGTCTGCATCTCGACTTCGAAATTGGTGCCGACCGTGAAGTCCGAGCTGATCTTGCCGCGGCCCTCAAAGCGGACGCGGGTCGACGAATGATCGTTGTCCACGTTGTACCAGTTGACGTCTTCGCCGTCGCTGGCCATCAGGACCGCGCGGTTCACCTGGCCGGAGACGGTGAGCGTGATGCCCTTCTTGCCCGAACGGGTGACCTTCTCCGGGATCTTGGTCGCCGCCTCCTTGGCCTGCTTGGCTTCGTCCCGGGCGCGCTTCAGCTCCTCCTGCATACCGCGCATCATGTTCTCGAGGTTCTCGATGCGCTTCTCGAGTTGCCGTTCCCGCTTGGTCTCGGCCGACGCCGGCCCGGAGGCCACGGTGAGAACCAGCGCGAGCGCCGTACCGCCCATTAGCAAGCCACGTCCCATCCGGCGCGATAGGTCCATCCGGTGAGACCCGATTGCTTGACTTGTCATAACCCTCTCCACTCCTGCTTTTCCTTGGTGCCCTAATTGCGAGTGGTTCGCAGTCGCACTTGGCATTGTATACCGATGGCCTTCAACGGCAACGCAAAAACGCCGCAGGCCAAAGGACCCCTCTATTGACCTCCGGTTAAACAGGGTAATTGTGACAAGACTGTTACGGCTACATTATAGGTCTGCAACAGCGCCAGGTTTCCGCTTTGGTGTGTCTTTTCCGCATCATTGCTCGAACCCCCGATTGTCTTTGGTATTAAGTCGGTAGGAAATTGCGCCGTTGTGTGCGCCGGTTGGATTGTCAAGTCGTCTTGATCTTCGGGTGATTCGAGCGGTACCTCGTTTGCGAATTTGCGATCGGAAAGCAGGCAGGCGCGGCGTGAACTGGCTCCCCTCGCCAGGCGTGTTATCGATGTGCTGCGAAGCCAGTTAGAGGCTGGCCGCACGTTGCGGGACGACGAGCCGCCGTCTCTCCGGTCGCAACCGCGCGACCGTCACACCGTCCGTCTGGCATTCGCGCCTATCGGATCTCGCCCCATAGCCGCCGCTTCGACGCCGTTCCTCTTCGTGTTGGGCTTTACGCCGCCCGGATAAACTCCAGGAACCTGGCCACCTCGGTGCGCAGGTTGTCCGACTGCTCGGTCAACTGACCCGTCGCGTCGAGCACCTGCCTGGCCGAATTACCTGTCTCACTGGCCGCCTGGTTTACGCCCGAGATATTGCACGTCACCTCACTGGTGCCCTTCGACGCCTCCTGCACGTTGCGAGCGATCTCCTGGGTCGCGGCACCCTGCTGCTCGACGGCGGACGCGATGGTGGTGGCGATCTCGTTGATCTGCTCGATGGTGCCGCCGATGCCCTTGATGGCGTCGACCGCCTCGCCGGTGACCGACTGCATGGCGCCGATCTGGCTGGCGATCTCTTCGGTTGCCTTGGCGGTCTGGTTGGCCAGGCTCTTGACCTCCGACGCCACCACCGCGAAGCCCTTGCCGGCGTCGCCCGCCCGGGCCGCCTCAATGGTGGCGTTGAGCGCCAACAGGTTGGTCTGCTCGGCGATGTCCGAGATCAGGTCCACGACTTCGCCGATCTTCTGGGCCGCTTCGGCCAAGCCTTGCACCGTCTCGTTGGTCCGGTTCGCCTCGGTCACCGCCCTATGGGCGATCTCGGTCGACTGGCTCACCTGCCGGCTGATCTCGCCGATCGAGCCGGACATCTCCTCGGCCGCGGACGCCACCGTCTGCACGTTGGTCGAAGCCTCCTCCGAGGCGGCCGCCACTGCCGTGGACTGGCGACTAGCCTGCTCTGCCGTCGCTGACATGGACTCGGCTGTGGATTGCAGCTCCGTCGCCGCGGTGGTTACCGCGTCGATCACCTGCGACACACCGGCGTCGAAGTCGTCCGAGACCTGTCTGATCTTCTCCGCACGCTCAACCTGCTTTCGTTGCTCCTCGGCCTCGCGCTGGCGCTCCTGCTCTTTCCGCGCCTCGTCCTGCTTGCGCGCGTCTTCTTCCCGTTCGAGCCGCTCTTGCTTCTCCCTTTCCCGGCGCTGACGTTCTTCCTCCTGTCGGGTCTGTTCTTGTTTTTGTTCCTCAGCCAGCCGCTCCTTCTCGACGGCGTTTTGTTTGAAAACCTCGACGGCGCGGGCCATCTGGCCGATCTCGTCCTTCTGTGCGGTCGCCGGTATGTCAACGTTGATCTCGCCCTGGGCCAGCTTGTTCATGACCGTGGTAAGCCGCTGCACGGGCCGGGTGATGCTGCGCGCCACCAGCACGCTCGCGATTACGAACACGGCCAGCAGAAACAGGCCGGCAATGGCCAAGATCATGCGCGCTCGGGCCTCAACCGTTTCTCTTTGCTGTTCCTCGGCCGCCACGCGCGCATCGATTGCCGCAATCAGTTCGGCGAAGGCCGGTGCGGTCTCGGCGTATATGCTGCTCAGCTCCTTGATCTTGTCCATCAGCGTCAAGGTGCCTTGGGCGAAGGCCTTGAAGTCGGCATGATAGGACGCCATGAGCTCGGCGATTTCCTCTTGTTCTTGCCGCGCCAGTGATGAGAGCGCGAGCTGAGCGGTGAACTCTTCCAGGCGTTTGTCCATGCGGCCGATGTACTTGTCCGCGCGCCGCATGATGAAATCCTTCTCGTGGCGCCGCATCATCAGCATGGTCACGGTCATCTCGGCCGGAGCGCCCAAGTCCTTGAGCCGGGTCTCCACGGCATGCACCGACTTGCGCAGGCTGCCCTGCAAGCCCGATTTCTCGTTCAGGCCGATGGTCTCTTGCTGCGTGACGACCTCGCTGAACTTCTCGCCGTGCCGCTGCAGGCCGCCGCGGATCGTTTCGATCTGCTCCCGCATCGCCCCGGTCACTGGTTGGGCGGCAAGCTCGTCGAGGGTCTCAGTGACGGCAGCCAGCTCCTGGTTGTACCGTTCGGCGTATTTGAGATCCTTGCGGAGCAGGAAGTCCTTTTCCCGCCGGCGCATCTGCAGCATGCCCTTGTCGACGGTCTGTATCAGGTCCTTGATGGCGACGTCGGTGTGCTCGGCCCGGGTCAAAGCGCTCACTTGGCTGCTGTTGTACAGGTAGATGCCGGCCAACCCGAAGATCGCGAACAGCCCCAGCCCCACCAGCATGTTGATGCGGGCAAAGATCGTCTGCCGGTGCAGGAAGGCGTCGAGCGGCCGCCTGCCGGTGCGCGAGGACCGGGATCGCTTTGAACGGGTCTCGGCGGTCCCTCCTTTGCCTGCTGTGTCTTCTGTGTGATCGGGTGTGAAGGGGCCGCCTGTCGCTGTCATACTCATCTCCGTCTCTTGTGCCAGTCGCCGCGTGTCCCGGCGGCGACCGTTTGGTCCCGGCAGAAAGGCTCCAAGCGCCCGAACAGGGCACTCGCAAACCCAGAGCTTCAGCGTCCCCGAAAGATGCCGGCCCGGAACTGGGCCGGCTTGGATGCTCGACCCACCCCGAAAGGTGGAGAAATTACTGCTTCACTATCTGCTCAGTATATATTGTTTTATTGCATATACGTTGTTTTGGAAACTATATCATAACTGCAATATCTTTATGAATTATAAAGAAAAGTACTCTTCAAAACAAATATAGAGTCCTCAAACTCTGTGGTTAATATTTCGTTAGTGCGCCATCTCTGCGCCGACACTTTAGAGATAGAGATGCGGCGGACCGACGGGCCAATGTTGGCGATCAGGACGATTCCGGCGCCGTCGGAAGGCGCACCGTGAACCGGCTGCCCTCGCCAGGCGTGCTGGAGATATGCAGGCTGCCCTGGTGACGGTTGAGAATGTGCTTGACGATCGCCAAGCCCAAGCCTGTGCCGCCGAGCTGGCGGGACCGGGCGGGGTCGACGCGGTAGAACCGTTCGGTCAGGCGCGGGACGTGCTCGGGGGCGATGCCTTCTCCCTGATCGGCGATTTCCACGGCATAGCTGGGCACCGCGCCACGGGCGCGGCGCATGGCAACGCGCACCTCGCCACTCTGCGGGCTGTACTTGATGGCATTGTCGATCAGGTTTTCGAAGACCTGTGCAATCTGATCCAGATCTCCGATCACCATGACCTCCTGCGGGAGATCTTCGGCCACCATGAGGGACAGCTTCACGCCTCGGCTCTTGGCCCGCCCCTCCATCTGGCGAATTGATCGGCGCACGACCGGCAAGAGGTCGATCCGCTCGATCGGTTGAAGATGCTCGTTCGCCTCGATCGCCGACAGGGACAAGAGGTCTTTGATCAGGCCCGACATGCGGGCCGCCTGCTGGTCCATGATGTCGAGGAACTCTTCGCGCGCCTTTTCATCTCCAGCGGCGGGGCCCCGCAAGGTCTCGATGAAGCCAACCAATCCCGAAAGCGGCGTCTTCAGTTCATGGCTGACATTGGCAACGAAATCGCCCCGCAGCTCATCAATGCGTTTGGCCGCGGTGAGATCCTGCAGGGCCAGGACGGCCGCCGGTCCGGAGTCCGAGGAAGCTGGCAAACTGATGACCAGCGCACGGTAGAACCGGACCACCGCGCCGGCCACCGAGAACTCCACTTCCCGGCGGGCCTGCTTGTTCTTGGCGCCAAGGGCGATGACCTCGATTGCGGCGTCGCGCAGACCGGGATGGCGCAGCGCCGCCCCCAGATCAAGCCCGATGATGTGGTCGCCAAAGCGGTCCTGTGCCGCCGCATTGGCCGAGAGCAGCCGACAGTCCTGATCGAGCGTAGCCACAGGGTCCGGTAAGCCGTCAAAGATTGTCTCCACCGCGTGAAAACGCTCTTCGCCGGCTTGGCGTTCGCGGTCCTGTGACCGGGACAGCCGGACAACTGCGGAGACCAACTCCGTCAGGCCCGAAATGTTCGTTTTCGGCGGCAGCGAGTCCGGCGCGCTGCTAAGGCGGTCCACGAACGCACGCACCGAGGCGAGGGCGCGACGCAACCGTCCCGCCAGGAAAACGGCCCCCGCCAGAACAACGGCCGCCGCCAGAATGGCCGGCAAGGGGGTGAGCAGGCCGGTCGCTGCGAGAAAACCAAGCACGATCACGCCAGGTGCTGCGATCACCATGGTGGTCGGCACCGCGGAATCGCTACGGCCGGCGGGGTCCCGTTCGCTCGGCATGCGCTTCAGGCCCGCGTGCTGCCCGCGGCGCCTTGTTCACTCCAGCGCGTCGTGCGCGGCCAGAGCGGCCAGGTTGACGAGATCGTTCGCGGTGGCGCCCATGTGGCTGATCTGCACCGGTTTGCTCAAACCTTTGAGGATTGGGCCGATCACCGTGCCGCCGCCAAGTTTCTGGAACATCTTCGCGGCGATGTTGGCGGAATGCAGATCGGGCATGACCAGCACATTGGCCGGTCCCGACAGCCGGCAGAACGGGTAAAGCTCCATCATCGCCGGCTCGAGCGCCACATCGGCGGTCATTTCGCCGTCATACTCGAAGTCCACGGATCGGGCATCGAGCAGCGAAACCGCATCGCGCAGCCTGACGGTGTGGTCGCTCATCGGGTTTCCGAAGTTGGAGAAGGACAAGAACGCAACCCGCGGCTCGTGGCCCAGCTTTCGGGCCACGTCCGCGGCCTGCAGGGCGACGTCCGCAAGCTCGACCGAAGACGGCTCTTCATGCACGCTGGTATCCGCGAGAAACACCGTTTGCCCGCGGCTCACCAGGATCGAGATACCGAACACGCGCTGGCCCTGCTCGGCGTCGATCACCCGGGTGATGTCCTCATAACCCACGTGGAACCGGCGGGTGAGCCCGGTGACCATGGCGTCCGCATCGCCCTGCGCCACCATGCAGGCGGCAAACACGTTTCGGTTCTGGTTCACCATGCGCTGGCAATCGCGATAGAGCAGGCCCTGGCGCTGCAGGCGCTGATAGACCAAGTCCGAGTAGCGCTCGTTGTCCTTGGACAGCCGTGCGTTCTGGATCTCGAAGCCATCCTCGCTCAACCCCATCTGGGCGATCGCCTCGCGGATGGCGTCGTCTCGACCGACCAGGATCGGGGTCCCGTAGCCGCCGTTGCGGAAGACCAGGGCCGCCCGGATCGTGCGCTCCTCCTCGCCCTCGGCGAAGACCACCCGACGGGGACTGTTGCGCACCTTCTCGAAGATCATCTGCAGGCTGCTGGCGGTCGGGTCGAGCCGGGCCGACAGCTCCGCGACATAGGTTTCGGTGTCGACGATGGGCCGGCGGGCCACGCCCGTATCCATGGCCGCCTGGGCCACCGCCGGCGGCACGGCGGAGATCAACCGCGGGTCGAACGGCACCGGAATGATGTAGTCGGGTCCGTACCGGAGCCGTTTTCCCGCGTAGGCGGCGGCCACTTCATCCGGCACCTCTTCCCGCGCCAGATCGGCGAGCGCGCGGGCCGCAGCGATCTTCATCTCGTCGTTGATGGTCGAAGCACGCACGTCCAAGGCGCCCCGAAAGATGTACGGAAAGCCCAGCACGTTGTTGATCTGATTCGGATAGTCCGACCGGCCCGTGCAGATGATGGCGTCGTCGCGCGCCGCGCGCACCTCTTCGGGGGTGATTTCCGGATCCGGGTTGGCCATGGCGAAGATCAAAGGCTGGTCCGCCATGGACTTGATCATGTCCTGGCTGGCGGCGCCCGCAATGGATAGGCCGAAGAACACGTCCGCGCCCTTCATGGCCTCTTCCAGCGTGCGCGCCTTGGTGTCGACCGCGTGGGCGGACTTCCACTGGTTCATGCCCTGCTCGCGGCCGCGGTAGATTACCCCGCGGGTGTCGCACATGGTGATGTTGTCGGCCTGCATGCCCATTTTCTTGAGCAGGTCAATGCAGGCGATGGCTCCGGCGCCGGCGCCGTTCACCACCATGGTCGCCTGCTCGATCTTGCGCCCGGTGAGCTCCAGCGCGTTGAGCAGGCCGGCGGCGGCAATGATCGCGGTGCCGTGCTGGTCGTCGTGGAAGACGGGGATGTCCACCAGCTCCCGGAGCCGCTCTTCGATGATGAAGCATTCCGGCGCCTTGATGTCCTCGAGGTTGATCCCGCCGAAGCTTTTGCCGAGATAGCGGACGCAGTTCACGAATTCGTCCACGTCGCTCGTGTTGACCTCGAGGTCGATGCCGTCGATGTCGGCAAAGCGCTTGAACAGGACGGCCTTGCCCTCCATCACCGGTTTCGCGCCCAAGGCGCCGAGATCGCCCAGCCCCAGCACCGCCGTACCGTTGGAGATGACCGCGACTACATTGCCCTTGGCGGTATAGTCGTAGGCAAGGGACGGATCCTTGTTGATCGCCAGGCAGGGCGCGGCGACGCCGGGCGAATAGGCCAGCGCCAAATCGCGTTGCGTGGTCAGCGGCTTGGTTGGCGCGATCGAGATCTTGCCCGGCCGTCCCGACGCGTGCATCAGCAACGCCTCTTCAAAGATGACCTTGTTGGTTTCTTCGCTCGCCATCCGTTCTCTCCCCGCGCCCCGACACGTTTGGGTGTCCCCTGTGAATTCCTACTGGAGTCGGACGCTTAGGCCAAGACCAGATGAGTCCGGCAACGTCTGCGCGGCCTCGCCCGGCTCTCGTCGCCTGTGCTAGTGTCGCGCGCCCAACTCTTGCCGATACGCGGTGATTCCCGTGTCCGTTCTTTCCTCTTCCTCCGACGAACCGCGTATAGCGCCCGAAGACAAGGGATCATCTGCGCGCCCAGCCGCCGGCGCCACCCCAGTCATGGCGCAGTATCTCAAGATCAAGGCCGAGCATCCGCGCGAGCTGCTGTTCTTCCGGATGGGCGACTTCTACGAACTGTTCTTCGAGGACGCGGTGGCTGCCGCCGAGGCGCTGGACATCGCCCTGACCCGCCGGGGCAAGCATCAGGGCGAGGACATTCCCATGTGCGGCGTCCCGGCGCACAGCGTCGAAGGCTATCTCGCCCGCCTCATCCGCCAAGGGCATCGCGTCGCCATCTGCGACCAGGTGGAGGATCCGGCTGAGGCCAAAAAGCGGGGCAGCAAGGCGGTCGTGCGACGCCAGGTCGTGCGGGTGGTGACCGCCGGCACGCTCACCGAGGATGCCCTGTTGGATGCGCGCGCACACAATTATCTCGCGGCCTTGGCCATAGCCCAGGGCGGGCTCGGCCTCGCCTGGCTCGACATGTCGACCGGCGATTTCCGGGTCGAGCCGGTCACCCCGGCACGGCTCGGCGCTGCGCTTGCCCGCCTGGAGCCCGGCGAGCTCCTGGTCTCCGATCGATTGATCGAGACGCCGGAGCATTTCGAGGTGCTGGGCGAGTGGCGCCAGGTGCTCACACCCCTGCCGGCGAGCCGGTTCAACAGCGAGAGCGGGCGCCTGCGGCTCGAGGCGGCCTTCCGGGTCAGGGCGCTCGACGCCTTCGGCGATTTCGGCCGCGCCGAGCTCGCGGCGGCGGGGGCGCTGCTCGACTATGTGGAGCTCACCCAGCAGGGCGCGGTGCCGCGGCTGTCGCCGCCCCGCCGGGTGGCCGGCGGCGCGGTCATGGAGATCGATGCCGCCACCCGCCGCAATCTCGAACTGGTCCGCACGCTTTCCGGCGAACGCAGGGGCAGCCTGCTTTCGGTTGTCGACCGTACGGTGACCGGCCCGGGGGCGCGGCTGCTGGCGGACCGGCTCGGCGCGCCGCTGACCGACCCCGAGGCGATCGGCGCGCGCCTCGATATGGTGTCCTGCCTGGTCGGGGCGGCCGGCCTGCGCGAAGACCTGCGCGGAATCTTGCGCGAGATGCCCGACATGGAACGGGCGCTCTCGCGGCTTACCGTAGGCCGCGGCGGGCCGCGCGACCTGTTGGCCGTTCGTGATGGCCTGGTCGCGGCGGGCGCCCTGCGCACGGCACTGGAGGCTTCGGACGGGCTGCCGGCGGGTCTTGTCGCCTGCCGCCGGGCGCTCGGCGAGCACGGGCCCCTGATCGATCGCCTCACACGCGCGCTGGCCCCGGATCCGCCGCTCGCCAGCCGCGACGGCGGGTTCATCGCCGCTGGCTATTCCGAGGCTCTGGACGAGCACCGCACGCTCCGCGACGAGAGCCGGCGCCTGATCGCCGGGCTCGAGGCCGACTATCGCGGCGAGACCGGAATCCCCTCGCTCAAGATCCGCCACAACAACGTACTCGGCTATTTCGTCGAGGTGACCAGCACCCACGCCGACAAGCTCTTGCCACCCGGCGGCGCGACCGACGGGCGCTTCATCCATCGCCAGACCATGGCGTCGGGCGTGCGCTTCACCACCGTTGAACTCGCCGAGCTCGAAGACAAGATCGGCCGCGCGGCGGATAAGGCGCTGGCCCTCGAGCTGGCGCTGTTCGACGACCTGGTTGCCGAGCTCGCGGCCCGGACCGAGCCAATCGCCGGCGCGGCGCGGGCGGCGGCGGCGCTCGACGTGGCGGCGGGGCTGGCCGCCCTGGCGGTGGAGCGGCGTTACGTGCGTCCCGAGATCACCGATGACCGCGCCTTCGAGATCACCGGCGGCCGGCACCCGGTGGTCGAGGTGGCGCTCGAGGACAGCCAGGCGGGCGCATTCGTCGCAAACGACTGCGACCTCGGGGAGTCGCAGCGCCTGTGGCTCGTGACCGGCCCCAACATGGCGGGCAAGAGCACCTTCCTGCGCCAGAACGCGTTGATCGCGGTGCTGGCGCAGATGGGCGCCTTCGTGCCGGCCGACGCGGCGCGGATCGGCGTGGTCGACCGCCTGTTCTCCCGGGTCGGCGCGGCGGACGACCTAGCCCGCGGGCGGTCCACTTTCATGGTCGAGATGGTCGAGACCGCGGCGATCCTCAATCAGGCGGGCGAGCGGGCCTTGGTTATCCTGGACGAGATCGGACGCGGCACAGCGACCTATGACGGGCTGTCGATCGCCTGGGCCGCGGTCGAGCATCTGCACGAGGCGAATCGCTGCCGCGCGCTCTTCGCGACCCATTATCACGAGCTCACGGCGCTGGCCGCCAAGCTCGAAGCGCTCGCCTGCCACACCATGCGGGTCAAGGAATGGCAGGGGGACGTGATCTTCCTGCACGAGGTGGCGCCGGGCGCGGCCGACCGCTCCTACGGCATCCACGTGGCCGAGCTCGCGGGTTTGCCGGCGGGCGTAATCGCGCGAGCGCAGCAGGTGCTCGAGACCCTGGAGCAGGACGAGCGCAGCGGCGAGCTCGCCAGGCTTGCCGACGACCTGCCGCTGTTCAGCGCGGCGTCCGGGCGGCCCGCCGCAGTGGCCGCGGCGCGCGAGCCCTCGGCGGCCGAGCGGCTGCTGGCCGAGGTTCATCCAGATGAGCTCACGCCCAAGGAGGCACTGGAGCTGATCTACAGGCTAAAGACGAGTCTCTCGGACCAACAGGGCGACTCCTGAGGATCGCGCAATTCGCCCCGTCCTACGGGCGATCAGGCCGGCTCGGACACAACCGCGTCGACCTCGGTCTCGAGCAACCAGTCGGGATCGATAAAGCGAGAGACCTGGGCGATCGTGTTGACGGGCCGCACGTCTGCAAAGATCTCCCCGTGCACGCGCGCGACCGCCTCCCAGTCCTCTATCCGCGTCAACAAAAAGCGCGTCCGTATGACGTCAGAAAGGCCCGCCCCGAGCTCGCGAAGGGCCGCATCCGTGATCTCGAAGCAGCGCCGCGCCTGGGCAGCCGGGTCGCCAACGCCGACAGTCTTGCCGTCCGGACCAAGCGGCGCCGTGCCGCCGATGGCGATGATCTGGCCGATGCGGACGGCGCGTGAGAAACCGACGATCGGTTCATAAGGACTGCCAGTCGAGACCGTTTGTCGATCGAGCATTTCCAGGGTCTCCGTTGTTGTCTGTCCTTGCGCGCACGCGAACGTGACGCGTCTCGCCGAAGGCGCAAGCCACCGACCGAGACGTATCCGTTCGAATTCGAACGCGACGACCTAGCTTAGAATCCGTCGACCAAGGCCTTCAGCTTGGCCCCGGCGCCGGTCAGGATCGGCTCGCCGTCGCCGACCAGGAGCGCCTCCACGTCCAGTTCCAGGAGCGCCCGCACGCTGGCCTTGAGCTGGTCCAGATCGTCGATCACCCGCTCGGGCAAGAGCTTGAGCGCACCCGGCGGGTCGCCGACCACGCAGTCGCCCACCAGCAGGAGCCGGCGATTGCGCCACAGGAACGCAATCTCTCCCGGCGACTTGCCGGGAACGCCAATCACCTCGAATGGGCCGACCTCGTCGCCCGGCTCGATTGGGTCGTCGATCTCGCCACCTTGCTCCCGGGCGTGCGCTATGTCGGCGGGGTGCATCAGGATCGGCGCGCCGGTCACCACCTTGACCTCGTTGGCGGCGCGCAAATGGTTGCGGTTGGTCAGCAGGATCACGTCCACGCCCTTGTTTTCGATCTTGTCCATCTCCCCCTCTCCGGGCGGGACAGGATCGACGCAGATGTGACAGCCGGGGTGGGCCACAAGATGGCCGTTGAACTCGTATCCGTGCGGCTCCGAAAACCAGGTCCAGCGAAAGATACCGTCGAGCAGTTCTTGCATGGCATGTCTCCAGGCAATTCTTCTGCGTTCACTAGGGTTCACGGTAACCGCAACGCGCGTGCGGCGCCAGTCGCGCAGAAGAGGTGGGGGCAACGACCCTCAAGAGACACAAAAAAGGCCCGGTGCGATCCCGCGCCGGGCCCTTTACGGTCGGATGTGCTCGTCTGCGCTTAGGCCGCCGCCTTCCGGCTGACGGTCTCGACGGTCTCGCTGATGCGGCTCGCGATCGGCGCGGCCGCGTCATTGGCCACCTTGAAGGTGAGCTCGGAGACCTTGGTGCCCTGGGTCACGGCTTCGTCGAACCCCTTGCGGGCCAGGCCGGATTGCAGCTCGACGGCTTCCTCGAGCGTCTTCACCTTGGCGAACGCCTTCAGGTTGCTGAGGCTCTCGTCGGCCAGCTTCTTATTGTAGCCGACCATCTGATCGGCCATGCTCTGCCAGCCCTTGCCCATGATCGTGGCCGCCTTCATGAAAGCGTTGAGGTTGGCTTCGGCCACCCCCTTCCACTCATCCATGCCCCACACCGCCATCGGCGAGAAGGGGGCGAACTGCGCCTTGCTCAGTGCCGCAAACTGCTCGTAGCCCTTGAGCATCGCTTCGTTCATCATCGCGTATGTCTTTTCCATCATCTCGCCCTCCTACCGGCATGCGTCTTGAAACCCTTATGTTGCACTGCAACATGACCCCAATATAATCCTTGTTTTCACAGGTTCAAGGAAAATTGTGCACTGCAACAAATTTTTTTGTGGCATCGGCCATTCGGGGCACGGGAGGCGGAGGCGAAAAGGAGCGTCTCAGTCGCCGGTTGGGCCGGACTATGGCGCGGGCAGTCCCTCGACGACCTGATCCGCGCCGATGAAGCGGCGCAACAGCAAGAGCCCCGCCGCGTGGCACTCGGGCCCGCCATGGGAGCCGCAATAGTCGGCCAGAACCACCGGCGTGACGCCGGCTTCGAACAGGTCCACGGCGGTCTTGAGCACGCAGCCGTCGGTGGCGATGCCGCAGAGATGGACCGCGGACACGTCGTCATACTCCAGGGCCGCAAGCAGGTCGTCGGTGACGCAGCTGTAGCGGGTCTTTTCGATCATGCGCGTATCGGGGCGTGGCGCAAAGGCCAGCTCTGTCTCTTCCGTGCCGGGCGCGAACCGCGCCCAATGGATCAGCTTTCGGTGCATGGAGCCTTCCGGATTGAGGAACCTGGAGGCCAGCACCAGCCGGTACGTCTCCTGCAGTGCCTCGACCAGCGCCGGAATGTGCCGGGTCGCTTCGGTCAAGAAGCCCTTTTGCACGTCCACGATCAAGAGGCAGGGGTCGGACATACGTGTCTTGCCGCGGTTGGCGATTGATTGTTGCTCAAGGGAGCAGCCGGTATCATCTCAAGGCTATGCACAGCATACCGCGTCAACGGGAAATCATCGACCGGCGGGCTCTGGTCGTCGAACTCGACCGCATCATGGCCGAAGGCGACAAGAGCGCGGAGGCCGTCCGTGGCCAGGTCCTGGCGCTGTTCAAGCGCGCGCTCGAGGACGGGCGAGCCCAGATCCGCCGTCGCTTCGACGCCGGGGCCGAGGGACTGGACATCGCGCGGACCAACGCCTTCCTGATCGACCAGATCCTGCGCCTGATCCACGACTTCGCCTTCGAGCACGTCTATCCGCTGTCCAATCCGACGGCCGGCGAGCGCCTCGCGCTGATCGCGGTGGGCGGCTACGGGCGCGGCGAGATGGCGCCGTTCTCGGACGTGGATCTCCTGTTCCTGAACTCCTACAAGGCGACCCCGCACACCGAGCAGATCGTCGAATACGCCCTCTATATGTTGTGGGATCTGGGCCTCAAGGTGGGCCACGCAACCCGGTCCGTCGACGACTGTATCCGGCTTGCCAAGTCGGACCTAACGATCCGCACCAGCCTGCTGGAATCCCGCTATCTGTGTGGCGACAACCATCTCTACGCCGAGCTCCGCCGACGGTTCCTGAACGAAGTGGCGACGGGCACCGGTCCCGACTTCGTCGAGTCCAAGCTGGCCGAGCGGGACGTGCGGCACGAACGCATGGGCGATTCCCGCTATGTGCTCGAGCCCAACATCAAGGAGGGCAAGGGCGGCCTGCGCGACCTGCACACGCTGTTTTGGATCGGCAAGTATCTCTATCGCGTGGACGAGGTGCCGAATCTGGTCGGCCAGGGCATGCTGATGAAGAGCGAAGCGGCGCGTTTCGCCAAAGCGGAAGCCTTCCTCTGGACGGTGCGCTGCCATCTGCACTACCTCGCCGACCGCGCCGAGGAGCGCTTGACCTTCGATATGCAGCCCAGGCTCGCCGCGGCGCTCGGCTACGCCGATCGGGAAGGCACGCTGGGCGTCGAGCGCTTCATGAAGCGCTACTTTCTGGTCGCCAAGGACGTGGGCGATCTGACCCGCATCTTCTGTGCCGCGCTTGAGGCGCAGCATCAGCGCAGGCCGAGGTTCAGCCTGAAGGGCCTGTTGGGCCGCAAGCGCGAGGTCGAGGGGTTCCGGGTCGAGGGCGGCTGGCTCACAGCGGAGAGCGGCGAGACCTTCACCAAGGTGCCGGTCAATCTGTTGCGCATCTTTCATGCGGCTCAGGAGCACGAGCTGGACGTGCACCCGTCCGCGCTGCGGCTGATCACGCGCTCGCTGGATCTGATCGACGGCAAGCTCCGGCGCAGCAAGGAGGGCAACCGTCTGTTCCTGGAGATGCTGACCTCGCCGAAGGACCCGGAAAAGACGCTCCGGCGCTTGAACGAGGCCGGCGTGTTCGGCCGCTTCGTGCCGGACTTCGGCCGGGTCGTGGCGCAGATGCAGTACGACATGTACCACGTCTACACGGTGGACGAGCACACCATCCGCGCCATCGGTCTGTTGCATGGAATCGAGAGCGGCAAATACAAGGACGTGCATCCGCTCTCGACCGAGATCTTCCCGAAGATCCAGTCCCGCCGCGCGCTCTATCTCGCCCTGCTGCTGCATGACATCGCCAAGGGCCGCGGCGGCCGCCATTCCGAGCTCGGTGCGGAGGTGGCCAACAAGCTGGGTCCGCGGCTCGGGCTCAGCGCCGAGGAGACCGAGACCGTCGCCTGGCTGGTGCTGCATCACCTGGCCATGAGCAACACCGCGCAGAAACGCGACATCGACGACCCCAAGACGATCGCCGATTTTGCCGAGCTGGTGCAGTCCCCGGAGCGGCTTCGGCTCTTGCTGGTGCTCACCGTGGCCGACATGCGGGCGACCGGCCCCAAGGTATGGAACGGCTGGAAGGCGGCGCTCTTGCGCGAGCTTTACTACCGCGCCGAGGAAGTGATGTCCGGCAGCTTCCAGCAGGGCGAGGGCGTGAAGGCCCGCGTCGAGGCGGCCAAGGATGCCTTGCGCCGGCGGCTCTCCGATTGGGATTCGTCCGACGTGGAGGCCTTCCTGGCGCGCGGCTACACCAGCTACTGGCTCACGCTCGACACCGACACCCAGGCGCGGCATGCGGCGCTGGTGCGCGAGGCGGATACGGCGGATCAACCCCTGGCGATCGACCGTCGGGTCGACAGCTTCCGGGCGGTCACCGAGGTCACGGTCTACACCCAGGATCAGGCCGGCCTGTTCTCCAAGATCGCCGGCGCGATGGCGTTGTCCGGTGCGACTATTGTCGACGCCAAGATTTTCACGCTGACCAACGGCATGGCGCTCGACAGCTTCTGCATCCAGGATTCCGAGGGCGGCGCGTTCGAACGCCCGGACCAGCTTGCCAAGCTGTCGGCCCGTATCGAGCTGGCCTTGTCCGGCCGGCTCAGGCTGCAGGACGAGCTGGCCAGCCGACGCTCGTCGCTGCCGGCCCGGGCCCGGCGGGTGTTCAAGGCGCCGCCGCGCGTGATGATCGACAACGCCGCAAGCCGCTGGTTCACCGTGGTTGAGCTGAACGGCCGCGACCGGCCGGGTCTGTTGTACGATGTCACCCGGGCGCTGAACGAGTGCGGCCTGCGGATCGCCAGCGCCAAGATCTCCACTTTCGGCGAGCGCGTGGTCGACGTGTTCTACGTCAAGGACATCTTTGGGATGAAGGTGGATCACGAGGGCAAGATCGCCCAGATCCGCGAGCGCGTGCTCGAAGCGCTGGTCGAGCCCGAGGCCGCCGCCACGCCGCAGCCCGCCGAGACGACGGAGACCGCATCCGACCGTCTCGCCAGGGCCGGCAAGACCGATACCGGGGCTTTCGCGCCGCCCGCCGAGTGACCGTCGGCCCGAGCCGTCGGCCCCGGGCGCAGCGCCTCAGCGCATGATACGCCCGCCGTCGAGAATGACGGTCTGCCCCGTCATGAAGGCGGTCGTCTCCGAGGCAAGAAACAGGACCAGGTCCGCAACCTCCTCGAATTCGCCCATGCGGCGGACGGGGGTTTCGTCGACGATGGTCGCAAGCTGGTCGGCGCTGAAATGCTCCTCTACCAGCGCGCTGCGGACGAAGCCGAGGCCGATGGCATTGACCAGGATGTCCGGCGCCAACTCAAGGGCCGCACATTTCGTCAGCATGAGAAGACCCGCCTTCGAGACGCAATAATTGACCGCGTTCCTTCTTGCCTGAATGCCGGTCACGGCCGAAACGTTGACAACACGCCCGCCGGCGCCGCGGCGCATGGCCGGTGCGGCCAGCTGCGTCAACAGCATCGGCCCTTTCAGGTTGACGTCCAAAACCCGGTCCCAATCCGCCTCGGTCATCTCCAGAAACGGGCCGTCGCGGTTGATCCCCGCATTGTTGACCAGAACATCGAGCCCGCCGAGGCCGTCCACCGCCGCCTCCACCGCGGCCCGGCAGCCGTCCATGGTGCCGACGTCGCCGGGCGCCGCGACGATATGGTCCTTCTCCGAGGCGGCAAGACCCGCCAGCGCGCTTTCCACCGACTCCGCGCTCTGCCCGTTGACGGCGACATGGGCACCGGACTTCAGAAACGCCGCAACGATCGTGCGGCCGATCCCACGCGTGCCGCCCGTGACCAGCACGCGCCGCCCCTCGAACTCCATGTTCGCCTCCCGCATCCCATGATGGACCCTTAGCCCGGTAGCAATACACTCGAAATCCGCTGCGCCGCCTTGGGATCGCCCTCGAATAACCAGTCTGATAACATCCGCGACCCATGTCGACCGTCGTCTCCACGAAAGCTCGGTCTAAGCGCCGCCTGGCGCTCCCGACGGATTGCTTCACCCAGATTGTTCTGGCCCTCACCCTCGGCATCTTCTGCGGGCTCTTCTTCGGCGAGATCAACGCCCCCTTGAAGGAGGTGGGGGTCGCCTATGTCCGGCTGCTGCAGATGACGGTGCTGCCTTACGTTCTGGCCTCTCTCATCGCCGGTATCGGCCGACTCGAGCCGACCGGTTGCGGCTTGCTCGGCCTGCGCGCGGTCATTTTGATCGTCTTGCTGTGGGCGGTGAGCTGGCTCACGTCCTTCATGATCCCGCTATCCTATCCGGACTGGGACACCGGCTCGTTCTTCAGCACCACCCTGCCGTCCGAAGCGCCGCTCGATCTCATGAGCATGTTCATCCCAGCCAACATTTTCGAGTCTCTCAGTGAATCGATTGTGCCGGCTGTGGTGGTGTTCAGCATATCCCTGGGTCTGGCGTTGATGGCTATGCGCGAAAAGCAGACCATCCTGAATGCTCTCGAGGTGATCGAGACAGCCTTGGGACGGGTCATGTCGTTCATTGCGAGACTCGCACCCTTGGGCATTTTCGCGATGGCGGCGGCGACGGCGGGAACCATCGAGTTCGAGGAGCTGAACCGCCTGCAGATCTATCTCTGGACCTATGTGGCGGCCTGGGCGTTGCTTGGTTTTGTGACGCTCCCCGTGCTCGTCGCACTCGCGACTCCATTCTCCTACCTGGATGTGCTGCGCCATGCCCGCACCGCCATGATCACGGCCTTCGCGGTCAACACGGTGCTGGTCGTCCTGCCGCTGATCGCCGAGGAGTGCAAAAAGCTGCTCAAGGAGGCCGAGCTGGGCACGCCGGAGACGAATTCGGCCGTCAATGTGCTCGCCCCGACGGCCTACACCGTGCCGACCGCGGGCACGCCGATCAGCCTCGCCTTCATCCTCTTTGCCGCCTGGTTCGTCGGCGCGCCCCTAACCCTGGACCAGTATCCAATGTTCGGCGTCCTCGGAATCCCGTCTTCCTTCGGGGGCATGTGGCTGGCGCTGCCCTTCCTGCTCGACTACTTCCGGCTGCCCTCGGACATGGTGCAGTTGTTCGTCGTGGGCTCCGTGATCACCAGCAACTTCTGGACCTCGCTCGCCGCAATGCACGGCGTCGTCCTTTGCCTGCTGGCGGCCTGTGCCATGACCGGCCGGCTCAATTGGATGAGACTCATCATCGGCGGGGGCGCGAGCATCGTGCTGGCGGCGGTGTTCTTCCTGGTCTTGGGCTTCGCCTTCAGGGGCATCCTGCCGGAAGAGAACATCGGAGAACAGCGCCTGCGCGCCATGCAGCTCGTCGAGGAGCCGGTGCCCATCACAGAGATAGCGGACCCTGCGCCGCTCTCTGTCGAGGCGCGCGGTCGTCCGCGGCTCACGGTTATCCGCAACCGTGGCAGCCTTCGGGTCGGCGTTCACGCGGGCCGGCTGCCTTTCGTTTTCCGGAACGGCGGCGGTGAGCTGGTCGGCCTCGACATGGAGCTGATGCATGCCCTGGCCCGGGATCTGGGCGTGGGCCTCGAGATCAGCCAGGTGAACTGGGGCGATGGGATCGAATGGCTCGATTCGGGACGTCTCGATATGATTGCCGGAGGAGTCAGTATTACGCCGACGCGCGCCCTCGATGCCGCGTTCACGCGCCCATATGTCGACGAAACGCCGGGCTTTCTTATTCGAGACGAGTCGCGCCGCGACTTCGCAACTCTCCAAACGATCAGGCAACTGCCATCGCTCAGGCTGGGGGTGATGCCTGACTATTTCCACCGGCAGATCCAGCAGGCGTTTCCGAACGCCGAGTTCGTGGAGATCAGGTCGCCGAAACCGTTCCTCAGAGGTGAGTTACCGGACGTCGACGCACTCCTCTTCTCTGCGGAGATGGGCTCCGCCTGGACGCTGATCTACCCGCAGTTCATGGCCGTGGTGCCGATCGGGTTCAAACCGACGGTGCCAGTCGGCTTTGCGCTTCCGTCCAAACAGGGCGAATTCCAGACCTTCTTGAACAACTGGCTGGGCGTTCAGATAAAGATCGGCATGGTTGAAGAATTGTATCGGCATTGGATCTTGGGCAAACCGATTACCGACAAAGCGCCGCGCTGGTCCATCATTCGCGACGTCCTGCATTGGGTCGACTGACGACGGCCATGTATTCGAGGCCAGCCGAGGCTTCTAAATGCGGGGTAATCGCGTCGCTCCGACAACTGTCACTAGTGACAGTTCCGTCATTCTGCGCTGGCGTCTAAACTCTCCCTTTGGGCATAGCGAAACAACATCAAAGCCCCAACAGACACGCCTCGCAGACTAACGAATCATGGAACGGAGAATTCCTGTCCAGTCCCGGACTTGGGACATCGACGACTCGATCGACCAGGTCGTTCGCATCTGCGTCGAGGCCGTGCAGATCGCATCGGTGTCCGACCTGCGCCTGGAGCAGCTCTTCGGCGAGCTGGACAAAATCCTCCTGGACCTGGATGACGCGCAGATCGGCGCGGTTCGCCAGGATCCGCGCTACAGTTCCATTCGCGAGCGCTTTCACCTGATCCGTGCCGAGTATGAATACCGGCGGGAAATGGCCGTGGCGCAGACAATCGCCGACGCGGGCCGGGAGGCCGCTGCGGATCAGTTCCGCAGCGCGGACTGGTACGAGATCGCGCAGGCGTTCGAGGTCCGCTCTCTGGCGCCCTATCGGTGCAGGCGGATGATCTGGCTCGGGGCCGGTCCGTTTCCGACCTCGGCGATCTATTTCGCCCGCGCCAATCCCGGCCTTTCCATCGTCTGCGTCGATTGCGACGCCGAGGCTTGCCGGCTCGCCAAGGAGGTCGTCCGCATCTTCGACTGCCCGACGCTGGAGGTCGTGCACGCCGACGCGCTCGACCTGTCGGATTTCTCCTACTACGACGGCGTCATGGTCGGCCTCGTCGTCGGCGTCACGGACGCCGACAAAATGCGGGTGGTCGAGCACTACACCCGCCATGTCCCGCCGGAGACGCTGCTCGTATTCCGGACGGCCGTCAGTTCGGGAACCATCATCTGGCCGTCCGTCGACCTCTGTCTGCTCGATGGCGTGCCGCATCGGCTGCTGCCCGACCCGCCGCAAAAGCTCTATTCGTTGATCGTCGTCGACCGCTCGGGCTCCGGATCCTGATGGGCGCGCTCGAGAACATCCGCGAGCTCTGCGGCGTCCTGGCGTTCTATGCCGACAGGCTCCACCTCATGCGCAATCCAGACGGGTCGGCCGAGGCGTCCGCCTACGGGGCCAATTACCTGTCCGACCACCTCGAGACGGCCCCCTATGGCGGGATCTCGCCCTGGTACAGGGTGGTCGAGCCGATCTATGCGGAGCTCGACGGGCACATGCAGAGAGCGGATCAGGCCCTTTGTGACCAGGTCTTTGCCGATCGCGCGATTCTGGCCGCGGAGCCCAAGCTGCATCGGATTCGCGCCTGTTATGAGTTCGACAAGGAGATCGAACAAGCCCGCGCCCTATTGCAGGGCGGCGATGTCGGCAGGACGCTCGCGCAGATGGTCGAACAGCAGCTGTTCTGGACGCTCGTCCCGGCCGTCGCCGATGCGCTCGCAGGCTGCAAGTCGATCGCCGTGTTCGGGTCGGGCCCGCTGCCGATCACCGCGCTCACGATGGCCTCCGCCTTGGATAGTGACCTGACCTGTATCGAGCGGGAGGCAACGGCATTCGCGCTTGGCTCCAAGCTGATCGAACAGTCGCGCTGGGCCGACCAGATCCGAAACGTCGCCAAAAGCGTCGATGAGGTAACAGATTTGGGTCGTTACGACGCCGTCGTCGGCACGGTCCTTCTGGGCGTGAGCATGAAGGACAACCAGCACCAGCCCAAAGACGCGCTAATCGCTCATGTGCTTGAGCGGATGCGGCCGGGTGCACCCTTGATCCTGCGCGATCCCTTTGACCTCGGCCGGTTGTTCTATCCCCCGGCAAATCTGGCGGCCTCGGACGCCCTCGAGCTGGCGCGCTTCGATCCGGAGAGCGGGCCCGGGCTCACATACCGATCCTCCTTTCTCATCCTTCGCAAACCATCGCCCGAACATGCTTACACAGCTCCAAGCACCGTACGACTACATCCGTGACTACTACTCCGAGGTGCGACAGCGGATCGCCGAGCACCCGGACGTCGCGTCGTTCTGGCTCTCGAGTCTGTCCCACATCAAGGGCCGTTCGGTGCTCAACGCCGGCTGCGGCCCGACCCTTTACGATTACCTGGTGCACTTCGGGGAGCCACCCGAGGAATACGTCGGACTGGATGTCAACGAGAGCACCTTCGACTTCCTGCTGCGCACGGAGGACCCCGAACTTCTGCAACTCAAGGCCAAGGCCGCGGCACAGGGGACGCGGACCGAGTATCTCTGCGCCGACGTCTTCAATTGCGGAGAAGCGCTCAAGGATCGCTTCGACAGCATCCTCGGCGTCGGCTTCTTCGCAACCTTCCAAGGCGAGCGCTTCGACCGGCTCATGCGCCTCATGCATCGCTCGCTCAAGCCCGATGGCCGGCTTCTCAAGGTCACCTGGCACGGCCCGCACCGCACGGCGGCGGAGACGGCGGACAAGCTCAGATATCGCTTTGACAGTCCAGAGGAGCCGACCCCCGGCGAGCTGGTCAGCGCGATCGAACGGGCCGGGTTCTCGTGCGAGTACAACGCGGTCCTCCGGTGCGACCCGGAAATCGTATATTGGGACGCGATCCAGGTGAGTTTGTTTGATCGGAAAGCCGGGGACGCAGCGGCACAGGCTGCTGACTAAAAACCTGAGCCGGGAAGCGTCTCGCGAGATCTCGATCAGGCGGTGCCGCTTGCGTAGACTGGCGGCGGCAACGGGAATTGGCCTGTTCGCAGCCTGGTCGTCACCCAAGGGATGGAGGGGAGGGGACAATGAGCTATGAGATCGTCAGAGAAACGCCGAGTGTGGATGTCTATCTTGAAATCCGGCGTGCTGCGGGGTTGGGCAAAAAGTCGGTGGAAGCGGCGGAAAGGGGACTGCCGAACACGATCTTTGGCGTGCAGGTCTTTCACAAGGGCCAGCCCGTGGGCATAGCCCGCCTTGTCGGGGACGGCGGGTGCCACTACTTGGCGGTCGACACAGCGGTCCTGCCGGAGCATCAAAAACACGGCCTGGGCAAACTCCTGGTCGCCGAGGTCACGCAGCATTTCAGGGACACCGCCCCTCTTGGCGCCTATCTGATGTCGGTGACGCCGGTGCCCGAGTTGGGCTGGGCGAATGGGTACGAAATCGTACCGGCGCCGGAAGTCGCCATGTATACCTGGCAGCGGATGGACTAGGACATGATCTCGTCCGGCAAACACGGGGAACACGCAATTGACGATCGACGAGACGCTGCCCTCGCAACGGCGCGCGCGCGTGGGCTGGGCGTACCAGGCGGCCGAAGATGTCGCGCGCACCGAAGCACGCTTCGATGCCTGGGCGGACGAGTACGATGCCGATGTCGCCGAGCTGTGCGACTGGCGCGGACCGGCCGAGACGGTCGGGCCGGCGACACGGTATCTCGCGGCCGAGGCGCGCATTCTCGACGCCGGCGCCGGGACCGGCCTGGTTGGAGAAACGCTCGCGGGCCAAGGCTACAGCAATATGGTTGCGGTCGATCTCTCACAAAGGATGCTCGACGTCGCGCATGCCAAATCCATCTATCGCGAGACGCTCAGGGCGGATCTGATGGAGCCGCTGCCGTTTCCGGACGGGAGCTTCGACGCTGTTCTCAGCATCGGGACGAGCGGATACGTGACCGGACAGGTGATCCCCGAATTCGCGCGCCTCATCGGACCCGGCGGGCACATCATCTACACCACCAGCGATGCGCGCTATCGGGACGGGGGGTTCGAGGCTGCGGTCAGAGCGTTGCAGCGGGACGCCATCCTCGAAAGCGTCGAAATCGGCCCGGAATTCTTGCCGCTGCCGCTCTCCAACCCGGAGCATACGGCCCGCATCCACGTTCTGCGTAAACTGCCGTGATCGTGTCCTAGGCGTTCACGAAGTAGTCGTCTGCGCGCCGGGCACGGCCATGAAGTTCGCGGCCGCGGGTGTCGAGGCGGGCAAAGAACTCGCCGGATGGCTCGTTTTGCATTTCGATGTCGATACGGGCGTCCACGCGCGCCGGCGTTACGGTGTCGATCATGGCCGAGACCAAGTCGCTGCCGCGACCGCCACCGTAATCGACGAGTTCCTGTCGCAGGAACGCCGCTTCGTCAGCCTCGAGCAGCCGCTCGAGCTGGCCTGACGCCTCGAGCGACTTGATGGCGGTCAACCGCTCGGCCTCTCGGGCAGCGACGGCGGTGTCCGCCTCGAACGCCGTATCCGTCCAGACCCAGTTGATGTTGCTGTTCGTCTCGTCGAGCGAGCGGACCAGGTGGCTCCAGAATCGCGGCACGAATATGAGATCGCCCGCGGTCAGCGTCACGTCCAGTGTCGGCGCGCGCGTCTCCTCATAGCCGAGCGACGACACGAAATGGAAGCGCACCCAGGGCATCTCTTGGTCGGGGGGCATCAGCGCGAAGTGCTTGGCGCCGCTCAACTGCACATTGATCACGTCCAGCGCGTTGCCGTCATAGTGCCAGGGTGTCCGCGTGCCTTTGCGCGCCAGCCAGAACCGCAGCGGCCGGTCGCGCAGGGAAAGGCGCGGTCCCAATCGATCCCAATGCGCGGCCAGCCAGGCCGGCTGCGCCAGATCCTCGGACAGGGGATGGTCCGGCGGCAGGTCATACCAGTATCGGCCAGGCTCGTTGGTCTCGGTCGTGGCGCGGAGCTTTTCCAGCGTCCAGGCGCAGGCCGGCCACTCGGCGGCCGCGCCGCGCACAACGAAGGGCGTGCGCGACGCCAGCGCCGCCTCGAATCCGTCCTGAATCTCCACTACCGCCATCGCGTTCCAATACTACACAGACACGACGCCCATTAGAAAAGACAGATCCGGCGACTGGGCAGATCTGCGCCGACAGCCAGGAGGCCGGCACGTGCCATATCGATTGCAGGCCCTACAGGACCGTGAGCTCCTTCGGATAGGGCGTCAGAACCTCGCAGCCGTCCTCGGTCACGACAATGGAGTCCCCGACGCGAGCGCCGAAGGATCCCGGTACCGTGATGCCGCCGTCGACCGCGAAGGTCATGCCGGGGCGCAGCCGGGTCGTGTCGCCGGGCTTGAGCTCGGGCTGCTCCAGGAAGGAACAGCCGATCGCCCGGCCGGTCCGGTATCCGGGCAGAAATCCAGCGTCCCGGTAGGCCGTTTCGGCGGCGTAATGAACCTCCTCCGCGGTCACGCCCGGCCGGATTGCGGCCAGGGCGGCGGCCTGCGCGGCCAGGGTGGTCTCGTAGATCCGGGCGTGCTCGTCCGAGACCCAGCCGACGAAGTATTCCCGGTCGAAACCCAGTTTGTAGTGCCGGAAGTTGGCGATGCCGCAGAAGCAGAGATAGACCGGCTCGCCCTGGCCCAGGCGGCGGGTGCTGGCCCGCCGGTGCACCATGGAAGTGTCGTGGCCGGATTGCAGGATCTGCAAGTTGTGTATGACCGGCGGGACGAAGCGGTCCGGCCCCTCGTCCCGCAAGAGTTCGGCGGCCTTCCGCGTGCCGCCTTGGATCACCGCCAGCGCGACCTCGTATTCCGGCACGCCCTCGCCGATCACCGCGCGGGCGCCCTCGGCCATGGCAATGGCGACCTCCCCCGCCTGACGCATGACGGCGATCTCGGCGGCGCTCTTGATCATGCGCATCTCGCCGACCGTCCGCGCGACGTCGACGGTCTCCCGTCCGCCCAGGCCCTGGGCCAAGTGTCGGCGCACCGCCTGCGGCAAGGTGTCGTGCTCGAGGCCGAGCCGCCGCACCCCGGCCAAGAGCCCATCCAGCAACTCGCGCCACTCCCCGCTCCGGCCGTCTTCCCATGGTCGGACGTCGTCGACCCAGCTCATCGCCCGGCACATCTCCGATTCCATGAGCGGCGTTACCATGGAAGGCGCGCCCGCGCGCGGCACGACCAGGAGCGTCGGCCGGCCGAAATCGGTGCCCAGATAGTTGGCGAAGCCCGCGAAGTAGTAGATCGAATCAGGGTCGGCGAGAACCGCGGCGTCGAGCTCTTCGTCGGCGAGACGCCGCTGCAGCGTTTCCGTCCGCCCGATCTGTTCGTCCCGCATCCTGCGCCCCCGCTAGGATTTCCTCGTATCAGTATAGCGCCGTCGCGGAGGCCGGGGCAGATCGCGGCCAGCGCAGCTTCCCAACTTCGCCGCAATCCTCTAGTTAGAGTCCGTCATGGCGCTGCTCCGCTCCTCCGTCACGGTCGGCGGCTGGACCTTCGCGAGCCGGATCCTCGGCTTCGCCCGGGACATCCTGATCGCCCGCTTTCTCGGGACCCAGGGCGTGCCCGAGGCGTTCTTCGTGGCCTTCCGGTTTCCCAATTTGTTCCGCCGGCTGGTCGCCGAAGGCGCCTTCACCGCGGCCTTCGTGCCCATGTTTTCGGGCCGGCTCGAGACCGAGGGTAAGGGCGGGGCCCTGCGCTTCGCCGAGGACGCGCTCGCGATCATGCTGACCGTGCTGGTGGTCTTCACCATCGTGTGCGAGATCACCATGCCATGGCTGATGTACGCGATCGCACCGGGCTTCGTCGACGACCCCGAGACATTCGACCTCGCCGTGTTGTTCACCCGCCTGACCCTGCCCTATCTCCTGTTCATGGCGCTGGTTGCGCTCTATGGCGGCGTGCTCAACTCGGTCTACCGGTTCGCCGCGGTCGCCGCGGCACCGGTGCTGCTGAACGTGATTCTGATCGGCGCCCTGATCGTCTCGGGCGATCTATTCCCGAGCGCGGGGCATGCGCTGTCCTGGGGCGTGGCCGTCGCGGGTGCGGCCCAGTTCCTGGCGCTGGTGATCGCCGCCCAGCGGGCCGGCCTGATGCTGCGCCTGCCGCGGCCGCGGCTGACACCCGACATGCGCCGGCTGTTCGCTTTGATGCTGCCGGGCGCAATCGGCGCCGGGGTGACTCAGATCAATCTGTTGATCGGCACCATCATCGCGTCCTTCATCCCCGGAGCCGTGTCGTACCTCTACTACGGCGAGCGCATCTACCAATTCCCGCTGGGCGTGATCGGCATCGCCATCGGCACGGCGCTGTTGCCCGAGCTGTCGCGCAAGCTGCGCGGCGGCGAGCACGGCGCCGCGCAAGCCTCGTTCAATCGGGCGATCGAAATCTCCATGCTGATCACGCTGCCGGCGGCGGCGGCTCTGATCGCCATCCCCGGGACCGTGGTCACCGTGATGTTCCAGTACGGCCGCTTCGGCCCTGGCGACACGGCTGCCACGGCTGCGGCGCTGGCCGCCTTTGCCGCGGGACTGCCGGCCTATGTCCTGATCAAGGTTCTGAACCCGGGCTTCTTCGCGCGCGAGGACACCAGGACGCCGGTGATCTATGCCGCGATCGGCGTTGTGCTGAACATCGCGCTGTCGCTGATCCTGTTCCGCCCGCTCGCCCATGTGGGCATCGCGGTCGCGACCGCCGTGGCCGCCTGGGTCAACGCCGGGCTCTTGGGGATGACCCTGGTGCGCCGTGGGCATCTGCACGGCGACAGCCGGCTGTTCCGCCGCCTGCCGCGGATCGTCCTGGCCGCGGCCGTGATGGCCGGGCTGCTGCTGCCGCTTCAGGCGGTGCTGGCCGGGCCCCTAGCCGCGGATGTGCTTCAGCGGGCCGGGGCGATGGCGGTGCTGGTGGTGTTCGGCGTCGTCGTCTTCGCCGTCTGCGCGCTCGCGGTGAAGGCGGCCGATCTGGGCGAGCTGCGCGCGTCCCTGAGCAAACAGCCGTCTTGACCACGCCGGGACGAGCGGCGATAACAGCGCGCCCTTCGCCCTCGCGGCCAGAAAAATCAAAGAGTTCAAAGCCATGAAGCGCATTTTCTCCGGCGTGCAGCCGACCGGCAACCTGCACCTCGGCAACTATCTGGGCGCCATCCGCAATTTCGTGCGCCTGCAGGAAGAATTCGACTGCATCTACTGCGTGGTCGATCTGCACGCCATCACCGTGGCCCAAGACCCGGCCGAGCTGACCCACAACACCCGCGAGGTGACGGCAGCCTTCCTGGCCGCGGGCATCGATCCGCGCAAGAACATCATCCTGAACCAGAGCCGGAACCCGGATCACGCCGAACTCGCCTGGATCTTCAACTGCATCGCCCGTCTCGGCTGGCTCAACCGGATGACCCAGTTCAAGGAGAAGGCGGGCAAGCACCGGGAAAACGCGTCGGTGGGGCTGTATGCCTACCCGATCCTGATGGCGGCGGACATCCTGGCCTACAAGGCGACCCATGTGCCGGTGGGCGAGGATCAGAAACAGCACCTCGAGCTCTGCCGCGACATCGCGCAGAAGTTCAACCACGACTATGGCCGCGAGGTGTTTCCGATTACCGAGCCCCTGATCTTCGGTGCCGCGACCCGGGTCATGAGCCTGCGCGACGGCACGAACAAGATGAGCAAGTCGGATCCGTCCGACTATTCGCGCATCAACATGACCGACGACCGGGATACGGTTGCGCTCAAGATCCGCAAGGCCAAGACCGATCCGGAGGTGCTGCCGGGGCCGGATTCGCTTGCGGACGGCCTGTTGCCCCCCGAGGTCGAGGCGACCCGGCCCGAAGCGTTCAATCTGCTGGCGATTTATGCCGCGTTGGCCGACAAGGACTTCGCCGATGTGCTGGCCGAGTTCGAGGGCAAGGAGTTCTCCTTTTTCAAGACCGTGCTGACCGACCTGGCGGTTTCGGTGCTGGGGCCGATCGGCGGCGAGATGCAGCGCCTGCTGGCCGATCCCGACTATGTGGACGATATCCTGCGCGACGGGGCCGAGCGGGCCCGGGCCATCACCCAGCCGGTGATCGACGAGGTGATGGACGTGGTCGGACTGCTCAGGAGCTGAACGGTATGGCCTCTCTTGTCCAACGCATGGGCGACTGGTGGCGCCGCCGATCCCTGCCCAAGCCGGATTCGCCGGTTGCGGAAGCCGCGCCCGCGCCGGTAAGCCGGAGATGGCGGACCTGGAGGCCGATTCTCATCGCCCTCGCCGTATTCCTCGCCCTCTACTACCCGATCGGCATGATCTGGGTGCACAAGATCGATGACGACACCGCGTTCCGGGCCAGCGACGTAAAGGACAGTGAGAGCCACGCCATCGCCGTGACCGCCGCGCTGATTCATCGGGAAGTCGATCAGCAGCGCTGGACCGCGAACGATCCTTGGTTCCTGCCGCCGGCGGCGCTGGACAACATGCCGAACTTCCAGCAGGGAATCATCGCCGGCCTCTCTCGTTTCGCGATCGAAATGCTGGATCAGATCGGCCGCACCCGGGGCTCCAGCCAGGCCGATCCGGATCTGCAGAAGGCGGCGGGCCTGCTCAAGTATCCGGGCACGGTCTGGGTCATCAATCCGGAGGTGTCCTGGTGGGTGCCGACCGCGTCGTCCGAACGGCAGTATCGCTCGGCCCGGGAGCGCCTGCTGGAGTACAACCGGCGCCTCGCCGAGGGCAACGCCGTGTTCGACCGGCGGGCGGACAACCTGTTGGGCACGCTCGATCGGGTCGCCTCGGACCTCGGCTCGGCGTCGGCCAGCTTGGACGGCTGGATCCGGGAACGATCGGGCAGCCTGATCGACTTCGGCGCCGACGATCTGTTCTACAATATCAAGGGACGCACCTACGCCTACTATCTGTTGCTGGACGCGCTCGCCATCGATTTCGACAACGTGATTCGGGACCGCGAGCTGGGTAGCGCCTGGACCCAGCTGCTTGCTAGCATGCAGGCAGCGGCGCAGCTAGATCCCTGGGTCATCGTCAACGGCGCGCCGGACAGCCAGTTCCTGCCCAGCCATCTGGCCGCCCAGGGCTTCTACCTGTTGCGCGCGCGCACCCAGCTGCGGGAAATCAGCAACATCCTGCTGAAATAGCTTCACGCTGTGCAAGCGGCTGCGTAATTTGGCCCTGGCGGGGCCGCAGACGACCCTGCCGTCGGCCGACCCCGGGCGAACCACGCAGCATGCAGATCTACCTTCCCATCGCCGAGATGTCCGTGGACGTGTTCCTGCTCCTCGGGCTCGGGGGGATGGTCGGTTTCCTCTCGGGTCTCTTCGGCGTCGGCGGCGGCTTCCTCATGACCCCGCTGCTGATATTCATCGGCATTCCGCCCGCGGTCGCGGTGGCGACCGAGGCGAACCAGATCGTCGCCTCCTCGGTATCGGGCGTGATCGCCCACTGGCGGCGCCAGAATGTCGACGTGAAGATGGGCCTGGTGCTGCTGGCCGGCGGCATCTTCGGGTCCGTGATTGGCATCCAGCTGTTCGCCTATTTGCGCGGGATCGGCCAGATCGACCTGGTCATTTCGATGAGCTACGTCGCCTTCCTGGGCATCATCGGCAGCCTCATGCTGGCCGAAGCCGGCCGCGCCTTGCTGCGCCGCAAGGGCGGTGCGGCCCAGGCGCGCCGCCGGCAACGACGCTGGATCCATGGCCTCCCGATCAAGATGCGGTTCCGCAAGTCCAAGCTCTACATCAGCGCCATCGCGCCCTTCGTCATCGGCGCCGTGGTCGGCGTTCTGGCTGCGATCATGGGCGTGGGCGGCGGCTTCATCATGGTGCCGGCGATGATCTACATCCTGGGCATGCCGACTTCGGTGGTGGTCGGCACGTCTCTGTTTCAGATCATCTTCGTCACCGCCACCGTGACCTTCCTGCAATCGGTCCAGAACCAGACGGTCGATGTGGTGCTGGCGATGCTGCTGTTGGCGGGCGGCGTCATCGGGGCCCAGTTCGGCAGCCGCGCCAGCACCTATCTGCGCGGCGAACAGCTGCGTGGTCTGTTGGCGATCATGGTGCTGGCGGTCTGCGGCAAGTTGGTGTGGGATCTGGTCACGACTCCCGAGGACCTGTTCTCGGTTGCGACCCTGGGGGCGGGCTCATGAGGGCGGCGCGCAGATGGGCGCTGATCTCTGCCGCCTGCCTGGCCGGACTTGCGCTCGCTGCCTTGGCTCTGAATTCCGTCCGGGCGGCCCCGCTGACGGCCGATCTGTCCGACCATCTGATCAAGATCACCACCGGGTTCACCGGGACGGATGTGCTCTTGTTCGGGGCGACGGACGGACCCGGCGACGTGATCGTGGTGGTGCGGGGTCCCGCCGCGCGTACCGCTGTACGGCGGAAACACCGCGTCGCCGGCATCTGGGTCAACCGCAGCCAGGTGGTGTTCAGCGACGCGCCGAGTTTCTATGCCGTGGCCGCGAGCAGGCCGCTCGAAGAGCTCATGGGAACCCAGGCGCTCAAGCGACACCAGCTTGGTCCATGGGGCATAAAGCTGACCGCGGAGGAAGAAGACGACGACGGTTTGCGGATCGCTTACCAGGCGGCGCTCAACCGCATCCGCAGCGCGGAGAAGCTGTACCAGCTCGAGAGCAAGAAGGTCCGGTTTCTCGGCGAGCAGCTGTTCCGGGTCGACATCACCTTTCCGTCGAACGTCCCCACCGGCATCTACACCGTTCAGGTGTTCCTGGTGCGCGACGGCGACGTGGTCACGGCGCAGACAACCCCGTTGAAGATCGAAAAGCACGGCTTTGACTACGAGGTGTTCGAGTTCGCGCATACGCATTCGGCGCTCTACGGTCTGTTCGCTATCGCGCTGGCGCTGGCCGCGGGCTGGCTCGCGAGCGTTGTCTTCCGAAGGAGTTAGTCATGGCTGCCAAGAGCAAGAAAAACGAGATGCCGGAACGAATCTTCCTGGTCGTCATCGACAAGAGCGAAGAGATGGGCGTGGCCCTGCGCTTTGCCAGCCGCCGGGCACAGCGCACGGGTGGGCGCGTGGCCTTGCTCTACGTGATCCCGCCGCCCGATTTCGGTCATTGGATGGCGGTGGACAATCTCATCGAGGAAGAGGCCCGTGCCGAAGCCGAGGAGCTGATCCAGCAGTATGGCGATCAGGTGGTCTCTTTGATGCGGAAGCTGCCGGTCATGCATATCCGCGAGGGCGAACCCCGGGACGAGCTGTTGGCGCTGATCGAGGAAGAGCCCGACATCTCGGTTCTGGTGCTGGCCTCGTCGCCGGGCCCGAAGGGGCCGGGACCGCTGATCACGGCGCTGACTGGGAAGTTCTCCTCAAACCTGACGATCCCGCTGACCATCGTGCCGGGAACCCTCTCCGACGAGGAGGTGGACGCCCTCACTTGAGCGGGGCTCAGCGGGGCGTCAGCCAAGCGGCCACGCCGGCCCGCGCTGCGGTTCGTTCGGCTTCGGACATCTGCGCCGCAATCGACTTGCGCGCCCTGCCGGCGTCGCCCGAGGATCGGCCGTAACAGACCGCGTTGCCCTCCTCCACCACCAGATCGTAGAGCGCGAAGGCGCGCGCGGCGTCCGACGCGACGCCGCGTCCCTGGGCATACATGGTCGCCAAGGCAAAGCGCGCATCGCAGGAGCCCAGTGCGGCCGCGCGGGCATACCATAGAGCGGCGACCGCCGCGTCCTTGGGCGCAGTGCTGCGGCCGAAGTCGTGGAACACGCCGATCCTAAAGACCGCCCGGGGATGGCCCTGCGCCGCCGCGCGATGAAACCAGCGAAAGGCCCGCGCATAGTCCTGTTCGCCCCCCTGCCCCAGCTCGTAATAGTCGCCGAGCGCGACCTGCGCCCCGACATGGCCCCGGTCTGCCGCGCGCTGGAACCAACTGGCCGCCGCGCGAAAATCCGCCAGGTCCGGCGTGCAGACGGCGCCGCCGGCGGGTCCGGGCACGCCGAGCCAGCTTTGCCCCATTTCGAACAGGGCGTCCGGTTCACTGGCACCGGCACGGCGCGTCAGCGCCACCCGCCGGGCCCGCATGGCCTCGTTGTCGGCGCAGGGCGCGAGACAGCTCGCCCGGCTCTCGGCGGTGCCGCAGGGATGCTCGGCCGTGGCCGGTCGGATGATCAGGAAAAGACAGAGACCAAATGCGGCGGCCAGCGCCGCCACCCCGTCAGCCATAGGCGACCGGGGTCGACCAGGCGGGGTCGCTGTGCTTGTCCCAATAGAGCGCGATGAGTCGTGCGGTCATCGGACCCGGCCGGCCGTCGCCGACCGCGGCCCCGTCGACCCGCGTGATGGGCATGATGCCGCCCGCGGTCGAGGTCGCAAACAGTTCGTCCGCAGCGGCAAGCTCGTCCGCCGCGACCGGCCGTATCTCGGTCGGGATCTCGAGCTCAGCGCAAAGCTCCAGCGCGCTGCGCCGGGTGATCCCTTCCAGCACGCCCCGATCCGGCGTCGCCACCAGGCCGTCCCGCACCACGAAGACGTTGAAGCCCGGCCCCTCGGTGATGTGCCCGTCCCGGTCCTTGAGCAAGACGTTCTCGCCGCCCCGGTCATAGGCCTCGAACAGGCCTTGCACCAGATCGAGCCAGTGATAGTTCTTGACCGTGGGATCGACGGATTCGGGCGGGATACGCTCCACCGAGGCGACCACCACGTTGAGCCCCCGATCGCGCTCCTCCGGCCGCAGGATCCAACCGAAGGGAATCGCGAAGGCGATCAACCGGTTGTCCGCTTGGCGTGGATCTCGGGAGCCCGCCCGGGCGACTCCCCGGGTGCAGATCATCTCGACATAGGCGTCGTGCAGCCCGCTTCGCCGCACGCATTCATGCAGGATCTCGGCAATGGCAGCGCGGTCCTGGGGGATCTGCAGCCGCAGTTTGGCCATCGACCGCTCAAACCGGTCGAGATGGGCGTCCAGGCGGAAGAAGCGGCCCTGCCAGACATGCGCCACGTCATAGGTGGCGTCCGAGCGGAGAAAGCCCCAGTCCAGCACCGAGATCTTGGCCTCGGCGATCGGGCAGTAGCGGCCGTCGATGAAGGCGACGCCGGACGTCGCGCTCGCGTCCGCGGTCGTCTCTGCCGTTTCGGCGCCCAGCTTGGCCATCGCCAGCCTATTTGTCGATCGGCTTGATCATGCGGCCGAGATTCTGGCCGGCGAAGATGTGGACGTGGAAGTGCGGCACTTCCTGATGGGCATCGCGGCCGTGATTGGCGAGGATCCGGTAGCCGTCCGCGACCACGCCGAGCTGGCGCGCCACCGTACCCACGGCACGGAAAAAACCGGCGATTTCCGCATCGGACGCATCGGCGGCGAAATCATCCGACGACACGTACCGGCC
The DNA here is from genome assembly GCA_030066595.1 of Alphaproteobacteria bacterium. Classification (GTDB taxonomy): domain Bacteria; phylum Pseudomonadota; class Alphaproteobacteria; order JAJFFI01; family JAJFFI01; genus JASJBI01. The sequence continues at coordinate 30,474 of JASJBI010000032.1, read as the reverse complement.
CTTGGGCACCACCAGCACATGCACCGGGGTCTGCGGGTTGATGTCCTTGAACGCGATCGCGTGCTCGTTCTCATAGACCTTGTCGCACGGGATCTCGCCGCGCAAGATCTTGGCGAACACGTTGTTGTCGTCATAGGCCACGGGCTGTCCCCTTACCCTTCCTTGAACTTCTTGCGAGCGGCTTTTTCGGCAATGCCCGACAGGCCCTCGCGGCGCGCGAGTTCTTGCCAGACCTCTTCGGCCGCGATCCCCCGGTCGGCCCAGAGCACCAGCAGATGATACAGCAGATCAGCGCTCTCCGTGATCGTCCGCGCCCGGTTGTCCGTGACCGCATCGATCACCAGCTCGGTCGCTTCCTCGCCGATTTTCTGGGCGATCTTCTTGGTGCCGCGGGAAAAGAGCCGCGCCGTGTGCGACGAGTGTGGGTCCGCGGCGCGCCGCAACTCGATGGTCGCGGCGAGGCGGTCGAGAACATGCCGGTTGTCTGGCTCGTGGTTGCCCATCGCTCGGAACTCCTAGCAGACCCGCGCGCCGCTGTCATGCGGGCGCGTCACAGGCGCACGGCAAGCCCCGCCTTGTCCATTGCCTGCTTGGCTTCGGCGATCGAATAGGTGCCGAAGTGGAAGATGCTGGCCGCCAGCACCGCGCTGGCGTGGCCGTCGCGCACGCCTTCAACCAGATGGTCCAGCGTACCCACGCCGCCCGAGGCGATCACCGGGATGCTGACCGCATCGGCAATGGTTCGGGTTAGCGGGATGTCGAAACCCTCGCCGGTGCCATCCCGATCCATCGACGTCAGCAGAATCTCGCCGGCACCATAGCCCGCCATGCGCCGTGCCCAGTCGACCGCGTCGAGGCCCGTGGGCTCGCGCCCGCCATGGGTAAAGATTTCGAACTTCTCCGTTCCGGTGCGCTTGGCGTCAATGGCCACGACGATGCATTGGGTGCCGAACTTCTCGGCCGCCTCGCGGACGAAGTCCGGATGCTTGACCGCAGCCGTGTTGATCGAGACCTTGTCGGCGCCGGCCAACAAGAGCCGGCGGATGTCTTCGGTGGTGCGCACGCCGCCGCCGATGGTCAGCGGCATGAAGCACTGCTCGGCCGTGCGGGAGGCCACGTCCAGGATGGTGTCCCGGTTCTCGTGGCTGGCCGTGATGTCGAGGAAGCAGAGCTCGTCGGCGCCAGCCTTGTCGTAGATCTGTGCCTGTTCGACCGGATCGCCGGCATCCCGCAGATCGACGAAGTTGACGCCCTTGACGACACGGCCGTCCTTGACGTCCAGGCACGGGATCAGGCGGACCTTGAGCATCAACGCGCCTGGGCGACCAGCGCCAGCGCCTCCGCGGGGTTGAGCCGGCCGTCGTACAGCGCCCGGCCGCAGATGACCCCCCTGATTCCGGTATGCATGACGGCGATCAGCGTTTCGATGTCGGCGATGGACGCCACGCCGCCCGAGACGATCACCGGCATGGGGATGGCGCGGGCCAGCGTCGCCGCGGCCTTTGCGTTGACGCCCTTGAGAATCCCGTCCCGGTCGATATCCGTGTAGATGATCGTAGTCACGCCGACGTTTTCGAATTGCACGGCAAGCTGCAGGGCGGTGATTTCGGAGACCTCTGTCCATCCCTGGGTCGCCACCAGACCCTTGCGGGCGTCGATGGCGACGGCGATCTTGCCGGGGAAAGCGCGGCAGGCGCTGACAACCAGGTCCGGGTCCGTGAGTGCGACCGTGCCCAGCACGATCCGCGCCACGCCCGCCTCGAGCCAGCCCTCGAGCGTCGCCATGTTGCGGATGCCGCCGCCGAGCTGGATCGGCAGATCGACTGCGGCGACGACCGCCTCCACGGCCTTCTGGTTGACCGGCCGGCCCGCAACGGCGCCGTCCAAATCGACCACGTGCAGCCACTCGAACCCGGCCTCGGCAAAGGCGAGCGCCTGCGCCGCCGGATCTTCGTTGTAGACTGTGGCCCGGTCCATGGCGCCCTGTTCGAGCCGAACACAGCGCCCGTCTTTAAGGTCTATGGCTGGATAGAGAATCATCGTTCCCCCGTCAGTCCGAAGCCAAGGTCTTGCTGTAGTAGTACCCGACAATCATACGCCCATTCACCCGGGCATAGCGTGGGTTGGTGCCCCACCGTTCGTATCCGAGGGATTCGTAAATCTGAATCGCCCGTTCCTGGGTCTCCCGGACATCGAGATTGATCTGGTCGAAGCCGCCGTCTATGGCCGCGTTCTCCACCGCCTCGACGAGATTGCGCGCGAGTCCGTGCCCCCGCGCCCAGGGCGCCAGGAAGAATGTGGTGAGCTGCGCGGCGAAGGCGGTGGCCTCAGCGTTGCGGGTCGGGCGCACAAGCTGAGCTGAGCCGCAGATCACGTCTTCGAGGCGCGCGATGAACAGCGTGCGCTCGGGCACCAACAGGACTCCCTGCCAGTAGGCCTCGAGAATATGCCGCGGCGGCGGCGCGACCCAGCCGAAACCGCCGCCGTCGAGGATCGCCGCCTCGGTCGCGTCGCATAGATCGTTCAGATCACGCACGTTGAACTCGGTCAGAATTTCGACGCCGGTACTCACGTTACGGCTGCCATTTCAAAAAGTTGCCGATCAGCCGAATGCCCGTGGCCTGGCTCTTTTCCGGGTGGAACTGGGTGCCGACCATGTTGTCGCGGCCGACGATGGCGGGAAACGTGCCGCCATAGTCCGTATGCGCCAGCACCTCGGCCCGGTCTTGCGCGCTCAGCGCATAGCTGTGCACGAAATACGCGTGGTCTCCGTTCGCCACATCCCGAAGCAGCGGATGATCGGGCGCATCGATCGCAAGCTCGTTCCAGCCCATGTGGGGCACCTTCAGGCCGTTGTGCGGCGTGATCGCGACCACGTCGCCGGCGATCCAGCCGAGCCCCTCGTGCACGCCGTGCTCAAGCCCTCGTGCAGCCATCAGCTGCATGCCGACGCAGATGCCGAGGAAGGGCTTGCCGCGCCCGATCACCTGTTCGTTGAGGGCCGCGATCATGCCGTCCAGCGCGGCGAGCCCACGCCGGCAGTCGCCAAAGGCGCCGACGCCCGGCAGCACGATGCGATCCGCGCGGGCCAGCGCCTCGGGGTCCGAGGACACCAGGATCGCTGCGCCGGTCTCGCTCTCCCGCGCGGCCCGCTCGAACGCCTTGGCCGCCGAGCGCAGATTGCCCGAGCCGTAATCGATGATGACGACGTTCATCTCCGGCATGTCCCTGTCCTGGATGCCAAGTTGTGGGTCTCTTGTGCTCGCACATCGCCCCGCATGCGGAGAATTGGCCAGACTCTAGAGCGTTCCCTTGGTTGACGGCACGGCGTCAGTCTTGCGCGGGTCGATCTCCACCGCTTGCCGGAGCGCCCGGGCGAGGCCCTTATAACAGGACTCGACAATGTGGTGGTTGTTCTGTCCGTACAGGTTCTCCACGTGCAGCGTCAACCCCGCGTGCTGGGCGAAGGCCTGAAACCATTCCTTGAACAGCTCGGTGTCCATCTCCCCCAGCTTCGGCCGGGTGAATGCAACCTTCCAGATCAGGTAGGGCCGGTTCGAGGCGTCCAGGGCCACCCGCGTCAGCGTCTCGTCCATGGGGATGAGTGCGTCCCCGTAGCGCTTGATGCCGCGCCGGTCGCCCAATGCCTGGCTCACCGCCTGTCCCAGGGCGATGCCCGTGTCCTCGGTGGTGTGGTGGAAGTCGATATGCAGATCGCCCTTGGCCTCGATCTCCAGGTCGACGAGGCTGTGCCGCGACAGCTGTTCCAGCATGTGGTCGAGGAAACCGATGCCGGTGGACACCTTGGACGCGCCGGTGCCGTCCAGGTCCAGCCGAACCTTGATCTGGGTCTCCGTGGTGTCGCGCGAGACCGCGGCCACGCGCCCGCCCTTCGCCTTGGCCATAGAGTTCTCCGTCTTGGGAACGGGCGGCTTTTTAGCAGGAAGCCGGCGCCCTCGCCAGCTTGCCGGCCGAATCAGGCCGCCGTCGGCAGGGCCATTGGGGCCGGATATCGGCTCAATCCGTGGTTCTGCTGTGGCTTTCTACGAGCCCGGTGGCCGGCGGGTGGGGCGCGCGACGGCAGGCTTACCCGCTCCGAACAGGCGGTAGAACCGCTGGTCGGCCACCAGGGCGCGCGTGGCTTCCGCAAACGCGGCCTCGTACGCCGGAACGCCGCCACCTTCGCCCGCTTCGGCCTGCTCGAATCGGCCTTCGGTCGACAGTTCGCGGATCACCTTGCGGTCGCGGCGCCGGTACAGTTTCCAGTCGACTCGTACCGCCACATCGGCCTTGGCATTGCCGAAGTCCTTGTAGCCGGCGAGCGGATAGCAGATATCCGCCTTGAGTTCGGTAATCTCTCCCGTCAGGAGATAGGCCGCCTCCCATGTGGACGGATCCTGAACGCTGACTTTCGGGCCGCCGGCGACGACATATTTAGCCTTCTGCAGTTCGGTCCGCAGCGCCGGCGCGAGCTGCACGCCGGTCCAGCCTATCCGGCCTTCGCCCCAGCGCAATGCGCCGCGCGGCACACAGAGGATGCCCTCCTGCCGTTCGCCGAGCTGGCGGCCGTCCTCCAGGTCCAGGACAACATCTTGGAACTGAATGACCCGGGATCTCTGACCCCGGCTCCGCGATTGCTCTCTTGTGTCCGGCATGCCCCATTCGGGCAGCCAGTTTTCCGGTAGCACATGAGCGCAGCCTGGCAACAGCAAAGCCACCAGCCCCAATCCTCCGACGAAGCGACGGATTGCGCCGAACATCGCGTCCCCTGGATCGATCTCTGCGCTCGGTACGAGATCTTTTCGTCGGTTTTGTCGTCTCCCGTTCGAAATGGTCGCCGATCTCCTGCTGGCAACTCACCGCCATCCAACCGGCCCATACATCCTCAACATTGTAGCGAGCCGTGCTGCCCGAAGAACTACGACCTTCGGCATAGACTTGCGGCGGGCGAACCAGACAAGTCGTGCGCGTCCGCTGGACAACCGGTGGCCCGGTTGATTCCAACCGACCGTACCCCTATGTGGAGGCCATGACTGAAAGCGCCTCTTCGCAGTGGCACGGCACCACCATCCTCTCGGTGCGCAAAGGCAACGACGTGGTCGTCGCCGGCGACGGTCAGGTCACTTTCGGCCAGACGGTCCTCAAAGCGAACGCCAAGAAAGTACGCCGGCTGGGTGACGGCAAGGTGGTCGCCGGATTTGCCGGCGCGACTGCCGACGCCTTCGCGCTGTTCGAGCGCCTCGAGGGCAAGCTGGAGCAGCATCCCGGCCAGCTCACGCGCGCCTGCGTCGAACTGGCCAAGGATTGGCGTACCGATCGCTATCTCAGGCGGCTGGAAGCGATGATGGCGGTCGCCGACAAGGACGTGTCCCTGGTTCTGACAGGCACCGGCGACGTGTTGGAGCCTGAGGACGGGCTGATCGGCATCGGTTCTGGCGGTGCCTTTGCCCTGGCCGCGGCGCGCGCGCTGTTTGATCAGGATGGCCAGGACGCCGAATCGATTGCCCGGCGAGCCATGGAAATCGCGGCGCAGATCTGCGTATACACCAACGAATCGATCCTACTCGAAAAGCTATGAGCCCGTTTACCGCCTCCGCCTTCAGCCCGCGCGAAATTGTCTCCGAGCTGGACCGCTTTATCGTCGGCCAGGACGACGCCAAACGCGCGGTTGCCATTGCGCTCCGTAACCGCTGGCGCCGGCTGCAACTGTCGGAAGACATGCGCGAGGAGGTGCTGCCCAAGAACATCCTGATGATCGGGCCCACGGGCTGCGGCAAGACCGAGATCGCCCGCCGGCTCGCCAAGCTGGCGCAGGCGCCGTTCCTCAAGGTCGAGGCGACCAAGTTCACCGAGGTTGGCTATGTCGGCCGCGACGTGGAGCAGATCGTCCGCGATCTCCTGGAGATCGCCATCCAGATGACCCGCGTGCACATGCGCAAGGAGGTCGAGGCCAGGGCCGAGCTCGCGGCCGAAGAGCGGGTGCTGGACGCACTGGTCGGCGAGAACGCCAGCAAGGACACGCGCGAGCGGTTCCGCCAGATGCTGCGCGGCGGCGAGCTCAACGACAAGGAGGTCGAGATCCAGGTCACCGACACGGGGGCCGGCTCGCTGCCCACCTTCGACATCCCGGGCATGCCGGGCGCGCAGATGGGCATGATCAATCTCAACGAGATGCTGGGCAAGGCGTTCGGCGGCGCCCGCAAGGCGCGGCGCATGAGCGTGGCCGAGTCCTACGAGGTGCTGATCGAGGAGGAGAGCGACAAGCTTTTGGATCAGGACAAGGTGGTCGGCGAGGCCAAGACGCTGGTCGAGCAGAACGGCATCGTCTTCCTGGACGAGATCGACAAGATCTCCGCCCGGTCCGAGCGGGTCGGCGGCGACGTTTCCCGCGAGGGCGTACAGCGCGACCTCTTGCCGCTAATCGAAGGCACCACGGTCGCGACCAAGCACGGCATGGTCAAGACCGACCATATCCTGTTCATCGCCTCGGGCGCCTTCCACGTGGCCAAGCCGGCAGATCTCTTGCCCGAGCTGCAGGGACGCCTGCCGATCCGGGTCGAGCTCAAGGCGCTCACCCGGGACGACTTCGCCCGGATCCTGCGCGAGCCCGAGACCAGCCTGATCCGCCAGTCGGTGGCGCTACTCGGCACCGAGGAGGTGACGCTCGAGTTCACCGAGGACGCGATCGAGGAGATCGCCGACCTGGCGGCCGAGATCAACCGCAACGTCGAGAACATCGGCGCCCGCCGGCTGCAGACGGTGATCGAGCGGCTGTTGGAGGAGATCTCGTTCACCGCCTCGGATCGCGGCGGCGAGAGCATCACCATCGACAAGGCCTATGTCGTGGAACAGGTCGCCGATCTCGCCAAGGACAGCGATCTCAGCAAGTTTATTCTTTAGTCCTCGTCCATCGCCGAGAGCATCCGCGCGACGGTCTCGTCGTCCAGCGCGCCGATCCGTTCCGCCAGCCGGTTGGCGAGCTCCGTATGGGCGGGCGACAGGCCGCCGGTGTCGATGGTGACGCGAGGATGCGACAGGGCGGCCAGGCGCTCGATCTCCTCTGCCTCGTCCCAGATGATGTTGAAATAGGCGCAGATCTGCTTGACCAGGCCCGGCGTCGGCCGGCCGCGCCGGCCGTGCTCCAGCGCCGACAGGTAGGCGGCCGAAATGTGCAGATCCGCCGCCATCTCCTTGAGCGCGAGGCCGCGCTTGGCGCGCAGCTCCCGGATCTTGGCGCCGAACGGGGTCATGGTCCGCGGCGCTTCCCGCCAGGATCGTGCGGCTTCGTCGGCACGCGTCGATCAAGCAGGGACAATGGGGTGAACGTCGGCAACGCGGTGGGTCCTAATCGGCGAAAAACGCAAGCAAAGCGTCGGCCACGGCGCTGGGATTGTCTTCCTGCACCAAGTGGCCTGCATTCGCAATGGGTTGGAACCGGGATCCGGGTATGGCCGCATTGAGTCGCCGGCCCGTCTCGATCGGGATCCACGCATCCTCTTCGCCCCAGAGGATGAGAACCGGACGCGCGATCTCGCCATAGCGCGGCTCGACCTCGTCGGTGAAGCGCTGATCCATCTGGGCGATCTGCCGGTAGAATCCGGGCTGGCCGTCCGATCCCGTCCACGGCCCGACATAGGGTTCAAGCTCCCCGTCGGTCATCCGGCGGTGCACCGCGTTGCGGACGTAGGCCGCCACGACGGCTTCGTGGATATAGGCCGGCAGCCCCCCGAACGCGTCTTCGTGCTCTTGCACATGGTGGACGAAGGGCGAGCCCCAGGGCGCGAGCGCCACCGGATCGATCAGCGCGATGCGCCGGAAATCGCGGCCGCTCAACAGATGGGTTCTGAGAACGGTGGCGCCGCCGAAATCGTGGCCGACGATGTCCGGCGCGTCCAGCTCCCAGAGATCGAGCAACTCGGACAAGACCCGGTTCTGGACCCCGAGCGAGACATCCTGGCCGTCCCGCTTTTCCGAGGCGCCGTAGCCCAGCAGATCGAAAAGATGCACCTTGTGCGATTCGGCCAAGACCGGAGCGATCTTCCGCCAGACATAGGAGGAGAATGGCGTTCCGTGCACCATGACCAGGGGCGGGCCGTCGCCGATCACGTCGTGGCGCACGACGCCGCCGGAGTATCGGTATTCGTGCCGCAGCCGCCACTCCGCCATCGCGCCCCCCGTCGTCCTTGTCTAGGCCAGCCCCAGCACGTCGCGCATGGAGTAGAGACCGGGCGGCTTGCCCTGGCCCCAAAGCGCCGCGCGCACCGCACCCTTGGCGTAGATCTCGCGGCTCGAGGCCCTGTGGGCGAGTTCGATCCGTTCGCCCGCGCCGGCGAAAACAACGCTGTGGTCCCCCACCACGTCGCCGCCGCGCAGGACGGCAAAGCCGATGTCTCCGCGCCGGCGTTCGCCCGTGTGGCCGTCGCGGGCCCGGGCGGCCACGTCGTCCAAGGCGACGCCGCGGCCCTCGGCGGCCGCCCGGCCCAGGCCGAGCGCCGTGCCCGAGGGCGCGTCCACCTTGTGCCGGTGGTGCATCTCGACGATTTCGATATCGAAACTATCGTCAAGGGTCGCCGCGACCCGCTCGGTCAGCGCCAGCAGCAGATTGACCCCGAGGCTCATATTGGGCGCCCAGATCAGCGCCGTATGCCGCGCCGCCTTGGCCAGCGCGTCCTCTTCGGCCGCGCCGAGCCCCGTGGTGCCGATCACGTGGACGGCCCGGCCCTGGGCGGCGAGTGCGGCATGGCCGGCGGTGGCATCGGGCGTCGTGAAGTCGATCACCGCGTCGCATTCGGCGAACAGCACGGTGGCGTCGTCGATCAGCGCCACATCCAAGGCGTCGATGCCGGCGATCTCCCCGGCGTCACGGCCGAGGGCGGCACTGCCCGGTGCCTCGGTTGCGCCGGCCAGCCGACAGCCATTGGTGGCCGCGACCTCGCGCACCAGCATCTGACCCATCCGGCCTCCGGCCCCCACGACGCCGATGGTGGTCTCCGACATGGCGCATCCTCCGTCAAAAGTCGATCGAAGCGCAGGGTTCACCAGCGCGCCGCCGGAGGCAAGAGGCCAGTTGTCACGAGTCCGGCGCGATCCCCGCTAAACTGGCCCAGAATACGGAAACGCCAGGCTTGACCGGCCCTTGAGGCGCCGGCCGGAACTGCTTGCAATTCGGCTCGCAGGTGCTCATCTTGAAGTGGTGATAACTCCGCGGCTGATTTAGCGAATCTCGCTCGGGACGGTCTTGCCCGGGCGATCCCCACTAAATATGTTGTGCGACGTATCACCCCGGGACGCGCGCTTGCGGTCCGGGCCAACTTCATGACAGGAAAAAACACCCAATGACGACTGGTACCGTAAAGTTTTTCAATACCAATCGAGGCTACGGCTTCATCTCCCCTGACGACGGGTCGAAGGACGTCTTCGTCCACATCACGGCGGTCGAGAAGTCCGGCCTCGGGCATCTGGCCGAAGGGCAGAAAGTGAGCTTCGAGATCCAGCCCGATGCGCGCGGTCCGAAGGCGGTGAACCTGCAGGACGCGTAGCCTCGGGAGAGGTTCAGGAACAGAAAGGGCCGCTCACCGGGCGGCCCTTTTTTCATGAGAGCTCTGCAAAACCTCGCAGGCTGGCCGAGCGCCTACTCCTTCAAGTCGTCCCAGAGCTCCTTGACCTTGCTGAAGAAGCCTTCGGATTCGGGGCTGGTGTTCTTGCCGCCCGACTTGTCGAACTCCCTGAGCAGCTCCTTCTGCTGCTTGCTCAGATTGACCGGCGTCTCGACCGCGATCTCCACATACATGTCGCCGCGGCTCTTGGCCCGCAGCACGCTCATCCCCTTGCCGCGCAGACGGAACTGATCGCCCGTCTGGGCCCCGGCCGGGACGCTCATCCGGGCGCGGTTGCCCTCCACCGTGGGCACTTCGATGTTGCCGCCCAGTGCGGCGGTGGTCATCGGGATCGGCACCCTGCAGTGGATGTTGGCGCCGTCACGGTGGAAAAAGCGGTGCGGCCGGATCGATACGAAGAGATACAGATCGCCCGCCGGCGCGCCGCGCAGCCCTGCCTCGCCTTCGCCCGCGAGACGGATGCGCGTGCCGTCATCGACGCCCGCTGGAATCGCGACCGACAACACCTTCTCCTTGCGGACGCGGCCCTGGCCGCTGCACGACTTGCACGGGTTGCTGATGATCTGGCCGGCCCCGTGACAGTTCGGGCAAGTGCGCTCGATGGTGAAGAAGCCCTGCTGCGCCCGGACGCGCCCACGGCCCTGGCAGGTCGGGCAGGACGCAGGGCGCGCGCCGCTTTCGGCGCCGGACCCGCTGCAGCCCTCGCAGCCGACGAAGGTCGGCACCTTGATCTGGGTCTGCTTGCCGCCGAAGGCATCTTCGAGGCTGATTTCGAGGTTGTAGCGCAGATCGTTGCCGCGGGCGCTCGTCTGCGAAGCGCCCCGCCGGGCGCCGCCGCCCATGAAATCGCCGAACATCTCTTCGAAGATGTCGGCAAAGCCCGAGGTGAAATCGAAATCTCCCGCGCCTGCGCCGGGCCCGCCGCCGAAGCCGCCGGGCCCGCCAGCTTCGAAGGCGGCATGGCCGAAGCGGTCATAGGCGGCACGCTTCTGGTCGTCCTTGAGGACGTCGTAGGCCTGGTTGATGTCCTTGAACTTCTGCTCGGCTTCCTTGTCCCCCGGATTGCGGTCCGGGTGATATTTCATGGCGAGCTTGCGGTAGGCCTTTTTGAGCTCGTCCTGGGAGGCGCCGCGTTCGACCCCGAGAAGTTCGTAAAAGTCCTGCTTGGCCATGGTGGCTGAGATCCCCGTCATCCGTTAGGACGGACGACCGGGCCGGCTGATCCGTGCTGCGGCGATCGCTTCGCCCGCACGGTCGAACCGGCCCGGCTTCGTCCGCTCAGCCGCCGTCAGGCGGACTTCTTCTTGTCGTCGTCGTCGACTTCCTCGAACTCGGCGTCCACGACCTTATCGTCGCCCGCGGATTCGGTCTCGCTGGTCTCGGCTGGTTGTTCCTCCGTCTCGCTGGTCGAGGTCTCGGCCTGCTGCGCCTTGTAGACCGCCTCGCCCAGCTTCATCGAGGTCTGAACCAATGCCTCCGACTTGCTCTTGATCGCTTCGACGTCGTCACCGTCCAAGACCTCCTTGAGGGCGGCGATGTCCGTCTCGATCGCGGTCTTGTCCTCTTCGCCGACCTTTTCGCCGTACTCCGACAGGTTCTTCTCGGTGGTATGGATCAGCGCGTCCGCCTGGTTGCGCGCCTCGGCCAGCTCGCGCCGCTTCTTGTCCTCGTCGGCGTGCGCCTCGGCGTCCTTGACCATCTGGTCGATGTCGGCATCGGACAGCCCACCCGAGGCCTGGATGCGGATCTGCTGTTCCTTGCCGGTCGCCTGATCCTTGGCCTGGACATTGACAATGCCGTTGGCGTCGATGTCGAAGGTGACTTCGATCTGCGGCAGGCCACGCGGCGCCGAGGGGATGCCGACGAGGTCGAACTGACCCAGCAGCTTGTTGTCGGCCGCCATCTCGCGTTCGCCCTGGAAGACCCGGATGGTCACCGCGGTCTGATTGTCCTCGGCGGTCGAGAAGACCTGGCTCTTCTTGGTCGGGATGGTGGTGTTGCGGTCGATCAGACGGGTGAACACGCCACCCAGGGTTTCGATGCCCAGCGACAGCGGCGTGACGTCCAACAGGACCACGTCCTTGACGTCGCCCTGCAGCACGCCGCCCTGGATCGCCGCGCCGACGGCCACGACCTCGTCCGGGTTGACGCCGCGGTGCGGCTCCCGGCCGAAGAACTGCTTGACCGTCTCGATGACCTTGGGCATGCGCGTCATGCCGCCGACCAGGATGACCTCGTCGATCTCGGACGCCTTCAGGCTGGCGTCCTTGAGCGCCGCCTTGCAGGGCCCGACCGTCTTCTGGATCAGCTCCTCGACCAGCGCCTCGAGCTTGGCGCGGGAGAGCTTGATGTTGAGGTGCTTGGGCCCGGACTGGTCGGCCGTGATGAAGGGCAGGTTGACCTCGGTCTGCGCTGAGCTGGAGAGCTCGATCTTGGCCTTCTCGGCGGCCTCCTTGAGACGCTGCAGCGCCAGCTTGTCCTGACGCAGGTCGATGCCCTGTTCCTTTTTGAACTCGTCCGCGAGGTAGTCGATGATGCGGGCGTCGAAATCCTCGCCGCCGAGGAAGGTGTCGCCGTTGGTGGATTTCACCTCGAACACGCCGTCGCCGATCTCGAGAACCGAAATGTCGAAGGTGCCGCCGCCGAGATCGTAGACGGCGATCGTGCCGCTGCCCTTCTTCTCGAGCCCGTAGGCGAGCGCCGCGGCGGTCGGCTCGTTGATGATGCGCAGCACCTCGAGGCCGGCGATCTTGCCGGCGTCCTTTGTGGCCTGACGCTGCGAATCATTGAAATAGGCCGGCACGGTAATGACCGCCTTCTCGACCGTCTCGCCGAGATACGCTTCCGCCGTCTCCTTCATCTTCTGCAGGATGAAGGCGCTGATCTGGCTCGGGCTGTACTCCTTGCTCCGCGCCTCGACCCAAGCATCGCCGTTCTTCGCCTGCGCGATTTTGTACGGCACCAGGTCCATGTCCTTCTTGGTCATGGGATCGTCGAACCGTCGGCCGATCAGCCGCTTGATCGCGAACAGCGTGTTTTCCGGATTGGTGACGGCTTGGCGTTTGGCGGCCTGTCCGACCAGACGCTCGCCATCCTCGGTGAACGCAACCATGGAGGGCGTTGTGCGCGCGCCTTCCGTGTTCTCGATCACCTTGGCGTCCTTGCCCTCCATCACCGCAAGGCAGGAGTTGGTCGTCCCGAGGTCGATGCCTATGACTTTGCTCATGCTGACTCTCACCCCTTTGCAGCAGATTCCAGCGGCCCATGAGGCACCGCCTGAATCCCCACGGTTGTTCACAAACACGTTAACTGGTCAGGCTGTCATATAGGCGCGGCGTGCACGGCCTACAAGGCCGGAACGGAAGGCTTTTCCGGGTTGACCCGGTGCATTCGGGAGGCCGGTTTTGGGGCCTCGGCGGGGGGTCAGCGGGACGCTGCCGGCTCAGGACTGCCGAACACCGCGTTGCGGATCTCCCGGCCGAGCATGGCCGCGCGGTCACCCAATTTGGCTCCGTCGTCGTCGTTCTCGGCCGCGACGAAGCTAAAGATCCCCATGATCATGGCGTCGTGCACCGCGGCAAAGCGGAACCAGCGATAGACGCGCAGCTGTTCGCCGTCGGAATCCTGTTCGTACTGGTAGCTCAGCAAACCGTCGCAATCGCCGAGGAACTCAACCTCGGCCTCACGGTTGCTGGCCTTCAGCTCGGAGGAGATCCGCGTGGTCAACTCGGTGATCAGGGTTCGGTGGTCCGTGGTCTCGTCCGCATCCGCTTCGTTCTGGCGCCGGAACTCGTCGAAGTTGACCCAGAACGCCTCGCGCCCCCGTTCCGCCTCGTCCTCCGGCTCTCCCCGGTACATGCCCGTGCCGTCACCGTCTTCGCGAATGAAACGCCATTCGGCCGGCACGCGCATATGGATCATGTTCCACAGCGACACCCGCTTCATGTCCCGAGTCGGCGCGACCTGGTCGAGCGCCGTCAGCGATCTGGCGAAGGCCGCACGCTGAACCATCGCTTCGACCTCGTCCGCCAATCGCTCCGTAGCGGGCGCGGCAACCTGGGTCAGCGGCACGCTAAGCGTGAAGGTCGCCATCCGGACGTGGTCCGGAAACAGGCTCTTGAGCAATCGCCAAATCTGCCGGTGGCTGCCGTTCTCCTGATCGACCCAGCTGCCCTTTATGATCAATCCCGTGGCACCGCTGAGCCCCGATTCCGCGCATAGCTGTTGCGCCTCATCGTCCAGGAAGTCGCTGTAGTCCTCGGCTGAGACGGCGTTCGGATCTTCATAGCTGGCCACCTCGATCTGCAGGACGGCGTGCTCGATCCCGTCCGGGAACAAGGTCGCCGTGGCAAAGCCCTGCTGGCTCACGCGCCAGCCTGCTGCGATCCGCACACCCAGCGTGCCCGCTGCAAGCAGCGTCATCCCGCCCCGGTCTGCCGCTTCCGTCGTCTCCTCGCTCATCCGCCCTTTATATCCTTGAGTGATATCCTTGAATGGCAAGCCACCGCATGGAGCCATGGCTCCGGGTTTCGGCCATCGAAGCCGAAAAATGTTAACATCCGCCTGCGTCCCGCGACGAGCCACGCGTGCCTCCGGCCGGCCGGACGCTTCGGGATCGCGCCATGATCGTCTCTGCCAGTTACCGTACCGACATCCCGGCCTTCTACGGCCAGTGGTTCATGAACCGATTGGCGGCCGGCTGGTGCGATGTCGCCAATCCCTATGGCGGTGCGCCCTACCGGGTCTCGCTGCGGCGGCAGGACGTCGACGGACTGGTCTTCTGGACCAAGAACCTGGGCGATTTCGCCGACCACTTGGACAGTCTCCGCGCCCATGGCTATCCGTTCGTGGTACACTACTCGATCAACGGTTATCCCCGGGCGCTCGAAACATCCGTTACGGATGCGCAACGATCGGTCGCCCATATGCGCCATCTCCGCGATCGGTTCGGCCCGCGAGTTGCGGTCTGGCGCTACGATCCGGTGATTGACACCGATCTCACGCCGCTGGACTGGCACCGGGAGAATTTCGCCCGGTTGGCCGTAGCGACGCGCGGTCTCACCGACGAGGCGGTGGTCTCCTTCGCGCATATCTATCGCAAGACCCGGCGCAACCTGTCTGCGGCGGCGCGGCGTGCCGGCTTCGCCTGGCGCGACCCCGCGCCGGAGGAAAAGCGCGCCTTGGCGGCGCGGCTCGTCGAAATCGCCGCCGACAGCGGGATGCGCCTGACCGTCTGCTCGCAGCCGGCGGTCCTGGTGCCGGGAGCCGAGCCGGCCAGGTGTATCGACGCGGTGCGGCTCGCCGATCTGGCCGGCGCACCCGTGCCCGGCCGACTCAAGGGCAATCGACCGGGTTGCGGTTGCTACGAATCGCGGGACATCGGCGCCTATGACACCTGCCCGCACGGCTGTGTCTATTGCTATGCCGTGCAGAACCGTGCCCTCGCCCAGCGGCGTTTCCGGCAGCACGATCCGGACGCTGAATACTTGATCGCGCCGGCGTCCGCACTGGCAGACGCGTCTACTCCTTGATCGTCGGGAAGCGAATCACCAGGCGGGACTGTCCTTCACTCCTGACGGTGACAGGCGCCCGGCGTTCGTCCTTGTGGGCCAGCGCCAACGCGGTGACCTGATACTGCCCGGGCGTTAGCCGCAAGAGCAGCCAGGGCGCCTCGCAGTGGGCGTGGAATACGGTCCTGCCGCTGTCATCGCGGATGGTGGTGACCACGTCGGCGAAATAGCCGCCGTCTGCGGTCGTGAATTCGATCTTGAGCGGATAGGCCTGCCAGCGGGGATCGGCGCGTTCCTCCGCACCGAAGCCGGTGCAGACATAGCGCACACCGCGATCGCTCTTCTCTTTCGGGCCAAGCTCGGCGGCGGCGGGCGTCGCCAACAACACTACCAACAGCGCGGCAAGCTCGATGCGGCGCATTTCTGCCTTCATGTCCCGTGTGCGACCGCGCCGCGGGCTATGCCGTCGTGTCGACCCGGCTCTCGTCTTCGGCCTTGTCGTCGTTCGGTTCTCCCTTAGCGACCCCGACCATGGCGGGGCGCAGCAGCCGGTCGTGCAGCACGTATCCCGGCGCCAGGACCTGCGCCACCGTGCCGGCCGGCTTTCCGGTGTTTTCGAGTTGCATCATCGCCTGATGATGGTTGTGATCGAACTTCTCGCCATATGGATCGATCTTCTGGATGCCGTGCCGTTCGAACGCCTTCAACAGCTCGTCTTCGGTGAGTTTCACCCCGTCGGCCAAGGCCTTCAGCGCCTCGTCCTCGGCGAGGGCGTCCTCGGGAATGGCCTCGAGTGCGCGGCGCAGATTGTCGGCCACGTTCAAGAGATCCCGGGCCAGGTTGGAGGCGCCGTACTTGAAAGCATCGTCCCGATCCTTGGTCAGTCGCCGGCGGGTGTTCTCGGTCTCGGCCATGGCGCGCAGCAGCTGGTCCTTGAGCTCGCCGACCTCCGTCTCCAGGCGCGCAACCGGATTCTCATCCTCGCCGGCTTCGGTTCCGGCCGCCGTCTCGGGCTCGACCGGCTTGGGGCCCGGCTCTGTCGTCACCTGCGCTGCGGCGTCTGCTTCGGCTTCCTGCGCCGCCTTCGCCTCGGCTTCGGCGGTCTCAGCCGCCTCCTCTGCCGCGGTCGGCTGCTCTTCGGGTCTCTTCTTCGCCATTCCGTTTACATCCTTCGCTGATCTGGTCTGCGCCCGCACGCGGATCCGGTCAGGCCATCAAGCGGCCGATGACCTTGGCCGTGTAGTCGACCATGGGAATGATGCGGGCGTAGTTGATTCGGGTCGGGCCGATCACGCCGATGGCGCCGACGACCTGTTCCTGGGCGTTGCTGAACGGAGCGATGACCAGCGACAGCCCGGCATGGGCGAACAGATCGTTCTCCGCCCCGATGAAGATCTGCACGCCTTCGGCGGTGCTCGCCGCATCGACCAGGCTGAACACCGATTCCTTCCGCTCGAGCGCGGCGAACAGCTGTCGGATATGTTCGAGGTCTTCGAGCGCCGCGACATCCTCCAGCAGATTGGCCTGTCCGCGCAGGATTAGCGAGCCGTCCTCGCTGCCGCCGGCGGGCGTGGCCAAGCCGGCCTCGACCACCTTTTGGGTCAAGGCGTCGAGCTGGGCGCGCTGCTGCTCGATGTCGCGCAGCACGTCTTCCCGCGCCTCGGACAGGGTCCGCCCCGAAAGCTTCGCGTTCAGGAAATTGGTCGCCTCCATCAGACTGGCCGAGGTCAGGCCCAAGGGCACATCGATGATGCGGTTTTCGACCTGGCCGTCCTGGGTCACCAATACGACCAGGGCGCGGGCCGCGCTCAGCGCAACGAACTCAACCTGTCTGAGCGGCCGTTCCGTCTTTGGGGCCACGACGAGGCCGGCGCAATGGGACAATCCAGACAACATGTCTGTCGCTTCGGACAACAGCTGAGCCATGCTCTTGCCGGTCGCCTGGCAATGGCTGTCGATGCTGGCTCTCTCGTCGGCGGTCAGGCGGCCGATCTCCAACAGGCCGTCCACGAACAGACGCAGGCCGGCCTCAGTCGGCAGCCGGCCCGCCGAAGTGTGCGGCGAGAACAGGAGACCCGAATCCTCCAGATCCGCCATGACGTTGCGGATCGTGGCGGGCGACAGGTCCATGCCCATGCGCCGCGACAGCGTGCGCGAGCCGATCGGTTCGCCGGTTTCGACATAGGAGTCGACGATATGGCGAAAGATCTCGCGGGACCGCTCGCTCAGTTCGGCGACGGTTACGGTCGAATGCACAAGCTTCTCGGTCACGATTGGCCAATAAAATCCAGGAAATCCAAGCCGTTTGGAATGTAGTGAGCCGCCTGGGCAGCGTCAACGGGAGGCGATGCGGATGATGCCAATGGGCGGTCTGGACCGGCGGACTCTACCGGGTTAGGGTCGTGTCCACTCGCGCTCCGTGCCCGATTCATCTCAACGAGGACTGCCATGCGCCCGTCCGGTCGCGCCGCCGACCAGCTTCGCCCGGTAAGCCTGGAGCCCGGTTTCAGCAAGCACGCCGAAGGGTCGTGCCTCGCGCGGTTCGGCGATACGCATGTCTTGTGTACGGCCAGCATCGGCGAGCGGGTGCCGCCCTTTCTGCGCAACAGCGGTCGCGGATGGGTGACCGGAGAGTACGGCATGCTGCCGCGGTCCACCAACACCCGGACCGACCGCGAGGCGGCGCGCGGCCGCCAGCAAGGGCGCACCATCGAAATCCAGCGCCTGATCGGTCGGTCGCTCAGGGCGGTCACGGATCTCGAGGGCTTCGGCGAGCGTCAGATCACCGTCGACTGTGACGTCATCCAGGCGGATGGCGGCACCCGCACCGCGGCGATCACCGGCGCCTATGTGGCGCTGCATCTGGCGATGCGGACGCTGAGGGGACGCGGCGAGATCGACCAACTGCCCCTGTTGGAGCCAGTCGCCGCGGTGTCCTGCGGGCTCTACCAGGGGGTTCCCGTCTTGGATCTGGACTACGCCGAGGACAGCAGCGCCGAGGCGGACGCCAACTTCGTGCTGACCGCCAGCGGCGGCATGGTCGAGGTGCAGGCGACCGCTGAGACCGATCCGTTCTCCGACGAACAGTTCTCCGCCTTGATGGCGCTCGCGCACAAAGGCGTGGGCGAGTTGGTGGCGCTCCAGCGGGCGGCACTCGGCAGCGACTGAGCCAGCGGACATGGCACGCAGATTCACGGGCGGCCGGCTGGTGATCGCCAGCCACAATGCCGGGAAGGTGCGGGAAATCGCGGCGCTGCTCGCGCCCTATGGCGTCGACGCGGTTTCGGCTGGGGCGCTTGATCTTCCGGAGCCCGAGGAAACCGGCGACAGCTTCACGGCGAACGCGGCGCTCAAGGCACGGGCCGCGGCGACCGGCGCGAGCCTGCCCGCCCTGTCCGACGATTCCGGACTGGTGATCCCCGCGCTCGAGGGAGCGCCGGGCATTCACTCCGCCCGCTGGGCCGGGCCGGAGCGGGATTTCGCGGCGGCCATGCGCCGGGTCGAGCGGGAGCTGGCTGGCAAACACGACCGCTCGGCCCATTTCGTCTGCGTGCTCGCGCTCGCCTGGCCGGACGGGCATTGCGAATGCTTCGAGGGCCGGGTATACGGCGCACTGGTCTGGCCCCCAAGGGGCGAGCGCGGATTCGGCTATGATCCGATCTTCGTGCCGCGCGGTCACGATCTCACCTTCGGCGAAATGGATCCGGACGCCAAGCATGCCATCAGCCATCGCGCCGACGCCTTTCGCAAGCTCATCGCCGCCTGCTTTGGCGGCTGAACCGGGATTCGGGGTCTACGTCCACTGGCCCTTCTGCCTCTCCAAATGTCCCTATTGCGATTTCAACAGCCACGTGCGCGAGGCCGTGCCGGAGGCGCGCTGGCGCAGGGCACTTCTGGCCGAACTTGATCACTATGCCCAGGGGACGCCCGGCCGCACGGTGACCAGCGTCTTCTTCGGCGGCGGCACGCCGTCGCTGATGCAGCCGGAGACCGTAGCGGCGGTGCTGGAGCGCATCCGTGCACTGTGGCCGACCGCGCCCGACCTCGAGGTGACGCTCGAGGCGAACCCCGGCGCCGTCGAGGCACAACGCTTTGCGGGGTATGCCGCGGCCGGCGTCAGCCGTCTCTCGCTCGGCGTTCAGGCGCTGTCGGACGAAGCGCTTGCCATGCTCGGCCGGGTGCATGACCGGGCCGAGGCAGTGGCGGCCATCGAGCTGGCGCACGCCAGCTTTCCCCGGGTGTCGTTCGACCTGATCTACGCCCGGCCCGAACAGACGCCCGCAGCCTGGCGGGCCGAGTTGGACGAGGCGCTCGCGCTCGCCGGCGAGCATCTCTCGGTCTACCAGCTGACCGTCGAGCCGGGCACGGCCTTTCATCGTCAGCGGCGGCTCGGCCGGCTGCGGCTGCCGGACGAGAACAGCCAGGCGGCGCTCTACGACTTGACTCAGGAGCGGCTCCGTGCCGCGGGCCTGCCCGCTTACGAGATTTCGAACCATGCGCGGCCGGGCGCGGTCTGCCGGCACAACCTCACCTATTGGCGCTATGGCGACTATGTCGGCGTCGGCCCGGGTGCGCACGGCCGCCTGACCGGACCGGCGCGAAAGGTCGCCACGATGCAGCACCGGCTGCCCGAAACCTGGCTCGACGCGGTCGAGACGGCGGGTCACGGGACTCGCGAGGAGACGCCTCTGACCTTCGCCGACCGGCGCGAGGAGATGGTCATGATGAGCCTGCGCCTGGCCGAAGGGCTCGACCGGGACCGCTTCGCTGCGGAGACTGGCGAGACACTGGCCCAAGCTTTTCCGGCTGAGCGGCTCAATCCCCTGCTCGACGCGCGCTTTCTGATCGCCGACGAGGCGGGCCTGCGCGCGACGCCCAAAGGATGGCGCCGGCTTGACGCCGTGCTGGGGGCTCTCCTTGCCTAAGGGCTAGAGCACATTGCGCCCATATGGTCGGAAAATGCTCTAGTTCAGGGCCGCTTGGAAGCGGGACTGAGCCGGGCTGACGACCAAAAAGCCTGCTCTCTCGACCCGCAGGACCGCAAGTCCCCGCTCAACGATGCCGGACTCCTTGAACCGCAACAGCCCGTCCGCCCCAAGAAACCCATTCTCGTCGGTGATCGCCTGCTGGCTGAAGTCCGGGCCGCCTTCCTTGCCGCTCAGCAAGGCCGCCAAAGCCGCGGCATCGTACGCCAGCGTGGCCAACCGCGGCGGGGTGCTGCCGAAGACCTGCTTGTACTTGGCGGTAAAGGCTTGGCGGGCCTCCGGTGCTGGAGCGGCAAACACGCCGCCGACCAGATTGGGTTCGCGATGCACCACTGGGCTGTCCCACAAGCCGGTGCCAAGATACAGCACCTTGCCCGGGTCGATATCGAAGAAGGGCAAGAGCGGGGCCACCTGCAACAACCGGAGGCCCCCTTCCGGCAGCATCACCGCGTCGAAATCAAGCCCCTCGCCGGCCTCCTTCTCGATCTTGGTCCGGGAGTCGTAGTTGGCAAACGCGCGCACCGTGGCGGTCACGTCGGGCGCGGCCGGATCATAGAACGCGACTTTGGACATAAAGACGCCATTGTCCGCGACCGCGGCCTCGGTCTCATCGGACACCAGCCGACCGTACGGGGTGTCGGGCGCCAGAATCGCGAACCGAGTGCGGCCGTCGCTGACGGCATATTGGACGATGCGCCGCACTTGATCGCGGGGCAGAAAGCCCATGACAAAGGCGCCGTCACCGGCGACCGACTGGTCGCTTGAGAAGCTGATGAGGTTCACGCCCACCGCGCTGGCGACTGGCTGGACTGTCTGTACCGAGCTCGCCAGCAACGGCCCAAGGATCAGTTCGGCACCCTCGTCGAGCGCCTCACTGGCCGCCGCGGCTGCTGCATCAGGCTTGCCGCGCGTGTCCTTGGGCAGCAGCACCAGCTTGTCATTGCCCGCGTCTTCCAACGCGAGTTCGGCCGCGTTCAACATGGCTTCGCCCAGCTTTTGTTGTTGGCCGCTCAATGGCAGCAGCAGCGCCACGCGCACCTCTCCGCTGTCTGGCCGGGGCCGGTCGGGCCAAGGCTGAGTCATTCGAGATGGTTGGGCGGAAGTCCCGGACTGATCGGTCTGCGCGGACGGTCCGCCCTTCTGATATTGGCCTGGACCGCAGCTTGCCAGTGCAGTACCCAGAACAAGGGCGCAGATGCTGTGTCGCAACCTACCGCCTGCGACGCCACGGTTTCCGACTAGGACGTCGCGCGGCCATACGCGCCAAGGCGCCGATCCTCGGCACAGCGTCCAACGTCCGGTCAATCGCTGTGGCAACAACGGTCTCCGCAGATGGCGGCGAAATGCGACGGCAACGACAAGCCTAGCTCCGGCCCACGCGCAAGTAAACCGGCGACGCGTGTCTTGCCCTCGCCGGGCCTGCATATCGTCGCGACGCCGATCGGCAACCTGGCCGACATCACCTTGCGCGCCCTCCAGGTTCTCGAAGATGCGCATGTCATTGCCTGCGAAGACCGTCGGGTGACGGTCAAGCTGTTACGTGCGCACGGCATTGCGACGCCGACCTTGTCCTATCACGAGCACAATGCGGACCGCGTCCGTCCGGCCATCATCGAACGGCTCAAGAAAGGCGAGACCGTGGCGCTGGTGTCAGACGCGGGAACGCCGCTGATCTCCGATCCCGGCTACAAGTTGGTGCGTGCGGCGCAGGAAGCCGGCATGCCGGTGCATGTCGCACCCGGACCGTCGGCCGCGCTGGCGGCGCTGGTCGTCTCCGGCCTGCCGACGAACCGCTTTCTGTTCGCGGGTTTCCTGCCGGCGCGTGCAGCCGCGCGGCGCGCAGAGTTGACCGAGTTGGCCAAGATCCCGGCCACCCTGATTCTGTTCGAGCCGGCGCGCCGGCTGCCGTCGACGCTCGCCGCCATGGCGGATGTATTGGGCGCGCGGCAGGCGGCCGTGGTCCGCGAGCTTACCAAGCTGCACGAAGAGGTGCGCCGGGGAGCGCTGACCGAACTCGCCGATCACTACGCAGCGGCCGACGCACCCAAGGGCGAGGTTGTGATCCTGGTGGCGGGCGCAGCGGACGGGCCGGCCGAGTTCGACGAAGCGGCGCTCGACGAACAATTGTGTGCCGCCCTGGCGCAGACCAGTCTCAAGCAGGCGGTCGCAACCGTGTCGGCAGCGACCGGCCTGCCCCGTCGTCAAATCTATGCCCGGGCGCTCGCGCTCACGGGCAAGCGGGCGGGCACGCAAGAGGAAGTGTGATGGGCGCGTCATCGCCGCGCGCACGCCGGCGCCGTGCGTGGCTGTTTGGCCGCTGGTCCGAGATGGCCTGTGCCGTGATGCTGCGTCTAAAGGGCTATCGCATTCTGGCGCGGCGGCTGCGGACGCCGGTCGGTGAAATCGACATTCTGGCCCGCCGCGGCCGCGTTCTCGCGGTGGTGGAAGTCAAGGCCCGCCCCAACCGCAGAGACGCCCGCTTCGCCATCGGTGACCGTCAACGCCGCCGGATCGTCAGCGCAGCGGACTGGTTTTTGGCCAGCCGGCCCGATTGCGCTGACCTCGAGATCCGCTTCGATGCCATGCTGGTTGCGCCTTGGAAGCTGCCGGAGCATCTCGAGGACGCCTGGCGGTCGGACGATTGACCCGAAAGATCCTTGTGTCCCGCGTGGAGGTTGGCAGAATAGCCTGCACTTGGGGGGCAGGGATGGATCGCAGGCAGACCGAAGCTGCACTGCGCGTTCTTGGTGAGAGCGCAGACGAAGACATCGAATTGGCCGAGGCAGCGTTGCTGCTCGCGTTGCTCGGTCGGCCGCGGGTGTCACTCGACCGCTACCGCGCTCACATCCATGTGCTGATCGAAGACGCGCGGGCGGCCTTGGCGCGGACGCATGACAAGTCCGATGGCTTGTCGGCCCGGATCGCCGCTATCCGCGAGGCGATCTACGTTCGGCACGGATACGCCGGCGACGAGGCCACGTATGACGACCTGCAGAACGCGAACCTCATGCGGGTTATCGATCGTCGCAAGGGAATGCCGATTGCGCTTGGGGTGCTCTACATGTGCACGGCACGCGGGCTGGGGCTCGACGCGTACGGCGTCAACTTCCCGGCCCACTTTCTGATCCAGCTCGACTTTTGCGGTGAGCGCGCTCTGATCGATCCGTTCAGCCAGGGCCAACGCTGCACCTCGGCCGAGCTGCGGGCGCTGATCAAGAAGGTGCTCGGGCCCGACGCGGAGCTGTCGCGTCGGTTCTATTCCGCCATGACCGATCGCGAAGTGCTGTTGCGGCTGCAGAACAACATCAAGTTCAGACTCATCCAAGAGGGTCGCTTCGACGAGGCCGCGCGCGTGGTCGGATCGATGCTGCTGATCGCACCCGTGAAGCCCGAGCTCTGGCACGAAGACGGTGTGCTCAACGCCCGGCTCGGACGGCCTGGCGCCGCGATTCGCGCGCTGGAAACGTTCCTGGATCTGTGCCGTGACGAGCATCCCGAACGCCATCGGGCCACCGCCCTCCTGCACGACCTCAAGACCAAGCTGAACTGACGGGCTGCGTCCGCCGGCGGCTACCTTCCGCCGCCGCCACCGCCACCACCTCCGCCGCCTCCGCCGCCACCTCCACCGCCTTCGCCGCTGCCGCCGCCGCCCAGACCCAGACCGCCGCTTGACGCGTCGATCCCGGCATCGCCGGACAGCCCGTAGTCGAACCCGGGTTCGCCGGTCGGACTCGCGGACAGATCACCGGGCCCAATCGCGACGGTCTGCCCCGCGGTCACCGCGGACGGGGACGCACCGGGCGCCGTTGGCGTGACGATCACCGCACCGGACAACACCTGGACCACGGTTCGCGCGCCCACCTTGACGATGAAGTCCGTGCCCCGGATGCCGAGCCAAGCGGTCGGCGTCTCGATCCTGACGCCGCGGTTGTTCAGGTTGCCGCTGATGAAGCGAAACATGCCTTTGGTCAACCGCGACACGAACGCCCCGTCGCGGCTGTTCGGGTCATAGACAAACCGGCTGACGACCATCTCCGCATCGGCGCCGAGCCGGAGCTGTGTCCCGTCCAGAAACCGGACGTGCAGCGCGCCTTCGGGAACCGTCCTGAGCCACTGGTCGGTGAACACATTCTCGCGAAACAGGAGCTCGTCCCAATCCGCGGGAGGCCTGCGCTCATAGGCCCAGACCTTGACCAGCTGCACGACGCCCACTGCCGGCGCCTCGGCCACGGCCGAGGCCACGCTTGCCGCCAGGGCGGCGAGGCTCAGGAAAGCAAGGATCGGTCGTTTCATGATCGGGCACCTTGTCTGGACTCGGTTGAACGGACTCCGCGAATCGCCAGCGCTGTTTGCCGATGGGACGCGGCGACTTATAGTGAAGGCGTCCTCCTAAGAAACTGTTGGCCAAGGGCCGTGACATGAGCCTTGCCGTCGCCATCCAGATGGATCCGATCGAGACCGTCGATATCGATGCGGACAGCACCTTTGCCCTGGCCTTGGAGGCGCAGTCCCGCGGCCATGCGCTCTGGCACTACGTGGTGCCGGCGTTGAGCTTCACCGGCGGCCGGCCGATCGCCAAGGCGCAAAAGCTGGAGGTCCGCCGGGAATACGGCAATCACGCCACGCTCGGGCTGCCGGAAGCCATCGATCTGGCGACCATGGACGTGGTGCTGATGCGGCAGGACCCGCCTTTCGACGTTGCCTACATCACGGCCACCCATCTGCTCGAGCATATCCATCCCGAGACGCTGGTGGTCAACGATCCGGTGCATGTGCGCAACGCGCCGGAAAAGCTGTTCGTGACCCACTTTCCGGAGCTGATGCCGCCGACGCTGATCTCCTCCGACCCCGCCGAGATCAAGGCCTTTCGGGTCGAGCACAAGGACATCGTCATCAAGCCTTTGTTCGGCAACGGTGGCGCCGGCGTGTTCCATATCGGCCCCGAGGACGAAAATCTGAACGCGCTGTTAGAGATGTTCACCGAGCTCTATCGCGAACCGATCGTGACACAGCGCTACCTGCCGGAGATCCGCCAGGGGGACAAGCGCATCATCTTGGTGGACGGGGAGCCCGCGGGCGCCGTCACCCGCATTCCGGCCGCGGGCGAAGCGCGGGCCAATTTTCATGCCGGCGGATCGGCGCAGACAGCGGACCTCACCCAGCGCGAGCGGGACATCTGCGAGGCCATCGGGCCGGCGCTGCGGGAACGGGGGCTGATCTTCGTGGGTATCGACGTGATCGGCGATTATCTCACCGAGATCAACGTGACCTCGCCGACCGGCATCCAGGAGATCAACCGGCTGAGCGGCACCAATATCGAAGCGCAGATCTGGGAAGCCGTCGAGGCGCGGTTCGAGGCCACGCGCAGCCATCGCTCCGCATAGCGGCACCGGCTGGGCCGTTTGGCCGCTCCGTATGCTCAGCCGGCGGCTGCGGTGTCGCTGTCGGATGTCTGCCGAATTCGCCCGAACGGCAGCAACCGTCCGCGCGGTCCCGCCGTCGCCTGGCGTTCGACTTCCGTTTGCTCTCGGGACAATGGCGCCCGCAGGCAGGCCGCCGCGACGGCACCCAGCCGCAGGGATTCCACGATCATGTCGTCGGCTGGCCGGGGCGCGGGCATCGCCAAGCTTCTGCGCCGCAGCGCCGCCGTATATGTGGCGAGCGCCCTCGGCGCCCGCGCCAAGGCGTCTTCGACGCTTACGCCGGCGCAGCGGCAGCCTGGCAGATCCGGGAATTCGACGCGGAAGCCCGTGTCGGGCCGTGGCAGGACGAGGGCGATGAATCCGTACATAGTTCAGGACCTCCGAGCCAAGGAACCTGCGTGCGATGCCCCGTGACTTAGCCTGGAGGCTCGCCCATGCGCTATGACGGCGGTCACAGGCGGCCGCTTGGGGCCCGGCGCATGGATTGGAGCCTCGCCCCACTGTCGGCTGTCGCCTGTGCGCTTGTGGCCTGCGCCGAGACCCCGGAACCGCACGCCGACGGCGCGCCGGTTGTGGGCAATCTCAGAATTCTGTTCGCCGAAGAAAAGATCTACACCACGGATTTCGGCGAATTCTTCCCGCGCGACGATATCGTGATCTTCAGCGCGGACGGCACGCTGGTGGACAACTTCACGGAGTACCGCACGGGATTGAGCCAGAGCTACATCTACGACGAAGCCACGGAGTCCGGGCGGTGGCGTGTGCGGGACGGCCGGCTCTGCATCGAGGGCGTTCTGTCGGCGCGAGACCGCGAGCGCTGCTACCGGATCGAGATCATCGGTGCGGTCGAGCGCGGCCCCGACGTGTTTCGTGCGGTTGATCCGGAGACCGGGCAAAGCTGGAAGTTCGTGTTCGCGCGCTACGTCACGCTCGGCTGGCCTTGGGAGCGGGGCGCCAGCTGGGGCCATCCGTTCCTCAAGCTGACCGATCGCGATCGTGACCGCGAAACACCGTAATTGCGCGGCCGTGCTAGAGTAGCATCCGGATCGGAGCGGCCCATGTGCAACCTCTATTCCATCACCACCGTCCCCGAGGCCATGCGCCGGCTGTTACAACTGCCCTGGCCGCTCAAGACCAATCTCGAGCCGCGGACGGAGGTCTGGCCCACCGATCCGGCCCCCGTCGTGCGTTTGGACGAAGCCGGCGCGCGCGAGCTCGCGACCCTGCGCTGGTGGCTGGTGCCGCGCTGGGCCAAGGAGCTCAAGAGCCGCTATCCCATGTTCAACGCCCGCGGCGAGGAGATCGACCGCAAGCCCGCCTATCGCCAGCCCTGGGCCGAGGGGCGCCGCTGCCTGATCCCGGCGACCCGGTTCTTCGAGCACCCGGCGATCGCCGGCAAGAAGGTGCGTTACGCGGTCGAGCTCGAAGGGGTCGAGCTGTTCGCCATCGCCGGGCTATGGGAGCGCAACGACGCGCTGGCGGTCGAGAGCTTCACCATGATCACGGTCACCGCCAACGCGCTGGTCCGCGACCTGCACCCCAAGAACCGGATGCCGGCAATCCTGCCGCCCGAGCGCTATGACGCCTGGCTCGACCCTGCGACCACGCCTGCGGACGCGCAGGCCATGCTTGCGACCTATCCGGCCGAGGCCATGACGGCACGGCCCGCGGCGGAGCTGACCGAGGGCGAGCCGGCCGCCTGAACCAGCGGCATCGCCAACCGCGCGGCCGCGTGCGCCCTACTTCATGTCTTTGGCCAGGCCTCGAATGCGGTCCGAGAGCGCCGCGTCGGTTCGGGCCGTGCGGGCGATTTCATTGTATTCGTCGAGGGTGATGCCCTCGGTCTTCTCGACCGTGGCGACCAACAGGTCATTGGCTTCCTTCGCCATGGCGCCAGCTTCCGCCTCGGTCTTGGCGGCGTCGATCTTCGGCGCCCACTCGTCGATAACGCGGTTGATCTGCCTGGCGGCGACCACGAAGGCCTTGAGCTTGGCGTCGGTATAGGTGCCTTCGGCATGCGCCGGCGAGAGGGCAAAGAGCGCTGCCAAGAGCAAGAGCGCGCCGGCAAGGCGCTGGGTGATGGGGGTCATAAGGGGGATCCTATGAGGTTGTGACCGGCCGGCGTGTTGCCGACCGCAGGGGCCGGGCGTGGGGGGCGTCGACCTAGTTTCGACCGCCAACCTAGCAACGGCGCCCCGGCGGCGCCAGAACGGCCTCGTATTGTCAACGAATTGTGACAGGAGCTTGACGTTGGTTCGCTTGACCTTTGTTTGGGCGCGGCAGTGTCTGTGCGGACCGCTTACCCGTGATGGGGGGGACCGATGACCAAGACGCTTGCCTGCGGCGACCTGATGCCCGGCTGCGATTTCGTGGCCGAGGGCGAGAGCGAGGACGAGGTCCTGGCCAAGGCGGCCGCGCATGCCAAGGCCGCGCACGGCATCGAAGAGGTGACCGAAGACTTGGCCGCCAAGGTGAAGGCCGCGATCAAGGACGGCTGATCCGCGACTGGCCGGCCGCCAACCGCCGGCCACCTGTCCCGACGCTTTGTATGGATCTCCGCGCCCGCAAACGGCGGCGGGGCGGTGATGGCCGCGTGAGTCCAGCTTGCGGCGGTTTCCGTTGCGCTGTCGAAACAAGTGGCTCCGCACCCACAGGAACGCAGGCGGGGAACCTGGCCCATTTGGGGATGTAATTACATTCACTGGTCGGTATACTTGGGCCCATGGCGCGCAATGCCACCAGGACGAGGGCGCGAATCCTCGGTGCCGCCTACCGGCTCTTCTTCCAGGAGGGCTTCTCGCGCGTGAGCGTGGATGCCATCGCGCAGGCGGCCGAGGTGACCAAGCGCACGCTCTACAATCATTTCGACAGCAAGGACACTCTGGTGGCTGCTGTCCTGGATCATCAGCGCGCGTATGCGCTCGCCCAGATCCAGAGCTGGCGCCCCATCGCCGCGGCAACCCCGGCCGAGTTCCTGGTCGCCTTGTTCGAAGCGCTCGAGCGCTGGGCGTCCCGGCCACGATGGCTCGGCTCTGGTTTCACCCGGTTGACTATGGAGCTGGCCGATCTGCCGGGACACCCGGCGCGCGCCGCCGCGCACCGGCACAAGGCGGAGGTCGAAGCCTGGCTGGCGGAAGAGCTCGCCCGGCTGTCAGCGCCGAATCCGACCGAGCTGGCCCGCCAGGCCATGCTTCTCTCCGAAGGCTGCATGGCCTTGATGCTGATCCACGGCAGCACGGCCTATGCCGCCGCCGCCGCAGCGGCGGCCCGCAAGCTGGCGGATGGCAGCGATAGCTGACCCCCGCCGGACCTACAACCGCTGGCCACTTATCCGGACGCCCTCTACAATCCGCCGCGGTTCAACAGGGCAGCGGGAGCGGCATGGTCGCGCGGGTCAACACGGTGGCGTTTCAGGGCATCGACGTGCTGGACATCGACGTCCAGGTGCAGATGGCCGCGGGCATGCCCGCCTTCACCATCGTCGGCCTGCCGGACAAGGCGGTGGCCGAATCCCGTGAGCGGGTGCGCGCGGCGCTCGGCGCCTTGGGCCTGGCGCTGCCGCCCAAGCGCATCACCGTGAACCTCGCACCCGCCGACGTCCTCAAGGAAGGCAGCCATTTCGACCTACCCATCGCCATGGGGCTCTTGGCCGCGATGGGCGTACTGCCGACGGACGAGATCGCGGGCTACACCGCGCTCGGCGAGCTCGCGCTCGACGGCGCGCTCGCGCCGGTGGCGGGCGTGCTGCCGGCGGCGATCGGCGCGGCCGCGGCTGGGCGCGGGCTGATCTGCCCCGCGGCCTCGGGCGGTGAGGCGGCCTGGGCCGGCGAGCTCGAGATCCTCGCGCCCGGCACGCTCTTGGCGCTGATCAACCACTTCAAGGGCAGCCAGGTGCTGACGCCGCCGGAGCCGGCGCTCGCGCCGGACGGCGCCGACTACCCCGACCTCAAGGACATCAAGGGCCAGGAGACCGCCAAGCGGGCGCTCGAGATCGCCGCGGCCGGCGGGCACAACCTCTTACTGTTATTTTCGATTGACCCGAGAATTTCTATGCGCCTCTCTCCGCCCGGTAACTGAGAGCGCGAGTCGCCAATGCCTTCAACAGCACGTCAGACGCTAGAGCGTTCCTTGCTCGATGTAGTCGAGATAATCGCTGGGCACGTTGCGTTGACCGGCGGAGGGAGAGGACGGCCCGCGAGACGGCAGGGCCAAGCCATCACGCGGAGCGGCGTTGTCGTGCTCTGTGCCGCTATGGAGCAATACCTTGAGGACCTGTTCAAGGAAGCGGCACCGCTGATTTATCCAACTGCCACGGCAGACGAGTTAGAGCGGCTGTTCAGCGCAACGGCAGACAAACTCAATCATCCATCCCTCCATGCGGTTACCGTCATGTATTTCAGCATCGGCATGAACCACCCCTTCAGCAAAATCAGATGGCCCAAGATGCCGAATCCCGATTTCCAGCGCACTTACAATAAGTTCCTGGAGACTCGGGGTCAGATAGCACACGGTCGCCAACCAACAGTTCGACTTGCAACACTTCGATCCTGGAAAACGATGGTTGAACTGTCGGCAATCCGCCTGGAACGGCTGGTAGCAGACCATATCGAAGAAAGAACCGGGAATCGCCCGGCGTGGTAACCGGATGTGGCTCGCCGTTCCCCTCTGGTAAAGCGTTGAAATAGGCCCAATTTCCAACTCCGTTTTGACCACGGCGGCGGTTTTCTTATTCAAAATCAATAACTTGACTCGATAGCCGAGTTATTATATGGTCAATTCAGATGAAGCCCGACCACGGCTAGACGCACTGCGTCCAGAGACGGGTCGGGCTTCATCTGAATTGACCATATAATAACTCGGCTATCGAGTCAAGTTATTGATTTTGAATAAGAAAACCGCCGCCGTGGTCAAAACGGAGTTGGAAATTGGGCCTATTTCA
>JASJBI010000034.1 GCA_030066595.1 Alphaproteobacteria bacterium | reverse complement strand
GACTTCACCGGCACCTCGCCGGTCTCGAGCCACGGCATCAACGTGCCGCTGACCTATACCCAGGCCTATGCGTCCTTCGGCGTCCGCTGCGTGGTGGGCTCGACGGTGCCGAACAACGCGGGCTCGCTGGCGCCGGTGCGCGTGACCGCGCCCGAGGGCTGTATCCTGAACGCGCCGCCGCCCTGCGCCGTCGCCGCCCGGCATGCGATCGGCCAGATGCTGCCCGATGTCGTGCTCGGCTGTCTCGAACAGGCGATGGGCGGCGGCGTGCCCGCCGAAGGGGCCTCCACCCTGTGGAACCCGATGCTTCTGGGCGGCCATGGCGTGGCCGGCGACGGCGACCACGGCGACGCGCCATCCTTCGCCATGAACCTGTTCCACACCGGCGGTACCGGCGCGCGGCCGGCCAAGGACGGCCTCTCGGCGACCGCCTTCCCGTCCGGCGTGCGCAGCACGCCGGTCGAGATCAACGAGACCATCGCCCCGATCGTCGTGCGGCGAAAGGAATACGTCACCGATTCCGGCGGGCCCGGGTGCTTTCGCGGCGGCGCCGGACAGGTCATGGAAATCACCCACGCCGACGGCGCCCCCTTCGCGATCTCCAGCATGTTCGACCGGATCAAGCATCCCGCGCGCGGCCGGGCCGGCGGCGGGCCGGGCCGGCGCGGCCGCATCCACCTCGCCTCGGGTGCCGAGATGCGGGCCAAGGGCCGCCAGCCGATTCCCGCGGGCGACGCGGTGGTGATGGAGATGCCGGGCGGCGGCGGTGTCGGTGATCCGCGGACCCGCGAACCTGCGCGAGTGGCCGAGGACGTGCGCAACGGCTTGGTCTCGCGCCAGGCTGCACGGCGCGATTACGGCGTGGTGTTGGCCGAAGACGGGTCCGTGGACGAGGCCGCGACGCAAAAAGCGCGCGGGGCAACGGGATCCGATAAACGATCCTCCTGACGCGCGCGGAACCGGCCCGGCCGTCTTGCGGCTGTTCCCGAGTCCGCTCCCCTGCCGCGACGAACCGATCAGCCCTGCGCAACCGCTGATCAGCGGACGATTGGCATTTTTCGCCGGATCGTGTCATGCTCCGGAAAAACCAAGCAGAATCTGGGAGGGGGCGCAGAGGTGCGTGACTCGATCGACTTCATGGTGGGGGCGGAGGCCGTCTATCAGCAGGCGGTCAGCTCTCTCTTCGCGGTGTTCGAGGATCTGTGCGAGGGCGCCGTCGCGGTCGATGCCCGGGCGCGGATCGTCTGGATCAGCGACAAGTACCGCGTCCTGCTTGGCTTGCCCGAGGATCAGCCGGTTATCGGCCGCGACGTCGAAGAGGTCATCCCCTCGAGCCTGCTGCGCCAGGTGGTCGAGACCGGTCGGCCGATCCTGCTCGACATCATGCAGTTCGGCGAGCGCTGGTTCGTGGTCACCCGCATGCCGCTCAAGGACCCGGACGACACGGTCACCGGCGCGATCGGATTCGTGCTGTTCGACCGGCTGGACTACCTCAAGCCGATCATCACCAAGGTGACCCAGTTGCAAAACGAGCTGGCCAGCGCGCGGCGGGAGCTCGCCATGCAGCGGCGGGCGAAGTACACCCTGTCCCAGTTCGTCGGCACCAGTCCCGCGATCCGCGAGGTCAAGCGCCAAGCCCGCCGAGCAGCGCAGCTCGACACCACGGTCATGCTGCTCGGCGAGACCGGAACGGGCAAGGAGCTCCTCGCCCACGCCATCCATGGAACCTCGGCGCGCGCCAACCGGTCCCTGGTCAGCGTCAATGTGGCCGCGATCCCGGAGACGCTCTTGGAGGCCGAGTTCTTCGGCGTCGTGCCCGGAGCCTATACCGGCGCCGACCGCAAAGGGCGCGAAGGCAAGTTCAAGCTGGCCGACGGCGGCACCCTGTTCCTGGACGAGATCGGAGAGATGCCCCTGCACGTTCAGGCCAAATTGCTGCGCGCCCTACAGGAACAGGAGATCGAGCCCCTGGGGTCCGATCGCATCGTCAATGTGGATGTGCGGGTGATCGCCGCGACCAGCCGCGATCTTCAGAAACTGGTGCACGAGGGCAAGTTCCGGGCCGACCTGTACTACCGTCTCAATGTGCTGCCGATCGAGCTGCCCCCGCTCAGGGACCGGCTTTCGGACCTGGAGCCCCTGTCGGAGATCGTGTTGGAGCAGGTGGCGGCGCGCATGGGCACGCATCACCGGGATCTGACGCCGGCCGCGCTCGACCTGCTCGGATCCTGCGACTGGCCGGGCAATGTGCGCGAGCTGCGCAACGTGCTGGAGCGCGCCTGCGCGTTGACCGACGCGGCGCACCTGGACGCCAAGGACTTCGCCGCAATCCTGCCGACTAGGGCCATGCGGACCGCACGCGCGACGGGCAGCCGAGAGGCAAGACCGGTTCGGCCCTTGGCCGATGCCGTGGCCGAGACCGAGCGTGCCGCCATCCGGGCGGCTCTCGATGCGGCCGGTGGCAAGAAGGTTTCGGCGGCCAAGCTGCTCGGAATTTCCCGCGCCAAGCTCTATGACAAGCTCGAGAAACTTGAGCTTGTGTCCGAGATTCCGACATAGCGTCTGGAATTCCGACACCGAAAAAGCGTTAATTTCCAGTCCAGAACGCCCAATGAGATCCTTTCTGTCGTGAATCCACGACAGAAGACACGCATGCGCGCCTCTACCGCCGGGCCCGGACTTCCCGCAATTCCAGGCTTTTCCGCTGCTGGCACGGCTTTTGCTCACGAAAAAACAAGCCGCCATGCGACCAGTCGGTCGAAGAAGTCGGCGTCGTCGGCCGCGCGCTCCGGAGCGGAGTCTGACGCGTAGGGAGGAAGGAGTTGGGGCACACCGGTTCTGCGGAACCTGCACGAGCTTTCGAAAGCGCGGAGCGTCCGGGCATGCGCATGGACGGAAGCCCGGCGCATTGCAAGCGGCGGCTGCGCCCAAGCGCGCGCAGCGATGCGGCCCCCCGTATTTGGCGCGCGGCATCGCGGCCGACAGCTAACCACACCAACGCTAGCAAAGGATTCCAAGACCATGACTGACAACGCGGGAACACTTCATGCCGACCGCCCGAGAGGGCCGCTCGGCAAGCTACTCATGGCCGCGGCGGCAACGGCACTGCTTTTCGGAGCCGCGGCCGGATCCGCGGCGGCAGCGGACAAGATCCGCTGGAAGATGCCGGTGGCCTTCGCCACCAAGCTGCCCGGTCTGGGCGATAACGCGGTCTACGTGACCGAAGCGTTGAACGCAGCCTCGGGCGGCAACGTAAGGCTCAAGATCTTCGAGCCCGGCAAGTTGGTGCCGCCGCTCGAGATCACCCAGGCGGTGAAGGATGGCAAGATCCAGGCGGGCTACACCTGGCTCGGCTATGACCAGGGCCGCATTCCGGCCTCGCCGCTCTTGGCCGCCGTGCCGTTCGGCATGGAGCCCTGGGAGTACTCCGCCTGGTGGTATGAGGGCGGTGGCCAGAAGCTCGCCGAGGAGCTCTACGCCGAGCACGGCGTTCACCCGATCCTCTGCGGCGTCATCGGACCCGAAACCGCCGGCTGGTTCATCAAGGAGGTCAACTCGCTCAAGGACTTCGAGGGCCTCAAGATCCGCTTCGCGGGCCTGGGCGGCAAGGTGCTGCAGAAACGCGGCGCCTCGGTGACGCTGATCCCCGGCGGCGAGATCTTCCAGGCGCTGGAAAAGGGCGCCATCGATGCCAGCGAGTTCTCCATGCCGGCCATCGACCAGAAGCTCGGCTTCCACAAGGTGGCCAAGAACAACTACTTCCCGGGCTGGCACCAGACCTACACCGCCTTCCACCTGGCCGTGAACAAGGGCACCTGGGACAAGCTCGACAAGAGCAACAAGGCGCTTCTCGATATGGCCTGCACCGCGGGGGTGACACGCAACCTGTCCAAGGGCGAGGCGATTCAGGGCGCCATCATCCGCGGCTTCAAGGACAAGGGCGTGACGGCCCGTCGCCTGCCCGAGCCGGTCTTGCGCGAATTGCAGAAGACCACGCAGGAGGTGCTCGAGGAAGAGGCTGCAAAGGACCCGATGTTCAAGAAGATCTACGAGTCGCAGCAGAAGTTCGCAGCCGACTACAAGAGCTGGAAGAGCCTGGGCTATCTGCCGCGCGACTTCTAAGCGCACAGGCAACCGGTGGCAGTTTGGAAACGAGGAAAATCAGATGACTGACCCGTCGCTCCCTCCGGAGTCAGAAGACCCTCGTGTGGATATGGACAAGTATTTCCACCACACCGAGCTGCCCAACACGCGGCTCTCCGATGCGCTGAATGGCTTCATTCGGCGCATCGGGGAGGCCGTGTCCTGGTTGTGGATCGTCCTGGTCGTCGTGATCGTGACCAACGTCACCATGCGCTATGTCTTCGGCGAGGGGCGCATCGAGTTCGAAGAGATCCAGTGGCACATCTACTCGATCGGCTTTCTGATCGGTCTTTCCTACTGCCTCGAGGCGGACGACCACGTCCGCGTCGACGTGCTGCATGACCGGTTCAACCTGCGCACGCAGGCCTGGGTCGAATTCTTTGGGATTCTTCTGTTTCTGCTCCCCTTCATCGCCCTCGTTCTGATCTACTCGGTGCCCTACATCACCTATTCCATGTCTCTCAACGAATCGTCCGAGGCGCCCGGCGGGCTGCCGGCGCGGTGGGCGATCAAATCATTCATGTTCATCGGCTTCGCCCTGCTCGCGGTCTCGGCGATCGCGCGCCTCGCCCGCGTTTGCGCCTTTCTGTTCGGAGGGGCCCGGGCGCAGCCCCCAGCCGGCTCGGAGAGCGCGTGATGGACGTCGAAACCCTCGTTCCCGTCGCCATGTTCGTGGCGTTTATCACGCTGCTGTTCACCGGCTATCCGGTTGCCTGGATCCTGGGTGGACTGTCCATCATCTTCGCCATCGTCGGTCAGTACACGGATGCCTATTTCGACACGTTCTACGGCACCGACTGGGCCTACACCGCGATCACCATCGACCGGATCTGGGACGTCATGAAGAACTGGGTTCTCGTGGCGCTGCCGATGTTCATCTTCATGGGCCTGATGCTCGACCGGTCCGGCATCGCCGAACAGCTGATGACCAACTTCGTCAAGCTGTTCGGTCGGGTGCGCGGCGGTCTGGCCGTCACCATCACCCTGATCGGCGTGCTGCTGGCCGCCTCGACCGGGATCATCGGCGCCTCGGTCGTGCTGCTCGCCCTGCTCGGCCTGCCGATCATGCTGCGCGGCGGTTACCGGCACGAACTGGCCGTGGGCACGGTCTGCTCGGTCGGAACCCTCGGGATCCTGATCCCGCCGAGCATCATGCTGGTGCTGATGGCCGACCGGCTGGCGATGTCGGTGGGCGATCTGTTCCTGGGCGCGCTGTTCCCGGGCCTGCTGCTCGGCGCGCTCTACGTCCTCTATATCCTGGGCGTCTCATATCTTCGGCCTCAGGTGGCGCCGATCCCCCCGGACGCGGAGCCGGTCAGCCTCAAGGTCGTGTTCAACGTTTTGCTCGCGGTGCTGCCGCCGGCGGGACTCATCCTCGCCGTCCTCGGCACCATCTTCTTCGGGGTCGCGACCCCGACCGAGGCGTCAGGCGTGGGGGCGTTCGGGGCCACGCTGTTGGCGTGGGCCAATAAGAAGCTCAATCTCGAGGTCATCCGGGACGTCGCGCAACAGACCACCAAGACCACGGCCTTTATCTTCGCGATCTTTCTGGGCGCGACCGCCTTCACCCTGGTGCTGCGCGGCCTCGGCGGCGACGAGCTGATCGAGAGCGCGCTCGAGGGCCTGCCCTTCGGCCCGACCGGCATCGTCATCGCCATCCTGTTCATGACCTTCCTCTTGGGCTTTTTCCTCGACTGGATCGAGATCACCCTGATCGTCCTGCCCTTGGTCGGACCGGTGGTCGTGAACCTGGGCTTCGATCTGGTTTGGTTCACCGTGCTGTTCGCGGTCTGCCTGCAGACGTCCTTCCTCACGCCGCCCGTGGGCTTCGCCTTGTTCTACGTCAAGGGCGTTGCGCCCAAGGAAATCACTGTGAGCACGATCTATCGCAGCGTCATCCCGTTCATTCTGGTGCAGCTCACGGGCCTGACCCTGGTGTTCGTGTGGCAGGACATCGTCACTTGGCTGCCGGCGACGGCCTATGGCGAGTGAGGGCGGCGATGAACACGCATATGAGTCTGGCACACGCAGGAGGTCGCTGATGCGCGTCTGGAAGGCTATGTGCCTGTGCTTGCTTGTGATGCTGGCGGCGTCCACGGGTCGGACGGCGCTGGCCGATGAGGCCTACCATCTGGGCGTCGCCCTGGGCCTCACCGGACCGGGCGCGCCCTATTCCCGGGACGCGCTCAGAGGCATCGAGATCGCGGTTGAGGAGATCAACGCGCAGGGCGGCCTGCTCGGCAAGCATCCGATCAAGCTGTTCGTGAAGAACACCAAGACGCGCGTGGATGTGGCCGAAACCGTGGTCAAGGAGCTGGTCGAGACGGACCGGGTCCGCGCCATGATCGGCACCTATTCCAGCGCCGCTGCCCTGGCCATCAAGCCGATCCTGCGGGACAACCGGGTGCTGCACATCGCCACGGTCAGCAATTCCGAGGACATCACCAAGCTGGATTTCAGCCCCTACACCTATTCGGTGGTGCCGAACACCTACATGATGGCCAAGGCGGTGGTCCTCGGCGCCGCCAAGCTCGCGGCCGAGAACGGCTGGACCTCTTATGTGACGATCGCCTCGGACTACGCCTGGGGCCGTTCGAGCCAAGGAGTGCAGGTCGAGCTGCTCAAGCAGATGGCCCCCGAGGCCAAGCTATTGGCCGCCTACTGGCCGCCGCTCGGCGAGACCACCTTCAACGCCTTCGTCGTCGCGATCCGCAACAACAAGCCGGATTTCCTGCTCGACTCCGTGGCCGGCGCCGACAACGCCTACTGGACCCGGGACGCCCGGGACTACGGTCTGCACAAGGACGTGGCCAGCCCCGGGCGGCTGATCAGCGTGGTCGAGCTGATCCGCGATCGGAAATTCGTCCGACGGGGCGCATACGGCCGCACGCGCGCGCCCTTCTTCGCCCATCTGGATGTGCCGATGATGGCTGCCTTCGTCGAGGCTTTCCGTGCGAAGTTCGACCGCTATCCGAGCGACTGGGCGGTGATGTCCTATGACGGCGTCCAGGCGCTCAAGCAGGGCGTCGAGAAGGCGGGCGGCATCGAAACGGATCCGGTCAAGGACGCCCTCAAGGGGCTCGCCATCCAGACCACGCGGGGCACCCTGTCCTTTCGCGAGATCGACAACCAGCTCGCGGCGTCGGCCTATTTCGGGCGCGTGTCCGACGACCCCGCGTACGACTTCCCGATCTACGCCGATCTGGTCGAACTTAAGGGGCCGGATCTGTGGCGACCCGAGGCGGAAATTCGCGCCGCGCGCGGGCAGTGACATCCGACAGCGCCGGGAGATGAGACATGCGTGACAGCAAGGTAGTGCCAGCCGCGGAAGCGTTACAGGCCGTGCGCTCTGGCGACACCGTGGCGACGGCGGGCTTCGTCGGTATCGGCTTTCCCGAAGGGCTCGCGATCGCGCTCGAGGAGCGCTTCTTGGAGACTGGCGAGCCGCGTGATCTCACGCTGATCTATGCGGCGGGCCAGGGCGACGGCGGCGATCGCGGGCTCAATCATTTCGGACACGAAGGACTGGTGCGGCGCGCCATCGGCGGGCATTGGGGCCTGGCGCCCAAGCTTGGCGCGCTGGCGCGTCAGAACAAGATCGAGGCCTACAACCTGCCGCAGGGCGTGATCACGCATCTCTATCGCGACATCGCCGCGCATCGCCCGGGCGCGATCACCCGGGTCGGACTGAACACCTTCGTCGACCCGCGCGTCGAGGGCGGCAAGATCAACGCCAAGACCACCGAAGACCTGGTCGAACTGGTCGAGATCGCCGGCGAGGAATACCTGTTCTACAAGGCGATGCCGATCGATGTCGCCTTGCTGCGCGGAACCACGGCCGACTTCAACGGCAACGTCACCATGGAGCACGAGGCGCTGCCGCTGGAGTGTCTGGCGATCGCGCAGGCGGTGCGCAACAGCGGCGGCACCGTGATCGTGCAGGTCGAGCGGATCACCAGCCAGCATGTGCTGAGCCCGCATCTGGTTCGTATCCCCGGGATCCTGGTGGACCACGTGGTGGTCTCCGAGCCGGAGCACCATCATCAGACCTTCTCCGAGGTCTTCAACCCGGCCTACACCGGCGAGGTCCTGACGTCCGCCGGCGACATCACAAGTCTGGAGCTCAACGTGCGCAAGGTGATCGGGCGCCGGGCAGCGATGGCCCTCAGGGAGGGCGCGGTGGTCAATCTCGGCATCGGCATGCCGGAAGCGGTCGCCTCGGTCGCCAACGAGGAGGAGATCCTCGACCGCTTCACCCTGACCATCGAGCCGGGCGGCATCGGTGGCGTGCCGGCAGGCGGGCTCAGCTTCGGAGCCGCATCGAACGCGGAAGCGATCATCGACCAGCCGGCGCAGTTCGACTTCTATGACGGCGGCGGGCTCGACCAGGCCTTTCTCGGCATGGCCCAGGTGGACCGGGAGGGCAATGTCAACGTGAGCCGTTTCGGACCCAAGCTCGCCGGCGCCGGCGGCTTCATCAACATCAGCCAGAACGCCAAGGCGGTGTTCTTCCTGGGCACCTTCACCTCGGGCGACCAAGTGTTCTATGTCGAGGACGGCACCCTCAAGATCGACCGGGAAGGATCCAATCGCAAGTTCGTCGAGCAGGTGCACCACCTCACCTTCAACGGCAGCTATGCCGCGAAACGGGGACAGGAGGTGCGCTACATTACCGAGCGTGGCGTCTTCCGCCTGACCGAGACCGGCCTGGAGCTGATCGAGATCGCCCCCGGCGTCCACCTGGAAAAGCACATTCTCGAGCAGATGGAGTTCGAGCCCAAGGTATCGCCCAAGCTTGCGGTGATGGAGCCCCGCATCTTCCAGGCGGGGCGCATGGGCCTGAACGGCGAAGCCCGCGCCGCCGCCTAGCAGACTCTCGAAATGCTGACCAAGCTTACACTTGCACTTGGTCATTCGGCGCCCACGCTTCATCCTGAGGAGCCGCTTTCTCCTTCGAGACGGCCTTACAGGCCTCCTCAGGATGAAGGCGGCGTCTCGAAGGAGAAGCGCGGCGCCTAGACATGCGGCGCCCCCCTATCGCCGCGTCACCACGACTTCCAGGTAGTCGGACGGAACCACCATCGTGCCGTCGTCCGCCGCGTTGTTACGGCTGATGAGATCGAGCAGCTCCTCCGTGAGCGCGGCGCCGGCGTCGCTGTCGAGCGCGGCGAAGGCCTTGTGCATGGGGCCGTAGTAGTCGCGGAAGATCTCCAACCAGTGGTCGGGCGAGCGGTAGCGGAAGGCGAAGGTCCGGTCGGTGACCTGGATATCCCGGCTGGCATGGCCGAACAGCTCGTCCAGGCGCGAGCGGGTGCCCCAGAGGGCCGGCGACTGAATCCCGGCGGGCGGCGGCAGGTAGCGTCCGATCACCTTGAACAGCGAACCGATGAAGCCGTCGGGGGTCCAGTTGGCCAGCCCGATCTTGCCGCCGCTGCGGCACACCCGGAGCATCTCGCCGGCGGCCTTCTCCTGGTTCGGCGTGAACATCACGCCGAAGGTCGAGCCGACCACATCGAAGCTGGCCTCGGCAAAATGCAGGTCCTCGGCGTCGGCGACCTGGAAGTCGATGTCGAGGCGCTCGCCGGCGGCCCGCTCGCTGGCGCGCTCGAGCAGCGCGGGGACATAGTCCGTGGAAACCACCTCCGCCCATCTGCGCGCGGCGGCCAATGTGAAATTGCCGTTGCCGGCCGCCACGTCGAGGACCTTCTGGTCGGAGCGCAGGTCCAGGGATTCGGCGAGGCTCTCGCCGACGATCTGCAGGGTGGTGCCGACAACGGCATAGTCGCCCGAGGCCCAGGCCGCGTTCTGCTTGGCCTTGATCGCGGCGAAGTCGGGAGTGCTGGTCGCGTCCATCGCAATGTCCTTCTCGAAATTCCGGCCGGCACCATTGCCGGTCCAAGGCCCGGCGAGTGCGTGCGAGCACGCGTTTGGCGCCGGTTCATGGTCGGGACCATGGACTGATTGCGAGTTGCGCGCTTGCAGAAAACCTGCAGAAATACTGCAGAATGTGCGGAAAATCGTGCAGAACGCCCGATTTGGGACGGCCCCTGGACCCTGAGGCAGGGCAGCCCTGTGGGGCGAGTCGCCGGGTCCGTCGGGGATCGCGATGATCTATCGGTTTGGCGATTACGAGCTGGACACGGACCGCTTCGAACTGCGGCGGGCCGGCGAGGCCCGAAAGATCGAGCCGCAGGTGTTCTCCCTGCTCGAGCTCCTGGTCTCCAATCACGCGCGCCTGGTGACCAAGGACGAGATCAACCTGCGGGTCTGGGGCGGCCGGGTGGTCTCGGAGGCGGTCGTGAACAGCCGAGTCCGGACCGCGCGCCGGGCCATCGGCGACGACGGCAAGGCCCAGCGCCTGATCCGCACGGTGCACGGGCGCGGCTTCCGGTTCGTCGGCGACGTGACGCTCACGAGCGCGGTCGCCAGGCATCCAAACGATCCGCCGGACCAGATCGTCGAGGCGCAAGGGATCGGCGAGGCGGCTCCGGGGAGCCGGCCATCGATCGCCGTTCTGCCGCTGCAGGTGCTCACGCCCGACCCTCGCTACGGCGCGCTGGGCGACGCCGTCTCGCAGGAGGTCATCGTCGAGCTCTCCCGCCTGCACTGGCTCTTCGTGATCGCCCGGGGTTCTTCGTTCCGGTTCCGAGAGCCGGCCGTGGACCTGGCCGCGGCCGGCCGAATCCTCGGCGCGCGCTATCTTCTGACCGGAACCATCGCCTTCCACGACCGCACCAGCATCGTCACGGTCGAGCTCGCGCATGCGCCCGACGGCCGGGTGGTCTGGGCCGACCGCTTCGAGAGCCCGGTGGACGACCTGCTGAATTTGCGCCTAACGATCTCGGCCCGGATCGTCGCCGCGGTCGAGACCAGGATCCAGATGACCGAGGCCGCCATGGCGGCCCGGCTGCCGACCGAGAACCTGGACGCCTGGTCGGCCTATCATCGCGGCCTCTGGCACATGTACCGCTTCAACCGGCACGACAACGAGATCGCCGCCCGCATGTTCGACCGCGCGATCACCGCCGACCGCGACTTCGCCCGCGCCCATGCGGGCCTGTCCTTCACCCATTTTCAGAACGCGTTCGTCGGCTACTCGACGGACCTGGACGGTGAGCGCGCCCTGGCCAAGGCACACGCCGAGAAGAGCCTCGCGCTCGATCCCCTCGATCCGTTCGCCAATCTGACCATGGGGCGCTCGGAGTGGCTCGCCGGCAATATCGGAGAGTGCGTGCCCTGGTTCGACCGGAGCATCGAGCTGAGTCCCAACTATGCCTTCGCCATCTACAACCGCGCCCTGCTCGACGCCTTCCTCGGCGAGGGCGCGCAGTGCCAAGACAACGTCATGAAGGCGATTTCCTTGAGCCCGATCGACCCGCTCAACTATGCGATGCTGGCGACCCGAGCGCTGTCGCACTTGGTCCGCGGCGATTACGACTCCGCCGTGACCTGGGCCGACCGGGCGACGCGGGCTCCCAATGCCCATGTCCACATCTTCGTCATCGCCGGCATGGCGCACGAGCTTGCCGGCCATCGCGAGCTGGCCGAGCAGTGCGTCGCGCATGTGCGCCGAACGAACCGCGACTATCGACAGGCAGACTTCTTCCGCTCGTTCCGGTTCCGCGACGCCGATACCCTGGCGACGGCGCAGGCCGCGCTCAACCGGCTCGGGATTTAGCGGACTACGCTTTCAGACGCAGCTCCCGCTCCGCCTCGAAGGCGCCTTTGGGAAGCTCGTGAGCCACACCCTTATGACAGTCGATGCAGGTCTGGCCCTCCTTGGCCGCCTCGGCGTTGCGCGGCCGCTGGTGACTCCCCAGCTTGCGGCGCGTCTGCCACTCTTGTCGATGATGCGCTAAGGCGTGCTATGGCTGCGAAGCAGCGACTCATGAACCCAGCCGGTCGCTGACCGGCTTCCCGACAGGGACACCTCAAGCCAATCTCCCCGGCGGTCAAACGCCTCGACCACGGTGCCGCGCGGCAGCCGCTCCACCAGCCCATGCTGCGCGCCGGGACCCGCACGCAGGTTGGCCGCCTCGGCAGCCACGACGAACACTTGCGACAGTCCCACCGTGCGGGCGAATTCCTGCCAGAGGCGCGTCGCCAAGGGCGCGACCGCATCGCGCACGCCCGGGATCCCCGGCACCAAGAGCACGGCAAGCGCAAGCAGTACCGCGAGCACCCAGCCGCGA
The DNA here is from genome assembly GCA_030066595.1 of Alphaproteobacteria bacterium. Lineage (GTDB taxonomy): Bacteria > Pseudomonadota > Alphaproteobacteria > JAJFFI01 > JAJFFI01 > JASJBI01. The sequence continues at coordinate 46,690 of JASJBI010000034.1, read as the reverse complement.
TTTCGTTTGGCGCGCGGCGCCTGGATCGGCGGTTCCGGCGGGGTCGGGGCAGCCTCCTCCGGCTCAGCCCCGCACTTGACCAAGCGCCCGTCGCGCACCTGCCATTCCCCTGCCGGGGCGGCCGCCTGCGGGTCGATCGACTGTTCGTAGATCACGCCCGCTTCGGAGGGCAGCTCCGCTTCATCCAAGGCCCAGTGGGCGTCCGCCTCTTCCGAATGCCGGTCCCGTTCCGCCGACCGCTCAACCGGCGGTGCAGAGTCGACCGATCCTCTTTCGGCCTCCCACGCAGCCCTGGCCTCGGCCAGGCGCTCTTGCTCTTGGGCGCGCCAGCGGGCCTCAAGATCGGCCAGCATTTGCTCCTCTTCGGCCGTCCATTGCGCCCGTGCCTGGGCCAGAACCCGCTCCTCCTCGGCCGCCCACTCGCCTTGCGCGTCGGCAAGACGCCGGTCCTCATCGGCCCGCCAAGCGTCCCGCGCGGCGGCCAGCCGGGCGTCTTCGTCGGCCTGCCAGGACTGCCGCGCCTCGGCCAGGCGGGTCTCTTCCTCGGCGGTCCAGGCCGCCTCTGCCTCGGCCAGCATGGCGGCTTCCCGTTGCTGCCAGTCCGCGCGGGCGGCGGCCGTGCGCGCCTCGGCCTCGGCTTCCCAGCGCGCCTGCGCTTCGGCCAACGGTTCGTCCTGATCCGCTTCCCACTTGGCCCTGGCTGCCGCCAGCCGTTGCGCCTCTTCCGTCTGCCAGCCCGCTTCGGCCCGGGCCAGACGGTCCTGTTCCTGCGCACGCCACTCGGCGAAGGCTTCGTCCCGGCGGGCCTTCTCATCGGTCTGCCATTGGCGCTCGACCTGGGCGATGCGATGCTGCATGTCCGCTTGCCAACGGGATTCGGCCTCTGTGAGCCGCGCCTGCTCTTGCGATTTCCAGCGCGCTTCAGCCTCGGCGAGTCGCGCCTCTTCGCCGGCCCGGAATCTCGCCTCGACTTCGGCCAGGCGCTTGGCCTGCTCCTTTTTCCAGCGCGACTCGGCCTCGGCCAGACGCTCCTCCTCTTGCTGCCTCCAATGCACTTCCGCCTCGGCGAGACGTGTCTGTGCATAGTTCCGAACCTGCGCCTCGATTTCGGCCAGGCGCTTGGCCTGCGCTTGCTTCCAGCTGGCCTCGGCGGTGGCGAGACGCTGCTGCTCCTCGGCCCGCCAACGGTCGGCAGCCTGCCTGAGCCGTTGGCGCTCGTCGGTTCGCCAGCGATCCTCGGCCGCGGCCAACTGCTCTTCGGCGCGCGCCCGCCATTCCGCCTCGACAGCGGCCAGTTGATCCTGCTCCCGCGTCTGCCAGCGTTTCTCGGCCTCTTCCAGGCGCGCCTGCTGTTCCGCCCGAAGTTCCGCCTCGAGGGCTGCCAGGCGCTCCGCCTGCCACGTGCTCCAGTCCGCCTGGCTCCCACCGCTCTGCTGCACGGCCGCCGCGGCGTCGAGGGCGGTCGAGGTTGCGGCCTGGGACGCCTGTGCGGCCTCAAGCCCGGAAACCGCCCCGACCGGCACATCGACCAGGGCGATCGTGGTCGCCGTATCGTCGTCGAAACCGATCAGCCGAACGGCCAGGACCGGCGGGTGCGCTTGATCCGGGGCCGGATGGAACATCAGACCGTCAAGCTGGTCCATGGCCAGGGACCAGGTCCGGTCGCCGTTGTTGCGCCCGGCGGACAGCTTGGCGCCATCCGGCAAGCCCTCTACGACCACGGAGAGGCGTTCGTAGCCGTCGGCCGCGGGCAGCTTTGGGCGGATGACCAATGGCAGCGGCTCGGGCCGACCCGAGGCGTCGGCGGTCTCTGGCCACATCTGCGCCTTGCCGTGAAAATCGGCCATGACGAAGCCCTGCGACGGCGGTTGGAGGTCGATCCGGGCGCCATGCCGCGTCTGCGTTCCGACCCGCGCCGGACTGCGCCGCCAACGGCATGCCGCCAGCCATTATTCGGGCCTGATGGTGAAAGAATCGTTGTCAGAGAAAATAATTTAGAATCAATATTTTAGAGGATTACACTGGACGTCCGACACACGCTAGCGGCAGGCGCGAGCCGGGGCCGCCCACGGTTGCGGGCCAGCGCCGCCTTCCTCGGGACTTATGCCCGTTGCAGATTGCCCAGCAGCCGGGCGAGCCTATCGATGAGATCCGCGCGCTCGCTGTCGCTAAAGCCTCGCAAGGCCGTTTGGTTGATCGCCTCTGAGATGGCCGCGAGCTTGGGTGTGAGCGCACGCCCCTCACTGGTCAGGGCCAGCCGCGTCGCGCGGCGGTCGACTGGATCGGGATGTCGTCGGATAAGGCCCTTCTCCTCCAGTTGATCGAGCCGGCGGCTGATCGTCGCGGGATCGACCTCGACCTTGACGACCAGCTCGTTCGGGGTGGCCGCCGACCCGTCGTAAAGGCTGACCAGGACGGTCCAATGAGCCGGTGTCACGTCATATTGGGCCAACGCCTCGGTGAACCGGGCGTGCATTTCGTTCGAGGTGCGGCGCAGCCAGTAACCGACACTATCTTCCAGGCCGTACTGACTCATGTCTCCGCCCAATCACACACGCATACTCATATGTATACATAGTGAATAGGAGGTAATGCCTTGTCGGTCAATGCGCCTATGATGGTCCCGCAAGACGGCCTCGCCTCGGCACGCCTTGGCCGACCGGCGCCGGGGCTTGGCCGTTCGCGCGTCCTCAATCGGCGTAGGTCAGGGGCAGCGCGGTGGTGTGCTTGATCCGCTCCATGGCAAAGGCCGAGCTCACGTCCGACAGGTCGACCGCTGCGATTAGCCGCTTGTAGATCAGGTCGTAGCCGGCGATGTCCGGCACCACCACCCGCAGCAGATAGTCGACCTCGCCGCTCATGCGATAGACCTCGACGATCTCCGGGATCTCGGCCACCGCCTTGGCGAACTTCTCGAGCCAGCGGATATTGTGCTGGTCGGTGCGGATGCCGACGAACACGGTCGTCCCGACATTGAGCTTTTCCGGGTTCAAGAGCGCCACGCGGCGCTCGATAACGCCCATCTTTTCCATCATCTGGATGCGGCGCCAACAGGGCGTAGCGGAGAGTCCGACCCGCTCACCGATCTCGGCAATCGAGAGGGTCGTATCCCCTTGTAGACAGGACAGGATTTTGCGATCAATGGCGTCCAATCTGAAACTCTCCTATAATTAGGGTAAATATTAGTATTTCATTCTATATTGGTCACGAATTGACGCGCAAGTCGCAAGCATTTTCTAGCCGCTTTGTCCTATGGTCCCGCCATGTCTTGGCGTTCCATGTTCACGGATCATCCAGCCTCCGTCGGCGAGACCTACGGCCAGCACATGGTCTCGGCCAGCGGTTTTGCGGTGCGCATGTTTCTGGGCGGCGCGGCCTGTCTGGTGCACGCCCTGCTGCCCTTCCTGTTCGAGAAGACCGGCAGCACGATGATCACCCGGCTCTATGACCGCATGGTCACGAACCGGCATCGCATGAGCCAATCGACGGCCGAGCCCAGCATGGGGGCCGTCGCGCGCCGCGTCAGGTAAGCCACCGCTTCCATCTCGTCCCGGCAGTACACGCTGCGCCTCAGAGCCGCATGACCGACTGCGCTCGTGGCCGGGGGTGAAATCCGCGCGCAAAACGGCTAGGTTTTCGTGTGACGGCGCGGCTTTGTCTGCGTCCGACATCGACTCATTGGCGGAGGTCGTACATGAGACCGATGGGCAGTGCGATAGCAGCGGGGCTCGCCGTGGCAGCCTTCTGGGTGCTTGGCGCCGCGGGGCCGGCCCAGGCGGCCGGACCAACCGGGATATCCGAACACGCACCCGTGGCCGCAACTGCGCCGGGCCTGCGCCAGGCCGAATTCCACAGGCGCCGGGACCCCATACGGCGGATTCCCGTCGCTCCCTTCCGCCGCACGATCGATATCTCGGCACAGATTGTCGGGCCGGACCTGCCGGAACTGGCGCTCGAGCCGGTGATCGTGTTCGCGGAGAGAGAGTCCCTCTCGGGCAGGACGAGCGTCGTCGGGCGCTTGAGAGCCGGTGAGCAGACCCGCATCCATCTCGACCGGACCGTGCTGAATCTGGAATTCCAGACCGCGGAAATCCGCAAGCGACTGGTTCTGCCCGGCAGCCGCTTTCTCGTCGTGCAGGTCGAAATCGAAATTGCCCCTGACGGCGTGCCACCCGCTGGTGCCGCGGAGCCGCCCCGTGCCCGCGTCGTAAAGCTCACCCCGAGAATCGTAAAGTCGAACTAAGCCGCCGTTGTACGCAGTCCCTTAGAATTGAATCGGCGCACCGCGTTCGGGGACAGCTCTGCCGGCCGCCCTCAGCACCCGCCATAGCGCGGCGGGCCCGTATCCTTGATATCGGCGCCGACATAGACCCGCGCGATCCTGGCCCAATAGGCGGCCGTCGCGCACATCGGGCACGGGCGCGACGTGGCGTACAGCTCACAATCGCTCAGATCGCGGGTGCCGAGCCGGCGCGCCGCATCCCGGATCGCCTCCACCTCGGCGTGCGCCGTGGGATCCTGGTGGCTGACGACCTGGCTCGGCCCTTCGCCGACGATCCGCCCTGCCTTTACGACCACCGCGCCATAGGCCTGGTCGCCGCTGTCCGCCGCTTGCTGCCGCATGGCCTCGGCGCGGGCCATGAATGCCTCCGGCGTCGGGACGGGCGGCTGCACGATGTCCCTGGCCGGCTCCGCCGCGCCGGCGCGCGTAGCCGCAAATGCAGCGGCCATGCTCAGAAGACCGGCGGACACCCGTCGGCGGTCCCGATCATGGCTTTCCCGGGGATTGCTTGACTGTTTCATGCTTGGCCTCCGCGGCGCCGATCCGATGTCTCAGCCCTGCTGCTCCGGCTTGGCCCGACGCCTCCCTTGGCCGGCGTGCGGGGACCAACGCTCGATCAGAACGAACGCAAATGCCGTCAAGAGGAACGCGGCGTGCAGCGAGAGAAACTCGATGAGCTGACTTGTTTCCTTTGCCTCTTCGGGGTCCAGGAAGGCGTGCAGCAGGTGAATCGTCGAGATCAGCAGGATGGTGGTCGCGATCTTGACCTCCAGCTCGCCCGCTTCGGTCCCCCCGGCAATCCAGGCGGGCATGGTGCCGCCCGGCTCGACATTGAACCTATCGATGAAGATCTCGTAGCCGGCGATCATCACCATGACGACCAGATTGGCGATGAGCACCATGTCGATCAGATCGAGCACGATCAGGATCGCCTGGGTCCGCCCAATGTTGGGGAAATCCAAGACGGCCGACAAGACCTCCCGGAAGTAAGCGAGCTCGAAGATGATCAGCGCAATCACGAGCCCGATGATCAGAGGGATCTGCAGCCAACGGCAGCCGATCAGAAAGGCTTCCCAGACTCCGATGATCCTGTTCCACATGGTCCTCTGGTCCCCCCTTCATTCGGCTCGGCAAGGCCGGCGGTCTTCTCCCCCACGGCCTGGGCGGCCTGACATCGCAGCAGGCTTCCGGTCAAAGGCATTAAAGCACAACGAACGTTTGGCATGCGCCGGCAAATTGCCGGACCCATCAGGCCCGCTGCACGGTGGTTCGAGGCACGAATCGTGTTAACGTTCTGTTGCGCCGCAGGTGTCGGTAATGGGGACCTGGCCGGCGGGGGTTCGACGAATTGGGCCGTGACTCGCGTCTTCGGCGCATTTCTTCCGCCGATCGGGGCACGGTCCCTCGACCGATTGGGGGGCGCATGTTCAAGCGACGAGAACGAAGAGAGCCCCATCTCTGGGAAGCGCTGATTTCCCTGCTCTCGCTCGTCGCCGGCATCAGCATCTCCATCGTGATCTATGGCATGGACCCGCAGATCCCGATGCTGCTGGGCGTGATGATCGCAAGCCTGGTGGCCTACCGCGCGGGCTACAGCTGGGCGGAGATTCGCGACGGCATGGTCAACGGCATTGCCAAGTCGCTGGAAGCCATCATCATCCTTCTGATCATCGGCATCCTCATCGGGGTCTGGATCCTCTCAGGCGTCGTGCCGACGCTCCTGTACTATGGCCTCAAGCTCCTGGACCCTTCGTTCTTCCTGCCGGCGACGGTGCTGATCTGCGCCGTCACGTCCCTCGCCACCGGCAGTTCCTGGGGCACCACCGGCACCATCGGCGTGGCGTTGATCGGCATTGGCGGCGGCTTGGGCTTTCCCCTGCCGATCGTGGCCGGCGCGGTGCTGTCTGGCGCCTATTTCGGCGACAAGATGTCGCCGCTGTCCGATACCACCAACCTGGCTCCGGCCCTGGCCGGGACGGATATCTACACGCATATCCGGCACATGACCTACACGACCGGGGTGAGCTTCGGGCTGACCCTGATCATCGAGGTCGTGCTGGGCTTCTTCTTCGGCGGCGGTGAACAGAGCGTCGAGCAGGTCGACGAGATCCTGGCCATCCTGGAGACGACGTTCGAGATCAATCTCATTCTGATGATCTCACCGATCCTGGTGATCGTGTTTGCCGCGCGCAAGGGCCCCGCGATCCCCGGGATCACCTTGGGCGCCATCTCCGCCGCGATCCTGGGCTATTTCATTCAAGGGAACAGTTACGAGGAGATCCTGCGCGCCGCCTATGGCGGCTATACCGGCGAGACCGGCCTCGACACCGTCGACAACCTGCTCACCAAGGGCGGTTTCACCTCCATGCAATACGCCATATCGATCGTCATCGTGGCGATGATGTTCGGCGGCGTCATGGAACGCACCGATCAGCTCAGGGTGATCGTCCGCTGGATCCTCGGCAAAGCGAAGTCAACCAGGTCCTTGATCGGCTCGACCGTCCTCACGGCATTGGGCGCGAACTTGGTCTTGTGCGACCAGTACATGTCGATCGTGATGACGGCGGAGATGTACGCCCAGGCTTATCGCGATCGTGGGCTGCATGCCAAGAACCTGTCCCGAGCGGTCGAGGACAGCGCCACGGTGACCGCATGCCTGGTGCCATGGAACTCCGGCGGCGCCTATCAGGCCGCCACGCTGGGCGTCGCCACCCTGGCCTATCTGCCCTTCGCCTTCTTCAACTGGCTGTCGCCGGTGGTCACGCTCGTATTCGGCGCGCTCGGCTGGACCATCGTGCCGCTCGACAAGGATGAGGAGACGATGGCAGAGGTGGAGCCGGCCGAAACGCCCGCGCAGGCTTCCTAGGCGTGGACCGGTGACGGGCGCCACGGATAGGCTGCATGGAACGAAGGCGTGGTTCGCCGCTGCCGTACTCGCCCTTGTCGCCGGCGTCACGGGCCCGCCGGCGGCCGATGCCGCCGGGTCCAGATTGGCTCTGCAGCCGAGCCTCGACGAGATCCGAAGATATGGCGAGCTGCGCGTCGGCTTCGAGGTCGGCTTCATGCCCTTCCAGATGATCGACCAGCGCGGCGGCCTGCGCGAGCGGCAGTTGCCGCGCGCGGATCTGCGTCGCGGCGCCCAGAGGGTGAGCTTCGTCGGCTTCGACGTCGACATCGCCCGCGAGATGGCCAAGGAGTTGGGCGTGCGGTTCGTCCCCGTGAACATGGCGTTCCCAAACCTGATCACCGCGCTCAACGCCCGAAAGCTCGACATCATCATCTCGGGGATGTCGATCACCGAGGCGCGCAAGGAAAGGGTCGCCTTCGCCGATCCCTATATGAGCGCCGGCCAGACGATCCTGCTGCACAAGAGGCATGCGGGTGTGGTGACCTCGTACAAGGATCTGGACGACCCCAAGTTCACGGTCGCCTCACGGCCCGGGACCACCGGCGCGGCGGCCGTCAGATCGCTCATCCCCAACTGCACCTTCAAGCCCTTCGACACCGAGGCCTCGGCCGCCGTAGCGTTGCTGGCGGGGAAGGTCGACGCGTTCGTCTACGACCGGCCCCACAACGCCGTCTTCTACGCCATGCACAAGGATCAGAACCTGGTCTTTCTGGACAAGCCCTTCACCAGCGAACAGCTCGCCTGGGCCATCCGCAAGGACGACCCGGAATTCCTCAAATGGCTGAACGGCTTTCTCGCCAAGATCAAGGCGGACGGCCGGTACGACGCGATCTACAACAAATGGTTCAACCGCACGCACTGGTTCGCCCACGTGCGCTGACCGGAGCCGGCGCGACAACCTGGCTTGAGGCGGCGTTGACAGGGCAGCAGTGTCCGCTAACATCCGGACCTCCAAACAAGATCCGGACTTCCGGAGACAAACCGCGCGGGGCAGGCGAGACGCCGGCAACCCGGCGCGCAGAGGGACGGTATGGGGAGGAAAGCGATGCGCATCGCCTGTGCTCTGGTGATCGCGGTTGCCCTCGGCTGGGGGCAATCGGCAGTGGCCAAGACCTACGAGTTGAAGCTGGCCTTCTTCGTACCGGCCGGCCATTTCATGTCCAAGTACCTGGCTGGCTGGGCCAAGGATCTGGAACAGAAGTCCAAGGGTGAGCTGGTCTTCAAGGTCTTTCCGGGTGCCCAGATGGGCCCGACGCCGCGCCACTACGACATGGCGCGGACCGGCGTTGCCGACGTCACCTGGTTTCTGACCGGCGCCACGCCGGGCCGGTTTCCGCTGACCGAGCTGATCGACCTGCCCTATCTCGTCGGCAGCGCCGAGATCGGCACCAAGGTCCTGAACGATCCGGCGGTGCGCAAGTACCTGGATCCGGAGCACAAGGGCGTGCGGATGCTCTACTATTTCACGCACCAGCCGGGCCAGATCCACATGCGCGAGACACCGGTGAGCGGCGTCGCCGATCTCAAGGGCAAGCGCATCCGGTTCGCCTCCGCCACGATCCGGGACTTCGTCGCCGCGCTGGGCGCCACGCCGGTCGGCGTGCCCCCGCCAGCGATCGCCGAGAACCTGCAGAAGGGCACCATCGACGGCGTCTTCATCGACTATGGCGGGGCGCATACGGCGTTCAAGCTGGGCGGACTCGTCAAGCACAGCACCGAGATGTACTCCTACGTGACCAGCTTCGGCCTGGCGATGAACCCCAAGACCTATGACGGGCTGCCGCCGCACCTGCGCAAGCTCATCGACGAGAGCACGACCGGGGTCGAGGCGACGGTCGGCCGCATGTGGGACGCCGCCGACGCGCCGGGCAAGACGTACCTGATCGCGGAAGGCGGCCAGGCGATCACGCTTTCCGCCGACGAGGACGCCAAGTTCAAGCGCATTGGCGCCGAGGTGGCGGAAAGCCGGATCAAGGCCCTCGCAGACAAGGGGCTGCCGGCGCGCGAGGTCTACGATCTGATGAAGACCCTCTCGGCCAAGCACGCCAAGGACTCCTTCAGCTTCTGGAAGTAAGGCCCTTGCGCCTTGGCGCCCTGATCACGACGGCGGCGCGGCTTCTGGCCGGCGCCGCCGCCCTGATTCTGGCCGCGATGATGATGATCACCGTGGCCGACATCCTGTTGCGCTCGGTTTTCGCGATCCCGATCTTCGGCACCTTCGATCTCGTCGAGCTGTTCCTGGTCGGCGTCATCTTTCTGGCCATTCCGCTGACGCTGCTGCGCGAGGAGCATGTCGTGGTCGACGCCATCGACCACGTGGTCTCCGGCCGCACACGGACGCTGCTGCGCTGGACCGGCGCCGCGCTGGCCCTGCTCTTCCTCCTGCTCATGGGGTTGAACATGATCCAGCCGGCGCTCGACACGCTGGCCTTCGGCGACCGCACCCTCGATCTGGAGATCCCCAAGGTCCTGCACTGGCTGCCGATCCTCGTCGGCATCGCCGTCTCGATCCTCACCCTCTGCGTTCTTCTCTTGCGGATCGTCGGCGGCGGCCGCCACGACAGCGACGGGACATGAGCCCCCAGATCATCGGCCTCCTGGGCTTTGCCGCGCTCATGGTCTTGATCCTGTTGCGCGTGCCGGTGGCGGTGGCGCTGGGGCTGGTCGGGGTGGCCGGCTACGCCGCAATCGACGGCTGGGAGCGGGCGTTCTTGGTGCTCGGGGCCACCCCCTTCGACCTGGCCTCGGGCTATTCGCTGTCGGTCGTGCCGCTGTTCATCCTGATGGGAGTGGTGGCCGCCCGCTCGGGCATGTCGCGCGAACTGTTCGCGGCGGCCAACGCCCAGTTCGCCGGCCGCCGGGGGGCGCTCGCCATGGCCACCATCGGCGCCTGCGCCGGGTTCGGCGCGATCTGCGGCTCATCCCTCGCGACCGCGGCCACCATGACCCGGATCGCGGTGCCCGAGATGCGACGCTACGGCTATGACGAACGGCTGGCGGCCGCGTCGGTCGCCTCGGGCGGAACGCTGGGCATTCTGATCCCGCCCTCGGTGATCCTGGTGATCTACGCCATCATCGCAGAGGAATCGGTGCCGCAGCTGTTCGCCGCCGCCCTGATCCCTGGGGTGTTGGCGGCCCTGCTCCATGTCGCCGTGATCTGGATCCTGGTGCGGATCCGGCCCGAGCTGGCGCCGCCCAGCCCGGTGATGCCCTGGCGGGAACGGCTCGCCGCGATCGCTGGCATGTGGAAGATCGGGGTTTTGTTCTTCCTCGCCGTCGTCGGCATCTATCTCGGTTGGTTCAGCCCGACCGAAGCGGCCGCGGTGGGGGCGTTCGGCGCCATCGTCATCGCCGCCGCCACGCGGGCGATCACGCTCAAAGAGCTCGTCGGCGCCTTTCTGGAGACGGTCGCGACCACGGCGATGCTGTTCTTCGTCGTGCTCGGCGCCTTCCTGTTCGCCTATTTCGTGGTCCAGACCCAGCTTCCCGTGGCGCTGGTCGCCTGGGTCGAGGGCCTCGACCTGGCCCCGGCCCTGGTGATCCTGGCCCTGGTCGTCTTCTACATCGCGCTCGGCTGCTATCTCGATTCCATCAGCATGATCCTGATCACCGTGCCGGTCTTCCTGCCGCTCGCCGTCCATCTCGGCTACAGCCCGGTCTGGTTCGGCATTCTGCTGGTGGTCGTGGTCGAGGTCGGCCTGATCACGCCGCCGGTCGGCATGAACATCTTCGTCATTCGCGCGCAGCTGCCCGACATCCCCCTGGGCGCGGTCTATCGCGGCATCGTACCGTTCCTGGCGGCGGACGCGGCGCTGGTCCTGCTGCTGCTGGCGGTCCCGGCGGTGGCGCTCTGGCTGCCCGGGGTGCTGTATTAGGGCTGTACCGCCGACCGTCAGGCCGCGTCGTCCGGCAGCTGCACGAGGGTCAGGACGTTGCCGGCCGGGTCCCGGAGATGCGCCAGCACCCCGCCCCAGGGCTGAACCTCGGGCGCGCCGTCGAACGGCACTCCCTTGGCCGCGAGCGCCGCATGCACCGCGCGCACGTCCGTCACCGCGAAGGACACGCCCACGAAGCGGCCGATCATCGCCGCTTCCTCGGCGTCATCCGGGTCCGCCGCCTCGACGACCAGATCGGCGCTGCCGGTACGGAAGACCAGCACGCCGTCATCGGCGTAGCTTTCCTCGAGGCCGAGCATGTCCCGGTAGAAGCCCCTTGCGGCGGCAACATCGGACACGAAGACGCGGACGGCGGCGATGGGTCCGAGTGTCATCAGAGCGGCAATTGGCGATGTCGGTCAGCTCGTGTCGATGTCCAGGTCCTCGGGCCGGAGCCCCAGGACGTGGCAGATCTCGACGATGACGTCCCGCTCGGTGGGGTGGAACTCGCCGTCGGCCTGGCTGATGGCGGCGCACAGGCGGACCAACAGGACGCTGAGCTCGTGGTCCTTGGCCCCGTTGGCGACGGCCTCGAGCGCCTGCGCCTTGCCGGCCGCGGCGTCCTCCTGGATCGCCGCGATATAGTCCTGGAACAGGTCCAGGGATTCGTGCACGTCGAACACCTTGAGCATGCTGAGGTGGCGCACGATGTCGTCCACCCGGCTGGTCTCGGAAAAGGTGATCTTGCCGTCGGCCGCAGCGACCAGGGCGCTCGCCGCCATCGCCGCCTCGAGGAACGGCCGACGTCGATGCCGGGCCAGCTGTTTGCCCAGGCCGCGCGCCAATGCGTCGAGCATGATCACCATCCCCCCATCCTCCGCACGGATATGGTAGCGCATTTCCGGGTCCAGCGGGAGACGGAGGGAATAGGAAGGTTTTCGAAGGGCAGCATCGGAAGAGGGAATAGGAGGTGCGAAATGCCGGCGATCCGGCCGATCAGGTCCGGGTCGCGCTTGCGACGTGGTCCCGCGCCCAGCCCTCTGACAGCTGGCCTTTCCGAGCGGACCGCTCCTGCTATCGTTCCAGCGTTGGATGCTCTGAAGTGCTCCCGTGACCCTGCACGCCGGTGAGCAGGTCGACGTGATCGTCCCAGCCGACAAAGTTCGGCCAGCTTATCGTCGAGGCGTCGAACCCCAGGGCCAGCCGCATGGCCTGCCGTATCGAAGCCGGGTCGCCTGGACGATAGGAAAACAGGTTCCCGCGATCCTCCGCCTTCAGGAAATCCGGCGCGACCAGCGGAAGTCTGCAATACGTGTACTGGGCGATCTTGTTGCTCGAGTCCGCGAGATACTCCGCCCCTTCCCGATAGGTATAGGCCGCCACTCCGATGTCCGCGAACTTGACATATGGCACCATCTCCTTGAACGGCATCTCGCCATAGCGAAACAGGTTCCTTCGATCCGGGAGTTCGCGGCTGTAGCCAATGACGTGAAAATCAATCTCTGGGAACAATTCCGCGGCAATGTCAAAGAAGTCTGCATCGAACAAGGTCGAACCGATGGAGACCGCATTGACCTTTCCGCGGTCCCGGTACGGCGAGTCGCGGCTGACGTCAAACGGACGCGTATTCAGTCCATGCGGCAGGTGAACCACATTCCGGCAGCGAGCGAACTTCCCGAGCATTCGCGCGCTGGGAACGCTGATCAAATCGAAGTCCGTCGCGATCCTGTCTTCCTGGTCGCCGATGATCGGATGGAAGGGGACAACGCGAACGTCATCCGACACTCTGTAAGTGTAACGTGCAGAGCCATTTTTCTCTTTAAAATAATCAAACAATAATAGGCCAGGGCCGCCTTCGAATACAAATAGATCTGCCCCAGTAATATAAGGAATTAGAGGAGACAATTTGTTGATGTTATTGCGGCCGAATCTCCGATAAACCGGGCGCATCAGTCTGTTTAGGGCTCGATTGTGCAAGTTCATCGGATGCCACCACGGATACCAAACAAAGCTCGTGACGTGGCCACGAACAATGTGCAGTTGGTTCAATTCCTGCTCTGGCACCTCCTCTAGCCTTTGCACGCCGCCGAGTCGCGACAGCCGGCTAAAGCCCACGCACAGAAATACGACGTTCCAGCCCCTCAATTCGAACGCGTCAGCCAGCCAATGGAAACCGGCGTTGCGCTTAGACTTGAGGTAGTGAGCGGATACGAAGACGACGGTGCTCATCCCGCAACCTGCAAAACCTAGATTTGTCTCGCCTCCGGGCATGCCGCATCCGCGTCGACCCGCACCCATCGTGTTGAAAGGGATCGCGCCTTCGCCGACTGGGTCCGCTAGGAGACGAGGCTGGGCAAATCTTCAGTCAAATGTGGCTCGCACATGGTCCGAGCCGCCAAATTCGATCGGTGCAGCCCAGACCGCCCGCGCATGATCGTACCTGTACCAGGCACCTGACGTACACCCGATCTCGATCGTGCCACGTCATCCAACTAACTACCACAGTTTGGGCTGGATCCAGCCCGTCGAGCGCATGCGAGCCATCTTGATCCAGCGCTTGCACTGCCAGCCCTCAGGACACCACTGATACTCGCGACCCGATCGCCCGCCCCCTCTACGCGTCGGCAAGAAAGGCCAGGCGAGGAAAGCGGAGCTGCCAGTTTGGCCATGCGAGCCTCGGTTGGTACTGTCGTCGGGGATTACGGCATTCAACCGAGAGCTTGCACAAGCCGGGATCAGAGATCTTGCCGCGCGCCCTGCGATGTGCTCGAAAGGACCGAACACGTGTGGCAACATGGCAGCAGGAATGACGACCTTCGGCAGAAGGTGCGCGGTAGACGCCCCCTGCAGTCAAGCTCGTGATGCGCGTCGGGGGTGGGGGCGCCATTGCGCATCGATATCCCCGACACAGCCGACCGAACAGACCCAAAGGCCTCGCAGGCTTCAACGTATCACCAGACAGCACGAAATCCAGGTGACATGTCGTTAAGGCAAATGGCTTCCCGCGGCGTTGCTTGGATCGGGGCGGCTGGCCTTGTTACGGCTGGTCTCGACGTTCTCCGCATCGTGGTCATGGCCCAGTTGATCGCGCCAGCCGATTTCGGGCTTGTGGTGATGCTCACGCTGGTTCTGCAATATGCAGATCAACTCAAGGACGGCGGGTTCAGTCAGGCCATCATCCATCGGCAAAGGAGCTCACGGGAGGAGCTGTCTTCACTCTACTGGGTCAACGTCGGGATCGGCTTGTTTCTCTACGGCCTCATTAGCACTGCGAATCCTCTGATCGTCTGGTTCTACGACGAGCCACGCCTTAGGGACCTGATCCCCTGGGCTGCTGTTCTCTTCTTGATCACTCCGTTCGGACAGCAGTTTCGAGTCCTGCTGCAGAAAGATCTCAGGTTCCGGACGCTGGCTCTTACCGAGATCACGGCAACCGCGGCCGGAGTTGCGGTCGCCATCGTGGGGGGACTGCTGGGCTACGGTGCGCTCTCCCTCATCTGGGGCCAGCTGGCGACCGCCGCAACAAGCACCCTCATTCTATGCGCTATCGGTCTTCGGAGCTGGCCTCCATTGCTGCGCCTGAAACTGCATGATCTCAAAGAATTCCTGTCCTTCGGCATGTATCAGATGGGAGAGCGCACGTTCTCCTATCTCGGGCAGAATTTGGATCGCCTGATCATCGGGAGTCTGCTCGGCGCGCAGGCACTCGGCTATTACCACATCGCGTACAGCCTGACGATCAAGTTGATGACTCGAATTGATATGTACTTGTCTCGCGTGATGTTTCCCATCTACGCCAGGGCCCAGTCAGACAATGGCAGACTGAAGAACGGCTTCTTCCGAGCCATCAGCGCCGTCACATCGGTGACGCATCCGATGTTTCTCGGCTTGGCTGCGATCGCCCCTGTGATGGTCCCGGTCATGTTCGGAGAGCAATGGACCCCGTCCATCACGATCCTGCAATTGCTCGCGATCATCGCGCTCATTCAATCCACGAAATCACTCTTCGTCCCCGTTGTGCTCTCCAAGGGCAGAGCGGACCTGACCTTCAGGTGGAAGGTCATGGAAGTGTCCACAATACTGCTGGCCATATACGGGGGCAGCCTGGTGAACGGGCTCTTGGGCATCGCTTGGGGATATCTTTGCGCCCGCCTCTTGCTTTGGGTCTTGGGATACCCGGTCTTGATCCGGCCGATCTTGGGGGCCGGCTTTGTTCCCTTCGTCAGGAGCTTCATGCCTGCGTTGGCCATATCGGTGCTCATGGCCATCGCGGTTGCCGTTGCCACGCGATTTGCCCAGCAGTCAATCCTTCAAGTCGTCGGATTGGTGGGGTTCGGCGTGCTGTGTTACGTGGCTCTCAGCGTCGCGTTCCGCAGGCGATACCTGCTTGATCTAAGGTCCCTGTTCGTGAACCGCTGAGAGCAAAGCGACAGGCTCAGGTCTAAAGCATCAGGTGCTCGAGGGTTGGGCCACCCGCCTACTGATGGAGCCCGAGTCCGCGTCGATTCTTGCAAGGAGAACCTGTGGCCCGCTCAACGGACTGCCGCGTCCTCGACCCGGAATCGCCCGTTTGCTGACGGCTCAAGAAACAAGAAAAACATCCTTGTCGGAAAACCGTGCTCAGAGCTGCCAGTCCTTGTCTTCAGGGTACAGCTCTCTCGCGATCCGTCCCGCAGCAACTCTTATCTTGTCAAGTTCAGGTTGTTCGAAATTGGCTTTCCATGCGTATCTGAGTTCGTCAGCATTCCGGCGCTCGAGGCGGCTGAGTTGCGTTGTCTTGCGCTCGACGCTGGAACCGGTCATGTAGTAATTGACGTTCCGCAGTATCCGTTCGTCACATTCAAGGTTCGCAAACTCCAAGACCGAATTCATGAACTCCCGAGGATGGGTCAGCAGATCTTCGTGGCGCACCAGGAGCAGCTTGCCCTTGTAGTCCTTCGCGAGTTTCGTGAGATACCCGTAGCAGGCACGCCATTGGAGCGCAGACATCTGGGCATGGGTGTAGCTTGCGTAGTCGACACCCGAAGCAAGAAACGGTGTCAGCAAGTCAGTTGCGAGATCGTCCTGTTTGGCCCACGTCCCGAAATCGAACCTCCAGTTCAAGCGCTCCCGGCTTGAGGCAACGGCCGCCGGATGGCGCACGACTGCGATGATCTTGAAGTTGAACTCCGACAGCAAATGCTGGCTGAGAAATATGGCAATTGGATCCTTTATCAGCAGGAAACTGTTTCCCGTGAGAATCTGCCTTGCCTGGGCATATCTATATTGAAGCAACGATCGGTTAACACCAAAGCTCTTGACAATCCTCTTCAAGAACCCGTCACCATCCCGTATTTCGACGTAAGGTGACAGTCGGCGAAGCTCCAAAGTGTCCCTGATGATGTCGTCGTATCTTGAGATCTTGTTCGGGTTCGTACTTGGTCCGATGTAGGGATAGTAATCAGGGATTCCCCTTCGGTACTTTTGATTGAGGGGCTCCCACAAATAGGTCGTGCCCGGTGCCAAGGCCATGCAACGGCCGACGATGGTCGTACCGCTTCTCGGCACGCCGGTAACCAGCAAGAACCGGTTCGGACTATTGGAGAACATCTGCAGGCTTGGCACCTGTATTCAGCTCCGGGCGCAGCGCGGTCCGCAAGACTGCTACATGGTCTGAAGGCAAGGGCGTCCTCTCATGAGCCCTGCTGCGGAACCGTCGGGTGAGATGCACAGTCTCACTGGTTGTGAGCGCTGAGCAAGAGTTCCGCCACGCGTCTGCTGCCGCGCGCATTCAGATGTCCATCATAGGGATAGTAGAACTTGGCGGGCTGATGCTCGAAAAGCTGGGCCGTCCCCGTCACCCTTGCGCGCGGGGCCAGGTTCCGTATCGCTGCCACGGTCGCAATATGGGTCTCGCGAAGGATGTCTTGTACTGGATGCAAGACATAGATCTGGTAGGAGAACCCATACTCCTCGCTTAGCTCTTCCAAGCGATTAAGCTGTCGGCGCGTCGCCTCTAGCGCCTTCTTCAGAGTTCCCTGGCGCGGTTTTGGAGACAGCGCGGTGCGCATAGACGGTCCGAAGTGAAAATAGACGAGCCGGGCGAGGTTTGAGTATCTCAGCAGCGTGCGGCGCAAATCGAGCAGCGACCTCCAAAACCCGAAAGAAGCCGACGACGTCAGACCGGCCTTCATCTCCATGCCCCGCATTTCATAGTTGAGGTTGTCGAGGAAGTCGTTGCCTGCCATGAGCGCGCCCGACATTGCCAACATGAAGAGCTTTACCTCTTGCGGCCGCCAACCAAGCCGGCCAAGGAAGTATTCCAGAATGTCCAGCTGTTCGCCGGTGCCGGTACCTCCCCGGCCTAGATTGGCGCAGCTAAGTCGTTCCCTGGAGCAGTAAATTGAGACGAACGTTTCCTCGTCTGCGAGTCCATCGCCGAATGTAAAGGAATCACCGAGAAAGACTATTTCCGGATTGCCCGTAACGTGCGGGATCCGGTGACCGAAGGGTGTGATTGTCGTCACCGCATCGAACTCGCTCGATACCTGCCGGTAGACCAAATTTGGCCGGAGGTGATAGGGACTGCTAGAGATCGCGGAAACAGGATCCCCGTCTAGCGTTAGGCGCTGCGCACCTGGAGAGATTGGCCATACAACTCGGCTGACCAGTTCGACCACTAGGACTCCCGCCACCAACGAGCAGAAGGTGATCAATGTGTTTACGATGTAACGCCTGCCCAGCAAGGGATTTCTAGACGTCCGCTTCTCGCGGCCAGGAGCGTGAATTTGCACGGATCCGTTTGCCCTATCGACTCAAACAGAGGATACCATTGGTACCTATTGTTCGACCAATGTGTTGCGGGTGTCCGATCTAGCCTGTGAGCCGCCCGCTGCCCGCAGCACATAGAACACCAGGAGTGTTGCGAGCAACGCAGGAAAATAGCGCGGGCTTCCCCAGTAGAAGATCCGTGGAAGCTCTAATATTCCGATGAACCATGTCGGATAGAGGAGGCACGAGCCCAGTTGGCCGCGCACGAAACCATGGTAGAGGCGTCCGCTGACACAGCCCAGTCCAAACCATACGAGAAGGCCGATCCCCGTGCCGAAATCGATGAACGGAGCAAATATCCCGGACGGGTTGTTGAACGCGGGATCCGCGCGATACATCAAGAAGATCGAGTAAGCACCCTCTTCAGGCTCAAGTATCGCTCGGAACAGCTCGGACACTGACTCGACGGGGAATTTCCAGATCCATATAGCCGTTTCAACCGGAACGTAGGCCGGGCCGTGCGTGAGAAAGAAGCCGGCCCCATTGTTGAGTGCCGTGACGTAGTACACCAACAACCGAGAGAGGATGAAACCCGCAAAAGAACTCTCGGTTTCCTGAAAGTATGGCCACGACCTAAAGTACTCAGTGAGCCCAAAGTAGAGGCAGAAAATCGGTAGAATTATGAACGGCAGCAGGGAGAAGAAACGATGTCCGCGCCTCGCAGAGGCGATATAGATCAGGACCACCGGCACTAGTGTTTCCAACAATGCCATGCGTTCCGAGTATAAGAAGACGCGTGCGACGACGAAAAACAGGAGAATTGCCGCCAACAGGTAGCACATCGTCCGGGGCCTTTCGCCGGTCAACCGCTCCATGGATGCCAGCAGAACGAAGCAGATGAGCCCAAGATTGACGACCGATGTAATGCCGGGAATCCGCTCGGCAAGTTGCATTGCCGCGTACATCGCGCCTTTCTGCCCTTGTAGAAGTGGCAAGATAAGGCCAGGGTTCCCCAGGAATTCCCTAAACCAAAGCAGGTAGCCGAGCAGCGTCACGCAGCTTGCAGCGTAGAAGACGATGTGCAGGATGTCCCGATCGATCACACCGGCGGCTGTGCTCTCTCCGGCCGAGACCCGCTCATGTGAGGTCGGCCTGGCAAAAAGCCATGCCCCCAGGGCGAAGGCGAGCACTGCAAAAATGATGATCGCAAGCGTATAGTGTCCCAGATACTTCGGTGCCCCGCCTCGGAGCCCGTACCAGTCCTCGGATAGATAGGCCGCTGCCGAGACGACCGGCACCATAACGCTGACCGCCGCAATATGCGGCTTCATCCACCAGGTCACGGCCATTCCCGACGCCCCCTGTGTGTCGCCCGCGGATGAGTCCGCTGGCTCGCCAGGCTCTTGGGCCCATCACCGAATACCGTGGAGCCCGACCGAACCTTCAACTTGGCTGCCGACTCACTCAGCAAATCGTGGCTTGGGTCCGCCTTCGACCTCGCGGGCCCCGGCTCTGGACAGACCGTCATCCGCCGCCCCTGCTCGCCTCGGCATACGTTTCAATCCAGTCGGTGCCAAGCAGGTGCTTTCTTCCAGTCGTCAGTCTGGTCCATCCCAGCAGCAGCTTTCCGTTCTTCTCGACGCGTGGGTCTGTGTTGCGAACGAACTGCCCCCTTAGATAGAACCCGGAAGATGGCGCTGCATTGGCGCTCAGAGCCCCCTGAGAAGCAATCAGGTCGCCGAACCCGAGTTTGCTTGGATCGCTTCGCTCGGCGATAAGCCTAGGTTCGCCGTGGATATCGACGATCCGAATTCCCTTGTTTCGGTGATGATCGCCGACGGCGGCGGGTTCGCAGATCAACGTATTGCCGCTCAGGAGCAGGCTGCCGTCGCCGACATCTGGGGCGACCGCGTATAGGTTCCTGAACCAGTTCGATTCGATGGCCACACCCATCAGGCCTTTGGCCGACACGCCCAGTGGCCTTGCGGCCTTGTTTCGCGTCCAGCCTCCATCAGGGCGCCGGTTCTTGTGTTCGTTGAGCGGGTCGAGGTCAAAGAAATTTCCGTGCACACGCAGCACCGCGTTTTCACCGCTCAAGTCTTTGCCGTCGTAGCTGACCCCTTCCTCCCGGATGCGCACAAGCTTGTTGCTCTCGATGAACACTCTCCTCACCCGGTTGGTGTCTCCCAAACGGATCCCACGGCCAAATCCGTAAACGTAGTTGTTGGTCACCTGCACATCCTGGCAAGACCCGCCCGCGATGCGAATTCCGTCGCCGGAGCCGATATGGCCTGTGATTTCTGGGTCCTTCTCCCCTTGGTTCGTGAACAGCTTGCCATAGCCCCAATCTGAATAGGCGCCCACGTTCTTGAGCGTCTTGGAAACGACATTGCCCGAGATCAGAATCCTTCCGCCGCCTGTCTTGGGGGCATCGGAAGCGTTTGACGCATACCAGAAGTCTTCGGGCGGCACGGCTTCGCCGCTGGCTTTGGAGCCATGGAGAAAGATCCCGTAGTTGTGGCCATGGGAGCGGCCCCAGACCTTGGGATTGATCGGGTCGGTGATGATGTTGTTCTGGATCACGAGATCCATGACGTCGTTGAGCCCTTCCTTCCATCTCGCGTCGGCGCCTAGGCGAATGCCGTAGCTGTGGGGGCGAGAGATCATGTTGTTCGCAATAATCACCTTCACCCCGCCCAGGATCTTGATTCCGAACCCATCCTCCAGATAGTTGTTTGCCACAATGATCCCTTCGCGCGGCGGGGTCTGTTGATTGGCCGTGACGTGTGCTGCGATGAGATCGTCGCCACAATGTTCGATCGTGTTGTTCGTGATCTTGACCCGCGAGGAACCGGTGAAGTTGCAGGCGTCACGGGCCGCGAAGCGAACCCGACAGCCCGTCATCTCAACCTCAGCGCAGGTATTGGCGGTGAGAGCCATATTCCTGCAGTAGAGGCTTTCGATGCCGGCGAAAACCACCCGGCGGAATCCCTTCACACGAACATGCCGGTCGTCGTCGCCGCCGAGCTTCGGATTGCGCTCGAGATTGCCGTGCATCGTGAAATCCCGAAATCCGATCGCGGCGCTACTTTTTGATACCTTGCTGAAGACCCGGAAACCGTCGCCATCTTGGTGAAGGATTGTGACACCCATGCCGGCGCCGACAATCCAGACATCCCGCTCGCCCGGGACCAGCGTGCTTGAGATCCTGTAGGATCCGGGCGGTATCAGCACCGTCCCTCCACCGACCCTGTCCACCGCCTCCAAAGCCTCCCGAAACGCTTGCGTGTCGTCCGCTTTCCCGTCGCCCAAGGCCCCGAACGCGCGCACGTCCGCCCAGTTGGAGCTCTGGTCTCGATTGATCGGACCAGGCGCCTGCGCTGGCGTCAGGGGCTTGTCGACGGCGCCCGCCACGCCACTCATGGAGGCGCCGACGCCGGCTGCAAAGGCGCTCATCCCAGTGGTCAGGGTGCGGCCGTGCCTCAGGAAATCTCGACGCGATACCATGCTCGATGCCTTACCCATCGCTGATCTCGACATAGTCTCCCATTGTGGCAATTGCGGGGAGAGGGGCAGCTTAGAGCACTATCCGACCATATGGACTCAATTCTGTTGCGGTGTGGGCCGTAGCAGACGGGGTCCCTATGGTCAGATAGTGCCCTAGATGAGCAGGCCGCTGAGACCACCGGTGCTAGCTGTGCGTTACCGGCCGAGTACGGCGCAGGCGAACAAGCACCAGTATCCGCTCTATGAAGAAGCGGCGATCCCATCGCCACATCAATCCCAGATAGATCGCCATGCCCAAAGCCAGCTGTGTCACCGCGAGTTCGGCCGCGCCAAGGGGTAGGACAACTGCGGCGAGCTGCGCGCCAGTGCCACGGCCAACAATGGACCCAGGAACGGCACCGCCGGCTCCCAGGTTGAGCCAAACAGCAAAGGCACCAACTGTGGTGCGATCACTGCAATGGCGGTCGGCAAGGGCGCGGTGAAAAACAAATGACCCTGAGGTTCTCGAGATAGAGGCGCCGCACTTCCGCAGGCTCATCCTTGAGGTTCGAGAGGGCCGGAAACAGGACGCGCCCAAAGATCGAATTGATGCGCATTACCGGATCAATAGTCAAACGCCAGGCAAACGCATGGAGACCGATGGCGTGCTGACCGAACAAGCCGGCAATCACGATTTGATCCATTCGCAGGCCGAGAAAGATGAGTATCAATTCACCGGTGCGGAACATGCCGAAGCGCAGTGTCGGCCGGCAAATCCTCAAATCGAAGGTCAGGCTCGGCCGAAGTTCCTTTACGATTGCAACGACCATGCCCAACGAACGCAAGCCGGCTGCGACCAACATGCTCCAAACCATGCTGATGATGCCTTGATCGAGCAGCATCCAGACAACAACGATCTGTGCGACGCTACCAACCGCGTCGCACAGACCGACCAGCCCGAAGCGCAAATTCCGCTCGAGGACGGCCTGAAACGGCTGACCAGGCACGAACAGCGGCGGAACAAAAGCTGCGACAACGAGAAGGTCCGCCAGCGACGGCGCGTCGAAATAGGCCGCCAACCAGCCGCTCGCGGCTCAGATCGACAGGCCGGCAAGAACAGCCAGCGCAAACGTGGCCCAAAAGATCGTCTAGAACTCGACCCGGTCGAACTCGCGGCGGAATATGAGTGCCTCGGGCAAGCCGCCCTCGGCGACCATCTGTGCGAAGTTGACCGCGATTAGGGCTGTGCTGAACAGGCCGAACTCAGTGGCCGAGACGGTCGATGCAATGAGTAAGAGAATGGCATAGAACCCGATCAGCTTTATCGCCGTCGCAACGGTCACCCACTGGGTGGCTGTCACCATGCGCTGTTGGAGAGAGCTCACAGGGTCGGATCCCCGGCCATTGCAGCCCCATACAAGTCCCGAAGCCGCTGGGATTGTCGCGACAGGTTGAACTCGGCTTCGACGCGAGCCCGGCCAGCCCGGCCCATGGCCTCCCAGCGCTCAGACGCGGTCGCCAAAGAAACAAAGTGGTCGGCCAGGCATGCGACGTCGCCTTCCGGGGCAAGCAGCCCAGAGACCCCGTGTTCGACCGCCTCGGGGATACCGCTGTGCCAGGTCGAGATCACCGGCATGCCTGTCGCCATCGCTTCGAGGATCGAGTAGGGAATCCCCTCCATATCGCCATCGGCCGCCGTCACGCTTGGGAGGACGAAGAGATGCGAGTTGTCTAGTAGGGACATGACCTGGGCATATTCAATCCTGCCGTGCAGGACCACGTTCTCGCCAATACCGAGTTGCGCGACCAGCGTCTGCGCTTCCGCCAGAAGCGGGCCGTCACCCGCCAAGTCAAGACGCACATTCAACGACGGTTGACGGCAGCGCAATTCCGCAAGAGCCCGGATGCTGTCGAGATGGCCCTTCTTCTCCACAAATCGCCCGACACCGACGAAGCGGATGGGTTCATCGGAGTCGAGCCGGCGCGGGCGATAGCTCAGCGACTTGCAGTCCATGCCACATCTGTGAACACTTATCTTCTCAACGGGCGCTCCATAGTGTGTCAGATCCTCTGCCCAGTGCTGGCTGCACGGCAGAAACGCGTCGCCGACCTCAAATAGGGGCTGGTAAAGACCCTTCCCATACATAACCAGCGTGCGCGACATGTCGTGGCCGTGGAAGGTCGTGAACAACTTCGCCTTGGTCAGCCCGCAGCGTTTGATCGCGCTGCCGGCCAAGCCGGTCGAGCCGAAATGGGCATGGAGTATGTCGAAGTCTGCGTCCAGCTCCGACCACTGCAGAAGCAAATTCAAGACGAGCAAACGCCGGGCCATATGGCTGTACCGGTCGAAGCGAAGTCCCTCGGCCACGAGCGCCCTCTGGCCACTGAGCAGCGTGGCACCGGCATTGAATAAAGCCCGGGCTACGCGTGTGCCACCAGAGATCGGGATGTCCAGATACCTCACCCTCGACATCAGACCAAGTTCGCATGCAAGCTCTGGCGGCGGGGCGTTGGGCCTGAGCAGGGAGATGATACGAACGTCCACACCGGCGTCGATCTGGCCGGCGATCTCGCGCATGACGAAGGTCTCGGACAGTCTGGGGAACTCGGCGAGCAGATAACACACCTTCATGGTTTCGAATTTCTCCGCCCTAGCCCAACATCATTGCCGGGGTCCCGGCCGCGAGGGATCTTCCCAGACCTCCAGGATGCGAACCTGCTGGCCAAGGTCCTTCAGCCGTCGCGCGACGAGAGTTCTAGTAGAGCCGGATCCACCGGAGATCAAATGCTACATTCGTTGCTCTGCTTGTCCGGCGGGGCGCTTTGCTGACCAGGCTGTCATGCCATCACTTTGCGTGTGCCTTCGCCCTGCTCTCCGTGAGATCGGCGCATGGATAAGACGCGACTGAGTCCTTGCGCTCACGCCTCCATCGCGCTGAGGTCTCTGATTAATCCCGCCTAGCACGGCACAAGAACTCCAGGTAGTTGCGATGCGCCACGGCCATCACCGCTACTCCCGGATTGACCGCTGTCGGACCGCAGGATAACGACGCATCCGCGACGTAAAGCGGATCCGGATCGCCGACCGGGCATCAGCTGAGTTTCCTTTTCGCAAGAATCCATTACCAGAGTTCGCTCACTCAACATCTGAATCAGGTTAAGGGGGGACACGTCACACTTCCCATCCTGTTCGGACATCGCTAATGTACCGGTCCGCCACCAGCAGCGCCGAAAGATATAGGCCGGGCATGGCGCGCGCACTGTTGATCAACCCTTCTTATTCCTCGACCTACGGGTCGAACGAAGGGGGTATCGCCTTTCCGGTCTACCCAATACTGAGCCTCGCCGCGATCGGGGGGGTGTTGCGCGAGCGCGGGCATGAGTTCCGCATCCTCGATCTCTCCTACCGGCCGTACGACCCTGACGTCATCCGCCAGGAGATCCGCGAGTTCAGGCCCGACCTCGTCGGTGTCACCGCGACGACCCCGCTGGCCAACCAGATGCGCGACATCTCTTACATCGCGAAAGAGATTAGCCCCGACATCGTCGCCATCGCCGGCGGTGCCCACCCCTCGGCGATGCCCTACGAGACGATGGCACAATGCGTCCATGACGCCGTTGCCATGGGCGAGGCGGACTACACCGTTGCCGACATTCTCGACGGGGTCCCGTTCGCACAAGTGCCAGGACTCTACTGGCGCGACGGGGAGGAGATCCGCGTCAACCCGCCGGCCGCGCTGATCCACGATCTCGACCAGCTGCCGATCCCGGCCTGGGACGCCTACCCCCCGGAATCGAACCGGCGCATGACCCGGATCATCGCGCGGCACAGTCCCGTCACCACGATCGAATTCTCGCGTGGCTGCGTCTTCCGCTGCGACTTCTGCGGCAGCAAGAACACGATGGGGCTCGGCTACCGCAAGAAGTCGCCGGAGCGCTGCGCCGAGGAGGTCGCCATCGCCGCGCGGCTCGGATACCGCGAACTCGTGCTGGTCGACGACATCTTCACCAGCGACAACGAATGGGCCGCCGCCGTTTGCGAGGAGATCATCCGCAAGGATACCAAGATAGCCTGGACCTGCACCAACGGCATCCGCGTCGACAGCGCCAACACGGAGCTCTTCGAGTTGATGAAGCGGGCCGGATGTTATCGGGTCTATTTCGGCTTCGAATCTGGCAATGACGAGGTCCTGCGCGCATTCGGCAAGGGCGGCAAGGCCACCCTCGCCAAGGGGATCCAAGCGGTCGAGCTGGCGCGGAACGCCGGGCTGGAGCCGAACGGCTTCTTCATGGTCGGCCTCACCGGCGACACCGAGGCGAGCATGCAAGACACGATCGACTACGCGAAGCGCGTCCGCCTCGACACCATGAAATGCGGCATGACGGTGCCCTTCCCCGGGACGCCCATGTTCCGCCAGCTTCAGGCGCAGGGCCGGATCAAGACCTTCGATTGGGACCAGTACACCGTCTATAACAGTGCCGAGAACATTTTCGACCACCCGTCCCTGCCCTGGTCCGTGATCAAGCGCTACTTCCGGAAGTTCTACCGGGAGGCCTACCTCATGAACCCCACCTATATGTGGCGGCGGCTCGTGTTCATGATCCGGAACCACGAGATCCGCAGCAACATCTTCTACACGCTCAAGTTCCTGTTCCTGATCCTCGCCTCTCGGCCGCAGCCGCAGAAAGAGAACTACGCCCATGAGAAGCGATGGCGTGAGCTTGACGACGCGCCGGTCGCTTACCGACGAGACTACGAGCTGCCACAGGCGCGGGGTGTGGTATCCAGGCGGCAGAAGCACGCGGCCGCAGTGCCGGCCGAATAACTGCCGAAACAGGTGGGTTCCAGTCTTGGGGGGATGTGGGCGCCGGCACAGTTTGGTGCAACGAGTTCTTGAGACCCACCAGCACCGCAGGCAGCAAGAAAAATGAAGCGCGCTGCCAGGGCACGATTGTGCGGTCCGACTTGGGTCAATCCACAGCTATTTCCAGTGCTGGATCGGGATGCGCCGCTTCTTGGCCTCGACATGCAGGCGGCGGGATGGGCACACCGCGAAGGGCCAGTCGGCACGCTGCAGCAGCGGCAGGTCAGAGTGATGGTCCGTGTAGACACGCAGGGGACCGGTGAGGTTCTCCGAGGCCAGCCATTCCTCGATCCGAGCGAGTTTCTGGCGTCCGTAACAGTTTGGCCCGTCGAGCTCGCCGGTGAGTTGCCCGTCGACCGACCAGCCGACACGGGTGCAGATCACGTGATCGAAACCGAGATGGCGCGCCAAGGGCTCGACGTAGAGGTCGGGGCTGGCCGAGGCAAGAACCAGGACCTCACCAGCGCCGCGCCGTTCTTGCAGGACCTTCAAACCCTCGTCCCGCAGCCCCGTCGCAAGCAACCTCTCAACAAAGGCCGACGTCCAGGGGATCAGCTGCGTCTCGGTGGTTCCACCCAAAATCGCCTTGAGAAAGGTGGTCTTGATCCAGGTGTTGCTCACAACGCCGGCGCCATAAAGGGCAACGGCACCAGCCAAAGGCACCGTCCGCGGCCAGCGCGCCGGCCGCCGGCGCAAATACCCCACCAAATACGCGAGGTAGGTGTCTCCGCGGGCCAGCGTCCCGTCGAGATCAAACACCGCCACGCCCGAGACGTATTGCTCCGTCCCGCGGGCACCCGTGAACGGCTGGCAGAACCGCGCAGATCCATGGTCAGGCCGCATCGCCAACCAAGCAGGAGCAATGGTCAATGGGTGTCGAAGACACGCATAAGCGGGTCATTTCTTGGTCAAGCCCTCGCTTGGCTGCTCCGGCCATCCATAGTCAACGCCCGTGTTACGGGATGTGTTGGACCTGACTGGTCGAGGCAGACCGCTCGGTCGCCTGGGCCGGGCTGGCCTCGCCAGGGCTTTCGAACCGAAGCCGTGCGAGTTCCGGTTCGACCGCCGCCTCTTTCGCGGCATCGGCCGGCACGGTCATGTCCTCTGGCTTCACCGAAGTGGTCTTCTCACTGCGTGCACTCGGATCGTCTTCTCCAGGGATGCCGGCAAAGGTATAGGCCCGGTTGACCGAGAAATTCACGAAAAAGACGATTGACGTGGCGATAACCTGCGCCACCATGTAATGAATGCCAAGCACGTACACGGCTGTGGAGAACAGCGCGACATTGAGTCCCAGCGCCGCAAAGGTCACCACCACATAGCGTACGAAGAAGCGCACATGGTTGCTGCGCTGGCTGAAGACCAGCCGGTGCTGCAGCAGATAGTTGATCGGAACCGCACAACAAAACCCGATCGCCGAGGCAAGCGTGCTCTCGGTGCCGGCTAACTCGACAAGGCACCAGAGCACCAGGAGATGCGCGGCGACCGCCGTGGCACCAGCCAAGCCGTAACTAATAAACTGAACCACAAATGAGTGATCGAGTCGCAGCTGCATACCTGCCGCCCTCAGCCCGTCCTGAGCAAACGGTGCTCGACAAAGAAATTCAGCCAGGGAAGGTCGACGATGAACAGGGTCACGATGAGAATCGCAAGAAAGGCCACGTAGAGCACGAACTTCTTCTCGGTATAGAGCTTCTCGGGGCGTTGGGTGACGGAGTCGGGTCGCATGCCAATCCGGAGATACCAGACAAAAAGCAGGGCCAGGAACGGGATCGCCAGCAGCAGTTCGATTCTATACTTAATCAAGAACACACCCAGGAAGAATGCCGATGAGATGGCGTAGAACAAGGCCGAAAGTAGTAGCGTCTGTTCCGTGTAGAAATTAAACGAGCGCCTGTAAAGCCCGGCTCGATCCGCATCCCCGATAAAACGGAGTTCAGCGTACCGCTTGACCGCCATGAGATATGCGCCTCCCATCCAGTAGGCCAGCAACACGGATGACGGCGGCAGTATGTCGCTGACGATCGCCGCCCAACCGAGCATGAAACGCAGGGGATTGTTGACAGATTCGGTCAGGACGTCCAGGTATTGGCGATCCTTTGTGCGCAGGGGCCGAACGTTGTAGACGACGCCCATGGCCAGCAGGGCGATCGCAAAGAAAAAGAACTGCTGGCTCAAGAAGGCAGACAATGCGAGGCCCGCGAACGCCAAGACCGCCCACTGCACATAAACCAAGGGCGCCGATACGTGACCAAGGACCGAGGGCCGATGGCGCTTGTTCGGATGATGGCGATCGAATTCGGAGTCAAGCCATTCGTTGATGGTGTAGTTCGCTGAGGCGACCAGGCAGGTCGCAGCGATACCAATGAGCAGGTGGACAAGAGTCGCCTCTGTTATCGGATCCGGGGTCAGAATCGCGGCTAACGCCGCGCCCGGCAGCATGAAAATGTTCTTGAACCAATGGTCCGGGCGCGCGATCTCGACATGACTGCGGATCAGCGAATTCAGCGACCGTCCACCGGAATATGTCTTAGCCATAATCGCCTAGCACATAGAAAGCCCGTAAGGTCACTTCAAAGACCTGCGTCATCTGGGAACCAAGGGATCAGCTCGACGGCCAGATCTTCATACTCGCTCAAGGAGGCTCGGGTTCTGATCGCCCGATGGCGTCAGCACTGAAATGGAAATGCAAAAGGTAGAGAGCAAGACCAGCAATCACAAGCGTGTTGATGCCGCCGCCCAGATATGGCCCATAGCTAAAACCGAAGAGAAACTTCGAATAGGCCAAGAGTGAACTCAGTTGAAGTGCGACGGCGATAGGCCATAAGCGCGGCACGACAAACATCAGCAAGTAGGCAAAAACGTCTGCCGGAAAGAAATACCTATCGTGCATCTTGGGCAGCACATAGGGCATGAGCACTACGGTAATCACCAACAAGAGTAACTTGAGCTCTTTCGATACAGTCCCGATTCGGAAGGCGCTGACCGAAATCGCCAAGCCCGCAACGAAGCTTACGCACAAGCCAACCATCACCCCGGCCTGATAGTTGATCGGAGTGAGCCGTTGAACAAAATGATAAATATTCGGAGCATTCATAGACAATCGGCTTTCGAAGCCGAATTGTGTGAAATAAACGGTAAGAAGCTCCAACATAGGGCGTCCGGCCACAGCGGCCGGCAACATCATCACAATATAAACAAGTGGGACAAGTGCCAAATGGAACCATTGGATTTCCCGTCGAAAGACAAGAAATAGGATATAGGGCGCAATGAAAACCGCTTGCAACTTAATCGAGAGGGCGAGGCCGAAGACGATAACGGCGAGGGTCGGGCGTCCAATCAGCGTACAATAGAAGAAGGCCAGCAAGAACGCCGTGTAGATGACGTCCATCTGCCCCCAATACGCGCTGTTCATCACCACCGTGGGCAGCAACAGAAACCCCGCCGCAGCCAATAGCGAAAGCGCAAAGGACCGCCAGTAGAACCTCACTATCTTGTAAACAAAGAAGGACGCAACAAAATTGAAAAATATCGGAATTAATTTCAGAACGATAACTTTATCAAGAAATTCGTGAAGACCGCTGACTATCACGAACAAATAGAGTATTGGAGGCGCATAGAGTGAGAAATCATCCGCGAGCGCGCTGAAACCGCCATTCTCAATGATATGGTCGATCCAAGGCAGGAAATAATTCGTATGATCGGTATTCGACCTATCTGACACCAGGAAATACAAAACAATAGCAATAACGACAAGAGATACACATAGTGCAACACAAATACATTTGCCCCGGAGAGATTTGGACGAGTCTTCGATTCGCTGGAAAGACTTAGATATCATGAGCAATGGGTTCCGAGCCCGGTTGGAACTTGCGTATAAACGCAAGACACATGTAATCCGACATTTCCCAGATAACCCCCAATTGAAGGGAAATCGCAAGACAGTTCCAACGCCAAGGGAACTGCATCCCTTCCGCAGCCATCCGATGGCCTGAATTTGGACATCGGCCCTCGTTTGAAAGGCCATTTTCCCATATTTTCCGCCATCCAGACGTACCTCTCCCGCACTTTTCACATCTCCGTCGATTCCCCCGGCCTACGCCAGAACGGGTCTTCATCGTAGATCATCAATCTGGCTCAAGGTTTTCTGGAACAAGCTTCTTGGGACGGCAACCTCGGCCAATTCAAACGTGACGTACCGGCCATGGCTGACCACTTTCGCACCGATCTTGACCAGCTTCTCCCGCAGCGTCGTCAATGACCAGTGCTCGACCTCCTGCGGCAAAGCCAGCGTCCGCATGAAGTTGGCGAGATTGTAGGCCAGGGCGTGAAGCTGGAGCCGGACGGCATTGTCGCGGAACTTGCGGCACGACAGCCGGGTCCACTTGATGGCGTTCTCGCCTTCCTTGATGTATTGCTCCGCTTTGCCCCGCTGATTGTAGAAGGTAACCACCCGGTCGGCGGGGCGCGACAGGTTGGTGACGATGAAGCCGAAACGAGGAACCAGTTCGCCAGGATGCCATTCTACCTTGGCCACCACCCGGCGCTTCCTGTCCCAGCTTCCAGCCTGGTAACTGAAGCTGGCGTAATAGCGCCGTACATGGTTCGGCGGACGGCAAACGGGGCGGGTCAGAAGATGGGCGATCGCCAATCCGCATAGCGCAGTTGAGACGATCTCCGCGCCGCGAGATCGGTGCGCTTGAAAGAGGGTTTTGTGCGTTGCCGGGCGCATTGAAGGCGACCTCCCGCGGCTTTCATCGATCAAGATCGACGCCGCTCTATCTGCCGGCATCGCCGGCTTCTGGCACCGAGCCCAATGGAGAGACGATCCAAGTGTTGGGTGCCTCACCGATTATGCGGATCCAGCTTGCTGGCCTGAGGCCGGCTCGACGGTCTTCGCATCCAGAGCCACGCGCCCGCCCGATGGCCGAGAGCGGGGGAATGGGCGACGCGGCGACGCGATCATGTGGTGATGCGGTATGGCATAAGCCCGATCGGCGCAGGCCGCGCCGGCGATGGGCGAAGGCTGACGCCGGCGCCGGCACTTCAACACGGCATCATCATCTGTGACCGGCAACCGAGTGGCGGCCGGCTCAGACTGTTGTCTGCGGCCTCCTGGCGGCGCTACTACCTGCATCGACCCCTTCGATCCCAGTTCTCGGTCGCGCATGGCTGAACGACGCGTGACTGGCACTTCTTGTAGATCCGGGTGTGACCTTAGGTCTTACAGCGAGAAACCGCAGCGAGAAAATGAATCTACAGCAGGAAGACATGACCCCCTGCCCGACTTGAGACACGCTCGCGGCCGTTCGAGGCCTGAGCCTGAGACGGATGCAAGGGGCGCCGGACCTGCTGCGTGAGGCCCAGCTCGAGTGCGAAGCGTCGCGGATGAACCGAACGCTCTTTGCAAGTACGCCTCGACTGCCCGTCGACGGCAATGCCCTTGCCAGCGATGAGCGCGGCCGCACACCTGCGGCGAGGCCGCGGTGTCGCCGTTGGCCCGCGAGCCCGACGCCTTCTGCCGGGCCTCAATCCGAACACAATCCTGAGCTATAGCAACCGGCCGAGGCGAGAACCAGCCGTCGCTGCCCGTCTCGGAGGACGCCGGGGACAAAGCGAATCAGACTGAAAGAACCCACTCTTCAATCAAGATCCTAAGGGCAATCTGCTGCGTTTGGAATTTGCTGATAAACCGCTATGCTCAGGCATGGCGCCCTTGGATCAAGCAGTGCACGGGCATTCGACGTGATCAGACCGACAGATATCCAATCTTGCGGCAGACCTTGTTCGAGATTTGGGCAAAATGTCGTTATCACATAATATCCGAGAAACTGCGCCCCAGCGGCCGCGATGCGTTCACCGCGAAGTTGGGCGATCAGGGGTGGGGTAAGTCAAGGCAATCCGCGCCTCATCGGACTTGTCGCGCGTGGTTGCTCGCATTGGGGGGACTAGAGTGTTCTTCAGCAGTTTCATTTTCTTGCTGCGGTTTCCCGCTGTAGAACCTAAGGTCGCAACCTGATCAGGGAGTGCCAGTCACCCTTCGCTCAACCAAGGGCGTAGGGGAACGGGGATCGAATGGGTCGATGCAGGTAGTAACGCCTCCAGGCCTCCAAGCACGGCAGGCCACACCGGTACCCGCGCGGTTGCCAGTTGCTGGCGACGATCTTGCGTCGTTCATGCGCAGGCTCTGGCGTCGGCGATGGCTCATAGCCGTCATTGTGATCGCCGCCACCGGCATCGCAGCGCTGATCTCTTTCAGTCTCACCCCTCGTTACACCGCGATGACGAACGTGATGATCGAGCCCCGCCAGTCGCAGGTGGTCGAGATCCAGGAGGTGCTCTCCGAGCTGCCGCCCAACAAGGAAACCCTCAACAACGAAATTCAGGTGATCCGATCCCGCAGGCTTGCCGCGCAGGTGGTCGACAAGAACAAGCTGATCGAGGATCCGGAGTTCAACCGGGCTCTCGTGGATCCTTCGACGCTGAGCCTAGCATTTGGCTGGGTCACGGGCCTGCTGGGCGGAGATGAGACGAAGCGGCTTACGCCGGGGAAAGGTTCTGATCCGCAGCGAGAAAAGCTCATCGACGCGTTTCTCAACGCCCTGTCGGTCAAGCCCGTACCGTTCTCGACTGTCATGAACGTCTCGGTCGAGTCGGAAGATCCGGAGAAAGCCGCCAGGCTGGCCAACTCCCTCGCCAACCTCTATCTGGCCGATCAACTCAAAGCGAAATTCGAAGCGACCACAAGGGCGACCCGGTGGCTCGGTGAGCAATTGGCGGAACTGCGCGAGAAGGTCGCGGCGTCCGAACGCGCCGTGGAAGCCTATCGCCAGCAGTCGGGACTGGTCCGCGGCGCTCATCGGGGCGAGGAAGCGGTCACTCTTGTCGATCAACAGATTTCGGAATTGAGCTCGGCACTGATCTCGGCGCGAAGCAACCGTGCGGAAGCCGGGGCCCGGCTTGAACAGATCGAGCGCGCCCTGAAGTCACGCCGGGGTGTGGGGTCCTCGGGCATCGTGCTGTCGTCACCCCTGATCCAGAGCCTCTTGCTCAAGGAATCGGAGATCGTCGGAAAGAAGGCCGAGCTCGCCGCAGAGTTCGGCCCGAAGCATCCCCGCATGATGGCCGCCGAGGCCGAGATCGAAGATGTGCGGAAGAAGATCCGCGCGGAGGTCCAAAAAGTCGTCGAAAGCGTGCGCAGTGACGTGGAAGTCGCTCGGGCGCGCGAAGTGGCCCTGGAGAAGAGCCTGAAGGTTCTAGAATCACAAGTCGGCAACCAAAACCAAAAGGACGTCAACCTGCGGGCGCTGGAGCGCGAGGCGGCCGCCAACCGCTCGCTCATCGAGGTCTTTCTTGTCCGGTTTAAGGAGACCAGCGCGCAAGCGGATCTCCACACACCGGATGCACGGATCACGTCCCTTGCGAGCGTCCCGACGAGGCCATCCTATCCCAAGAAGGGACGAGTTATCGGGCTCGCGTTTTTCGCCTCAGTCTTCTTTGCAACCTTGTTGGCGATCACCCTCGAATGGCTGCGTCGGGGTTTTGGTAGCACGGTTCAAATCGAGAGGGTGACGGGGCTGTACGCTCTGGGCCTCATTCCAATGCTGGAAGGTGGGCGCAGAAACAGGCCGCGGCCGCACGACTATGTCTTGGAGAACCAGTCTTCGAACTTTGCGGAAGCCATCCGCAGCCTGCGATTCAGTCTCGCGCTCACAAATGTGGACAATCCACCCAAGACCATCATGTTCACCTCCTCCCTGCCCGAGGAAGGCAAGTCGGCGGTTGCGCTTTCCTTGGCGCGACTGATGGCGCGAACGGGATACAAGGTCCTGATCATCGACTGCGATAACCGCCATCCGAAAGTCCATGGCAGTCTCAAGCTGGCAGGGAACCCGGGCTTGGTCGATCTCTTGGTCAACAATGCCGATCTCAGGAAGGTGATCCAGCGAGACGAAGACTCCGGTGCGCACGTCATTGCCGCCGGTAAGACCGTGCCATGTCCGGCCGAACTGCTGGGCTCTCGGCTCATGAAGGCACTTCTGGACAAATGCGCGGAGCACTACGACCTGGTGATACTGGATAGCCCGCCGGTGCTGGCAGTGAGCGATGCCCGCACGCTCTCGGCGCAAGTGGACAAGACGGTGTTCGTGGTGCAGTGGCAGAAGACCCGACGTGAGACGGCAGTGCTGGCTTTGAATCTACTGCGGGAGTCTCGCGCCGACATCGCCGGCGTCGTGCTGTCCCGCGTCGACGCGAAAAAGCACGCTAAACACGGCTACGAGGACTCGGACTACTATCACAAGAAAGCGCAGAAATACTACGCAACGTGACAGCACGGTCGAACCTGGGTTCGCTCATCATCATGCCAGACTATTCGCCATCATCGAGTGTCCCGAGGCGGTATCGCTTCAGCGCCAGCGCCAACCGGCTTTCGGGCAGAACCGTTGCGGCTGGGTCGGATCGTGACGCGAGGCAAGGCGGCTGCGAACGAGAGGCGGGATGGTGACGTTGCTGCCGGAAAAGATCTACATCAACGGGCGCTTTCTCACGCAACCCCTGTCGGGTGTGCAGAGATTTGCCGAAGAGGTGGTCAAAGGCTTGGATCGCGCGCTTGCGCGAGATCCCGGTTGCCTCCCCTTCGAGCAAATCACACTCATTGTACCGAAGGGTGCTCGAAGACTTGTCGAGCTCGAGAACATCGCCGTCATTGAAGCTGGATTGTTAAGCGGGCATTTCTGGGATCAGCTAGATCTGGCGCGTTTGGCGCATGACGGATTTCTTCTGAGTCTCTGTAATTCGGGCCCGATCCTACACGGTCGGCAGATACTCGCTGTGCACGACGCAGCCGTGTTTGCCAACCCTGAAAATTTTTCGTCCAGCTATCGGATTTTGCACAGAACCCTCGAGCCGCTTCTGGCCCGCCAATCGGTGGCGCTGATCACGGTCTCCAAGTTCTCAAGACGAGAGCTGTCTCACTATTGCGGTGTTCCCGAAGAAAAATTCCATATCGTCCAAAACGGAGCAGACCATATATTATCCCAAGAACCGGATAACAGCGTCATACATAAGAACAAACTCCAAGAGTCTAGATTTTTACTTGCAGTTGGCAATATAAGCCGCAACAAGAATGTCAATCTGATTATACAAGCATTTAGGAGAATGCGCCGGGACGACCTGTCACTCGTTGTGGTGGGGGGCGAAGGGAGACCGTTCGCCCAGTCGATCCCGGATGTCGACAACGAGATCGTGTCAGCCGGTTACGTTACGGATCAAGAGCTCCGGGCGCTCTATGAGAATGCACTGGGTTTCGTTTTTCCGTCTCTCTATGAGGGATTCGGCATTCCCCCATTGGAAGCCATGCTATGTGGATGCCCGGTCATCGTGTCGCGAGCTGCAGCGTTGCCCGAAACCTGTGCCGACGCTGCGTTGTACTGCGATCCATCGGATCCGGGCAGCCTGGCAGATCGCATCCAGGAACTCGCCGATCAACCGGGATTGCGGGACAACCTGCGGTCAAGGGGACGTCAGCACGCCAACCGGTTTACTTGGGAACGGGCGACATCCCAGTTGATCAACGTTATGAAGCAGGTCGTTCGACCCCCGATTCCGCTATATGAGAGATCGCGCATTCGGTTGCGCTGACCAGTCTCACGGACGGGTATCATGGGCGTCTCATGGGCTGTGCGGAAGATCAAGTTGAAACAGACCTGTCAGTGGGGTCTCCAGGATCTCCGGCCGGATTGGTCTACCGTCGCGATACCCAGTGCCGTGGCGCCGATTTCTGGATTGCCGAGGGGCTGCTTGCCCGCTGCGTGTTCGATGAACGCGTCAGCTCGGACGCAGGGACGGCCGGAAGGTTCCCGAGCACTCCATGGTATCGGACAGAACGTTCTGAGCTTGTGGCGCGCCTGTTTCGGTCCATTCTCCGTCGCAGGAGCAGCGATCAGCACGTCGACGCCCGTGGCGGTATTTTCTGTCGAGCCGAGGTGCGATCACCGTTTCGACAAGACCCGGCCCCACTCTCGCGAGCGTCGACACCAAGGGTTGGGGCCATCAACGGCCGACGGGCCGCGACGCCGAGCGCCCCGTCGCCGGAAGGGCACACGTAGTTCAAAGAGTTCTCGCCAAAGCCGAACCAGCCAGTCAGCACAAGGGAGTGCCTCATTGCCGTTCCGCCGCTTCTTTCGAACCCCAGACCGCTCTCGGTCCGTCGGTTGCGCAGCATGAGAATGTGGGACAGCGCTGACTCGCGCCAAGAATCGCAAGCTCAAGACTGGGCCGGCGACGTTTCGAGCGCCGCGGAGCCATCGGAAACCTTTGTGAGGGACCTCCGGCCGGCCCGCTTGCTGGCGACGGCGCGGACGATGCTAGATGTTCCGGTGTTCGCCCTTGCCGCACTTGTCTCGCTTGTTTCCTCCATGCTTACCAGCGAGCACTTGCTTGGCCGGCCCTATGCGCTGATGGGGGACCCGGACCAGATAGCGCAGCGCTTGGGTGAACTGGTCATCGTGAGTGCCGTGCTGCTGGCCTGGTTTTTCAAGCGAGGCCACTACACGCAGCGGATGCCGTTCTGGACAGAGACGCGCGATATCCTTCAGTGCGTGGCCCTCATGGCCTTGCTTGACAGCTTCCTGCAGTATGCAACCAAGGACTCCTTTTCGCGCTTATGGCTGACCCAATACTGGATCTTCGTCGCGTTGGTCTTGATGGTCGGCCGGCAGCTTGGCAAGCGCCTGCTCGCCTATTTCGGCCTTTGGCAGCTCAGGACTCTGGTTGTCGCCTCGCGTAACGATGGAGAAGACGTGGTTGCGGCGCTCGGATCCGAACCGCGGCTCGGTTACGAAGTTGTCGGTACTTTCGATCCTGCGCACGGTTTCATACCGGCAGATGACAGGGTTTCCGCGACGCATCTTGATGAGAAGTCATTCGCATGGCCGACGATATCGGATCTGTGCCGGCAATTGCGCATCGACAATCTGGTGTTGGCATTCGATGCGGCCCAGATGCAGGGAGCGCAGGGCCTGCTCAGAGAACTCGTCCGATCCAGGATGGCGTTCGCCATTGCGCCCCCATTGCGAGGCGTGGCCGTGCATGGGCTGCAGGCGCAGCATTTCTTCAGCCATGACGTCGTCCTCCTCCAGCCGCAGAACAATCTGGCGCGTTCGTTCGACCGGGCGCTCAAGCGCGGATTCGACCTTCTGGTTTCCGGATGCGCGCTGGCGTTTCTCGCACCATTGCTGCTGATGATCGCGATGATGATACGCCTGGGCGGAGGCCCGGCGCTGTTCGGCCAATGGCGCCTGGGCATGGACGGCCGACGCTTCCGGTGTCTCAAGTTCAGAACGATGGTCGACGATGCGGAATCCCTGCTGCGGACGCACCTTGTGCGAAATCCCGAGGCCTCGGCAGAGTGGATGCGCTCATGGAAACTGCGGCATGACCCACGAGTCACGCGGATAGGCCGTTTCCTTCGGAAGAGCTCGATCGACGAATTGCCGCAGCTCATTAACGTCCTCAAGGGCGAAATGAGTCTCGTCGGCCCCCGGCCGATCGTGGAAAGCGAGGTGCGCTACTACGCAGACAACATCATGTACTACCTCCAGGTGCGGCCGGGTATTACCGGCCTCTGGCAGGTGAGCGGACGGGCGGATACTGGCTACCCGCGTCGAGTTGCTCTCGACTGCTGGTACGTACGCAACTGGTCTCTATGGCATGACATCGCAATCCTGTTCGGGACGGTCCCGGCGGTCTTGCGGCAGGAGGGCGCCTATTGAGCCTGCCTGAATGGCTGCCTCAACCCGATGTCGCAGCGGGCCCGACGCCCCGAAACATTGCGCATCCTGAGACCGGTAGCATGGCCGATCGACGCAGGCGCATCGTGCATGTCGTCGAGCCCTTCGCGACGGGCCCATTGTACGCCATCGGCAAGATCTGCTGCGCTCTCAGCGGCTCGTTCGAATTCGCGGTCGTGCACGGCGTTCGGCGCGACGTGCCGGCGCAGCCCGGCGATCTGTTTCCGTCCGGGGTGCGGTTCGTCCCTTGGCGGGCACAGCGTGAGATCTCGCTTTGGGGGGATTCGCAAGCGCTCTTGGAGTTGAGGCGCCTGCTCGCCAAACTAAAGCCCGACGTCGTCCACGCCCACTCGAGCAAAGCGGGTGCGCTCGTCCGCCTGGCGGCTCTGTCGATGCCACTGGACGTCGTTTACTCTCCGCATAGCTACGGGTTCCTTCAAAAGGATGCTGGTGGTGTGCGAAGGGCTCTCTATTTCGCCGCGGAGGCAGCTTTGGGGCGAATTCCGCATCTGACAGTGGCATGCGGCAATGACGAGTATGCCCAGGCGCTGCGGGTCGCCCGACGGGTCAAGCTGGTTCCGAACATGATCGATCTTGCCGACTTCGAAGATCCGAAGCCGATTTCCAGGTCGGCCGAGCACCTCGTGGTGGCGATGTGTGGTGAAATCAGGCCGCAGAAGAACTTCCCCTTGTTTTGTGAGATCGCACGGCTGTGCACCGCGGACCGGATGCGCTTTGTCTGGCTGGGCGGCGGCAGGCTGCCGGATCATGTTGCACTTCCCGACAATCTGACGGTCAGCGGGTGGCTGTCGCGTCGTGGATTGCTGCGCGAGCTCAGGAAGGCTCATGCCTTCTGCCAGACGTCTCTCTGGGAAGGGCTGCCGATCTCGGTCCTAGAGGCGATGGCAACGGGCCTGCCAGTTCTGGCCTATCCCGCGATCGGGAACGGAGAGCTCGTCGTGGAGGGGGAGAACGGCTACTTATGCCGGGACGCAGGAGAGTTCGCCAAGCGACTCCGGGAGCTCGCAGCCGACGAGCCACGCCGTGTTGCACTCGGACACGCGTCGCGGCGGTCCGTTGAACGGCATTACGACGCCCGTATGCTGGCGCCCTTGTGGGAGAGCATCTACACCGGTCGTGCGCGTGATCCGGAGATCCCCTGAACGGGCGGGATCCCGGATCGCCGCGATATAGTCCTGGAACAGGTCAGCGATTCGTGCACGTCGAACACCTCGAGCATGCTGAGGTGACGCACGATGTCGTCCACCCGGCTGGTCTCGAAAGAGGTGATCTTGCCGTCGGCCGCGGCGACCAGCGTCTGGCCGCCATCGCCGCCTCGAGGAACGGCCGCCGCCGATGCCGGGCCAGCTCATTGCCCAGGTCGCGCGCCAATGCGTCGAGCATGATCACCATCCCCCATCCTCCGTACGGACTTGGTAGCGTGTTTCCGCTGCGAGCGGGAGACAGGGGGAAAAGGAAGGGTTTCCGCGCCGGCCCGTCCGGCCGCCTCAGCGCAGCGCCGCCGCCGCACCGGCATGGCGGTCATTTCTTCTTCGGGCGGCGCGCCTGCCAACCGTAGGTGAGGTATTCCCATTCGACCCGGTCGCCGCGGAGGGTGACCGCGTTGAAGCCCTCCTCGGTGCCGAAATAGGGACCGCGCCACCATTTCGCGCAGACTGCGCCGCCGGTGATGAAGGTGGTCCCGCGCCAGCGCAGCAGCTCGCTCACATGCAGATGGCCCTGCAGCACCAGGACGAGGTTGTGCTCGGCGAAGAGCGCCAGCACCTCCTTGTTGTTCACCACGACCCGGTTCGGTTTCGCCTGAAAGGTGGTGCCTTTGGTGGCGCTGTAGAAGGCCGTCACCAACGGAACGTGGAGGACGAGCACGATGGGTGTCCCAGGGGCGATGCGCGACAGCTCCTCCTTGATCCATTCGATTTGTTCCGCGGACACCCAGCCGTGGTACTTGTACTCGTCGCCCGAAACGCGCATCGAATCGAGCAGCATGACGTGATAGCCGAGCGCGTCGAAGGACCAGTAGGTGCGAGTCAGCCCGAGGCGCCGCTTGTAATCCGCTCGCGGGTCCGCGGCGGGGGGCGATCCATCTTTCGGCAGGACGCCCACGAGATCGTGGTTGCCGATGGCAACGTGTTGCTCGCCCCCGATTTCCTTGTGCATGGCCATGTAGGCATCCCAGCGCGGCGCGACCTCCTCGGACGTCGAGTCGAATCCGTCCGTGATCAGGTCGCCGCCGCACAGCACCAGGTCGGCCTTCTGCGCATTGATCGCGCCGGCGGCCATCATCATCGCGGCGGGCGTGTCCCATTCCGTGCGGGCATGGACGTCGGTGTAGAAGACGATCCGCAGCACGCCGCGCTCGGATCCCTGGATGGCCCATGCGGCCCGACCCAGGCCCGGCGGCAACGCGAGCAAGGCGCCTCCCGCGC
Source organism: Alphaproteobacteria bacterium (assembly GCA_030066595.1). Lineage (GTDB taxonomy): Bacteria > Pseudomonadota > Alphaproteobacteria > JAJFFI01 > JAJFFI01 > JASJBI01. The sequence continues at coordinate 6,285 of JASJBI010000034.1, read as the reverse complement.
CCAGGGTCTTGAGGAAGCGACGCCGGGAATGTTCGCCGATCATCGCGCGACTCCGCCTTTCTGCGACTACCCTTCATGTCGGGCGGCCGAACACCGCCCGGCTCGTGGCCGGCGGCCGCCGACTAGCCACGCGCCCGTCTGCCGAAATACCGTCCCAGCAACAATAGCCCAACCACGAGGCTCAGGAAGACCCAAAAGACCTGCTGCTGGCTATAGGCGGTGACCAGGCTGCGGCCCGACTTGCTTTCGAATGCCTCGTCGGTGCGGGCGCTTGCCCTGACCTCGGCCTCGAGCTCGGCCGGCCAGGCATAGCTCGAGGCGCGCAGCAGCTCGCCGAAGTACGCTTCGAGAATGCGGTTCTCCCCGTAGGCGGCGGCGAACAGGCGGGGCTTGTCGTCCGCCTCGGCCTTCCTTGCCCGCTCCAGATTGACGTCACGGCTGAACAGGTGAACCCTGGCCTCGTGCAGGAAGGGATCGGTCACCGGCGTGTAGATATCGAGGAACGCGCGGTATTGGTTCCGGTCCCGATAGCGGTCGAGGATGCGGGCTCCCTCCTCGGCCCGCTCGCGGGCCAAACGGCGCAGCTCCTCGCGTGTCATGCGCGAGCGAAACAGCCCGATCGCGGGATCCCTGTGCAAGTATCCGTACTGGACCATGACGCTGCTCTTGTCGATGAAATCGAGCAACGGAACGCGCGCCGTGTACCAGGCGATGCGATCGGGGGTGTTGAGCAGGCACAGCCCCAAGTAGGCGACGGCCACGGCGCCGAGGCGGCACAGCCGCCCCACGCTGGCGCTGTCGGGCCAGCCGGAAATGATCGTCGGCCGGATAGCGGCCGCCAAGGCGGCCTGCACCAGGGCCACGGCGGTGCAGTTCAGCCAAATGTCCTGCACCCCGAAGTGCCGACGCGGCGTCACCCACTGAACCGTCTCGTCGATCATGCCGATGATGGTCCCGGCGATGGTTGCCGCGACATAGATGCTGTAGTCGCGGACCCGATGGGTAAAGGCGCGATAGAGAAGCAGGGACAGAATGCCGTACTGCACAAAATGGACCGCCTCCACCGGGCTGCCGGCCTGAAGCTCGAACGTCTGGTAGACGATGAGCCCGGCGATGCCGAGGAGCCAGGCATAGCCGGCGACGGATATGCGGCGCTTCAAGAGCAGGGCTATGACCGCCACCGCAACCAGGATCACGATGGCAGCGACGCCATAGGTGAAGACATCGTGACCCCATCGTCCGCCCACGTAATCCACCACGTCGCGGACGAACGGAACGGTCGCGAAAGTGAGTCCCGACCAGAGCACCACATAGGCCCAGGACAGGAACTCGCGCTCTCTCGGCGGCCTATCGAACATCCTGCCCGTCCCCCCGGTTTGGCGGCTCCGCAGCGGCGGACTGCGCAATTTTCTGCCAGGCCGTCACAGGGTAGCGGATCGGGAGCGCAGACGGTATGGCACGTCGCGTCGGGCCGTCGTGGGCGAAGGTCTCTCAGGCGGTCGTCCAGCGCCGCCAATGCCGCCTAGAGGCTATGAGCGGCCCCGAAGTGCCATCGGCGTAATTGTCCGCTTCGCCCCAGTTGGCGGACTCTCAGGCCTCAGATGGCTGCTTTGGCAGGCAAAGCGATTGTAACTGATGGACGCTCAAACCAGCCGCTTGTAGCCACGACCGGTCATACTTAGCCCGTCGCGTGAGACCGAAATCCTGCGGATTGCCATGCCAGTGATGGGAGCCGTTCACGGTATCAAGAGCGGGCATGCCCGGATGGGCCCGACTTGGGTCGCTCGCGCATTCTGCATTTGGGCGAACCCGCTCGCTCAAATGCGGCCGCATAACGCGCCAGCCCAAACCGCTACTTGAACGCCTTAGCCACGAAGTTCGACGTGACGGGGATGATGGTGAATTCGACCTGCCAGTCGGTGCCAAGGGAGTCCGGGCGGACGATGGAGTACTTGAATTCCACGCCCAACTTGATCGGCAAGTCGCCGACCAGGATCGTCTTGAAGACCCCCACGCCAATCGGCACCGTCCAGCGGTCGTCGCTGCTCGCCGACCAGTCGGCGGTTATCTTGGGCGTGCCACCGATTTGCCAGGCGCCGGGGAAGCTCTTGAAATAGAAGACTTGGAGCCTCGTGAAGTTGAAGTCATCCGCACCGCCCTGCCTCTCATAGTGCCACCAATGCTGAACCAAGGTGGCGAAAGTCCAATCCTTACCAACATAGGCCGCGGTGGCTGCGGGCCCGGCTGCATACACGTTCTCGGACAGGCTGCTCTTCCCAGTGGGAAATCGGGTGGTGAAACCGCCCGCCAACACGGCGTCCCCCACACCGAAGGAGTCCGCCAGCCAGCCACTCTCGGTCGGGGTCGACGTGCCCAGGAGTGCGAAGTACTCCATGTCGCCGAAACCGCTCTTGTTTTCGAATTCAAGCCGTCCCGGTTCCGAGAGTTTCGGGCCCTGGGCTACTTCCCGGTCGATGGTGCTGGAGATTGTCGGGCGATTGACAAGAATCCAGTGCTCGCCGATTTGCGGCATCCTAATAGGTATGACGGGCTGAAGGAGGTGGCTGTAGGCGTATCTGTCCTGGTCGGTCGTGTCGCCCTGCTGCTTGTCGATGTCCAAGAAATTGAGCCAGAGTATGAAGTCGCCTCCCAAGGGGTTGTTCGATTGTCTCGATATTTCATCCGGGTTGGTCAGGACACTGCCGGCAGCGTCCCCCTTGGCGTCTAGGCCCTGCTGGCTGAGCTGCCGCGCGCCGCCCAGCGCTGGCTGAGTGGCGGCCAGCTCGTCGATCGCCCGATCCCAGTACCCACCACTGGTTCGTAGCGACAGGCCATCTATCGACGGTTTTGGCCCTGCATCGAAGATCAGCGCCGGCCCTGGGTCGTCCGACCGGGCGATGGGCGCGCCCTCTTCCGATAAGGCCGGGACGGCGAAGAGGCCAACGGCCACAAGAAGGGCGAGCGAAAGCGCTCTCGTGGATGACATCAGACGTGCCGAACCTGCGCATGTGCTCGCGTTTCGGAGAACTCTGGGATTCCCGAAGGGTTCAAACGCACGCCAGGCGGGCAAAGTCGGCTCGACGACGGCACGCTTGCGCATGCCGACCACCGACCCGGCCGCGAGATTGACCTGGATGACCATTTGCATGCCGTGTCGAAATTTCTTGAAGGGGCGGGCTTCGAAGGTCACAAGCGTGGGCCCTTGATCATCCTTCACGGTACTGCATCCGGCGGCTTATCCCGTGTTCCACGTCCTCCGTGACGGGCCATGCCGTGCGGACCGGTCTGATCTCTCCAACTCCTCCCAGATGGCAGCGACGCTACTTCTCAACTGAATGGGGAGAATTGCCATTTCGTGCCAAACGGCCGCCCTTGCGTCTTCGAGGAAGGCGAAAGGTTTCGGAACGTCGGTGACCCGAGAGCGTCATATCCCTGGGTTGCCCAGAGGGTGGCGGCCATCGTTCTCGGACTTACAGGCCAATGCCCCGGTCGGGTCAGAGTCGGACCGAACACGGCACGGTGCGGGACGCCCGCTCGCAGGGGCGAAGCCGGCTTTGTGCCGAGCAAGACGGACATCGCTGTCGGGGTCCGGCGAAGGACTGCGCGTCACCACAAGTCGAGCGCCGAAGACTATGCCCCGAGCCTGTCGACCAGCTCGGCAGCGAAGGACGAGAGGCTGTCGTCGCGGGCGCCCATGACCACGATCCGGTCGCCGGGGCGGGCCAGCGCGATGAGCTGGTCGCCGCAGGCGGCGCGCTCGGCGAAGGCGAAGGCCTCTCGTCCGCGCGTCTGCACGCCCTGGACGATATCGCGGCTGGTGACCGTGCGCTCGACGGTGCCGCCGAAATAGACCGGCTCCGGCATGATCAGCACATCGTCGTCGTTGAGATGGCGCGCGAAGCAATCCATGAAGCCGTCCTTCATCAGCCGCAGGGGGCCGAAGCCGTGCGGCTGAAACAGGACCAGCAGCCGCCCAGGAGTGGCGTGCAGGGTGGCGAGCGTGGCGAGGATCTTGTCCGGGTTGTGGGCGAAGTCGTCGATCACCGTCACGCCCTTGGCCGCGCCGACGACCTCGAGCCGGCGCCGCAGGCCGGCGAAGCTGTCGAGCGCGAGCGCGGCTTCTTGCAGCGTCACGCCACAGGCGCGCGCGGCGCCGATGGCTGCGAGGGCGTTCGCGACGTTGTGCCGTCCCGGCACGCGCAGGCGCACCGGAGCGGTCGCGCCGGCCGCGCCGGCCGCGCCGGCCGCGGAACCGGTAGCCGCGACGCGTCGAGAACCGCTCGGCCCACTGGTGGCAGAGATCGAAGAGCTGCTGCGATGCGGCAAATTGATCGAGGCCGACCGCCTGCTGTTCCAGGCCCGCGAGAGCTACGGCTCGGAAACCGAGCTGACCCGGTTGAGTCAGCGCCTCGACAGGCTCTACCAGCACGAGGCCGATTCCGAGGTACGGGCGCTGATCTCCGACGCCGAAGCGCGCCTGGAGGAGGGGGATTTCACCCGCGCTTTCGAGGTCCTGGACAAGGCGCGTGCCGTCGCGCCGCCGGGCTCGTCGCTGGATGGAGAAGTCGCGGCGGTCGCTGATCGGGCACAGCGCCGGCAGCAGGAGCTCCAGCTTCAACGCTCGGTCGCCGAAGTCGAAGGTCGGCTCCTGGTCCTGATCCGCAGGAACGACTTCGTGTCCGCCCGCCAGACCCTGGCCGCGGCCGAGGCCGAGCTGGGCGCCCGGGAGGCGATCGAGCCGCTGCGCCGGTTGTTGTCGAGGACCGCCGACGAATGGATCCAGGGCCTGGTTCAGCAGGCCGGTGTCGCGTTCGAGGCCGAGCGCTTCGCCGATGCCGCGGATCGCCTGGAGAAGATCCTGGCCTTCGATCCCGGCAACGACTGGATTCGAAGTCGCCTGGACCGAGCCCGCGACGGCCAGAGGCGCCAGCAGGAAGAGCTCCGGATCCGCGAGGAGCGGGACGCGACGGCGCGACGCCTGCTGCGCGAAGCCGAACAGGCGCGCGACGGCCGCGACGTGCTGAAGGCCAGGCTGCTGGTCGCCCGCGCGTTGGAGCTGAAGCCGGAGTTCAGCGAGGCCGCCCGCCTGGCCCGGACCCTCGACCAGCAACACCGCACCGCCGAGCTCGAGCACTCGACGCTGCGGACGGCACCGCTGTCTCCCGGTTTGATGCAGGCCTACGTCGAGATCGAAGGCTTTCGCGCGGCCGGCGATTCGGTTGCTGCCTGGCGCCGGCTGGGCGAAGCGATCGAAGAGTTCGGAGAAATCGACACCTTCATGAAGCTGCGCCGCCAGATCGCCGAAGAAATCCTCGACGAAGATTGACTCTTTGACGCGCCGGTCGCGCCGCAGAGCACTGCCCCAGTTGGCCTCTCCTGGCGTAGCCCAGGGTCAGCGAGCATCGACCTTCAGAGTGCACGGATCGGCTCCCGGAGGAAAGCGGAGGCGCTTGTTTGAGCGTAGCGAGTCAGCCGGAGCCCGGAGGGAGCCGACTCGGAGGGCATGGGCTTCCAGCGCTGACCCGCGGTGGAGCCGGGAGAGGCCAACTGGGACAGTGCTGGCGCGCTGGCGCGCTAGAGGACTTGGCAATCGACGGCGATTCGAGGTACAATGCGGGATCGTGTACCTGCTCCGGGTGGCACGCATTTCCTTTCATGGCACCTATCTGAACGCTGGCTGAGAACGCCAGCGTCACGAACCGAGTCTATCTCCACAACCCGCAATGTCCGATTACACGAATTTCGAGCTACATCGTCTGGGAATCGGCCTGGTCCCCGACCGCGGCCAGGGCCAGGAAGGCTCGGCGATCTTCATCGAGCAACCCAACGGCACCCGACCCCTGCGTTCCTGCACCTGTGAAGAGAGCAAACGCAAGACCTGCAACCACCTGAAGGCTTTGAGCCGGGGCGTCAAACGCCTGCGCTCGATCTACGAGGAGAAGAGCTGGGAAGAGGTCTTCGCCGCCAGCGTCTGGTTCCGCCTGGCGCACCAGCTGTTCGACGGATTTCCCGTCGCCTGTAACGAGATCAGCCTGTCCAAAGTCGAGAGCGACTCGGGCTCGTTCGTGCGGGTGACGGCGCCGAACGGCCAGGAGGTCGCCCGCTACGTCGACGACAGCCCGGCGCGGGTGCGCTTTCTCGAGCGGACCGGCAAGACCTCGGGCAACGGCCATCACGCCGACCGCGCCGGCCTGCTCGATCGCCTCCATCTGTTCCAGGCCAGTCCCGAAGAACGGCAGCTGAACCGGCACGGCATGAAGACCAACCGCCAGACCTGGGAAGAGA
>JASJBI010000033.1 GCA_030066595.1 Alphaproteobacteria bacterium | reverse complement strand
GGGCGCGGCAGCACAATGCCAAGCTCCTGCAAACGTTGTTCGACTTTGCTCATGACGTGTTCACTCCCGTCGCTTGATTGCTTCAGACTATTCCCAGGTAGGCTTCGCGGATGACCGGATCGTCAGCCAGCTCCTCGGTGGGCCCGGACTTGACGATTCGACCGCGGTCCATGACGAATCCGATATCCGCCAGCTCCAACGCGGTGATCACGTCCTGCTCGACCAGCAGGATGGTCACGCCCTGTTCGTTGATCTCGCGCAGGATGTGCGTCAGCTGCTCGACGATCCGCGGCGCTAGGCCCAGCGACAGCTCGTCGATCAGCAGCAGCCGCGGGCGGCTCATCAGCCCGCGGCCGATGGCGCACATCTGCTGCTCGCCGCCCGACAGCGTCCCGGCGTCCTGGGACAGGCGCTCGCGGAGGACCGGGAACATGCCAAGCGCCCGATCGAGATCGGCGTTGATCGCGGCACTGCCGTCACGGCGCAGGAAGGTACCCATCAGCAGGTTGTCGCGAACCGACATGCCGGGAAAGAGGCGACGCCCCTCGGGCACCAGGGCGACGCCGGCCGACAGAATCTGGTGCGGTGGATGGCTCGCGATGGCCCTGCCATCGACCTCGATGGTTCCCTTCCAGGCGGCGTTCAACCCGGCGATGCAGCGCATGAAGGTGGTCTTTCCGGCGCCGTTCGAACCGACGATGCAGCCGATCTGGCCGCGCTCGAGCTCGGCCCCGACGCCCCACAGGACCTGGACGCCGCCATAGCCGGCTTCGACGCCGTCCGCGCGGAAGAAGGGGGCGCTCATGCCGGCTCCCCCCGCATGCGCGCGGCAAAGCGCGCCCCGAGATAGGCCTCGACCACATGGGGATCTTTGACCACTTGGTCGGGCGGTCCGTCGGCGATCAGCTCGCCATGATGCAGCACCAACAACCGCCGGGAGAGATTGAGCACCACCTTGATGACGTGCTCGATCAGGATGATGGTCACGCCCCGATCGGCGATCGCCTGGATCAGTTCCAGCGCGTCGTCGATTTCGCGCGAGTTGAGCCCGGCATTCACCTCATCCAGCAGCAGAAGCTTCGGCTTGATCGCGAGGCTCTTGGCCAGCTCGAGGCGCTTGCGGTCCGGTAGCGTCAACGCCGAGGCCAGGGTGTCGGCCAGCTCCCCCAGCCCGACGAATTCGAGATGCTCGTAGGCGGCGTCGCGCGCAGCGGCAACCGAAGCGCCGCCGCCCGCGAACAGCGCGCCCGCCGCGACATTGTCGGCCACGGTCATGTCCGGGAAGGGCTGAACGACCTGGAACGTCCGGGCGACGCCCAGGTGGCTGATGCGGTGGGGCTTCAGCCCGCTGATCCGCCGGCCGTCGAAGACGATCTCGCCGGCATCGATCCGATGAACGCCGGTGACCAGGTTGACCAGGGTGGTCTTGCCGGCCCCGTTCGGTCCGATCAGCCCGACGATCTCGCCCTGGCGCACCGACGTGGTCACCTCGTGCACGGCCGTAACGCCGCCGAATGACCGGGACACGCCCTTGAGCTCGAGCAAGGCGCTCATGGCGCGGCCGTGCGCCGGAACAGACGCCGCGCCGTAACGCGGATCAGCCCCTGGGGCATGAACAGGACCAGCAGCACGATCAAGAGACCCAGCAGCCCGGAGTGGAAGGTCAGCACGTTGCGCCAGACCACCTCTTCGAGGATGAGGAAGGCGAAGGCGCCGACGACCGGACCGTACAGCGTCCCGGCGCCGCCCAGAATGACCATGACGATCGGCTTGACCGACAACAGGACGTCGAAGGCGTCCGCCGGCTCGATGTAGTTCACCCAGCCGGCATAGATGGCGCCGGCGGGACCGACGAACACGGCAGACAGCACGAAGGCGAACACCTTGTAGCGGGTCGCGTCGACGCCGAGGATATTGGCCGCATCCTCGTTCTGCTTGATGCAGGACAGGCCGAAGCCCAGCTTGCCGCGGATGACCACGGCGGAGAGCACGAAAGTGCTCGCCGCCACGACCAGCATCGCGAAAAAGAAGAACCGGGCTTGGTCGGTCACGTCCATTTGCAGCACCGGCAGGTTGAGCCCCATGCCGCCGCCCGTGAGCTCGGTCCAGGTATTGACCACCTCGCGCAGCGCCTCGGCCACGATCAGGCTGGCGATGGCGAAATAATGTCCCTTGAGGTGCAGGATGGCGCGGCCCAGCAGCATGGCGAAGACGCCGGTAAACAGGCCCGCCGCGGCCCAGGACAGAAACATCGGCACGCCCGCCTTTTGCAGGATCGCGCCGCAATAGGCGCCGAGCCCGAAGAAGGCGGCGGTCGCGAAAGACGGGTAGCCCGCCATCCCGCCGATGAAATTCCAGGAGAGCGCGAGGACCGCATACATGAGCATGAAGGTCGCGAGGCGCAGGAAATAGTTGTCGCCCACGAAGGCGAAGCCGATCAGCAGGGCGAGCACGACCAGGGGGCCGAGAATGGTGTCGAAACGTCTCATTCGTAGCCTCGCCGCCCCATCAGCCCGGTCGGCCGGAAGATCAGCAGCAGGATCAGCAGCACGAAGGAGAACGTCGTCGCCAATTCGGCGCTGAAGAACAGCGAGCCGAAGCTCTCGATCACACCCAGCGCGAGCCCGCCGACGATGGCGCCCGGCACGCTGCCCAGCCCGCCCATGACGCAGATCACGAACGCCTTGCCCAGATAGGCCGTGCTGATGATCGGCGAAATCGGATAGATCATGCTCATCATGCTGCCGGCGGCGCCGGCCATGAGCGCGCCAAGGCCAAAGGTGACGGCGTAGATGGAGTTCACTTTGACCCCCATCAGGGCCGCGGCCTCCCGGTCCATGCGCACGGCGACGATGGCGCGGCCCAGCTTGGAGCCGCGCAGCATCCAGTACAGGATCCCGGTCAGCAGCAGTGCGAGCACCATCGATAACAGCCGGTCGACCGGAACGAACAGCGCGCCCAGCTCGATCTGACCGAACGGGTTCTCCAGCACCACTTTCTTGTAGTCGGCGGTGAAGCCCGCGATCAGCATGTTGTTGACCAGGAGTTCGAGCCCGAAGGTAAGCGTCAGGGTGACCAGCACCGGTTGGCCGACCGCACGGTTGATCACGCCGCGCTGCAACAGATAGCCGAAGCCGTAGAGCAGCAGCCCGGCCACCGGCACCGTCAGGAATGGGTTGATCCCGAACTGCTGATGGGCCAACAGGCCAACGTACGAGCCGATGACGATGAACGAGCCGTGCAGGATGTTGATGACGTTCAAGACGCCCCAGACCAGCGAGAACCCGCTCGCAATGCAGGCATAGAGTCCGCCCAGCAGCAGCCCGTTGACGAGGATCTGCAGATACAGCACGCGTGTCGTCTCCGACCGGCCGGGCGAGAGTCTGGGGCCGAAACCGTGTGGTTCCGGCCCCTATCCGAGCGGCCCTAGCTGACTGGCTTCAGGTCCGCCTGCTTGATATCGGCCGGCAGGATGACGACCGGCTTGCCGCCCTGGATCTGGAACACCGGCGGGTCGAGCGAAGTGATCTGCCCGTCGGACCCGAACTTGACCGGGCCGTAGAAGGTCTTGGCGTCGAGCGCCGCGAGCGCGTCGCGCACCTTCTTGGGATCGACTGAGCCCGCTTTTTGGATGGCGAGCTGCAGGATGACGCCCGAGGCGCTGGCCGACGCCTGCACGTAGTCCGGAACCTTGTTGTACTTGGCCTCGAACAGAGCGTTGTACTTTTCGGTCGAGCCGAACACGTCCTCGCCGCTGTAGCGCACGGCCGGATGCCACCAGGCGGCGCTGGTGACGTTTTCCGCCTGCTTGCCCAGCGACTCCGCATACTCCTTGTACGCCGGACCCGCGATCATGGTCACGACCGGCACCTTGAGCCCGGCGTTGCGCATCTGCTCGCGGATCAGGATCAGATCGTTGGTGTAACCGGTCGCGAACACCCAGTCCGGCTTGGTCGCGCGCAACTTGGTCAGGGTCGAGGCGTGGTCCAGCGTGCCGATCGCATATTTTTCGAAGGCCACGACCTCGAGGCCACTGCCTTTCGCGGAACCGTCCATCACGTTGGCGATGGCCAGCGGAAAGAGATCGTTGCGGGCCAGAATCGCGACGCGTTTGACCGCCGGCAACTTCTCCTTGACCAGCTTGGTCAGCGGCGTGGTCAGGGTCGAGTTCGGCGTGAACGTGCCGAAGAGGTATTTGTAGCCCTGATCGTAGACCGCCTTGGACGACGCGGTCGCCGCGATGGTCGGAATGCCGTACTTCTCGGACACCGCGCTGGCCGCCTTTGTCGCGCCCGAGCCGAAGGGCGAGAAGAGAAAGTTGACCTTGTCCGCCGTGATCAGCTTCTCGGCCAGTTGCACCGCGCGCGGCGTGTTCGATTGGTAGTCGGCGTAGACGACCTCAATCTTGTAGCTGTCGCCGCCGACCTTGATCCCGCCGGCCTTGTTGACCTGCTCGGCCCACAGGTCATAGCCCTCTTTTTGTTTGAGCCCTTCGGGCGACAACGGGCCGGTCAACGGCAGCGGTGCGCCGAACTTGAGCGTCTTGTCGGCTGCCACCGCGCCCGCCGACATTCCGACGCTCGCCACCGCGCATATCAGAGCCGCCTGGACGATGCGTCGCGTCTTGAGGCCCATACGGTGTTCCACCCGATAGTCTTCCATTTGCTCCCTCTCCCCTCTTGCGCCAGCCGTTTGAACGGCGGCTATACAGTTTCACGGTATAGAGCTTCATACAGGCGGTGTTGATCTACAAGTCTAATATCGGCATCGATCCGTTGCGCCAATGGCAACGATGGCATGGCGCCTCCAGCGGTGAACTGCGTCGAGCTGGCGCAGGATGAGCGTCGGCCCGGTCATGAGCGGCTCGGCCGTGCATCCATTCGTCGTCGATTGCAGCTGAGCGCGCGGCCAGACCCGCGCGGCGCGGCGAAAAAGAACCGCTCTGAGACCAGGTCCGAAAACGGCGACACCCGGACTCAACTGAGCCCTCTCCTTAGGCCGAGTATCGCTCGCTCAGCGGACATCGGCATGTTGTGCCGAGCACGGGCCCGCGCGTTTGGCCGCTTCTCTCGCCCAAGCGGCCGCGTCCGCGCGCACGTACGGGCCTTGCTACGGCGCTAGAGACGACCTTAAGCATTCGTGGAGTTGGAACGACTTCGGTCTTGCCGCTGAGAGCGGACCGCGCGGCAGTCTCTCGGAATGGTCCGCTGTTGACCCGATTGAGACGCTAAGAATGATGCGGACGCGATCCAAAGCTGACGACGGGCACCCACTCATGCCTGCCTCACGCCATCGTGAGAGTCTGTGCAGAGACAGGCTGGCGCCGGCATTCGATACTCGCTGCCTCCTCCCGCGCGCGCTGCGCAACGCTGAACCTTGAGGACGTCGCGACCATGAAACGGAAGAAACGAAAGACCAAAAGCACGGCTCGGCAGCCGCGCCAGGACGTACAGGCGGCCCAAGTCCCGGACCGCCGAGCGTCGCGGCGCGCATTCCTCGCCAAATCCCGGAACCTTGCTTTGGCGACCCTTGCCGTCGGCGGCGGCGGCTGGTTTGCGGTTCGCGAGGTCCGGGCGATGATGCGAGAGCAGGACCTCACCAGAATCGGCAATGGGACGCCGACCATCGTCCAGATCCACGACCCGCGGTGTTCCCTGTGCGTTGCCCTGCAGCGCGAGACCCGGGACGCACTCTGCGATTTCGATGACGCCGAGCTGCAGTTCGTCATCGCCAATATCCGCAGCGATGAAGGCGCACAACTTGCCCGACGCCACGGCGTCAGACATGTCACGCTCTTGTTGTTCGACGGAGACGGCCGGCGCCGCTTGGTGATGACCGGACCCCAAAGAAGCGAGGATTTGAGGGGCGTCTTCCGCCGGCACCTTTCGCGATACGGAAAGGGTCGAGGGCAGCAGCCCACAAGCTAGGGCAGCATCGCGACCGCTGTTCTCGAGACGTCAGAGAGCGGTGCACGGAGGCGGAAACGAGCCGCCGGGGACGAGGCGCATCCGACGGTCAGGCCGGACGCCCGCCTCGACTCGATCGCCGACCTGCCGGCGTGGCTCGCCGCTTAATCCTCAGGCCGCCCGGCCCACGCGGACGGACGGGCCATTCCGGCGCGCGCTAAAGACGAACCTGGTGCGTTCGAGGTGTTTCGAACCACTTCCGTATTGCCACCGGGAGCGGACCTCGCGGCAGCCTCTCGGGATGGGCCGGGTCTGACCCAAAGCGGTCGTCGGGCGTTTTGGCCCAAACCGGTCAATTCTCGGACCGGCTGAGAGAGCATGGCAAAGGTCCAATTGACGCCGGTGTTCGTTTCGAGATGTTATAGTATAACGATTACTCTTTGCTGACCACGGAGTTCCTTTCGGTTATGCGCCAGTTTGCACTCGTAATTGCTGCGTCTTTTCTGGCTCCAAGCATGTCCAGTGTGGCTGGCGAGCTTGACGCCCACCAACATGGCCACGGCACGGTCAACATGGTGATTGACGGCTCGGCATTGTTGATCGAGTTGATCGTACCTGGCGCCGATATTGTCGGTTTTGAACATGCCCCCAGCGTGGCGGCGGAGAGGACGGCCATGGCGGCCGCCAAGGAACGGCTGTCCAATCCGTTGAGCCTATTCCCCGTCGCGCCCAAAGCCGGTTGCACGGTAGAGTCTGCCGACGTAAGTGTGGAAGGCGTGGGCGACGGGGACGCGGAAATCGCCGATAAGGATGACAGCCACGATCACGATGATGACAGCCACGATCACGACAAGGAACACAGCCAAGAAAAGGGACAAGTACACAGCGTGTTTCACGCCGAATACAAGCTGACCTGCAAAGAGCCGGACCTTATCGACGAGATTAGAACCAGCTTCTTCGTACAATTTCCGCGCTCTCGTGAACTCACGGTCAATATGATTGTCGGCGATGAGCAAAGCCTCCGTGAGATTGATAGAGACGACCCTCGCATCCTCTTGCGGGGACCTTGAGCCTGGAAAGGACAAACGTGCCGCAAATTGACGCGGGACCACGGCCGGGTGAGACAACCGACGTTTTGGTCCTGTCGAACGTTGTCTTTTCTTGGGATCAGCGGAACGGCTTTGGCCTTTCAATCGACGAATTTGCGGTCGCCCGAGGCGAAAAGGTTTTGATCACCGGCTCCTCGGGAAGCGGCAAGTCAACCTTTCTCAGCCTCGTGTCGGGTATCGTGCACCCGGCAAAAGGCTCGATCGAGATCGCCGGAGTCGAAACTGCGCAGCTACGCGGCGCGGCGTCAGATCGTTTTCGGGCCAACCACTTCGGCATCATCTTTCAGATGTTCAACCTGCTGCCCTACGCCTCGATCTGCGACAATGTGCTTCTGCCGCTTGACTTCGCCCCGGACCGCCGACATCGCGCCTTGGCACGGGGGACAATCCACGACGAGGCGCGACGGCTCCTGACCCGGCTTGGGCTGCCGGAGGAATTTCATGGCCGCAAGGCCGCTCAGCTCAGCGTCGGCCAGCAACAGCGCGTCGCGATCGCTCGGGCACTCATCGGCAATCCGGACATCGTGATCGCCGACGAGCCGACGTCGGCCCTCGACCGCAGCCGCCAACGCGGCTTTCTCACGCTGCTGTTCGAAGAAGTCTTGCGGGCCAATTCGACGTTGATCCTGGTCAGCCACGACGAAACGCTGGCGGCCGACTTCGATCGTGTCGAGCCGCTGCATACGATCGCGCAGCCGGTTTGAAGCCACGCACCATGATCGTCGTTCGGCTCGCATTCCAGTCGCTTCACAACCGCTGGCTAACGGCGCTGCTGACGGTTCTTGCCATCGCCTTGTCGGTCATGCTGTTCCTCGGCGTCGAAAAGGTTCGAAACGGCGCGAAGACCAGTTTCGCCAATACAATATCGGGAACCGATCTGATCGTCGGCGCACGGGCCGGCAGCATCCAGTTGTTGCTATATGCCGTTTTCCGCATCGGCAACGCGACCAGCAACATCACGATGCAAAGCATCGAGAACATCGCCGGGCGGGAGGATATCGACTGGATCGTCCCGCTTTCCCTCGGTGACAGTCATCGCGGCTTTCGAGTGCTCGGCACCAGCAAGGGTTATTTCGAGCATTACCGCTACCGGCAAAAACAGAAGCTGGAGTTCGAGGCCGGCGGTCCCTTCGAGGATCTGTTCGACGCGGTGATCGGCGCCGACGTCGCCCGGCAACTGGGGTACGGGCTGGGCGACCCCATAGTGGTCGAGCACGGCATTGGCGCGATTTCCGGCAAGGACCACGACGACCTTCCCTTTCAGGTCGCCGGCATCCTGCGCAAGACCGGAACGCCGGTCGATCGCACCGTTCACGTCAGCCTAGAGGCGATCGAGGCCATTCATGTCAATTGGCGGCCGGACGCCCGCGCCATTGTCCCGACCCTGTCAGCCGACCGGATCCGGCGCCTGCCGCTTCAACCCAAAGCCGTCACCGCCGCCATGATAGGGGTAAAATCCAAACTGGATACGTTCAAGGTCCAGCGGTTCATCAACGAATACCGCGTCGAGCCATTGTCCGCGATCCTGCCCGGCGTCGCCCTGCAGGAACTTTGGTCATTGATCGACGTCGCCGAAACGGCGCTTTCGGTCGTTTCCGCCATGGTCGTCCTGACGGCCATTTTGGGCATGATCACCATGATCTTGACGACATTGAATGAGCGACGGCGGGAAATGGCGATTCTGCGCTCGGTCGGCGCGGGGCCGCGAACGATCTTCGGCCTCTTGATCACCGAGGCCGGCCTACTGACATCGGCCGGGACCGCCTTGGGCGCGGTGCTTCTCTATCTTGTCCTGTGGGCTGTTCGCGGCGCCGTCGATGCGCGCTTTGGCATCTACCTGGCGCTTGATCCGCTGGCGACCTGGGAAGTCATCACGCTGCTCGCGATACTGGCGGCGGGCTGCTTGGCCGGGATGCTGCCGGCGCTCCGCGCCTATCGTTTCTCACTCGCCGATGGCATGACCGTACGGCAATAGGAGGTTGGCGGCGATCTACTCCTCGTAAGGCTCGACGGTCACATTATCCATACTGTATCCAACGCTTATTTTCGCGGAACCGTCGACATAGGCGAGCGACTGCTCGCTGACGCCGGTGGAAATACGCCCGGTAACCCAGACCGGCGTAAACAGACCCTCGCTTTTTATGCCCTTGGGAGCACGCACGTGCACGATTTGGTTGGGCGGCGGGGGCGGCGTGTGGATACAGGCCCCAACATAGGGAACCAAGAGGAACTCCGTAATGGTTTCTCCGGAGAACTCAAGCGGCAAAGCATAGCCGGGAATTTGGATTTCCTTGCCGTCGAGTTCCCGGATCAACGTCCGGTTGCGAGCCTCAAGCTTCTTCCGCATCGTCTCAAAACGCTTGATCAGTGCCTCGACATCGAAGCCCTTGGCCACCAGCCGCGCCCGCGATTGATCGGCCATCTCCTTCAAACCGTCAGGCAGCGCGCCAGTCTTTGCCAGGCGACTTGCCCGATAAACGTCGTAGAGATCGTAAATCTGATCCTCATTCAGATCATCGAAGGCGAATTCCTTTTCATCCACAGCCGGCGCAAGATCCTCCCAACCGACCCGTTCGACGGCGTTTGCGATGGCGATTGCGCTCAACGACAGGAACGCCGCAAGGCCAAGTCTCTTAAGCAGGCCGAACATGATCAACCTCCGAACTGCCCGTACAACGAGACACCGGCAGATAGATAAGGCCGCTCCACATCATAACCGCAGCTGTCGATAAGAACAGAACACTGTTAACGCATTCACAATCGTTTGATTCAGGTGGCACCCGGACGACGTTTGCCTCGGCATTAATGGATGCTCCGGGCACAGAATGGCCGCTCCTGGCTACATCCGGACCCAGCTGAGCCCCCTTCCGTATGCCGAGTATCGGTCGCTAAGCAGACATCGGCATGCCGCGCCGGGCGCGGGTCTCTCCCGCCACGCGAACGCCCGCCTCCCTTGCCCAATCCGGTGCCTCCGCGCATGCTTGGCCTAGGGACCCACCCGGACACGCCGATGAGCCTCTACACCGCCGTTTTGCGCCCGCTCCTGTTCCGCCTCGATGCCGAGACGGTCCATCGCGCCTCGATCGGTCTCGGCCACGCGCTCGGCTGGAGCCGCGGCCTCCTGGCGCCCCTTTGCGCCGCGCGCGATCCGCGCCTCGCCACTACGCTCGCGGGTCTGCCGCTCGCCAGCCCCGTGGGTCTCGCCGCCGGCTACGACAAGAGCGGCGAGGCGGTGCGGTTCTTGAGCGCGCTCGGCTTCGGCTTCCTCGAGATCGGCTCGGTCTCGGCCGAGCCGTCATCGGGCAATCCGCGTCCGCGCCTCTGGCGGCTGCCCGAGGACGAGGCCATCGCCGTGCATTACGGTCTGCCCAATGACGGTGCGGCCGCCATCGCGGCGCGGCTCGCCGACGTGCGTCTCGCCGTGCCCCTCGGCATCAACCTGGTCAAGACCAACCGCGGCCTCGACGCCCCGCCCGATCCCGACGACGAGATCATCGCCGACTATGTGCGCTCGACCCGGCTGCTCAAGGACGCCGCCGGCTATCTCACCTACAATCTGAGCTGCCCCAACACCGAGACCGGACGGGATTTCTTCGCCGACAAGGCCCATGTGGCGCGCCTGCTCGCGGCGTTGGCGCCGCTGGAGATCGGCCGCCCGGTGTTCCTCAAGATCTCGCCCTTGGGCGGCGTCGCCCATATCGAGGACGTGCTCGAGGCGGCCGAGCCGTTCGACTTCGTCTCGGGCTTCATCTTCAACCTGCCGTCCAGCAAGCCTGAGACGCTCAAGACGCCGAAGCACGTCTGGCACAACCTGCCCGGCGCCGTCTCCGGCCGCCCGGTCTCGGCCCTGATCGACGCCCGCATCACCGAGATGTACCGGCGCATGGACCGGGCGCGCTACCAGATCATCGGCGCCGGCGGCATCTATTCGGCGGAGGACGCCTACGCCAAGATCCGGCGCGGCGCGTCCGCGGTCCAGATCTACACCGCGCTCGTCTATCGCGGGCCCGGCGTGGTCCGAAGCATCAACCGGGGCCTCGGCCAATTGCTCGCGCGCGATGGCCTCGCGCATATCGGCGAGGCGGTCGGCGTCGACGGCGACTGAGGGCGGGTGGCGGCGGCCACGGAGAGGCCCGCGCGATACGCAATGCGCCGACACGCAGTCAGCCGTATTGACTCATCACGGTGACCGTCAGCAACGACCCGACAGTCGAGATCAAGATGGTTCGCGCGATGGCTGCGACCGGCACCTTGTATTGTAGCGCCAGGACAAACGGCATCGCGCCGGCCGGGCCCGCCGCCACAAGCAACGCCGGGCCGGCCCATTCGGCACGGACACCGAATGCGGCAACGATCAGCAGCCAGGCGACGACAGGCATGACGATCAGCTTCAGGGCCGAGATGGCGATGGGCAGAAGAGCCTGTCCCTCGTCCTTCTGCGAAATCAGGATCACGCCCAGGGCGAACAGGGCGCAGGGCGCCGCCGTTTCGCCGACAAACCGGGCAAAGAACTCGAAACCGCCGACGAGCCGTGCCCCGAGAAGGTTTGCGGCGACGCCGGCGACGATCGCGATGATCTGCGGATTGCGCCCGCAGAGACGCAAGACACGGAGCACCGACGCCCCTCTGGCCGCGTCGCTGGTCACGTCGAGGATAAGAACGGTGCCCGCATAGAGGACGATGGCATCGAGCGAGACGATGGCCACGATCGGCAGCGCGGCCGTCTCGCCGAATATCTGCCGTGCGATCGGCAGGACGAAGAAGACATGGTTGGCAAAAGCGGCCGCCATCCCCAAAAGCAGGCTCTCGAGCTGCGGCCGCCGGAATCCAATCCGGGCGACCAGGTAGCCTGCCGCATAGAGCGCGATCTCCGAGAGCAGATACGCCAAGATCAACGCCCATTCGAACCGGTCGAACGGCACGTCGCTGAGCAGACGGAAGAGCAGTACGGGCAAGGCGATGTAGAAAACGAAACGGTTTACGGCCGCGGCCGCGGTCGTATCGAAGAGCCCACGGCGGCCAAGAGCGAAGCCGACGCCCACGACCGCGAAGACCGGCAAGACACTGTTCAGGAAGGCATGCAACATCGCTGGACTGTTCGTTGTCGGGCAGCCGGTAAAGCCGGCCCGCCGCTCTCTCCGACGGGAGCACTTCCGCAAGCATACCGTAGCCTGCGGGCAAAGCCGAAAAAGGGGCGTGGCCCGGCGCGTCGGCGGTGCAGATCCACACCGCGCTTATCTGTCGGAGCCCGGCGTGGTCCGGCGCATCAACCGGGTGTCTCGGGCAATGAGCGCTTCGGCGCCCGCGAAAGGCGCGTGGGCTGACGCCGCCTCTCCCGCGCGCCCGCTGGTCGGGCAGTCGAAGCTCGACCAGCGCGACCGCCGCCGTCCCGCAGGACGGATCGCGGTGATCGTGCGTCCGCGTGGCGCTTAGCTGTGGCTCAACGTCGCGTGCCGATCGCAACGAGATAATCGCGCGGCACCCGGACACCCAAATTCGTTCGGAACTGGTTGTGGAAGTCGACAAATCGCCTTTCGAGCTCCGCCAGCTTCGGCTTTTCGAGGACTTGGGCCAACCATTTCAGAGGCCCATAGCCCTTGAGGTAGAGCGCCCACACAGCCTCACCGTCCGGCAGATTGTGGTATGAGATGCCCGACTCGTAGTCCAGCTCGAAGCTTTCACCAAGCAGCTCTTCGATGCGCGGGACTTCGCCCCATTCGAAGGGCGAAGGCGGCACGGGCGAGACCGGCGGCATATAGCTTTGCAGCAACTCGAAAACCTGTGCAGGCACGCTGTGCGCATTCCAGACCGACAGGGCCAAACGTCCGCCCTTGCGGCAAACGCGTGCCAGTTCGGCCGCGGCCGCTTGAGCCCGACCGGCATAGATGACGCCGAAGATCGAGACCACGGCATCGAACTGTCCGTCTTCGAAAGGCAGGTCTTCGGCGTTTGCGACCCGGAACTCGATCTCGTTGCCGTCGCGGGAGGACAGCTTTTGTGCGGCCTCGATGATTGCGGGACTGATATCGATGCCCACGACGGTTGCGCCGCGACTAGCGAGGCGGCGGGCCGAGAAACCGGTTCCGGTCGCGACGTCAAGAATCGTCTCTCCCGGCCCCGGACGCAGCCGATCGAGGCAATGCTCGGCGGCATCGGCCGACCCACGACTGATCTCGTTGTAGGCTTCGCCGGCGAGACCCCAGATGTCAGCTGCACGTTCCTCAGCCATCGCAGTTCCAAAGCCCCTATCAGGTGGCTCCCGAACCAAAGAGCCACTTGTTCGCCCTAAACTCCGGTTTCCACCAAAAGCGCCGGTTGCCGTGAATCGCCGGGCCGATTTTGCCGAGATTACCGTGAAAGTATACCGGTATTCCCGGTGCGGAGCCCTCCCAGACGATTGGCCGCCACCCGAAATCGCTCGGCATGCAACGTGTTGGCGTTCGGCGACGGCTGCCAAAGACAGGCCTGCGCCGACTCTCAGGCCGCCTCGCCCGCGCGCCCGCTAGTCGGGCAGTCGACGCTCCACCAGGGCGACCGCCGCCGCCGCCGCCGCCGCCGCATAGGACGGATCGCGGTGGATCAGGATCTGCGTGATGCAGCCGTCGACCAACACCATCAACTGGCGTGCGACGAGGGCCGGTTCAGCGACATGGTGGGAGGCCAGATGCTCTGCCAGCCAGTCCTCGAACGCCCTCTTGTGTCTGGCCGCGATCTCGGAAACCGCATCGTTGGGGGTCTCACGGAGCTCGGAGACCGCGCGTGCGAAGGGGCAGCCATGCCAGTTCGGATTTCCCGCCTGCCGCGCGAACGCCAAGAACAAACCCTCGATCTGCGCCGCAATGCCGCCGGAGCTGCGCATGACCGATTTGATCAAGCCCGCGAGCACCGGTTCGTTTCGCGCCTCCAGATAGGCCGCGATCAGGTCGTCCTTGCCATCGAAGTGCAGGTAAAGCGTGCGTTTGGTGACGCCGGCCGCGGCGGCAATGGCATCGACGCCGACGGCACGGATGCCCTTTGCGTAGAACAGGTCCGTGGCGGCCGCGAGAATGCGCTTCCGGGTTTCCGCGGGAATCCCACGCACTAGGATGTCCTGCCCGCGCCGTTGACCAGCCTATGAAAGGCGCCCGGCTCCAGGCGCTCGCCGAGCAGGAAGAGCCCCGTGATGTAGGGATCGAGCTCGAACCCTGCCGCGACCCGCGGCGCGAGAAACCGCCGCAGCCGCCGCGCCCGGTCCGGTTGCCCGAGTTCCTTGGCCAGGCAAAAGGCCCAGGCCGTGGCGAGCTCGTTCGACGAGAACTCCTGCTCGGCTTCCCAGGCGGCAACCCGGACAAAGGCATGCTCGCCCTCGCGCACGATGTTCCGCTGCCAGCGCTCGAACCAGCCCGACACCCGATCGGGCACGACGCCGCTCATCAGGAACAGCGCCCAGATGTCGGCGCCCAGCGCCCGCTTCTCCACCAGCGGCGAGGGTTTGTCTGGCTCGGTGCCGTAATAGAACAGGGGGCCGCTGTCTTCGCCGCACAGCAGGTGGTCCTCGACGGTCGTGAGCCAGGCGGCGTTCGCGGCGGCGAAATCGGTCCCGAACAGGCGGTCGTGCAGCATATTGTTGATCAGCATGTGCGCGTTGCACATGACCATCGACTGATGGTGGTAGCAGCTCACGCCGCAGCTCGGCGAGTCGCTCATCTGCATCCAGAGACTGCGGGAGAGATCCGTGTAAGTCGTCGAGCGGCCGTCGATCTCGATGCGATCGGCCGGCGGTTCCCCAAAGGCGTCGATGTAGAAGCCGATGAAGCTCGCCAGGCGCCCGGCGTAGGTCAGGTTCCGCTCCTGCAGCGGCCAGGTCTGTTCGTCGAGCTCCGTATGCCAATAGGTCCAGCATCGCGGCTCGAGAAGGCCGTGATAGATCGCATCGAGCTGGGGCCGAAGCCTCTCGGCCTGGCTTGGATCGCGCTTGAGCTCCACGAAGTAGGCGAGCGCCGGATAGACCAGATGATACCGGCTCGCGAAGTTCCGCATCTCCCGCCTCGGCCGATAGATCCGGCTCCAGTCGCAGGCGCCAGCGGAATAACACCGCTCGAGCCGCGCTAACGCTGCCGCGGTTGGCTCGCTCATGGTTTCTGGCATCGCTCCACCTATTTAGTATACAGAACGGTATACTAAAACGAGGCTGCGTCCGTGTCAATCATATGGCATCCGCGGGCTTGTCCCAGAGGGATAGCTGCTGCACTGATAATCAGTTTAGCGTACGGTCCAGCGTCCGCCGCTTCAGCGAAACCCGTCGTCTAGGAATTGCTCGTTGACGATGACCGTGTGGCGCGCGGCGGGCACGTGGTGGAGGGGTCCGAAACTGGCTCTTGGTCGCGGCCAGGACGCACAACCAAGATCGGATCACCATGCTGCGCCTTCGTCTCCGCTCCGACATCGGGACGATCCTCAGAGCGCTCATTCCGCTCAGCGTCAATATCGCCACTATTGTTTCCGTCTTGCTGGTGGTGGTCGCCGGCGCGATCGTCGCCAACAACCAGATCGTCGGCCGGCGAGCGGCCCTCGGCGAAGCCAAAGCCGCCTTTCAGCGTTTGGGCGAAACCGTTCGCGTCGAACTCCAGGCGCTGCGTGGTCCCGTGGAAACGGCCGTCCAGGGAACGGCGATGGCCGTCTCGCTGCTGCCCGAAGAACAAATCTTCACACTGGAGACGATTCGCTTGTTCGCGCGGCGTTTGTCCGACACCGACAAGTTGTTCGCGCTCTACTACGGCGACTACCAGGGAAATTTCGTGCTGGTATTCAGCTTGGGCGAGGCTGGGCCACAGGCTGGCGCCGCCTATCACGCCTGGATCGTCCAGCGGCCGACGCCAAGTGATTTTCGCCAGACCGTGATCATGCTCGATGCCGAATACGAGATTCTCTCGGTCGACCGCAGACAGCACAACGGCTACGACCCCCGGACCCGCCCGTGGTTTCACGCGGCAATGACCTCGGATGGCACCGTGCAAACCTCGCCCTACGTCTACTTTGAGACGAACGACATCGGCATCACCATTGCGACCCGGACGGCCAGCGGCAAGGGGGTGGTGGGGGGTGACCTGACGCTTCGAACTCTGTCACAGGCACTCGAGATCAGGCGGGCATCCGAAAATGCGCTCGCCGTGGTGTTCGACGAAAGCACGGCCGTGCTCGCGGCGGCGAATATCGACCACGTCCTCAACGTGCAAAGATCCGGTGACCGTCCGCTGGTCACGCAGCAAACGCTCGCAAGCACTGGTGTCGCCGCCCATCGCGCGCTGAGCCGGCTCTATGCCTCGGGCAATCGCGAAGGGGTGCACGAGGTCGAGGCTGATGGCGAGGCGTGGGTCATCTGGATTTCTCCGCTATCCCTCGACCACGGTCAGAAAGCCGTAATGAGCCTGCTTTCGCCTGCCGACGAAGTGTTTGCAGAGGTATCCACGCGCATGGAGATCAGCCTCGTAATTGCCATCACAGGTCTCGGCATTGGGCTTTTGCTCGCTTGGGTATTTGCGAACGCCGTTGCCAGGCCAATTCGAAACCTCACCGACGAAGCCTATCAGATGCGCACCTTCGATCTTCGGGAGCGAGAGCCCGTCACGTCTCGAGTTTTGGAGGTCCAACACTTGTCACAAGCCGTGCAAACCTTGAAACGGTCGCTTGGCGATTTCGCCCGCTATGTTCCGGCACAGCTGGTGCGGGGTCTCTTGGCTGGCGACGTAAAGGCGGACATTGGCGGCGAACGCTGCACGGTGACGCTTCTGTTTACGGACATTACCGATTTCGCGGCCATATCGGAGCGCATGGAGCCCATGGAGCTCATGCAGGAAGTGTCGGAGTATTTTGCGGAGGTCAGCGTGAGGCTCATCGAGCATGGCGCCACAATCGACAAGTATATTGGCGATGCGATCATGGCCATGTGGAACGCGCCCGTCCGCCAAGAGAACCATGTGGAGCTGGCATGCCGGGCCGCGCTGGACGTGGCTTCCGCAATCGCGCGGCTCAATGCTCGGCGGACTGCTGACGGCCTGCCCCCGTTTCAAACGCGCTTCGGCCTGCACGTGGGCGAGGCGGTTGTCGGGAATGTCGGTTCCGTGGAGCGCATGAACTACACGGCCCTTGGCCAGACCGTGAACCTCGCCGCCCGTCTGGAAGGGCTCAACAAGCAGCTCGGCACGCAGATCCTGATTTCGGAAGCGATGCTCGAGGGTGCGCCCGCGGACGCCCTCGTCAGACCAGTGGATATGGTTCGACCGAAGGGCGCCTCGCAACCCGTTCGCGTGTATGAACTGATCTCTCCCGCGAAATATTGCGGCGATGGGCAAAGCGCCGAAGCGCATCTTGGGAGTTGGCGGCGATGCTACACCGCTTGCACGGAGCGCCGTTGGAGCGATGCGATCGCCGAATTCGACCGCCATATTGAGGAATATGCCAATGATGACGCCGCGCGGGTTCTGCGCGCGCGGGCCCAGGCGTTCAAAGAAGCGCCCCCAGCAGAGCGCTGGGACGGCGTATTCGACGCTCGGACCAAATAGCCGGCTGGGCCTCGGAATTGCTCAGGTCAAACCCAATCAGAATGAGCGTCACCTTCGCGGTCATCGCCGCGATATCCTTCGGTGTCGCAGCCATCATTGCGTTTAGGAACCTTGAAGAAAACGCGCGACAGCGATTGCAGATCGTGCTGGAGACCACGTTGCAGGCGCGCGCAACTGAGCTTCGGAATTATTCGCAGGATGTAGACAACGACCTCAGGATTGTTGGCACGACATCCTCCGTACAGCAGGCAGTGAAGGACTTCTCCCGAGCATTCTCAGCACTGGGTGCGGATCCCGCCGCAGAAGCTCGGCGCGCATACATCGCAGAGAATCCACATGAAGAAGGGTCCCGGGACAGTCTGGTCAAGGCCGACGATGGATCGGAATACAGTGAACTGCACGCCTTTTACCATTCTTGGTTTAGGAGTCTCGTCGACGCACGGGACTACTACGACCTGTTCCTGGTCGATCTGGATGGCAATATCGTCTACACCGTGTTCAAGGAAGATGACTTCGGCACCAGCCTGAAGGCAGGGCCGCTCAAGGACACCACGCTCGCGGGCATTTATCGCAAGGCAGTGGCGGCTGCGCCGGGCAGCGTTGTCGGTTCCGACTTCGCCCGGTACGCCCCGAGCAAGGATATCCCCGCCGCGTTTGAGGGGACTCCGATCTACCACCACGGCCGCATCGCCGGGGCCCTGATCGTCCAGCTGCGCTTGGACCCTTTCGACCGGATCATGCAAAGTTCCCATGCGCTCGGAGACTCGTTCGAGTCGTATCTGGTCAATTCAGATCGGTTGATGCTGTCTCAGTCGCGCTTCGTCGAAAACAGCATTCTCGAGCAAAAGGTTGAGACGCCTTCGGTAACGGGCGCTCTTTCCGGCGCGACGGGATTTGGCATCGTTGATGATTACCGCGGAACCCCGGTGCTCTCGGCCTACCGACCTTTCAAGTGGACCGGTGGCGTTTGGGGGATTGTCGCAGAACTGGACGTGGAGGAAGTGGAACGTCTCGGCATATCTCTTCGCCGAACGTTGCTGATCGCGGCTGGGATCGTGACTGTTTCGGCAGGGTTCCTTGGCTGGCTCCTTGCTGCCCGTGAGTAGGTGCCGGCGCGTATGGCGGCTTCGAATGGGAGCCGTCCGATTCCGGCTCACCTGTCACCAAGACTGCTGGCGTGTCTGGGCCCGGGGTTGACGGCTCAGCGGTCATCGTCCTGCCGCACGGACCGGGAACGCGCAAGACACATTGCGCCGCAGGCCTCCTTTCCGGGGGCCAAGCCCTGCCAGCTTCAGGCCGCTTCGCCGACGCGCACGCCCGCGCCTTCCAGCAGCATGGTCCTGTTCAGGAGCTTGACGCAGGCGTAGACCGCCTCGATCGACGGCGCCGGCGTCTCGGAGAGCGCCCCCAGCTCCAGGATCGCGCCGATCAGCGCCTCGACCTCGAGCGACCGGCCCAGCTCCACGTCCTGCAGCATCGAGGTCTTGTGCGCGCCCACCGATTCCGCGCCCTCGATGCGCTTCTCGATGGTGTGCCGGAAGGTGATGCCCAGCTTGTGGGCGATGTCCTGCGCCTCCCGCATCATGGTCTCGGCCAGCCGGCGGGTCTCCGGGAACCTGCAGATGCTCTCCATCGTCGCATGCGTCAGCGCGCTGATCGGGTTGAAGGACAGGTTGCCCCAGGCCTTGAGCCAGATCTCCGAGCGGATGTCGTCGAGGATGCGGGAGCGGAAGCCGGCCTGCTCGAGCAGCGCTTTGAGCGTCCGGACGCGGGGCGTCTCCGTGCCGTCGAGCTCGCCCACCGGAAACCGGTCGCCCTCCACATGCCGCACAACGCCGGGCTCGACCACGGCGGCGGCCGGATAGACCACGCAGCCGACGATGCGGTCGCCGTCGATGTGCTTTTCGAGCACGCCGCCCGGGTCCAGCGACTTGAGCCGATGGCCGTCGAACGGCCCGCCATGGCGATGGAAATACCACCAGGGGATGCCGTTCTGCACGGTCACGATCATGGTCTCGGGCCCGAGCAGCGCCGGCACCTCCCGGGCCACCTGTTCGAGGTAGTGGGCCTTGAGCGCCAGGATGACGAGATCCTGCAGCCCGGCCTCCGCCAGCGTGTCGGTGGCGGCGATGTCGGTGACGACATGCTCGCCGCCGTCCTCCCAAATCAGCTTGAGGCCCTCTTTCTGGATGGCCTCCAGCTGCGGCCCCTGGTCGACCAGCGTGACCTCGTTGCCGGCGAGCGCCAGCTTGGCCCCCATCAGGCCGCCGATGGCGCCCGCGCCAACCACACAGATCTTCATCCGCTCTCTCCTTGCAGCCGGTCCAGCCAACCGGTCCGCCCGCCCGGTCCTGTGGTCTCGGCCGCGGTCATTGCTCGAATGTGTTGCTGAGCCGGCCGATACCCTCGATGTGCACCTCGATCCTGTTGCTGGGCGCTTTCATCGATCCCACGCCCACCGACGTGCCGCAGCAGATCACGTCTCCGGGCTCGAGCGTCATGTCATAGGACAAGAGCGAGACGATCCGCCGCGGCGGGATGATCATGTCGCTGATCGGGTAGTTCTGCCGCTCCTCGCCATTGAGGATGGTGCGGACGGTCAGGCCCGCGGGATCCACGTCCGTTTCGGCGACGGGGCCAAAGACGCCAAAGCCGTCGAAGCTCTTGGCCCGGGCCCACTGGGCGAAGGTGGGATCGCGGTCGATGATGCGCGCCGCCGTGACGTCGTTCACGCAGGTGTAGCCGAAGATGATGCTCTCGGCCCGGTCCTCCGGCAGATCCTTGCCGGGCTTGCCGATCACGATGCCCAACTCGCCCTCGTAGACGATCGGCCCGTCATAGGACCGGGGCCGTCGGATCGTCTGTCCGCCGGCGAGAAAGGCGTTCGGCGCCTTGAGGAAATAGAGCGGCTCCTTCGGTTCCGGCAGCTCGAGCTTGGCGGCCAGGGCATGGAAGTTGTTCCACAGGGCGATCATCTTGCTCGGCTGCGTGGGGGTCAGGAGCTGCACGTCGGCCAGGCCCAGGATCTCGCCCGTCGGCCGGGCCTCGCCCAGCATGTCGCCTTCGTGAACGGCGATGGTCTCGTCCTCGAGCGTGCCGAAGCCAGTCAGCCCGCCGCGGGCGAAGCGGAGCCATGCGGTCATCCTGCGTCCTCCCTCCGACGATATACAATATACCAACTGTCGACCGGCCGTCCCGCTGGAACCGCCCCTAGGCCCTGGGCGGCGGATCAAGATTTGGTGACCGACCGAGGTTAAGGGCTTGGTTCTTGCGCCTTTTGCGGACTTCTTAACCGGCCATTAAGGCTGGCAGAGGACTCTGTGGCGTCGCGATCTCGCGCTTGGATCGTCTGCAGCAGATTGGCAGGCGGGGGCACCCTCAACACCGGGACCGCCGCCGGACCGGCCAACACCACGGATACGGCCATTGCGGCAAGATACCTCGCAGCACCCGTCGGCGGCTCCGGAGCCGCCTTCCTATGGCGCGCCTTCCGCCGACCCGAAGTCGGGTGACGGTTCCGATCCTGGCCGGACGAAACGGGGCCAGGCCGTCCCGGATCTCAGCGATCTGCTCTTCGATGGGCCGGATGACGACGTGGCTCTGTCCCAGGAGATACGGCGCCATCAGATTGAAGACCTGTTGCGCAACTGGCACTGGCGCGCCGGACTGCAAGGGCTACTCGCGCTTGGGGTCGCCTTGGCCCTGGCGCGGGACATCTCGACAGCTTATCTGGTCGGCTGGCTGGTCTCGGCCGCGCTCGCGACCGGCGCGCTGATCTGGGCGGGGCTGCGCTGGCGCCGCGCCGACGCCCCGCCGGTGACCCAGGAAACGGTCACCGGGGCGCATGTCGCGCTCGGCCTCACAGGTGCCATGTGGGGGGCCTTGGCGGTCTGCGCCTTGCCGCTCGGCGCAGTGACCTTTCCGCTCGGTCTTGATCAGCGCGGTCACGAGATGTTCGTGGTGTTCGCGATGGTGGGCCTGACCACGGGCGCCATCGCGCCGCTGGCGCTCTTGCGGGCCGGCAGCTTCGCTTTTTTGGTTGGCGCAATGCTGCCGACGATTACCGGTCTGGTGGTC
This sequence comes from Alphaproteobacteria bacterium, assembly GCA_030066595.1. Lineage (GTDB taxonomy): Bacteria > Pseudomonadota > Alphaproteobacteria > JAJFFI01 > JAJFFI01 > JASJBI01. The sequence goes on along the minus strand of JASJBI010000033.1, from coordinate 37,751 downwards.
ATGAACGGCGTCTTCGACCTGGCGCTGGCCGGCGCGCTGACAGTCTTCGTGTTGGCGCTTGCCATCTTCATCCAGGGCGGCCACGCGGCCCGATGCGACACGATCAAGGCGGCTCTGGACAATGCCAATCTCGTCGCCCAGCTCAGCGAGGCCCATGCCCACCTGTCCGAAGCCATCGAGAGGAGCCCGGCGGCGATCGCGCTGTTCGACTCGCAGGAGCGCCTGGTCATCTGCAACGAGAAGTACCGGGAGTTCTTCGTCCCCGGTGCCAAGGATCGCATCCGTCCCGGCGTGCGCCTGCGCACCGTGCTGGAGCTGATCGGCGAAGGCCCGCAGCGCCCACCCAGCGCCGCGACCGCACGGGAATACGTCGAGACCCGCTTGGCTCGTCACCGCAGCCCCGGGCAGCCATGGGAGACCGAGCTCGGCGACGGGCGCTGGGTGCAGGGCATCACCGCGAGGACCCGGGACGGCGGCAGCATCATCGCCGCCACGGACATCACCGATCGCGTCAAGCGGGACCTTGCCTTCGAGGAGTATTCGCAACTGCTGCAGGCGACCCTGGAGAACATGGACCAGGGTCTCATCGCGGTCGGTCCCACCAAGCGGATCATCGCCGCCAACCGGCGTGTGGAGACGGTCGCCCGCATCCCCCACGACTTGCTCCGGCCGGGATGTCCGTTCGAAGGGGTCATTCGCCACGCCGCCGAGCGCGGGGACTACGGCCAGGGCCCGACCGAGGAGCATGTGACGCGGCTGATGCGGAACTTCGAGCAACCGGAACCGCATCGGCTGGAGCGCGTGCTGCCGGATGGCACCACGCTGGAGATCCGGGGCCAGCCGCTGCCGGACGGCGGGTTCGTCATCACTTACACCAATATCACCGATCGCAAGCGGATCGAGGACGCGCTGCTGGAGAGCGAAGAGCGCTTCCGCGGGCTGGTCGAGCAGTCGCAGGAGCTGATCATGATCCTGCGCAACCACCATGTGGTCTTCATCAATCGTGCGGGCGTGCGGATGCTGGGCGCCGTCTCCGAAGACCAGATCATTGGCATGCACGTGCTGGATATTCTGGATCCGAGCTACGTCGAGATCGTCAAGCAGCGCATCCGTAGGATGGAGGTCTCCGGCCGTCCGGCGGAATCCATGCATCAGGAGTATCGAAGGCTGGACGGCGGCACGGTGGACGTGGAGGTCACTTCGACGCCTTTTGCCCACCCCGAGGGGCTGAGCATTCAGGTCGTTGCCCGCGACATCAGCGAGCGTCTCAAGGCCGAGCAAGCGCTTAGGGAGAGCGAGGCGCGGTTCCGGGTGGTCGTCGACAACTCACCCACCAAGATCCACATCAAGGATCTCGACGGGCGGTATATGCTGCTCAACCGGAAGGCCGAAATCCTGTTCGGGGTGACCGACGAGGAGGCCAAGGGAAAGACCACCTCGGATATCTTCCCAGCCCAGATGTCGGACAAGTTCAGGGCGCACGACCGGGCGGTGATCGAGACCGGCGACACCATAGAGCAAGAGGAGGAATTCACGCTCGATGACGGCGTGCACACCTTCCTGACCGTGAAGTTTCCGATCCGCGACGCCAACGGCGCGATCACCGCCGTCGGCGCCATCGGCACCGAGATCACCGAGCGCAAGCGGATCGAGGAAGCGCTGCGCGGCGCCAAGGAAGAGGCCGAGCTCGCCAGTCGCTCGAAATCCGAGTTCCTGGCCAACATGAGCCACGAACTGCGTACGCCGCTCAACGCCATCATCGGCTTCTCCGAGATCCTCGCGAACCAGCTCATGGGCCCGATCGAGCAGACCGCCTATCTGGAATACGCCAAGGACATCCACTACAGCGGGACGCACCTGCTGAGCTTGATCAACGACATCCTCGATCTGTCCAAGGTCGAGGCTGGCAAGTTCGAGTTGCAGGAGGAGGATCTCGACGTCGGCCAGACCATCGAGGCCGCGGTGCGCATCATCCGCGAGCGCGTGGAGACGGCGGAGCTGTCCCTCGAGGTCAATGTGGAGCCCGACCTGCCGCCGCTCTATGCGGACTCGCGGGCGATCAAGCAGATGCTGCTGAACCTGATGTCCAATGCCGTGAAGTTCACGCCGGCCGGCGGCAGCGTGAGGGCGGCGGCCGGCTTTGGGGATGACGGGCGATTCTATCTGCGGGTCGCCGACACCGGAGTCGGAATCGCGCGCGAGGACATGGAGCGCGCGCTGTCGCCCTTCGGCCAGGTGGTGAGTTCGATGACTCGTCAGCACACCGGCACCGGCCTGGGACTCCCCCTGGTCAAATCGCTCGCCGAGCTGCACGGCGCCGAGCTGCGCGTGGACAGCGCGCCGCAGGCCGGCACGACCGCGACCATTGTCTTCCCTCTCGAGAGATGCCGGGCCCGAACGGGTTCGGCGGACCGGGATACCGCCTAACCGGGTCTGCCGCGGCCCCCTTGGGCGGTGCCGCACTCCGGCCGCCGCGGCCGCCGGGAACAGGATTAACAAGCCGTTAACCCAAAACGCCTAGACTTCCGTTCCGAAGAGGCGGCCAGCACGCCCCGAGGTCCCGCTATCGCGCTACTGCATCTCGAAGCCAGTCGGCGTCTGAGACAACCTGTGACGGGGACACTGTCATATGCCTGAAGGCCGCGAGCGTTCAGCCTACTACGATTTCAGGAACATCTCGGCGCTGGTCGTCGATGACAACCGCCACGTCCTCCAGCTCGTCGGCGGGATCCTCGAATCCTTTGGCTTTGGAGCGGTCTACAAGGTGACCGATGTGGAGGGCGCCCTGAAGGTGCTGCGCCAGGCGCATGTGGATCTGATCATCACCGACTGGGCGATGGAGCCGGTCGACGGGATCGAACTGGTCCGACGCGTGCGCCAGGATAGCGGTGTCTGCGACCCCAAGATGCCGATCATCATGCTGACGGGCCATACGGAGATGGAGCGCGTGATCGAGGCGCGGGACGCGGGCGTCACCGATTTCATGGCCAAGCCGATCACGCCCCAGGCGATTTACGACCGGATCGCATCCCTGATCGAGAATCCGGGGACCTCCGTCAAGGACCGACGGTAAGCCGGCCCGGATCGCTGCAAGCAGGCCGCTCCGGCAAGACCGGCGGGGGTCCCCGGTAATCCGGGCCTTCCCGACCGGTCTTCGGACCCTACGCTTCCGCTTCGCCGTGCCGAACCGGCCAGATCAATCCCATCACCCGATCGGCGTCGCGTAGTCGGCGCGCCAGCCATTCGCGCGTCTGCGTCTGGCCTTCTGATTCGTCGCGCAGCCAGAAGCGCACCGTGGCCACGAACAGGGCGGTCAAGCCGATCTCTTCGACCTGTCTGCGCCGCCCGGTCTTGTCCAGCAACGCCGCCTCCCGGATCCACTGCACGGTCCGCGAGACCCAGAAGACCAGCGCCAGGTTGTGATGGGGATGAAACGGCCACATCTTTTCGGCCAGGATCTCGCCGGTCACCCGGCGGTGCGGGGCGAGCGCGTCCAGCCAGACCATCATCATCCGGTGCAGCCGTTCGGGGGGCGGTAGATCGGCGAATCCCGCCGGCGGGGCGGCCAGCATGGCGGCGTCGGCCCGGGCCAGCCAGGCGTCGGCAACCGCGTCCTTGTCGCGATAGAACACCCGTAGCCGGGCCAGCGGGATCTCAAGCCGATCCGCCACCTGTCTGAGGCGCAAGGCGCCCCAGCCGATCTCGTCCGCCATCTCCAGCGCCGCGTCGACGATCTTGCGGTCGAGCCCGCTCCTGGCCGGCATACTGCCTCCTCAATCCAGAGAGGGCACTATGATGTCACAAGAGCCGCCGGACGGAAATCCGCATCCGCTGGACAGCGGTGCGCCATTCGCGTACTTCCCTCTGGCGTTCGAGATCAAGCGAGGGGAGTGTCGCGTATGAAAACAACCCTTTCCGTCCTATTCGTGACCGGCCTTGTCTTCGCGGCCGCGCCAGCCGCCGCCGCCGAGCTAGTGATGCAAAACGAAACTCCGGACCGTCTCACCCTGTTCGTGAACGACAAGCGCGCCTGCGTGGCCGAGCCGCGCAAGGAATGCACGGCGCAGGTCGAACGCGGGCTGGTCAACCTGCGGGCCACGGCGCCGGACGGCCGGTCGATCTACGATCGCCTGACCATCGAGGACGCGGTCATGATCTGGTCGGTGAAGTACTACCAGCCGACCTCGAGCGGACCTGGGGAGGCGCCGCCATCGGGTCAGTGACCTATCCGCGTTCCGGATAGAGCGCGCGCAAGCCCTCGGCCGAGGCCGCGCAGACGCCGCGCTCGGTGATGAGTCCGGTGACCAGGCGGGCTGGGGTGACGTCGAAAGCGTAGTTGGCCGCCATGCTGCTCTCGGGTGTCAGGCTCACGGTCGTCGTGGTGCCGTCCGCCGCCCGTCCCGCAATCTCGGTGACCTCCGCCGCGTCCCGCTCTTCGATCGGGATTTCGGCCAGGCCGTCGCGGACCGTCCAGTCGATCGTGCTGTGCGGCAACGCGACGTAGAAGGGCACCCCGGTGTCGCGCGCCGCCAGCGCCTTCAGATAGGTGCCGATCTTGTTGCACACGTCGCCGCTGGCGGTGGTTCGGTCGGTGCCCGTGATGCACAGGTCGACCTTGCCGTGCTGCATCAGATGGCCGCCGGCATTGTCCACGATCACCGTGTGGTCGACGCCGTGCTTGCCCAGTTCCCAGGCGGTGAGCGCGGCACCCTGGTTGCGCGGCCGGGTTTCGTCGACCCAGACGTGCACCGGAATGCCGTCGTCATGCGCCAGATAGATCGGGGCCAGCGCCGTGCCCCAGTCGACCGTGGCCAGCCAACCCGCGTTGCAGTGGGTCAGCACATTGACCGCCCTGCCCCGGCCCGCCTTGGTCCAGGCCTGCTCGATCAGCGGGCGGCCGTGTTCGCCGATCGCCCGGTTGGTGGCTACGTCGTCGTCGCAGATCTCGGCCGCCTTGGCGTAGGCCGCGGCCACCCGTTCGGCGTGCGGCCGGTTGCGCAGATGACTGCGCATCTCTTCGATCGCCCAGCGCAGGTTGACGGCGGTCGGGCGGGTCGCGCCCAGCAGCTCGGCGGCCCGGTCCAGGGCCTCGTCGCCGGGATCCGCCCGCGCGGCGAGGCACAGGCCGTAGGCCGCGGTCGCGCCGATCAATGGCGCGCCCCGCACCAGCATGTCGCGGATCGCTCGCGCCGCGTCCTCGGGCGTCTCGAGCCGCACGGTGGCGAAGGCGTGCGGCAGCCGGGTCTGGTCGATGATCTCCACGGCCCAGCCGTCCTCGGCGAGCCAGATGGTGCGGCAGGGAACGCCGTCGACCTTCACGGCCGCCTCTCAGCTCGCGCCGCAGGACGGATAGAGGAAGTCGCGCGCGCCGATGTCGTCGTTGGTCAAGCCCGGCTGCACCCGCTGCGCCAGGCCCTGGCCCGAGATCATGGCCGCGCCCCGGTCGATGCGACGCGACAGGCGCAGACCGTCGAGCGGGTCTTCGCAATCGATCACAACCCGGTTTAGGGGGTTGGAGTCGTTGTCCCAGTTGCGCTTCGGGTTCATATCCGGCTGGCCCAGCCCCAGCGTCCGCCCGATCTCGTGCAGGATCAAGGACGAGAAGTGGTTGCAGGTGGCCCGCTCGAGCACCGGGTCCAGGTAGAAGCACTTGGTCGGGTTGAGCAGGATGTCCGAACTGGTCAGCGTGTTGCCCGCTATCGGGCGCCCATTGGTGGCGATGGGGTCGGCGACCACGAAATAGAAGATCGTCTCCGCGCCGAACGGTCCCGGCCGGGGAAAGCCCGCCGGCGTGCCGGCCAGGATGTCGATCTCGGCGCCATAGCCCCGGCGCGGGTCGCGCGCGGTCTTTGGCGGTAGGCTGGTCTCGACCTTGCCGGTGACATCGGTGAAGACGAGGACGGGGTGATCGGCGCTCCATTGGTCGAAGGCCTCGCGGATGGCGCTGCGCAAGGCTGCGCAGTCCGGCTTCGGGTCGTCCAGGAAGGCCGGCAACAGCGTGTCGCAGAAATCGTCCGCGATGGCGTATTCGACGCCACCGCCAAGCCCACGCACCTTGTCATCGACCAAAGATCCGGGCCGCTTGCTCCAGCGGACCGCGTCTTCCAGGTCGTCGGAGGGAAAGCTCGTCCCGTTGGTCAGCCGCTCGCTGAGCGCAAAGGCCCAGGCGGTTGCACCGTTCGGCGCCCCGGTCGCGAGGATGGCGGCTATCGAACAGGTCAGAGCAGCGATCCTGGTCGCCCGATTGAGCCGTCTGGTTCGCATCGTCCTCCCGCTGCAAGGCCGGCGGACCCTACGCCATTTGCCTGGCAAGGCCAAGAGGATGGGGCGGGATGGACGACCCTGGTTGGCGGGGCGTGATGTCGGCGGCGGCGCGGCTTGACTCGTCGTCATCGAATGAATAGAACAAAAGAAGAACATATGGAAGATATCCCTTGTTTTCTCCCGTGCTCTCCCCGGTAGGAACGGCCTGCATGCTCTCGGGACCCGACATCGACGACCGCCGCACGGCAGAGGACCGCCTGTCCGCTTTGCGGGCGCAGCTGGCGGTCATCGAGGGCCTGCCCGAGATGGCGGCCGGCGGCCGCCGGGATCAGGTTCTGCCCTTCGCCTCCGTGCCCGGGCTGACGGGGCTTGCCGAGGCCTTGCCGTGGGCGGGTTTGCCGCGGCCCGCGTTGCACGAGGTGATCGCCGCCGGTCCCGCCCCGGCGGACGCCGCGGCGACCGGGTTCTGTGCGGCCCTGCTCGGCGCGCTTGCGCTGCACGCCGCGGCGCCGGTGCTGTGGATCGTGCGGGACACCACGCTCTACGGCCCGGGGCTGGCCGCCTTCGGGCTGGATCCGGCGCGGCTCGTGCTGGTCCGGGCGCCGCGGAACCGGGATGTGCTTTGGGCCATGGAGGAAGGGCTGCGGTCGCCGGCGCTCGCCGCGGTGCTCGGCGAAGCCGACGACGTCTCGCTGTTCGCGAGCCGACGCCTGCAGCTCGCCGCCGAGGGGACGGGCGTGACCGGCCTGTTGTTGCGCCGCGCCGGCTCCCGCGTGCCGCCGCCCTCCGCTGCGGTCACCCGCTGGCGGGTGCAGCCGATTGCCGGGGAAGCCCTGCAGGCCTCGGACGCCATCGTCCGGACCTGCTGGCAGGTGGAGCTGTTGCGCTGCCGCGGCGGCCGGCCTGGAACCTGGATCATCGACTTTCGCACCGAGGAGGACGCCCATGGGCGCACGACGGATTCTGTCCCTGTCCCTGCCCTTCTTCGCGACGGATCGGATCCGCCGCGCCGAGCCGCGGGATGAAGCCCGGCCCTTCGCCACGGTGGTGAACAGCCAGGGCCGCCTGGCCTTGGCGGCGGTCAATCCCGCGGCCCAGGCGGCCGGGCTCGCCCCCGGCCAGGGTCTGGCCGACGCCCGGGCGCTGTGCCCGGCGCTCGCGACGGCGCCCGCGGACGGCGCCGCCGACGCCCGGGCGCTCGCCGCCCTGGCCGACTGGTGTCTCCGCTACACGCCCTGGACGGCGCCGGACCCGTCCGCCGGCATCGGCGCGGGCATCTGGCTCGACATCACGGGCTGCGCCCATCTGTTCGCGTCCCCGCAGTGCCCCGAGGGCGAGGCCGCGCTGCTGGCCGATCTCGTCGAGAGGCTCGGCCGCAGCGGGTTCGTTGCCCGCGCCGCCGTTGCCGACACCCCCGGCGCCGCCTGGGCCCTGGCCCGCTTCGGCCCGGCCCGCACGGCGGTCGTGCCGCCGGGGACGCAGCGGTCCGCCCTCGCGCCGCTGCCGGTCGCCGCCTTGCGTCTGCCCGCCGCGGCCGTGGAGGATCTCGAGCGGCTCGGCCTGCGCCGGGTCGGCGACCTCTACGATCTGCCGCGCGCCGCGGTGGAGGCGCGCTTCGGGGCGGAGCGGTCCGGCCAGGTCCTGCGGCGCTTGGACCAGGCCCTCGGCCTGTCCCCCGAGCCGATCTCCCGCCACAACCCGCGGCTCGGCCGTCCCCTGCCGCCCTGGCGGGCGCGCCTTGCCTTGGCCGAGCCGATCAGCCGCAGCGAGGACGTCGCGGCCGGGCTCGCGCGTCTGCTCGGCCAGCTCTGTCCCCGTCTGGAACGGGAGGGGCGCGGGGCGCGCCGGCTCGAACTCTGTCTGTTCCGGAGCGACGCCAGCCTCGACCGGGCGGCCATCGGCACCAGCCGGCCGAGCCGCGATCCGGACCATCTCGCCGCGCTGTTCGCCGAGCGGCTGGCCGGTCTCGAAACCGGTGCGGAGGGGGATGGCGGCATCGAGCTCATGGTTCTCGAGGCCACGGCGACCGAGCCCATGACCCCGGCCCAGACTACCCTCGACCGATGGGTCGCCGGCACGGAGGCGCTCGCCGCGGCCGAGGCGTTCGGCGCGGCCGAGGCGTTCGGCGCGGCCGGTCTCGGGCCGCTGGTCGACCGGCTCGCCGCGCGGCTGGGGGCGGCCAACGTCATGCGTCTCGCCGCCCATGAGAGCCACCTGCCCGAGCGCGCCGTGCGGCGCCGTCCTGTCCATGTCCGCGACCGGGGCCATGCCTGGACGCAGGACAGAGAGCGTCCGATCCGCCTGCTGGCGCGGCCCGAGCCGGTGCGGGTCACGGCCGCTACCGGCGGCGCGCCGGACCGGTTCGACTGGCGCCGCGCTATCCATCACGTGGCCCGCGCCGAGGGCCCCGAGCGGCTGGCGCCGGAATGGTGGCGGGCCGAAGCCGCGGCCTCCGAGGGCGCGCCCTTCCGCGACTATTACCGGGTCGAGGACCGGGCCGGCGGACGCTTCTGGCTGTTCCGCGCCGGCGATGACTGGTTCCTGCACGGCCTGTTCGGGTGACGGCTCGAGGTTGGAACAGCCAACGCAAGGGACGTGACGATGACCGCCTATGTTGAGCTTCAGGTCACCAGCAACTTCAGCTTCCTGCGCGGCGCATCGCACCCCGAGGAGCTGGCGTCGCGGGCCGCCGCGCTGGGCCATCCGGCCATGGCGATCACCGACCGCAACAGCCTGGCCGGCGCCGTGCGCGCCCATGTCGGCTGCAAGGCGGCCGGCATCCGGCCGGTGATCGGCGCCCGGCTGGACTTCACCGACGGGCCGAGCGTGCTGGCCTTCCCGACCGACCGGGCCGCCTATGGCCGGCTGGCCCGGTTGTTGACCCTCGGCCGCCGGCGCGCGCCCAAGGGCGAGTGTTGTCTCCAATGGCAGGACCTGTTCGCGCACGGCGCCGGCCAGTTGCTCGTTGCACTGGCACCGGACAGGCCCGGCGAAAATTTCATTCTCTATCTGAAAAAACTCAAACAGTCCTTTGATAAGGATTGTTTTATTGCCGCTCAGAACCTGCTGCACGGCGACCACGCCCGCAGGCTCGAGATGCTTGCCGATCTCGCCGAGGCGGCGGGCCTGCCGCTCGTCGCGACCAACGACGTGCACATGCACGACCCGGCGCGCCGGCCGCTGCAGGACGTGCTCACCTGCATCCGCGAGGGCTGTACGCTGGAGACCGCCGGCTACCGGCTGTTCCCGAACGGCGAGCGCCATCTGAAATCCGCGGCGGCGATGGCGGCGCTGTTCCGCGACCATCCGGAGGCGGTCGCGCGCAGCCATGAGATCGCCGAGCGCGCCGCCTTCAGCCTGGACGAGCTACGCTACGAATATCCCGTCGACACGGTGCCGGACGGCTGGACCGAGCAGGAACAGCTCGAGCGGCTGGTCCACGCCGGCGCCCAGGCGCGCTATCCCGGCGGCGTGCCGGAGCGGGTCCGGGCCGGGCTCGACCACGAGCTCGCGCTGATCGGTCAGCTCAACTACGCCTCCTACTTCCTCACCGTGCACGACATCGTGCGCTTTGCCCGCGACCGGGACATCCTTTGCCAGGGACGCGGCTCGGCCGCCAACTCGGCGGTCTGCTACTGCCTCGGCATCACCGCCGTGGATCCCGCCAAGCACGACCTGCTGTTCGAGCGTTTCGTCAGCGCCGAGCGCAACGAGCCGCCCGACATCGACGTGGACTTCGAGCACGAGCGCCGCGAGGAGGTGCTGCAATATGTCTACCGGCGCTATGGCCGCCACCGCGCCGGGCTCGCCGCCACGGTCATCAGCTATCGGGCGCGCAGCGCCATCCGCGAGGTGGGCAAGGTGCTGGGCCTGTCCGAGGACATGGTCGGCGCGCTGTCGGGCACCATTTGGGGCTGGAGCTCGGACGGTCTGGTGGACGCACATATCCGCGAGATCGGCCTCGATCCCACCGACCGGACGCTGCGCCAGGCGGTCACGCTGGCCAACGAGATCATCGGCTTCCCCCGCCACCTGTCCCAGCATGTCGGCGGCTTCGTGATCACCCGCGGCCCGCTCGAGGCGGTGGTGCCGATCGAGAACGCGGCCATGGAGGACCGCACCGTGGTGCAGTGGGACAAGGACGATCTCGACGCCCTCGGCATTCTCAAGATCGACCTCTTGGGCCTCGGCATGCTGACCTGCATCCGCAAGGGCTTCGACCTGCTGGCGCGCCACTACGGCCGCGATGTCAGCCTGGCCACGGTGCCGGCCGAGGATCCCGCGGTCTACGACATGCTGTGCAAGGCGGACAGCATCGGCGTCTTCCAGGTCGAGAGCCGCGCCCAGATGAGCATGCTGCCGCGGCTCCGGCCGCGCTGCTATTACGATCTGGTGATCGAGGTGGCGATTGTCCGTCCCGGCCCGATCCAGGGCGACATGGTGCATCCCTATCTGCGCCGGCGCAGCGGCCAGGAGCCGGTGGAGTTCCCCTCGGAGGAGCTGCGCCAAGTCCTGGAAAAGACCTGCGGCGTGCCGCTGTTCCAGGAGCAGGCCATGCGCATCGCCATCGTTGCCGCCGGCTTCACGCCGACCGAGGCGGACGGGCTGCGCCGCGCCATGGCGACCTTCCGCAAGACCGGCACGATCCACAATTTCCACGACAAGATGATCGACGGCATGGTCGCCCGCGGCTACGACCGCGCCTTCGCCGAGCGCTGCTTCAAGCAGATCGAGGGCTTCGGCGAATACGGCTTCCCCGAGAGCCACGCGGCCAGCTTCGCGCTTCTGGTCTATGTCTCCTCCTGGCTGAAATGCCACTACCCGGCGGTCTTTGCCTGCGCCCTCTTGAACAGCCAGCCCATGGGCTTCTACGCGCCGGCGCAGATCGTGCGCGACGCCCGCGAGCACGGGGTCGAGGTGCGCCCGGCGGACGTGAACCTGAGCGATTGGGACTGCACGCTCGAGCCGGATGCGACCGGCGGCATGGCGCTCCGGCTCGGGCTCAGGCAGATCAAGGGGCTGGGCGAACAGGACGGCGAGCGGCTGGCGGCGGCCCGCGGCAACGGCTATCTGGACCCGCGTGCGGTCTGGCGGCGCGCCGGTCTCAAGCCCGCCGTCCTGGAAAAGCTCGCGGCCGCCGACGCCTTCGCCTCGATGGGCCTGGAGCGGCGCGAGGCGCTCTGGGCGGTCAAGGGTCTGGGGCCGGCGCCGATGGCGCTGTTCGCCGCCATGGGCGAGGACCGGGAGGCGGACGAGGCCGCGGTCCGCCTGCCGCCGATGGCCGAAAGCGAACAGGTGATCGAGGACTATGCGGCGCTGCGGCTCACGCTGCGCCGGCATCCCCTCGCCTTCCTGCGCGCGAGCCTCGCCGCCAAGGGCATCGTGCCCTGCGCCGCGCTCGCGGAGCTGCCGGTGGACCGGCGGGTATCGGTCGCCGGGCTGGTGCTGGTGCGCCAGCGGCCGGGCAGCGCCAAGGGCGTCATCTTCATGACCGTCGAGGACGAGACCAGCATCGCCAACATCATCGTCTGGCCGCCGGTGTTCGAACGCTATCGCCGGATCGTTCTCGGCGGCCGCCTGCTGGCCGTGACCGGCAAGCTGCAGCGGGAGAGCGGCGTGATCCATGTGGTCGCCGACCGGCTCACCGACCTCTCGCACCGGCTCGCCGAGCTCGGCCGGGCGCACGGCCTCGAGCCGACCCACGCCCGGGCCGACGAGGTCAAGCGCCCGGGCCCCGACCCCTATGACGGGCCGGGCATACCGCCGCGCGGCGGCCCCGCGCGGCGCCTCCCGCGCTCACGGGATTTCCACTGAGAAGCTGCGGCCGAACCTCTTGCTGGCCGGCATGTCACCGGTCACTTGACCATGGCCGAACAGCGGCCATTCAAGGTCGGCGCGGCATCGTCCCTGAGCACCCGGTCCGACCCGAACCGGACCGAGACCGTGGTGCCTTGGCCTTCCACGCTGTCGATCTTCAGTGTCGCTCCCTGCAGCTCCGCAAACGAGCGCACCAACGGCAGGCCAAGCCCGGTACCCGCATGGCGGCGCGTCAGGGCGCCGTCAATCTGACCGAATGGCGCCACCGCGGTCTCGATGTCCGACTGGGCAATGCCGATGCCCGTGTCTGCAACCGAGAGCACAAGGGCCTCCCTGTCCAATGCCACACGCACCGTGACCTGGCCGCCGGGCTCGGTGAACTTGATCGCATTGGACAACAGGTTCAGCAGCATCTGCTTGAGCAGCCGTTCGTCCGCGTACAGCGCCGGAACACCGAAGGGGATCTCGGTCGTCAGCCTGAGCTTGCCGACCTCGGCCGAAGGCGTCACCAGACGCAGGCAGGCATCGACCAGCTCGGGCACGTCGACCGGCTGCTCGGTCAGCACGACCTTGTCGGCCTCGACCTTCGAGAGATCGAGGATGTCGCCGATGATCGCCAGGAGATGCTTGCCGCTTGCCAGGATGTCTTCGGCATACTGGTCGTATTTCCGGTTTCCGAGCGGACCGTAGGCCTGCGTCGCCATGACCTCGGAGAAGCCGATGATGGCATTCAGCGGCGTGCGCAGCTCATGGCTCATATTGGCGAGGAACTCGGACTTGGCGCGATTGGCGAGCTCCGCGCGCTCGCCGGCCGCCAAGAGCTTGGCTTCGAGCTGTCGGCGCTCCTCGATCTCTTGCTCGAGCTCCCGATTCTTGGCCTCCACCTCCCGTTTGCGCATGATCGTGCGATACTGCGCGGCCAGAATGCGGTTCGCACGGCGCACCAGGAAGAACAGCACGGCGTAGAGCACGGCGAAGATGACAGCAAGCTTGATCAGCAGCTCCTGCTGGAACTGATCGATCCGCCCGACCAGCGGGGTCAGGTCCGAGTACACCTCGAAGACGCCCATGATCACGCCGGCACGGTCGCGGATCGGCACATAGCTGGCCAGCACGTCGCGGTTTTCGACGACGCCCTCGAAGGCGCTGAAGCTGCCGCGAAACGTGCGCTCGCTGGCGGTCTTGCCGGCGCGGGCCGACAGAAACCCGGCATTCGATGCTTTGCTCTGCCCAATCTGCCCGGCTTCGGTCGAGAAGATGGTCAGCCCGTCCATGTCGTAGATCTTGACCTTGAGCACGGGCACGCTGTGCATGAGATCGATCACCGCGCGCCGCAGCTCGAGCGTCTCAGGTCGGGCCCGGATCGCGTCGCCGCTCTGACCCGAGAGTGAGGCCAGGAAGGTCGTGAAATTCGGCCACACCGAGTTGGCGAACAGCTGGGTCAGCTCGACGTTCTGGCCCTCCTGGATCTCAAAGAGCTCCTGTTCCGCGACCTGCCTGTTCACCATCATGACGACGGCGGTCACCAAGGCGATCGCCACAAGACTGGTGAGAGAGAAATAGCGCAGGAGCTTGAACATCGGCTGGCCGGCAGTTGACACCCTCGGTCCCCTCGCCCTATGCCGGATTGTCTCCCAGGGCGAAGCGGACCTCTGGGTCTGGCGCGTGCCTGCGCCCGGCGAAACAGCCCCTGCGGCGCATCGCCATGTGCGCCGTTCTCGCGGCGCCCATCATAGGGCCGATGTGCGTTAACGCGGGCTTAAGGGCCGCGGCCGGAGTGAGAGCGTTTCTCCGACCATATGGACTCAATTCCGTTGCGGTTTGGGCGCGGCAGTCCGTCAGGCGTGGCCGCATTCAGACCTTGATGGCGGGCATACCACCGCGCGGCTGCCCGGCTCCGCGCCGACCGCGCTCACGGGATTGCCACCGACGCGGCTGCGCGGGGAACTCAACCCGCCTGCATCACATCGGGTCGTCCAGTATCGCCACGCTCGACGCCAGGCTGGAGGATCCGTTTGGCGCCGAAGCGCACGGTCACGGTCGTCCCGGCGCCCTTGGTGCTGGTGACCAAGAGCGTGCCGCCATGCAGCTCGACGAAGGATTTGACCAGAGGCAGGCCCAGTCCCGTGCCCTGGTGCTTTCGTGTCAAGGCACTCTCGACCTGACCAAAGGGAGACAGCGCCTTTTCGATCTCCGCCTCGCTCATGCCGATGCCCGTGTCGCGCACGACAATCCTGAGCCCGCCCCCGTCGAGACCCGCGTGGATCTTCACGGTGCCCTGCTCCGGCGTGAACTTGATGGCATTCGACAGCAGGTTGAGCAGGATCTGCTTGATCAAGCGTTCGTCCGCGTAGAGCGCCGGCAGGCCGGGCGCGATCTCGGTTTCCAGCCCGACTTGGCCCTCCTCGGCGCGCGCGCCGACGATGCGCAGGCACGCCGCAATGGCGTCGGAAATGTCCACCTGTTGTTCGCTAAGCTCCGCCTTGTCGGCCTCGATTTTGGCGAGATCGAGCACGTCGCCGATAATGGACAACAGATGAACGGCGCTCGTGTGGATGTCTTCGGCGTAATGTCCGTACCTGTCGTTGCCCAGCGGTCCGAAGACCTGTTGTGTCATGACCTCGGAGAAGCCGATGATCGCGTTGAGGGGCGTCCGGAGCTCGTGGCTCATGTTGGCCAGGAACTGGGACTTGGCGTGGCTCGCGGCCTCGAGTTCGAAGTTCTGTTTCTCGAGCCGGTCCCGATAGGCGTGCATTTCGGTCACGTCCAGCACGCTGGCGAAATACAGGCTCGGCGCGCCACCCTCGCCGTGCAGGCAGTTGCTGCTCACCAGGCATGGGACGGTGCTGTCAGCGCTGACCCGGAGCATCAGCTCCTCCGTAGAGGGGCCCTGCCGCAGATATTCGCCGAACGTCACCGGGTCCTGGGATTCGTCCACGACCACCTTCGGATGGCCCCGTTGCTCGAGCCGTTCCGGGTCGTCGGAGGCGCACAGAGCGAGCGCCGCCCTGTTGCAGTAGACCAGCCGGCCCGCGGCATCATAGGCGAAATTGCCGGCAATGCTGTTCTCGGTCATGGCTACGACCCGGGCGATTTCCTGCCGCTGCGTGCTGGCCACATCGGAGAGCATCCGGTTGAAGGCGCGCGTCACCTCGCCAAGCTCGTCATTCTGCTCGCCCGTGACCAGGTAGTCGTCGGGACGGCTCGGGTTCTCGGCCGCGGCGACCGCGGATTGATGCAGCCGCAGGACCGGGCCGATCACCAGACGGCCGACGATGAACATGGTGACCAGGGTGACGAACGTGGAGATCAGCAGGACGAGACCCAGGATGCGGACGACGAAGGCGGCCAGCTCGCCGGCGATCCAGGAGGCGTCGAGCCGCACGACGACGGCATAGAAGTTTCCGAATTCGGTGCCCGGCCAATAGACCTCGTAGACGTTTCCGTCGGCGCTCCGCTCTCGGACCACCCAGGACTCCGATGGCGGATTCGGGCGCAGCACCGGTACCTCACCGAAAAGGATCGCCGGATCCCCGAACACCGGATACAGGGCGCCGCCAAGCAGCCGCGATTCCTCCATGACCTGTACCGCGCCGCGCTTGAGCTCCTTGGGATCGGCGTGGTGCCCCATTTGGAACAAGGTCATGATCGTGGCCCGGCCTTCGAGTTCGAGGCGGGTCAGCAGGTCACGCTCATAGTTCAAATAGGAGGGGATCAGGATGATCGCCTCGATGACCAGAATGCTGAGGAACACGGCGGAACCCACCCGGCGCGCCAGACGGCTGCGCAAAAAACCCGCATATGTCCGAAGGTTCCTAAACCAAGCCATGCCGAACTGTTCTCACGAACCCAGGCCGGAGACCTCGCCCAAGGGCCCAAGGGCGTTCCTCAGGAACGTCTTGGACGTGCTTAACGGTTCCTTACCCAGAGGTTGCGATGTGATCTCGAGCAGGCACCAGCTTGGCGAGACAGCCTTAACAAACCGCCAACACGGTCCAACAAGAGGGCCGGCGTCGGGCACCGCAGGGTCACTCCGTGAGCCGCGATGCGCTCCCTCGGCCGGCGAGGCCGGCAGACCCCGCTGCCCACAAGGAGATTGGCGCTAGGCAGTCACGCGCTCGCGCATCCAGGCCTCGACGGCGGACCGGGCCGTCGCGTCGAGGTGTAGGCCGAACTTGCCCCGGCGCCAGAGCACGTCGTCGGCGGTCCGGGCCCATTCCCGCTCGCGGAACCAGACCAGCTCGCGCTCGTAAAGCCCGGCGCCGAAATGCCGGCCCAGCTCCTCGGAGGACCGGGCCTCGCCGAGGACTGCATCGAGCAGGCTGCCATGGCGCCGGACCAGCGCTGCAAGATGGTCGCGCGGGATCCCGGAGCGGTCGCGGCTGACGCCTTCGAGGAAGAGCGCCACGTCGCCGTCCGGGATCTGCCCGCCCGGCAACGCTGCCGCGTCGGTCCAGGGGCCGCCCATTCGCGGGAAACCGGGTGCCAGCATGTTGACCGCGCGTTCGGCCAGCCGGCGATAGGTGGTGAGCTTGCCGCCGAACACGCTGAGCGCCGGCGCCCCGCCCTCGGCCGGGTCCCGAACCAGCCGATAGTCGCGGCTCACGGCCCGGATCTCCGCCCGGCCATCCTCGATCAGCGGGCGCACGCCGGCAAACTGCCAGCGCACCCGGTCGGGCGTGATCGGCCGCGCCAGAAAGCCGCTCGCCGTGGCGCAGAGATAGGCGATCTCCGCGTCGCTGGCCGAGAGGTCCGGGGGCAGGCTGTCGAGGACGACTTCCGTGGTGCCGATCAGCGAGAAGTCCCCCGCGAAGGGCAGCACGAACACCACCCGGCCGTCGCCCGTCTGCAGGACCAAGGCGTGTTCGCCCCCGTGCACCCGCGGCACCACGATATGGCTGCCCTTGACGAGGCGCAGCCGGAGCTCCAGCTCGAGGCCGAGGACCTCGCGCGCCACGGTTTCGGCCCAGGGGCCCGCGGCGTTGACTACGACGCGGGCCGCGATCGCGCGCTCCCGCCCGGTCCGCTGGTCGCGCAGCAGGCACTGCCAGTGCTGCGGCGCCCGCTGAGCCGCGACCAGGGTGGTGCGCGGCAGCACCTGCGCGCCGAGCGCGGCCGCGGCCCGCAGATTGGCGATCACCAGCCGCGCGTCGTCCGCCCAGCCGTCCCAGAACAGAAACCCCTTCTGCAGGTTGGCGGCCAGACCGGCGGCAAAGGCGGTGCCGGGAAGATGCACGGACCGGCTGCGCGGCAGCCGGCTTCGTCCGGCGAGCAGGTCATAGGCCAGGAGGCCCGCACGCAGCATCCAGGCCGGGCGCAGTCCCGCACGCCAGGGCAGCAGGAACTGGAGCGGCGAGATCAAATGGGGTGCGGCGGTCAGCAGCCGCTCACGCTCCGCCAGCGCTTCGGCGACGAGCCGGACGGCGCCGAACTCGAGGTAACGCAGGCCGCCATGGATCAGCTTGCTGCTGGCCGACGAGGTCGCCCCGCCGACATCGCCCTGCTCGCACAGCACCACCGACAAGCCGCGCCCGGCGGCGTCCCGGGCGATGCCGGCGCCGTTGATCCCGCCGCCGATGATGAGGAGATCGCAGGGGGTCATTTCGGCACCAGAAGGGCGATGACATCCTGGCGGGAGACGGTTCCGAGCACGGCGCCGTCCGCGTCCACCACGGCAACCGGCACGTCCTGCTCCGCCACCAAGGGAAGCACTGTCTCCAGGGGCGTCTCGGGCGCGATGCTGGCTGCGGACGACTGGCCCGGCCCGACTTGCGGCGGCGTCCGCTGCATGGCGCTGCTAGCGGTCAGCACGCGGCCCCGGTTGACGTCGCGCAGGAAGGCGGCGACGTAGTCGCTGGCGGGTGCGAGCAGGATCTCCTCCGGCGTGCCGAGCTGGGCCAGCGCGCCGTCCTTCAGGATGGCGATGCGGTCGCCCAGCCGGAGCGCCTCGTCCAGATCATGGGTGATGAACACGATGGTCTTGGTGAGATCGCCTTGCAGCGCCAGGAGCTGGTCCTGCATGTCCCGCCGGATCAGGGGGTCGAGGGCGCTGAAAGGCTCGTCCATCAGCAGGATATCCGGATCGGTCGCCAGCGCCCGGGCGAGCCCGACCCGCTGGCGCATGCCGCCCGAGAGCTCGTCGGGCCAGGCCGTTTCGAAGCCCGAAAGCCCGACCGTCTCCACCCAGCGGCGCGCCGTGGCTTCGTAGGCCGAACGGGGCTGTTTCTGGATCGCCAGGCCGTAGGCGACGTTGTCCAGCACCGTGCGGTGCGGCATCAGGCCGAAATGCTGAAACACCATGCTGATGCGGTGGCGCCGGAGCGCCGTGAGCTCGCTGTCCGTCATGGCCCCGACATCGGCTCCGGCAACCCGCACCTGGCCGCTGGTCGGCCTGATCAGGCGGTTGATCAAGCGGACCAGGGTGGACTTCCCGGAGCCGGAGAGGCCCATCACCACGAAGATCTCGCCGGGCGCGATCGCAAGGGAGATGTCGGCCAGCGCGACGGTGTGGCCGCCGGCCTCGCGCAGCGCGTCCCTGTCCGCGCCGGCGCGGAACCGGGCCAGCGCGCCGGCCGGGTCCGGTCCGAAGACCTTGAAGAGATCCGTAAACTCGACGATGGCCACCGCTCAGCCCTCCACCGTCCGGTGGCGCTGGCTGCGCCGGCCGTAGGCCTGGCTGATCCGGTCGAACAGGATGGCCAGCGCGACGATCGCCAGCCCGCCCGCGAAGCCGGTGCCCGGCTCCTGCCGCTGCAGGCCCTGTAGCACCTCCTCGCCGAGACCCCGCGCGCCGATCATCGAGGCGATCACCACCATGGCCAGGGCCATCATGATCGACTGGTTGATGCCGGCCATGATGCTGGGCAGCGCCAACGGCAGCTGCACGCCAAGCAGGGTCTGGCGCGGGCTGGCGCCGAAGGACTGGGACGCCTCCAGCACTTCCGGGTCGACCTGCCGGATGCCGAGGTCGGTCAGCCGGATCAGCGGCGGCACCGCGTAGATCACCGTGGCCAGGATCGCCGAGACCTTGCCGAGCCCGAACAGCATCACCGCCGGGATCAGGTAGACGAAGCTCGGCATGGTCTGCATCAGGTCCAGGACCGGCAGCAGGAGCGCCCGGAACCGGTCGCTGCGGGCCGCCAGGATGCCGGTGGGGATGCCCAGGATCACGGTGACCGCGATGGCGACGATCATCAGCGCGAGCGTCTGCATGGCCTTGTCCCAGAGGCCCAGCGATCCGATCAGCAGCATCACCGCCGCGAGCCCGACCGCGAGCCCGACCCGCCGGCTGGCGTGCCAGGCGATTCCGGCGACCGCCAGCACCACGAGCCACCAGGGCAGGGCCCTGAGCCCCTGCTCGAGTCCGACCAGCAGGAACAGCACACTGTCGGCGGCGGCCTCGAAGACATCGCCGTAGTTGATCACCAGCCAGTCGACGAACTCGTCGATCCAGAGGCGCAGCGGCCAGCCAAGCTCCTCGGGGAACATCACCCGTCTCCTTTTTGTGTTCGGGTGAGTGAAACACCTGCGCCGCGCCTGCCGTCAAGGCGGCAGGCCCCGGCGCGTCGCGCGCGGAATGGTACGCAGAACTAGTTAAGGGAGGCCGCAACCCGGCGGCGGACCTCGTCCGGGAGCCAAGCGGCCCAGATCTCCGTCTCGGTGCGCAGGAAGTGCTCGGCCGCGTCCTTGGGCGTCCGTCCCCGCTCTTCCTGCATGAAGGCGAGCGCCCGGCTGACCAGGGCGTTCGAGGTCTGGTAGCGCCGCAAGAAGTCCGCCAGCCCCGGCGCCGCCTCGACGAACTCGGCGTTGGCGCCGACCACCACCTCGACCACGGGATAGGCGACCGGCCGGTCATGGTCGCCCTTCCGTTCGGCCAGCAGTTCCCAGTCGCGGGCGTTGTAGGGCGGCTCCTCGAGCATCACCAGGTCGTACTTGCCGAGCACCCAGGTCGGCCCCCAATAGTAGGCGACGAAGGGCTTGCGGCGCTTGTAGGCGGAGGCGATGGCGGCGGCCAGGGCCGCGCCCGTGCCCGGATGGAAGTTGGTGAAGTGGGCGTCCAGGCCATAGGCCTTGAGCTTGTTGCTGTTCACGACCTCGCAGTTCCAGCCCAGGATGCAGTTGTAGAAGCGCCCCTTGTCGGGCTCCTCCGGGTCGCGGAACAGGGCCTTGTGCTTGGGCAGGTCGCGGACATGGCGGAGGTCCGGGGCCCGCGCGGCGACGCCCCGCTCCGCATCGCCCTCGACCAGGTAGCGCGGCACCCACCATCCCTGCACCGCGTCCGGGAAGTTGGTGCCCAGCTCGACCACCTTGCCGGCCGCGAGCGCCTTGTCCCAGGGCTCGGTGACATTGTCCTTCCAGACCTCCATTGCCACGTCCACGTCCCCCTTGCCCAGGCCGGCGAGCAGCGGCAGGGTCGAGCCCGGGATCTCGTCCGTCTGGCAGCCATAGCCCTCTTCCAGGATGGTGCGGGCGAGCGCATTGTGGAAGGCGTTGCTGTCCCAATCGAGCCCCGCGAACACCACCGGCCGGTCCAGCTCGCAGGCGGGTTCGGCCGCGGCGGGCCACGCCGCGAGCGCGGCGACCAGGCACCCGCCGAACAGGGCGATGGCCGCGCGCAGGCGCATCAGACCGCCTCCCGCAGGCGGGTGACGATTTCGTTGCGGCGCTCCAGCGTCTGGTGCACCGGGCATTTGTCGGCGATCTCGAGGAGGCGCTGGCGCTGCTCCGCATCCAGATCGCCGCTGATCTCGATCTCCCGCTCGATGCGGTCCACCTTGCCCTGTTTGGTCTCGCACTCGGCGCAGTCCTCGGCGTGGATCTTGTCGTGCTTGAGACGCACGGCGACCCGGTCGAGGGGCCACTTCTTGCGATTGGCATACATGCGGAGCGTCATCGAGGTGCAGGCGCCGAGTGCGGCGGTCAACAGCCCATAGGGGGTGGGTCCGGTGTCCCCGCCGCCGACCGAGGGCGGCTCGTCCGCGGTCAGCACGTGATGCCCATTGGTGATCCTCTGCGCATACCTGCCGGCGCCGGTCTCGTAGACGATCCAGCTTCCTTCCTCCACCGCCGGCGCCGCTCCGGTCTCGGCCCGTTCGACGCCCTCGACATAGCGCGAGGCCCAGGCCGCCAGCAGGGTCGCCACATAGACGGCATCCGCCCGCCGGGACAACAGGTGGTCGGCGTCGTCGAGCGAGACGAAGGACTTGGGATGCTTGGCCGCGAGGAAGATCGCCGAGGCGTTCTCGACGCCGACGATCGCATCGCGCGGCGCATGGAAGACGAGCAGCGCCCGCCTGAGCCCGCCGATGTCGTCCGCAAGCTTGTGACTCTCGATGTCGTCCAGGAACTGCCTGCGGATGGTGAAGGTGCGCCCGGCGAGCAAGACGTCGGCCTCGCCCTTGGACTCGATCTCGTCCCGGGAGTCCTGCACCAGGTGGGCGACATGGGCCGGGTCGGCCGGGGCGGCGATGGTGGCCACGGCCTTGACCTCGGGGATGCGCCCCGCGGCCGCGAGCACGGCCGCACCGCCCAGGGAATGGCCGATGATGATCGCGGGCGCCGTCCGGTTCTCGCGCAGCCAGTCGGCCGCCTTGACCAGGTCGTCGACGTTCGAGCTGAAATTCGTGTTGGCGAAATCGCCCTCGCTGGCGCCCAAGCCGGTAAAGTCGAAGCGCAGCACGGCGATGCCCCGGTTCGCGAGCTCGGTGCTGATCCGCTGGGCGGCGAAGATGTCCTTGCCGCAGGTGAAGCAGTGGGCGAACAAGGCATAGGCCTGCGGCGGCTCGGCGGGGCTGTCCAGCTTCGCCGCCAGGCGGTCGCCCTGCGCGCCCGTGAACTCGATCCTCTCGCTCTTGACCGGCATCGTCCACTCCCGGCTCTTGACGGTGACCGCGCCATCCCAACACGGGCGCGCGACGACGGCAAGGCTGGCGCCGCCGGGCGCGTCTTTTGCTGTGGCGGCTCCTCTGGTTTCCAGATAATCCAGGCCGAAATCCGGACGGATGCATTCGATGGCATCTTCGGACTTGAGAGCGGGGAGCGTGTCGGCGCTGTGCATTCCGTTCAATGCGTCATGCGCCACCAGATCCCGAATGTGGCTTGGCAAATCGTTCTCATTATGCGAATTCTAATCGGAGAAAATCCAAATGGGGGGTCCCGCGTTAAGTGCGTTGAGAGGAGGACATGATGGAAAGGATTCACAACGGCGCATTGGGGCTTCTTGGGTTCTTCTTGGCGATTTTTTCCTTTGTTTTCACTGAAGCGAGGGGCCTGGGCGATTTACCCTTAACAGCAAGGCCGTTTGTGTTGTTGTCTTACTGGTTCGGATTCCTAATCGTTCTTTGCGGCTCTGTCGCCATCATCTCCCATATTAGGCGTGAGGACGAAGCTCCGGATCTTCTTTCAAAATCCTATTTGTCTCTTCTCATTTGTTCAGCCGTAACCCCAATATTATTGTCAGTACTGATTTGGGTGTTATAGAAATGGTTGAATTTACTGTATCTGACAGAATCGAATTAGAGAAAATGTTTCAGAATGTTGATGATATTCGGGAGCATTATAAGAGTCTTATTCCTGCCTATAGGCTTTTTCTTAAAGCCAGTAGTAGGCCGGATCCAGAACCTGTCAGGAGAGAACAATTGGGTGCGCTCACAGCAACTGAGAAGGAGCAGCTCGAGGAAATCAGTGATGGTCTCTATATTATTCGAAGGCCGCCCGACGAAGTAGAAGTCGTAAATAAGTTATCGAGGAGGCTAAGCAGATGGGACAGGGATCTGACTCGTCTAATAAAAGCCGCTAAGTCACAGAGATTAATCATTATTGATGTCCAAAGAGCAGTATATTTGATTGCTCTAAAAATTGTGAAGGAAGAACCGGCTACTCGCGAGTAATCTGTCAGGGCGGTATTTCGATATGGGTAATCCTACTACCCGTCGGGCATTCTTGGCTGGTGTTTGCGCGGCGGGAATTCCTTTGTATGTGTCAGCATGCTCCTCGTTTTTTTCTATTCCTGATGATGAAACGATGATCAGGTTGTGTGAAGGTGTCCTGGAAGATTTCGCAGTTCATGCCGCGTCGACCGCGGAAGAAATGATGCAGATAGCATCGAATGCCGGGCTGAACACGACACGGGAACAATTCTCCGAAGAATTGCGCGACACATTGGAATCTAATCTCAGCAAATTCAATGCATCGCCAGGAGTTATTCCTTTTCCGTCCGTTAATCTCAGACAAGTGTCTGTGTCAAAGCGTTTGTCTTCTGCGAAAATCCAGGCTGATTGCGGTTGTTGTTCAGGCCCGGCACCTATAGAGGTGACCTTGCTCAGAAAAGAAAGAAAAGGGGAAGTCAAATGGGTAAACCTATATCGGTCTTGATAGCATTGAGGTAGATAAGACTGCATCTGACGATAGGGTGTGAAACGCGGCAAGAACGTTTCCCTCATATATCACCGTGTCACTCTCCAATTTGAAGCTCCAATAGATTTACTCGTCCCTATTTCCGTCTCTGAACAGGGCTTGCGCGTGTCGCCGGCCTTCTTGGCATTGAGCAGATAGACCGTGCGCAGCGGGCGCTACTCTCGCGACAGCATTCATCAGAAGACTCACTGCGAGAGGCAGGCAACAATTCCCCCGCCCTGGGCGCCCGTGAACTCGATCCTCTCGCTCTTGACCGGCATCGTCCCCTCCCGGCTCTTAACGCTGACCGCGCCATCCCAACACGGGCGCGCGACGACGGCAAGGCTGGCGGCGGCGGGCGGGCGCGGCTACAAACGGGCGCGCCAGACGGGGGAGCGGCCATGACCGAGGACGACTTCGAGATCCTTTCCCAGGACACGGGCTATGACGGCTATTTCCGGATCGACCGCTACCGGCTCAGGCACAAGCTCTTCGCCGGCGGCTGGAGCCCTGTGCTCGACCGCGAGCTGTTCGAGCGCGGCCATGTGGTGGCGGTGCTGCCCTATGATCCCGTGCGGGACGAGGTGGTGCTGATCGAGCAGTTCCGCATCGGCGCCTATTCGGGCGGCATGGGCCCCTGGATCACCGAGATCGTCGCCGGCGTGATCGACGCGGACGAGGACCCGGACGACGTGGCCCACAGGGAAACCCGGGAAGAGACCGGGCTCCCGCTCACCGAACTGATTCCCGTCTACCACTACCTCTCAAGCCCGGGCGGCACCAGCGAGAGCGTGCGGCTCTACTGCGGCCGGGTGGATGCCTCCGATGCCGGCGGCCTCCACGGGCACGCCGACGAAGGCGAGGACATTCGCGTCTTCGCCCTACCCTTTGCCGAGATCAAGGCCCGCCTGGCGCATGGCGGGTTCGACAATGGGATGACCATCATCGGGCTGCAATGGCTGGCCCTCAACCGGGCGGACCTGCGCCGGCGCTGGCTGCCGTCGAGGACGCGCTGATCAACTTCCCGCGAGCCAGGCCTCACCGCCCGCCCCAGCCGGCTGCCGCCCTTGATCGGCCGCAGGGGGCTCTATACTTTCCTGGCAGATTTGCGACAGACGTTTGGGCCCATTCATGGACGTTCGCGACGGCTTCGCCGGCACCATCGGCAACACGCCCCTGATCCGCCTGCGCCGCGCCTCGGAGGAGACCGGCTGCGAGATCCTGGGCAAGGCGGAGTTCCTGAATCCGGGGAGCTCGGTCAAGGACCGGGCCGCCTACTACATCATCAAGGATGCGGAGGACCGCGGGCTCTTGCGGCCCGGCGGGGTGGTGGTCGAGGGCACGGCGGGCAACACCGGCATCGGCCTGGCGCTGGTCGGCAACGCCCGCGGCTACCGGACCATGATCGTGATCCCGGAAACCCAGTCCAAGGAAAAGAAGGACTTTCTCAGGCTGATCGGCGCCGAGGTGTGCGAGGTGCCGGCGGTGCCTTACAAGGACCCGGAGAACTACGTACATGTCTCCGAGCGGCTGGCCCGGGATCTCGCGGGCACCGAGCCGAGCGGCGTGATCTGGGCCAATCAGTGGGACAACACCGCCAACCGGGACGGCCATTTCAAGTCCACCGGCCCCGAGATCTGGGAACAGACCGACGGCACCGTGGACGGCTTCATCTGCGCGGTGGGCACCGGCGGCACCCTGGGCGGCGTCAGCATGTTCCTCAAGGAGCGCAACAAGGACGTCAAGATCGGCCTGGCCGATCCGATGGGGGCGGCCCTGTATCACTACTACAAGCATGGTGAGCTCAAAGCCGAAGGCAGCTCGATCGCCGAGGGTATCGGCCAGGGGCGCATCACCAAGAACATCGAAGGCGCGCCGATCGACTTCCCCTATCAGATCCCGGACGAAGAGGCGATGCCCATCGTGTTCGACATTCTGGAACATGAAGGGCTCTGCCTGGGCGGGTCGAGCGGGATCAACGTGGCCGGCGCCATTCGCCTAGCCCGGGAGCTGGGACCCGGACATACCATCGTGACGATCCTCTGCGACTACGGCACGCGCTACGCCAGCAAGCTGTTCAATCCCGAGTTCCTGCGCGCGCAGGGCCTGCCGGTCCCGCATTGGTTGACGGAGTGAAGACGCCATGAGTTATGCAAACCCCGACGCGCTGGTCAGCACGGACTGGCTTGCCGATCACCTTTCCGCTCCCGACGTGCGCGTGGTGGACGGATCCTGGTACGTGGCGTCGGCCCAACGGGATCCTAAGGCGGAGCATGCGGAAGCCCACATTCCGGGTGCGGTCTTTTTCGATATCGACGATATCGCCGATACCGACAGCGGCCTTCCTCACATGCTGCCGGCGCCCGAGAAGTTCTCCTCCCGGGTCCGCAAGCTTGGGCTCGGCGACGGCAACCGGATCGTGGTCTACGACGGCGCCGGGCTGTTCAGCGCGGCGCGGGTGTGGTGGATGTTCCGGGTCTTCGGGCACGACGATGTCGCGGTGCTGGACGGTGGGCTGCCGAAGTGGCTCGCCGAGGGTCGGCCGACCGAGAACCATGCGCCGATGCCGCGGGAACGGCATTTCACCGCACGTGTGAACACCTTCATGCTGCGCGACCTCGGCCAGATGTGGGCGAACACCGAGACCCGGCGCGAGCAGGTCCTGGATGCACGTTCCGCCGGCCGGTTCAACGGCGTCGATCCCGAGCCGCGCGCCGGTTTGCGCAGCGGCCGCATACCCGGCAGCCTGAGCCTGCCCTATGGCGATCTGCTCGACCCGGACGCTGGCACCATGCTGCCGGCCGACGCGCTGGCGGCCCGCTTCGCCGAGGCGGGCGTCGACATGAAGCGGCCGGTGACCACGACCTGCGGCTCGGGGGTAACGGCGGGGATCCTCGCGCTGGGCCTGCATCTTCTGGGTCACAAGCAGGTCGCGGTCTACGACGGGTCCTGGGCCGAATGGGGCGGCCGAGACGACACGCCGGTCGAGGCCTGACGACCATCTCCGTGCCCATGTGGTCGGATAGTGCTCTAGACATCCGCGCATACACAGCGGAGGACCGCCGCGCCGTCGTCGCCCTTTGGCAGGCTGCCGGCCTGCTTCGCCCGTGGAACGACCCGGAACGGGACATCGATCTGTGCTGCAGCTCTTCCGAGTCCGAGATCTTCGTCGGCGTCCGTGAGGATCGGGCGATTGCGGCAATCATGGTCGGGCACGACGGCCATCGAGGCTGGCTCTACTATCTGGCGGTCGATCCGGGCTCGACCGGGCAAGGGTTCGGCCGGCGCATGGTCGAGCATGCCGAGGGCTGGCTGGCGTCCCGCGGGGTGCCGAAGGTTCATATCATGATCCGCGAGACCAACCTGGACGTTCAGGCGTTCTATCGGCGGCTCGGCTACGAGGACAATCCGTGCCGCGTGATGCAGCGTTGGCTGGATCCTGCGGCAGGCGCCCTGGCGGCACCGAAGACCGCGGACCCCGGTGCCGGGACGAGCGATTGATCCGCCGGCGGCAATCGGGCATCGTTCGAGCGATCCGGTTCAACGAGGAGGATCCCGCCCGCCAATGAGCTCAGAAAACGGCGACATGCTGGAGACGGTCATTACCTATCTGGAGATGACGGCTCCGCCCAAGCCGGTCCATCTGGCGCCGGCGGCGGGCAAGCTGGCCTTCATGCTCGCCGAGCACCCCACGGTCTCGTTCTATCGGTACCTTTACAACACGGTTGGCGAACCGTGGTTGTGGTACGAGCGCCGTGTGATGGGCGACCCGGAGCTGTTGGCCATCATCGACGACCCGCAGGTGGACATCTATGTCCTCTATGCGGATGGCGTTCCGGCGGGCTTTGCCGAGCTGGACCGGCGCAGCCCGCCCGATATCGAGCTCGCCTATTTCGGCCTGATCCCGGAATTCGTCGGGCGCGGGTTGGGCCCCTTTCTGCTGCGTCAGGCCATCGAAGAGGCCTGGACGCACGAGCCCGACCGCCTCTGGGTGCACACCTGCACCCTCGATCATCCGAAAGCCCTGGCCGTCTATCAGCGCGCCGGCTTCGCCCCCTATAGACAGGAAACCAAGACGTTCCCGGATCCGCGCGCGAGCGGACTGTTGCCGGCGGGAGACACGGGTCAGCGCTGAGCGCGGCGCCAAACGCCTGCAATATTGACAGAATCCACGACGCAGAAGCACTATACCCCCGGGTGGGCATCACTTGAGGGGAGAGAGGATCGCGCGGCATGCTGTTGCGAAGGATTTCGCTCGGCAGCTTGTTTCTGATTTTCGCCTTGGCGCTGATCGGATGCGAGTCGGTCGAGGAATTTGGCAACACCCTGTCTTCGACGGCGCGAGACACCAAACGAGCCGTCTTTTGAACGGCAGCAGGACAAGACCGGAACCGGCCTGGCGGTGACGACACCGGATCACAGTTTGGATCCCATGGGCTCAACTCAAGCGGATGAAGGAAGACCAATGCGGAGTACGCTTGTGAGACTGGCCATGTTGGCCATGTTGGCCGGTGGCACGCTGTCGCTGTCGGCCTGCAACACGGTCGAAGGTATCGGCATGGACATCGCCGCAACGGCGCGGACCGTCAAGAACGCGTTCTAGCGGACGACAGATCGGAAAAAGAGAGGCGCCCGGCTGCCAATGGCAGCCGGGCGTCGCCCTTTGGGCGTGCCCCTCCTCCCCCGAGAAGCGCGGCTAGTGCGTCAAGATCTGGCTTAGGAACAGCTTGGTACGGTCGGACCGCGGGTTGTTGAAGAACTCCTCCGGCTCGTTCTCCTCGATGATCTCGCCGCCGTCCATGAAGATGACGCGGTTGGCGACCGTCCGGGCAAATCCCATCTCGTGCGTGACGCAGATCATGGTCATGCCCGACTCGGCCAGGCCGACCATCACATCCAGCACCTCGGCGATCATTTCCGGGTCGAGGGCCGAGGTGGGCTCGTCGAACAGCATGATCTTGGGGCTCATGCACAGCGAGCGGGCAATCGCCACGCGCTGCTGCTGACCGCCCGAAAGCTGGCCCGGGAACTTGGCCGCCTGTTCCGGGATCTTGACCCGCTCGAGATAGCCCATGGCGGCGTCCTCAGCTTCGGCCTTGGGCACCTTGCGGACCCAGATCGGCGCCAGCGTGAGGTTCTCGAGCACCGTGAGATGCGGGAACAGGTTGAAGTGCTGGAACACCATGCCGACTTCGCGCCGGACATGCTCGATGTGCTTGAGGTCGCCGGTCAGCTCGATGCCGTCGACGATGATCTGGCCCCGCTGGTGCTCCTCGAGCCGGTTGATGCAGCGGATCATGGTCGACTTGCCCGAGCCCGACGGGCCGCAAACCACGATGCGCTCGCCCTTGTTGACCGTCAGCTCGATGTTCTTGAGGACGTGAAACTCGCCATACCATTTGTGCACGTCCCGCATTTCGATCATGACCTCTTCGCCGACGGTCATCTCCTTGGCTTCGCGGGTCTTCTCCGGCAATTCGACTGCCATGATGGCCTCCCAACTTTCGCTTTATCGCTTGTGCCCGGTCTCGAGCTTCCGTTCGATGTGGATGCTGTAGCGGGACATTCCGAAACAAAAGACCCAGAAGCCCAGCCCCGCGAACACGTAGCCCTCGACCGCGAAGCCCAACCAGCGTTGGTTGGTCGCCGCCAACTGCACGGCGCCCAGCAGGTCGAACAGGCCGATGATCAGCACCAGCGTGGTGTCCTTGAACAAACCGATGAAGGTGTTGACGATGCCCGGGATCACGAGCTTCAACGCCTGCGGCAGAATGACCAGCCACATCGACTTCCAGAAGGTCAGCGCCATGGCCTCGGCCGCTTCGTACTGCCCTTTGGGGATCGCCTGCAGGCCGCCCCGCACCACTTCCGCCATGTAGGCGGACGAGAACAGGGCGACACCAACCAGCGCCCGCACCAGCTTGTCGAAGTTCATGCCCTCCGGCAGGAACAGCGGGAACATGACCGAGGCCATGAACAGCACCGAAATCAGCGGCACGCCGCGCCACAGCTCGATGAAGGCAATGCAGACCGCCCGCACGATGGGCATGGTCGACCGCCGGCCGAGCGCCAGGACCACGCCGATCGGCAGCGAGGCGACGATCCCGACGCCGGCGATGACCAGGGTCAGGAACAGCCCGCCCCAGAGCGGCGTTTCCACACTGGGCAGCACCTGCGCCACGCCACGGAAGAAGGGGGTGGCGTTGGCGGTCCAGTCCAGCGCCGCGATGTTCAGGAAATCGGGCGGGCCCACGAGCGTGAGGAAGACCGCGATCAGATAGACCGGCAGCAACAGATAGGCCAGCCGGCCGACCGGTCCCACCGACCGGTCGTACCCCCAGGGCGCAATCGCGGCCAGCGCCAGGGCGGCGGGTGCGACGGCCATGGCCCAGGGCGGCGACGGACCGGCGAGCGGATCCCAGGCCAGCAGTGGGAACGCGAACCCGATGAACGCGATCAGACCCACGCCGATGCAGATCAGCCAGAACCGCTCGAAGACAAATTCACGCAGCCCGCCGACGAACAGCGCCCCAACCGCGACGAGCGGCGCGACGATGGTCAGCAGGACCGAGACGGCGACGCTCCAGCCGGGCGCGCCATAGATCAGCCCTGCGGTCCAGGTCGATGGGGCCGACAGACCCCAGAGCGGCACGAACACGAGCAGAATGATGGCGACGGGTACGCTCCAACTTCGGAACTTCATGAACTGCGGCAGCACGGAGAGCGCCGCCAGCGCCAGGGCGGCCCATCCCATCAGGCGATAGGGCCAGGCGATGATGTCCTGCCGGGTGATACCCGCGAACAGATAGGTCGCAATGAGCGGATAGATGATCAGCAGGAAGGCGCCGATCCAGATCTTGCCCTTGACCTGCGGAATGAACAGCGGAATCGCCGCGACGACCAGGATCAGGAAGGCCAGGTTGATGCGCCACAGCTCCTGGTCCGGGTAGCGGCCATAGATGATCTGCTTGAACCAGATTCTGATGAAGGTCCAACAGGCGCCGTTCCGGGCAGCGCCCCAGTCCACAAGGGGCGCCAGCGCGGCGAAATTGGCTTGGAGCGCGCCTCCGTCCTTGTTCGAAAT
Organism: Alphaproteobacteria bacterium; assembly: GCA_030066595.1. Lineage (GTDB taxonomy): Bacteria > Pseudomonadota > Alphaproteobacteria > JAJFFI01 > JAJFFI01 > JASJBI01. Next base: position 7,192 of record JASJBI010000033.1, on the reverse strand, counting down.
GGCGTCGCCGATGGCTTTCTGGACTTCTTTGACGTCGACGGCGCCCAGGATGTCTCGCAGGTCCCCGGGCACGTCCGCACCTTCCGCTGTCGCGCGCGTAACGAACTGGCCGAAGAAATCCTGTACCTCCTGCTCCGCCTTGGCCTGTGCTGGATCGCCGAGCTGGTCCAGGTTGACCAGCGACATGGCCCCGTTCATGCGCGAGAGCTGGCGGCCCATGTCGCAGCGTTCACGGGTGTCGCCGGAGACCACGGAGGTGGTAACCGCCCAGTTGACGACCGGCGGGATCAGCAGGTAGAGCAGGAAGATCGCAAACGCGGTCAGGGCGATATTGAGCGGCGATGAGAACAGGTTCGCCCGGAACCAGCCGATCACGCCGACGGTGCTTGCCGGGGGTGCGAGATCCGGGTGCTCGCCCGGCGCGTAGGTTTGTGTCTCTGCCATGACCTACCTCTCCACCAGGGCGATTTTCTTGTTGTACCAGTTCATCAGCGCCGAGATCAGCAGGCTGATCGTGAGATAGACCGCCATCGCCATGGCGATCACCTCGACCGCCTGCCCGGTCTGCATCAGCACCGTACCGGCGAACACCAGGATCAGGTCGGGATAGGCGATCGCGGCCGCGAGCGAGGAGTTCTTGGTCAGGTTCAGATACTGGCTCGTCAGCGGCGGAATGATGACCCGAAGCGCCTGCGGGATGATGATCAGCCGGAGCGTCCAGTTGGGCCTGAGACCCAGCGCAAAGGCCGCCTCGGTCTGGCCGTGGCTCACCGAGAGAATGCCGGCGCGCACGATCTCCGCGATGAAGGACGCGGTATAGACCGACAGCGCCAGCAGCAGGGCCACGAATTCGGGGATCAGCTCGGCCCCACCCGAGAAGTTGAACCGGCCAAGCTCGGGCACGTCCCAGTTGATCGGGAAGCCCAGCACGATGAAGGCCAGGATCGGGACTCCCAGGATCAGCCCCGCCGAGGTCGACAGCACCGGGAAGTACTGGCCGGTCGCTTCCTGTCGCTGCTTGGCCCAGCGGGCGAGGAAGATGGAGGCCACGATGCCCCCAAAGAACAGGACGATCACGACCCAGAAGGCGGGCTCGGCCTGGGGCGAGGGAACGAACAGGCCGCGCCGGTTCAGGAAGGCCAGGTCGAAGACGTTGACGCTTTCGCGCACGCTCTCCGGCAGGTTCCGCAGCACGCCGAAATACCAGAAGAAGATCTGCAGCAGCAGCGGAATGTTGCGGAAGGTCTCGATATAGACCGCCGAGAGCTTGGCGATCAGCCAGTTCCGCGACAGCCGCGCCACGCCCATGACAAAGCCGAGCAGGGTCGCGAAGACAATGCCGAGGAACGAGACCAGAAGGGTGTTGATCACCGAGACCGTGAAGGCCCGGCCGTAGGTCATCTCCTCATCCCAGTCGATGAGATGCATGGAGATGTCGAATCCTGCGGTCCGGCTGAGAAAGCCGAAGCCGGAGGCGATGCCCTGTCTCTCTAAATTGGCAAGCGTATTGTTCGTGATATAGACGAAGAAAAAGATGATTCCGCCAAGCACAACCACCTGGAAGAACAGCGCCCGATAGCGCGGATCATTCCAAATTGGCGGTTTCCCCGGTGCTTGGCCAATGTCGGCTTCCGCCGCCATGACGCACCTCCCCGAAACATGACCGCCTTTATCAGACCCGGGGGACGCACACCCGGCCCCCGCCGGGTGTGCGCCCTGACCGGATCAGACGAGCCGGATCAGCGAACCGGCATCGGGTACATGAGGCCGCCGTCTTTCCACAGCTTGTTCACCCCACGCGCCAGAGCGATCGGCGTGTTCGGGCCGACGTTCCTCTCGTAGCTCTCGCCGTAGTTGCCGACCTGCTTGACGATGTTGAAGGCCCAGTCGTTCGGCAGGCCGAGATTCTTGCCCATCTCGCCCTCGACGCCCAACAGCCTGCGGATGTTGGGGTTCTTGGAGTCCTTCATCTTGTCGACATTCTTGGAATCGACGCCGAGCTCTTCGGCCTCGAGCATCGCGTAGAGCGTCCAACGAACAATGTCGCCCCAATTGTTGTCGCCATGGCGAACCACGGGTCCGAGCGGCTCCTTGGAGATGACTTCCGGTAGCACCAGGTGCTCGTCCGGGTTCTTCATCTTGGTCCGTTGCGCCGCCAAGCCGGAACGGTCCGTCGTGTAGACGTCGCAGCGGCCCGCGTCATAGGCCGCGACCACCTCGTCCGCCTTCTCGAAGACGACCGGCTTGAAGGAGATGTTGTTGGCCCGGAAGAAGTCGGACAGGTTCAGCTCGGTCGTGGTGCCGATCTGGACACAGACCGACGCGCCGTCCAGCTCGGTCGCCGCCTTCACGCCCAGGGCCTTGCGGACCATGAAGCCCTGCCCGTCGTAGAAGTTGATGGTCGTGAAATCGAGGCCCAGGGCCGTGTCCCGCACCAGCGTCCATGTGGTGTTGCGGGGCAGAACATCGACCTCGCCCGACTGTAGTGCCGTGAACCGCTCCTTGGCCGACAGCGGGGTGTATTTCACCTTCTTGGCGTCGCCGAAGATGGCGGCCGCCATGCCGCGGCAGACATCCACGTCGATGCCGGCCCAGTTGCCCTTTTCGTCCGGGTTCGAGAAGCCGGGCAGCCCCTGGCTCACGCCACACTGGACAAATCCCTTGCGTTTCACGTCGTCCAGCGTGGCTGCGTTGGCTGCGCCGCTCGCCGCGAAAGCGAGCACCGCGCCTACGGTGACAATCTTCAGACCTTTCATTACATCGCTCCCTGCATGACAAAGTTATTACGTTGTGGCTTTTAAGGTGCCACGCAGGGAGGCAGTGCCCCCCCGCCGGCACTGATGATCAACGCTCGCGCGCTGCAGTTGCCATAGCTAACACCAGCCGCATTCCAAACTCAAGCCGCCTCTGCAAACCGCGGGCACGAGCCGCCGCTGCGCTTCGCGAACGCGACAGGAACGGTCGCTTGTGACAAGCTGGCGGCCCTCCGGCGCAATGCCAGGATCTCTGCGCGCCGGCCGATATTGTGAATGCGGGACCGCCATGAAAAGAGACACGCGTATCGCCCATGCGGGCAGCCACCCCGAGCAGCAGCATGGTTTGGTTAATCCGGCCGTCTACCGAGGCTCGACGGTCATCTTCCCGACCCACGAGGCCTATCAGCGGTCGCGGCGTCATCGCTACGAGATGGTCTCCTACGGCCGGGCCGGCACGCCCACGACGATGGCCTTCGAGGAGGCGATGGCCGAACTCAACGGCGGTCATCGCAGCATCGCCATGAGTTCGGGGCTGGCGGCGGTGACGGCGCCGCTGTTGGCCTTCCTCAGCGCCGGCGATCACGTTCTGGTGAGCGATTCCGTCTATGGCCCGTCCCGCGTATTCTGCTCCAAGATGCTGTCCCGGTTCGGCGTCGAGGTGACCTATTACGACCCCACGATCGGGGCCGGGATCGTGGACCTGCTGCGGCCCGAGACCAGAGTGATCTATTGCGAGTCGCCGGGCTCCCACACCTTCGAGGTGCAGGACATGCCGGCCATCGCTGCGGCCGCGGCGGCGCATCCGGGCCCTTCGGGACCGGTCCGGGTGGTGCTGGACAACACCTGGGCCACGGCGCTCGGATTCCCGGCCTTCGAGCGTGGCGTCGACGTGATCGTCGAGGCCGCCACCAAGTACATCGTGGGCCATTCGGACGCCATGCTGGGCGTGGTGACCGTCCGTTCCGAGGAGGACTTCCTGGCGGTCAAGCGGGCGGCCGAGGCGGTCGGCAACTGCCCGGGCGCGGAAGAAACCTATCTCGGTCTGCGCGGCCTGCGCACTCTGGCGGTTCGCCTCAAACAGATCCAGGCCAACGCGCTGGCGGTCGCCCGCTGGCTGCAGGACCAGCCGCGGGTCGCCCGGGTCATGTATCCGCCGCTGCCCGAGGATCCGGGCCACGCGCTCTGGCGCCGGGATTTCACCGGCGCGTCGGGGCTGATGGGCATCGTGCTCGACCAAAGCTACGAGCCGGACGCGATCGCCGCCTTCCTGGACGGCCTCGCGCTGTTCGGTCTGGGCTCGAGCTGGGGCGGCTACGAGAGCCTGGTGCTGCCCTTCGAGCCGCCCAAGGGGCGGACCGCGACCGAATGGACGGAAGCGAGCCCGACGCTGCGCTTCCATGTCGGGCTCGAGGACCCGGAGGATCTGATCGCCGATCTCGCGGCCGGGTTCGAGCGCCTGGCCGCGGCCTGAGCCCGGATCGGTTGCGAGGCAAGAAGCATGCGAAAAAAAAGGCCGGTCGCCTGTTTGGCGGCCGGCCCCGAGATTGGAGAGGAAATTTAGAGGACTTTGGTTAGGCAGCCTTGCTGCCCTCGATGACCTTGCCCTTGCGGGCACCGGTCTCGATCTGGATGGTCCGCGGCTTCAGGGCCTCGGGCACCTCGCGCACGAGCTCGATGGTCAACAGGCCGTTCTCGAGCTTCGCGGCCTTCACCTCGATGAACTCGGCGAGCTGAAAGCGCCGCTCGAAGGCCCGGCCGGCGATCCCGCGATAGAGGTAGCGCACGCCCTCTTCGGCGGGCTGCGTCTTGCCCTTCACGCTCAGCGTGTTGTCCTCGGCCGTGATCTCGATGTCGGCCTCGCCGAAGCCGGCGATGGCCATCACGATCCGATAGGTGTCCTTGTCCACCGCCTCGATGTTGTAGGGCGGGTAGGACATGGCCTGCTCGTCGACGCGCGTGGCCGACTCGAGCAGCTGGCCAAGGCGATCGAAGCCGATGGTGGACCGAAATAGGGGAGAAAGGTCGAAAGTCGTCATCGCCACATATCCTCCTTCTAAGCAACATGTGGATGTCAGGCGGGCCCACCGCTTGGTCGGACCCTGATTTGAAATCGCCCCAGGCCCGCTCGGCGGCGCCTGGGACTTCTGACATGTGGGGTGAGAGCCCCGGGATTCAAGGGGTTTTCCCGGCGCGCACGCCAAAAATTGCGCCGCCAGAGACGGCCGGAGATGTGGTTCTTCCGGTTTGCCGAATTGCGCTTGAAAGTCGTTTAACGTCGAACTATAATAGTTGAACGTTAAACTTTATCGAGGGAGGGAGCGATGCCCATCGATCGCCGCGCGTTCCTGCGCATCGCCGGCTCGTCCGCCGTGGTCCTGGCCGCGGGCGCCGGCGCCTTCGCCTGGACGCGGGATCCGTCCCGCGCCCTCGCCCCTTGGGCCGCGGCCGGCAGCGGCTATGGCGACCCGCGGCTTCGGGCGCTGTCCTATGCGATCCTGGCGCCCAACCCGCACAACCGCCAGCCCTGGATGGTCGATCTGGGGAGCGACGGGGCGCTCACCCTACACTGCGACCCGGACCGGCTCCTGCCCGAGACGGATCCGTTCAACCGCCAGATCGTGATCGGGCTGGGCTGTTTCCTGGAGCTCTTGAGGATGGCCGCGGCCGAGGACGGCTATCGGGCCGAGATCAGCCCCTTCCCCGAAGGCGCGCCGGAAAGCCACATCGACGGCCGGCCGGTCGCGCAGGTCCGCCTGCGCAAGGCGCCGGGCATGAACGCCGACCCGCTGTTCCGCCAAGTCCTCGACCGCCGCTCCAACAAGGAGCCCTTCGACACGGCCAAGCCCGTGCCCGCGGGCGTGCTGGCGGCGCTCGGCGCGGCGGCGCGGGGCCCGCTCGAGACCGGCGCCAGCAACGCGCCGGGCCGGGTGGCCGCTCTCAGGGATCTGACCTGGCGCGCCTTCGTGATCGAGACGGAAACGCCGCGCACCTATCTGGAGAGCGTCCGCCTGATGCGCCTGGGCAAGGCGGAGATCGAGGCCAATCCGGACGGCATCGACATCGGCGGCGCCTTTCCCGAAGCCATGCAGCTGCTCGGGCTCTTGACCCGCGAGACGCTGGCCGATCCCGGCTCGCAAGCCTACGCCCAGGGCCTCGACATGTACCGGGAGATCCTGGGCACCGGCATGGCCTATATCTGGCTCATAAGCGACGGCAACAGCCGTCACGACCAACTGGCCGCCGGGGCGGCCTGGCTGCGGCTCAATCTCAAGGCCACCGAGCTCGGCCTCGGCGTCCATCCGGTCAGCCAGGCGCTGCAGGAGTACCCGGAGATGGCGCCCCTCTACCAAGAACTCCACGCCATGCTCGGCGCCGAAGGCGGGCGCACGGTGCAAATGCTCGGGCGTCTGGGCTACGGTCCCGAGGTGGCGCCGAGCCCGCGCTGGCCGCTGGAGACCCGACTGAAAGAAGGCTGATGGCGAACCCGAAAACCGATCCCCTGCCCTTCGTTGTGTTCAACGAGATCGGAATCATCGAACAGCTGGCCCGGACCCGCTTCGAGCGGGTGCTGCCGGACGGGCTCAAGGTCTCGCACTTCTCGGTGCTGAACCATTTCGTCCGCTTGGGCGGGACGCGCAGCCCGGCCGAGCTCGCCCGCGCCTTTCAGGTGACCAAGGGGGCCATGACCAACACCATCCAGCGGCTCGAGGCGCGCGGGCTGGTCACGGTTCGGCCCGATCCGCGCGACGGCCGCGGCAAGTTGGTCGAGATCACGCCGGCCGGCCGGCAGGTCCGCGAGCAGTGCGTTGCGGCGCTGGGCCCGCTCCTGGCCGAGGTCGATGCGGCCTTTCCACGGGAAGAGTTCGCCCGCACCCTGCCCTTCCTGCAGGCGCTCCGCGCCCATCTCGACCGAGCCCGCGACAAAGCGCCCGCGTCAGACTGAGCGGCGCGGGCGGCCGTCGCGGTCCAGGATTGTTCTTCCCTCATAAATAGTATAAAATATCATTCTCATTAACCATAGAGAGTATTGTCGATGGGCCGTCGGCAAACAGCCTTGCAGACGCGCGCGCGGACCCTGGCGCCGGTCCTGGCGCTGGCCTTGGTGGCGGGCTGCGCGACCACGGCCGGCTACGAGCAGATCCTAAACAGCTGGATCGGCAGCGGGGAGAGCCAGCTGGTCGCGGCCTGGGGTCCGCCGGACAGCTTCTACGTGACGCCCGACGGCGACCGTGTTCTCACGTACCGGCGCAGCCGCACGGTGACCGGCGGCGGCTATCCGATCAGCTACCCGGTCACCCAGGACACCTATGGCACCGTGACCGGTGCGGACGGCAGCCTTGGCACTTTCTCTGGCACCACGACGACCTATGTGACCCAGACCACGCCGGTCTACAGCCAAACCTTCCGCTGCATCACCCATTTCACCGTGCGCAAGA
>JASJBI010000037.1 GCA_030066595.1 Alphaproteobacteria bacterium | reverse complement strand
GATTTCCGTAACCTTCAACACCATTTCGTTTGCGTCAGTCATCCTATCTCTCCCGATTGTGGGCGAGACTAAAGGCTCAGCGGCCGCGGCGCAGTGATCGCCGTCACTGGGTTCGATTTTCTTTTTTGGGCGTGACGCCACAACACTGTTGCACGCTGTGGGGAATCTCATAGCCAGGTGATCGCCTGGGGTCCTATGCTCGGGTCGGCGACGGCTGCTGCATCGGCGGTCGCGAAAGGTTCATTCACACGCGCCCGTGAAATGGAGGCGCCTGATGAACGAGAAAACGGTTCTCAACAAAATCGAGGAAGCGGAGACGTGGCATTGGCAACGTCTTCGGCTGAATACCAGAGCGCAGTGGCTCACCATGATAGCGGTCGCGATTGCGGGCGCCCTGACAACGTTCTCCGGCACCCCAGCGTCGGAGGGCACTTTCGTAAAGGCTCCGGAGGTCATCATTCTCCTGGGTATCGTCGCTGCCGTGGGTTCTGCGATCAACCAGTTTTGGAACTTCAGCAACCATGCCACCCGGCACCGCGCCGCTGCGCTCGGGCATCGGGTTGTGCGACTCCAGCTTCAGACTGGGGCAATCTCCGAGAAAAAGGCTGTTAAGATTGAAGCAATGATCTTTCGGGATCCCGAGTCTGCACTCGAAAAACTTGCTGAAACCAGTGAATAACAGTGGTCATGTACGGCTCATGCGCGGTGACTCATGAACCCCGGCCATGTCCTTTCGCGGTTCAGGAGACGCTCTGCTTTCGCCGCCGTACGGCCTTGGCGACCAGAAAGGTGCCCAGCGCGCCGGCGGCCGCGGGCAGCCAGGTGAGAACGAGAAAGTTGATCACGATCGTGCCCAGGAGCCAGAGCTGAAATTCCTCGGCCAGCACGGCGAAGGTGTAGGCCCGCTCACCTAGGAAGATGGCGACGACCGCGAGCCACCAGTAGCGGGGCGCTGGCAGGGCGGCCAGGATGCCGGCGGCAAACATCGCGATCCGGTAGTAGTGGTTCGGCGCCTCGAACGCGTCGGACGTGCCCGTGATCGGACCGGACAGCGCCCAGACGAGGGCGCCCAAGGCGAGGCCCAGGAGGAGAACACAGACCATCCTGGTGCGCTCCGGCGCCAGGGTCATCGCCTTGTCGTCTGCCACCATCTGCTCGCCCCGTGCCCGATGGGCCTTGCCGTGGGTCCGTGCGCCCCAGTCTGCGGCGTTATGGTGGACAATTCGCTAAGACGTGAGGGCCGGGGACGGGCGCGTTCGCCGCCGAATCAGGCCGCGTAGGGGCGGAAACGGCCGCAAGAGCCTGCGCCGGGGAGGTCCGGGCAATCGCGCCGTCTGGTTCCTGGTCTCACCCCTTCCCGAAATACGGCCGGGCTACATTTGCCAGGTCCGGTAGGGTACTTGGCTCCGCCACGGGCGCGGACATCCCGGGGACCGGAAATGCGACATGCCAGATAATGAGAATCGCCAGTGAGATCGCGCCAAACAGAAAAGCGACCATGGCGACTACACCCCTCAATCGCCCTTTTTTCGCCCAACGATGGTATTCCGCACGCTCGAAAGCGAACTCGAGCTTCTGTATGTAGTACATCACGTATAATACTGATGCGACAAGCGAGACGCCGAAGAACAACAGCGCAATGACAGAAATCCATCTGGAGACCACGTCTCCAACGATCGCGCCGAATCCGATGAACGCGCCCATGAACCCGACAAATGTTGTGCTCAGAACACTCAGAAACTTGAACGCGTTGATTGCGGCGTTAAGCCGCTCCGGCCGGCCCTCGACGATGGCCCTGGAAGGTTGAATGCAGATTTCGTTTGGGGCGTCATCGTTCCGACCGACCTCCAGGTATGCGGTCTTTGTTTCGCATTTGGTGAGTAGGTACTCCAGGGCATCCGTCAGCCGGTCGAAGGACGCCGCCTCCTTCAGCGCTCGGGTCGGCACCTGCGCGTTTAGGGAAGGCGCCAGCGAGATGCGGAGATCGTCCCCGTACCGCTCAAGCTGGCCGTTAAGCGAGGCCACCGCGTCTTGCAGGGAAATCTGCTCTTGCCCACCTAGGGAGATCGAAAACGCCCGGCGTTGCGTCTCCCCTTGATCCTTTGGCTTGTTCATCAGATCCTTATCCGTTCCGCGAACCCAAGACAGGGCGATGGCTGGCATCCGCCTCCGCTTTGACGAGACGGCGAAACAGCAGTCTCGTGCCCCGAAAACGCATTCTAGTACGACGACGTGTCCAGGAAATACTTTTGGTCGCACCCGCCTTCGGATATCGCGACGGGGTTGTATCTAGCGCTCGGCAAGGAAGTGACGGAAGGTCCGCTGCCAGACAGGTCTACGAACCCCTCGTCAAGGGCCTGCGAACCATAGGCTCCTGTTCCTCGACCCTTCCCAACAAACGGCCGGGCGGTGCGCACCAGGCGGGGCATGAACTTGGGCCTGATGAGGCAGGAATCGTGCCGGGCCAGGCGGCGGTCCTTCTCGGCCAGGCAGATGTCCATGAATGCGCCGGGGGACAGATCGATGCCCATCGACTGGTGGCCCTCGATGGTCATGGCACTGTTGTTGTCGGCGCCGCGGGCGAGCTTGAGCCGGTTTCAGGCCCGCTTGGCCAGAGCGGCGGACGCGCCTTGCGGCCTCTTGTCGCGGACAAGTCGGGCGCGTTTATATCCGAGGCCAGGACGGCGCAGTCGTCCTCGATAAGGTGGTTGCCATGACAGCCCGGCGTGACGCCGCCAAAGCGATCATCGTCCACGACCTCGCCCAGGCCCGCGCGGCCGTGGCGGCCGCCGCCGCGCATGGCCGCCCGATTACGCTTTGGAGTCCGCCAGGCGCGGCCGCCTATCTGGGGGCGAGCTATTTCCTCTCCCTGGTCGCCGCGGCGCGTGCCGACCATCCGACGGCGGAGGTCGATGCCGTGCTCGACTGCGCCGACGACGCCGGCTGGGTGCTCGCCGCGCTGCGCCGAGGGGTGGCTGGCGTGTGCTTCCACGGGACAGACCGGGTCGCGGCCAAACTCGCGGACATCGCGGGCCAGTATGGCGCCACACTGCACCGCGCGGCGCCCGACGCCTTGGACCTGGCGAAAGCGGCCGACCCGGCCCAGGCCTGCCGGGAGTGGCTGGCGGGATAGGGGGCTTTGTGTCCGTGACGCGGACGCGGCGCCTGCCCGCTCCCCCACCCGGCCACCCGTTGCCAGTATGCTCGTGGGTGGCCGGGTGGGGGAGTGGGCCGGTGCCGATTTCCGGCAGAAGAGAACTGCCCATTCCCCGCCGTGGCGTTGCAAATCCGGGCGCGCTGGGCTATGCACTCGCCCGTCTCAAGACATCATCGGCGTACAGAAGACACGAGCACCCGTCCCCATGGAGATCTCGAAACACGTCAAGGACATCCTCGCCAACTACGAGAGCGACTGTCCCGGCACCAAGGTGAAGCTGGCCCAGATCCTGATGCAGGGGCGGCTCGGCGGGACCGGGCGGCTGGTCATCCTGCCGGTCGACCAGGGCTTCGAGCACGGCCCCGCGCGCAGCTTCGCGCCCAATCCGGCGGGCTACGATCCGCACTACCACTACCAGCTCGCGATCGACGCGGGGCTCTCGGCCTTCGCCGCCCCCTTGGGCCTGCTCGAGGCCGGCGCCGACAGCTTTGCGGGCGCCATCCCGACGATCCTCAAGCTGAACAGTTCGAACAGCCACGCCACCACCAAGGACCAGGCGCTTACCGGCAGCGTCGGCGACGCGTTGCGCCTCGGCTGTGCCGCCATCGGCTTTACGATTTATCCGGGCTCGGACGAGGCCTTCGAGCTGATCGAGGAGATCCGGGAGCTCGCCGAGGAGGCCAAGTCCGTGGGCCTGGCCGTGGTGGTCTGGTCCTATCCCCGCGGCGGCAACCTGTCCAAGGAGGGCGAGACCGCGGTCGACGTGATCGCCTATGCGGCCCACATGGCGGCGCTCTTGGGCGCGCACATCATCAAGGTCAAGCCGCCCACCGAGCATATCGAGCAGCCCGAGGCCCGCAAGGTGTACGAGGCCCAGGGCATCGACGTCTCGACGCTCGAGGCCCGCATCCGGCATGTCGTCCAGTCCGCCTTCGACGGCCGCCGGCTGGTGGTGTTCTCGGGCGGCGCCGCCAAGGACACCGAGGGCGTGCTGAACGAGATCCGTCAGATCCGCGACGGCGGCGGCACCGGCTCGATCATCGGCCGGAACAGCTTCCAGCGGCCCAAGGACGAGGCGCTGGCGCTGCTCGACTCGGTGGTCAAGATCTATCTGGGCGAAGGCTGATCGCCACGGAAGATCGGAGCCGCTGTCGTCTCTATCTGGTGACGCCGCCGGCGCTCGACCCGGCCCGGTTCGCCGACACGCTGGCCGAAGCGCTCGATGCGGGCGACGTGGCCTGCCTACAGCTCCGACTTAAGGACGCCGAGGACCGGGAAATTCGTGCCGCCTGCGAAGCGCTGCGGCCGGTCTGCCATGAGCGGGACGTGGCCTTCCTGGTGAACGACCGGCCCGACATCGCCGCCGACTGCGGCGCGGACGGCGTGCATATCGGCCAGGAGGACACGCCCTATGCGGAGGCGCGGCGGATCGTGGGCGGAGACGCCATCGTCGGCGTGACCTGCCACGACTCGCGCGACCTCGCCCTGCAGGCGGCCGAGCAGGGGGCGGATTACGTGGCCTTCGGCGCCTTTTTCCCGACCGGGACGAAGGACCCCAAGACCCGCGCAGCGCCGGAGATCCTGACCTGGTGGAGCACGCTGACCACCGTGCCTTGCGTGGCGATCGGCGGGATCACCATCGAGACCGCGCCCGTGCTGATCGAGGCCGGCGCGGATTTCCTGGCCGTGGTGGCCGGGGTGTGGGACCATGCCGAGGGTCCGGCCGCCGCGGTCCGCGCCTTCAACCGGCTGATGGCGGCGGCGCATTGACCGGCGCGTCCGAACCTGCCATATCGGAGCCCAATCAACGGCGCCTGAAAAGGGGCGCGAGCGGACGGCCAAATCAAGCGTAGACGGGGACGATGAAGATCGACGGCAACGCCATCCGGCCTGGCAACGTGATCGAGCATCAGGGCCGCCTATGGCGTGCCGTGAAGATCCAGCATGTCAAGCCGGGCAAGGGCGGCGCGTTCATGCAGGTGGAGCTCAAGGACATCCGCGACGGCACCAAGCTGAACGAGCGTTTCCGCGCCTCGGAGACGGTCGAGCGGGTGCGCCTCGACGAGAAGGAGTACCAGTTCCTGTTCGCCGACGGCGACGAGGTGACGCTCATGGACACCGAGAGCTATGAGCAGATCACCGTGAACCGTGACATGATCGGAGCCCCTGCGGCGTTCCTGCAGGACGGCATGATGGTCACGGTGATGAGCTATGAGGGCGAGCCGCTCAGCGTGGCCCTGCCCGAGACCGTGGTCATGGCCGTCGCCGAGGCGGACGCGGTGGTCAAGGGGCAGACGGCGTCCTCGTCCTACAAGCCCGCGGTGCTGGAGAACGGCGAGCGCATCATGGTGCCGCCGCACATCGAGGCCGGCACCAGGATCGTCGTCTACACCGCCGATGGCAGCTACGCCGAGCGGGCGAAGTAGCGGGCAAATCATTTAGTGGCCGCAGGGCGGTGGACCGGGCTCCGTCGCGTTCGGCCGGCTGCACAGGATCCCCATGGCCGTGAAATCCGCCATCGTCAACGTCATGGAAGGTGCCGCGCGCAAGGCGGCGCGCGGTTTGGTGCGCGACTTCGGCGAAGTGGAGCAGCTTCAGGTCTCGCGCAAGGGTCCGGCCGATTTCGTCTCGGCCGCCGATCTTCGCGCCGAGGAGGTGCTAAAGCGCGAGCTCAGCCGGGCGCGGCCCGACTATGCCTTGCTGCTCGAGGAAAGCGGCGGCGCGGAGGGGGCGGATGCGCGCCGGCGATGGATTGTCGATCCGCTGGACGGGACCACCAACTTCCTGCACGGCCTGCCGCACTTCGCGATCTCGATCGCGTTCGAGGAGGACGGCGAGCTGGCAGCCGGGATCATCTACGAGCCGCTGCGCGACGAGCTGTTCTGGGCCGAGAAAGGCCGCGGCGCCTGGCTCAACGACCGCCGAATCAGGGTCTCGGGCCGCACGGATCTGGCCGCATCGCTGTTCGCCACGGGCATTCCTTTCAAAGGCCTGCCCAACCATGACCGGTTCCTCCAGACGCTGGGCGCGGTCATGCCTCTCGTTGCGGGCGTCCGGCGTTACGGCTCGGCGGCGCTCGACCTCGCCTATGTCGCGGCCGGCCGCTATGACGGCTTCTGGGAGTTCGGTCTGAATCCCTGGGACGTCGCCGCCGGCGTGTTGCTGGTCCGCGAATCAGGCGGCTTCGTCACCGAGATCGGCGGCCGCGCCTACCGCCTGGGTGCGCCGCACATCCTGGCTGCGAACCCGACGCTGCATGCCGCGTTCGACAAGATCCTCCGCACCGCCGCGCGCGAGAGCTAGCGCGCGTGGCCCCGCAGCTTGGCCGTTTGAGACAAGGCAAAGCAGTTGTCCGGATTCTGGGGCTTGGGTATTGTTCGGGCGGCGCTGCGCCGCCGCCGTCCTGGCCCGTGGTCCCGCGCCCGAGGTAGACGCTCGGATTGATGCCGCCTAACCAGACCCTGAGATCGCCCATGCGGATGCGCATCCTGACTGCCGGTCGCCTCGACCTGGCGGCGGCGGTTGCCAAGTCCGCGGGTTTGGCCATGCTCTTGTCCGCGCTGGCGCTTGCCTGGGCCGTGTCGGCGTCGACGCCGGTTCGAGGGGAGACCGGCAAGCCCAGCGTCGAGGTGGATCTCGGGGCCCTCGATGCGCTGGGGCCGGTGAAGCCGGTGCCCGAGAGCGAGCGCATCGTGCTGCGGCCGCCCAAGGCACTCACGGGAGCTGCGCCGACGTCCGACACCTCGGCCACGGCGACGCCGTCCGGCCAAGCCACCGAATCAGCCGCAGCGACCGCCGTGCCCAAGGCGCCACCCTCGGCGGCAACGGATCGGCCGGTCCGTTTGGTGTTCGCCAAGGACTCCGCGGCGTTGCCCCAGGATGCCGAGCAGAAGCTGGCGCCCCTGGCGGCGCGCATGAAACGCGATCGGGACCTGCGGGTCGAACTACTGGGCTATGCGCCCGGTGAAGGGACCGCGGCGCGGGAGGCGCGGCGTCTGTCGCTATCGCGTGCGCTTGCCGTTCGGCTCTATCTGACGCAGCAGGGAATTGGCGGAACCCGGGCAATGGTGCGGCCGCTCGGCAGCGAAACCAAAGAACAGCCCATCGACCGCGTGGATGTCGTCGTCATGAAGTAGGCTGACAGCCGTGGGGCAAACGGCGTCACGAGACGAACGCCGAGGGAGCCGAAACGACTATGGAGGGAACCGCAATTACTCGCCCAACCCGGTATCTGACCCGGATGTTGCTGTTCCTTGCGGCGGTGGCCCTGGCACTCTCGCTGATTTTCCCCCCGCTGCAAGACGCCTTCATGGCGAACGCGGTGCTCAACGGCACCATCGCCGGCGTCCTGGCCATCGGCATCGCCTACAGTCTTCGTCAGATCGTGATCCTCTGGCCCGAGGTGGCCTGGATCGAGAGCTTTCGGGCCAGCGCCGGCTTGGCCGCGGAGCGCAAGCCGCCCAGGCTGTTGGCGCCGATGGCGACCATGCTGGGCGAGCGCTCGGGGGACTTGCGGCTCTCTGCGGTGGCGACCCGCTCGTTGCTCGACGGCATCAGTTCCCGCCTTGCGGAATCCCGGGATATCTCCCGCTACATGATCGGCCTCTTGGTCTTCCTCGGTCTCCTGGGCACGTTCTGGGGCTTGCTTCAGACGATCGGCGCCGTGGCCGAGGTGATCGGCACGCTGTCGGTCGGCGGCGGCGATCTGAGCACGGTGTTCGACGATCTCAAGCGCGGCCTCGAGGCGCCGCTTGCCGGCATGGGTACGGCCTTCAGCTCGTCCCTGTTCGGACTCGGCGGCTCGCTGATCCTGGGCTTTCTCGACCTGCAGGCCGGGCAGGCGCAGAACCGCTTCTACAACGATCTGGAAGACTGGCTCGCGGGACTGACGCGCCTGCCCAGCGGCGGCGTGATCAGCGAGGGCGATCAGTCGATCCCGGCCTATATCGAAGCCTTGCTGGAAAACACGGCCGAAAGCTTGCAGGACCTGCAACGTACGATCTCTCGCGGAGAGGAGAGCCGCACCACAACGGATTCGAATGTGGTCGTGCTCACCGAGAAGATCGGCAACATGACCGAGCAGATGAGCAGCGAGATCCGCCTCTTGGCCAAGACCATCGCGGCATTGGCCGAGAAGCAGCGCAACGACTAACGATTATGGCTGCCGCGCAACATCGTCTGCGGCGGGGTCTCGATATCTGGCCCGGCTTCGTCGACGCGCTGGCGACCCTGCTGATCATCATCATCTTCACCCTGATGATCTTCGTGGTCGCGCAGTTCTATCTGACCGACGCCCTGTCGGGACGCGACCGAGCCCTGGAGCGGCTACAGCGCGAAATCGTGCGCCTCGGCGAGATGCTCTCCCTCGAGCGCGACGAAAGCGACAGCCTGCGCCGGTCCTTGAACGAGATCTCGGCCGAACTGCAGGCGACACTGTCCTCCCGGGATCGGCTCAGCGAGGAGGTGCGCGGCCTCGAGCTTTCGCTCGGCGACATGGAGCAGGAGGCGCAGCGGCTGCGCGACGAAGTGCTGCGTCTGGCCGACGATGCCGAAGCCTTGCGCGAGCTGCGCGACCGGCTGCTGAAAGAGACCGAGGGCCTGCGCGGCGAACGGGATGCGCTGGTCGAGCGTACGACGACGCTCGAACAGGAACAGGCCAGGCTGTCGGAAGAGGCGGCCGCCCTGCTGCGGGAGCGGGACCGGCTCGCCGCGGCGGCCGACGCGCTCAAGCGCGAGCGGGACAAAATCTCCGAGCAGGCGGCGGCGCTCGAGCGGGAGCGGGATACGCTCGCGGGCACGGCGGACACGCTGCAGCGGGAGCGTGACCAGCTCTCGGGCACGGCGGAGAGCTTGCGGACGGAGCGCGATGCGCTGGCCCGCGCCGCCGAGGTCTTGCGGCGGGAACGCAAGGAACTCTCGGAGACGGTGGCTTCGCTCGAGACCGATCGTGACAGCGTGCGCCGGCGGGCGGACGCGTCGGCGGCGGAGGTCACGCGAAAGAGCAGCGAGCTGGAGAAGGCCCGCCGTTCCCTGGAACTGCTCAACCGCCAGGTTGCGGCCTTGCGCGAACAGTTGGCGTCCCTGCAGGAGGTTCTGGACGCCCAGGAGGCGAAGAACAAGGACCAGCAGGTGAAGATCGAGGACCTCACCCAGCGGCTCAACGTGGCGCTCGCGGTCAAGGTGAAGAAGCTCGAGCAGTACCGGTCCGAGTTCTTTGGCCGGCTGCGCGAGGTCTTAGGCTCCCGCGCGGACATCCAGATCGTCGGCGACCGCTTCGTCTTTCAGTCCGAGGTCCTGTTCGAGACCGCCTCGGCCAATCTCGGCGACGAAGGCAAAAAGCAGATGGCCACGCTGGCCGCCACGCTGACGGATATCTCGACCAAGATCCCCCAGGATATCGACTGGATCCTGCGCGTGGACGGCCACACCGACAAGCGGCCGATCTTCAACCTGCAATTCCGGTCGAACTGGGAGCTTTCAGCCGGGCGGGCAATATCTGTTGTTAACTTCCTGATTTCTCAAGGAATTCCGCCCAACCGACTGGCCGCGACCGGGTTCGGACAGTTCCAGCCGATCGACCCGGGCGAGAACGATGAGGCCTTGCGCAAGAATCGTCGCATCGAGCTGAAGTTCGACCAGCGCTGATCGAGGCTCGGCCCAGGGTGGCGGACAAGGCGCCGGTCACGGTCATGTCCGGCGTGCTCTGAACGGCCCGCGTCATGCCATTGGCCCGAAAGGCAGAAGGGGTCATCATGGCATCGGGCCGTTCCTGAAACAGCGAGAGCTCAGCGTTTGGGAGAGGACGCGAAACAGCCGTGGACGGCGGTCGCGAAGGGCGTGACCGGCAGCCCGTCCGCATCGCCGGGCAATCCGGTCGGGCTCGAGTCGTGGGATATCGGCCCGCACAATCGCTGGGCCTTCCAGAACATGAGCGCGCTTCTGCCGACGGCGGAGATCAGCCGCGGCTGCGGGCAGCCCATACCGCTGGAGCCGGCCGCCGTCGATCTCTCGCCCGTGCGGGTCGCGACGCCGGCAGGCGGATCGGCCAGCCTGACCGAGCTGCTGCAGGCGACCCATACCGACGGCATTGTCGTCCTGAAGGACGGCAAGCTCGCCCATGAGAGCTATTTCAACGGCATGCGGGAAGATACCAAGCATCTCCTGATGTCGGTTTCGAAGTCGCTGACCGGCGCGCTCGTGGGCGTACTGGTGGACAGCAGGAAGTTGAAACCGGAGGCCTCGGTCACGGACTACGTCCCGGAGCTGGCGCAGGGCGCGTATGCCGACGCGACCGTGCGCGATCTCCTCGACATGACGGTGTCCGTCGTCTTCAGGGAGGCCTATGGCGATCCGCAGGCCGAGATCACGCGCTACGACCAGGCCAGCGGCTGGCGGGGCAGCAATGACCTGTCCCGGGCCGGCGCCCACCACTACCTCTCCACGCTCAAGAAGGACGCTCGGCCGCACGGCGTTCGGTTCCAATACGCGTCGGCCAACACGGACGTGCTGGCATGGCTCATCGAGCGGGCTTCGGGGCAGCGCTATGCCAAGTTGCTCAGCGACCGGGTCTGGTCCAGGCTCGGCGCCGAACACGGCGCCTACATCACCGTGGACGCGCTTGGCGGCGCGATCGCCAGCGGCGGCATTTGCGCCACCGCAAGGGACTTAGCGCGCTTCGCTCAGATGATGCTGGACAATGGCCACATCAACGGCAGCCAAGTGATCTCTCCGGACTGGCTGGCGGATATCCGGTTCGGCGGAAACAACGCGGCCTGGAGGGACCATGCGTTCGCCGAGCTGTTCGGCTATCCGGGGGGCTGCTACCGCAATCAGTGGTATGCCACGAACAACCATCACGGGGCTTTCTTCGGCATCGGCGTTCATGGTCAGCTGCTCTGGATCGACCCCACCGCGCGGGTCGTGATCGCCAAGCTCTCCTCGCAGCCGGCGCCGATGGATCCGGACATGATCCGTGCTGACTTCTCGGCAGCCGAGGCAGTCTCGCGCTGTCTGGCAAGCCTTTAGCTCAAGACGCTCAAATCCAAGGTGAGGCTCGGGCCCAGCCAGACGGCGTGGTCGGAATGGTCCGCGAGATCGTCGCCGGTCTCCGGGTGGACCAGAATGGTGAGCCCGCCGCGGTTGAGCATCAGCCACGGCACCAGGGTCTCGAACAGCTCCGTCGCAAAGGCGATCTGATAGCTGGCGCAAGGATGTGGACCGACCGGTCTGTCATGCCAGCGACCGAGCTCGACCTGGAAGCGGTCCGCGACGGCTGCGCGCAGGACTTCCGCCGGCGCTCGGTTCGCCGGGTCGTAGTAGACATGGGCGTGATAGCCTCGGATATCGGTGGGTTCTACGATCGGACCGCTCCCGCGCGGACGGGCGGCTGCAACGGGCCGGCGCCGCCCGCGGTGTCGAACTGCAACGCGGCCAAGCGCGCATAGAGGCCGTCCTCCGCGATCAGGTCCTCATGCCGCCCGGTCGCGACGACGCGGCCATGGTCCATCACGACGATGCGGTCGGCGGCCAGCACCGTGGCCAGCCGGTGGGCGATGATCAGCGTGGTCCGGTCGGCCATCAGCCGTTCCAGCGCCTTCTGCACAACCTTCTCGCTTTCTGCGTCCAGCGCGCTGGTCGCCTCGTCCAGCAGCAGCAGGGCCGGGTCGCGCAGGATCGCGCGGGCGATGGCGATGCGCTGGCGCTGCCCGCCCGAAAGCCGCACGCCCTTCTCGCCGAGGAAGCTGTCGAAGCCGTCCGGCAGGCGCTCGAGGAATTCGGTCGCCGCCGCCGCGTCGGCCGCCGCCCGGACCTGGTCCTGGGACGCCCCAGGGCGCCCATAGGCGATGTTCTCCCAGGCGTCCGCCGAAAAGATCACCGGGTCCTGGGGCACCAGCCCGATCCGTCCCCGCACGGCGGCCGGGTCGGCGCTGCGTACGTCAACCCCGTCGAACCGTACCGTGCCCGCCTCCGGGTCGTAGAACCGCAGCAGGAGCTGGAACACGGTTGTCTTGCCCGCGCCGGAGGGACCGACCAGGGCGACGGACTCGCCGGGCGCGGCGGAGAGGGAGAAGTCGTCGAGCGCGGGGCGGTCCGGACGGGACGGGTAGGTGAAGGTCACGCCTTCGAAGGCGACCGCGCCGCGCGCCGGCTCGGGCAGGGCGGCGGGGCTCGCGGGTGCTGTAATCGTGGCGCGGACATTCAGCAGTTCGACCAGCCGTTCACTCGCACCCACCGCGCGCTGCAGGTCTCCCAGGAACTCGCTGATCGCGCCGACCGAGCCCGCCACGACCACGGCGTAGAACACAAAGGCCGAGAGCTCGCCCGCGGTGATCCGGCCGGCCAGCATGTCGTGCCCGCCGATCCACAGGATCACGCCGACGGCGGCGAACACCAGCAGGATGACGGAGGCGGTCAAGGCCGAGCGCGCCCGGATCCGTCGGGCGGCGGTTTCGAAGGCGGTCTCGACCTGGGCGCCGAAGCGGCTGCGGTCGATCGCCTCGTGGCCGAAGGCCTGCACGGTGCGGACCGCGTCCAGGCTCTCGGACACATGCGCGCCGACCTCGCCGATGCGATCCTGGGTGGCGCGCGACAGCCTGCGCACCCGGCGTCCGAACACGACCAGGGGCACCACCACCAGCGGCACCACCACCAGCACCAGCCCGGTGAGCTTGGGGCTGGTGATCGCCATCATCGCGGTGCCGCCGATCAACATCAGCAGGTTGCGGAGCGCCATCGAGGCGGACGAGCCGATCACGGTCTGTACCAGCGTGGTGTCGGCGGTCAGCCGCGATGTCACCTCGCCGGTCTGGGTGGTCTCGAAATAGCCAGCGTCGAGGCCAATGACATTGTCGTAGACAGCGCGCCGGATATCGGCCGCGACCCGCTCGCCGATCCAGGCCACCAGAAAGGAGCGGGCATAGGTGGCCGCCGCCAGGACGGCGATGATCGCGAACAGCCCCATCAGCGCCTCGTCCAAGAGCGCCGCGTTGCCACTGCGGAAGCCTTCGTCGACCAGCCAGCGGAGCCCGCTGCCGAAGGCCAGCACCGTGCCCGCGGCCGTCACCAGGGCCACGAAGGCGAGAGCGATCTGCCGCGCATAGGGCCTAAGAAAACGGCCCAGGGGCTTGAGATACTTGACGGATCTCTGAAGCTCGGCGGACTCGGGGGTATCGACCATGTGCGGGATATAGCAGGGGGCCCGGGGGCCAACAAGGCGGCCCTCCGATCGCCGCCGCCGGTCACGTCTCGCCGACGATCGTCGGCGGCAACGCGGAGGCGGCCTGGGATCTGAGCCAGTCGATGACCGCCGCGACCGCGGCGCGGGCTGGCGCGGTCTCCGCGCGTAGGATCCAGTAGGCGTCCGGCACCGGGACGTGCAGCTCGCCACAGGGCCGCATCAAGGTGCCCGAGGCGACGTCCTCGGCCGCCAGCCGGTGGCGCGCCAGGGCGACGCCCAGCCCCTGGGCGGCGGCGCGCAGGACCAGATCGGAAGAGGTAAAGCGGGGCCCCGCGCGGACATTCAGCTTGGCCGCCTTGTGACGCCGCTGCCACGCCGCCCAGGACGCGTTCGGGTCCCGGTCGTGCAGAAGGCGCAGCCCGGCCAGATCCTCCGGTTTGTGGGGACGGCTCGCCTGCTCCCAATAGGCGGGGCTCATGACCGGGTAGAGCGCATCGTCCATGAAGGGCTCGCAGACGAGCCCGGGCCACGGGCCCCGCCCCATGCGGATCGCGAGACCGGCCCCCAGATCGGCGGCATCGGCGAGTGTCTGGTCCACCAGGATCGAGAGTTCGATCCAGGGATAGGCCTGCTCGAAGACGGCCAGGCGGGGCAGCAGCCAGCGGGCCGCGAAAGAGGGTGTCGTGGAGATCGTCACAGCATTGCCGCGCCTGGATTCGCGAACCGCGGCGACCGCGGTTTCCAGCTCGCGCAGGCCGGCCAGCGCGGCGCGGCCGAGCGCTTCGCCTTGGGGCGTGAAGGCGATCGCCCGCGCGCCCTCGCGCTTCTCGACCAGGGCGACCCCGACCCAGGCCTCGAGCTCGCGCAGATGGCGGCTGATGGCTGAGTGGGTGACCTCGAGGGTGCGGGCGGCGGGGCGGACGCCGCCGGTCTCGTAGACCGCAGCAAAGGCCCTGAGCGCGTTCAGCAGCAGATCCTTCATGGTCTGAATATTAGACCAAAACAGGCTTATTCGAGACCAATTAAGTCGGTTCTTTGCTGCTAGCCTTTGCCCGGACTCGTTTCTGCGGAGGGCGACCCATGGGGATGCTGGTGGAAGGACGCTGGACCGAGCAGGACACAACGGTCGAGGCGGGTGCCTTCGTGCGCCGGCTGAGCGTTCATCGAAAGGCGCTGGGGGCGGAGGTGGTCGACGCCATCGTCTCGGATCCGGGCCGGTTTCACCTGATCGCCTCGCTGAGCTGCCCCTGGTCGCACCGCACGACGATCCTGCGAACGCTCAAGGGTCTCGCGGACGCGGTGCCGCTGCAGATCGCCGGCGGCCGGCGCGTCGAGGGCTATCCCGCGAATGGCGGCCGGCCCTGGCGCGTACCGGGAACGGAGATGCGGATCATCCATCTGCACGAGCTCTACCGCCTGAGCGATCCGGGCTACAGCGGGCGCGCCAGCGTCCCCGTGCTCTGGGACAGACGGGACCGGCGCGTCGTCAGCAACGAGTCGGCGGCGATCATGCGGGTGTTCGACGCGGTCCCGCGTCCACGCCGGAGCCTCGACTTCACCCTGGTGCCCGAACCCCTGCGGGGGGAGATCGACGCCCTCAACGCCACGCTGCACGAAGGGCTGTCGGACGCGGTCTACCGGGCGGGGTTGGCCCAACGGCAGGACGCTTATGATTCGGCGGTGGCCCAGGTCTTCGCCACGCTGGATGCGCTCGAGCGGCGCCTGGTGGAGAATCGCTACCTGTTCGGCGCGATCATCACCGAGACGGACTGGCGGCTGTTCCCCACGCTGGTACGGTTCGACGCCGTCTACCACAGCCATTTCCGGTGCACGCGGCGGCGTCTGGTGGACTACCCGACCCTCTGGGCCTATGCGCGGGACCTGTACGCCTGGCGCGGCATCGCCGAGACGGTCGATCTCGCCGCCATCCGCGCGGGCTACTACCAGAACGACGGTGTCCACAACCCCTTCGGCATCGTCGCCGCAGCACCCGACGCGGACTGGATGGCACCCCATGGCCGCGACGCCCTGGCTCCGGCGCAGGTGGCGCTGTGCGGCGGCGAGACGCGGACGGTCGACCCCCGCCGCTTCGGCGGCCGGGGCGGGTGACGGGGGATGGACCCGATCCTGGCGGTCATCGGCTTCGTCACGGTCGCCGCCATCACGCCGGGGCCGAACAACTTCATCGTCATGGCGGCCGCGACGCGCGGCGGCTTCATGGGGGCGTTCCCCGCGATGGCCGGCGTGGTCATCGGCAGCCTGGCTCTGTTGGGCCTCATCTGGCTGGGCGCGGGCGCGGCCTTCAACGCGGTGCCCCCTCTGCGCCTTGCGCTCACGGTCGCGGGCGCGCTTTACCTGGCGTGGCTCGGCGCCGGGCTGATCCGGCAGGCGCAGGGCGGCGCGGACGGCAATGACACGCCGGGACGGGTCGGCCGGCTGCCCAGCACGGCGCTCGGCGTGGCGGCCTTTCAGCTCCTCAACCCCAAGGCCTGGGTTCTTGTGGTCACGGCCACCGCCGCGATCTCGGGCGAGACCCAGAGCCTCACCAACCTGGCCACGCTGGCGGCAACGTTGGGCGTCATCTTCGTGCTCTGCCTAACCTTGTGGGCCTCTGCCGGCTCGGTCATCGCCGGATGGCTGGGGCCGCCCGCGGCCAGACGATGGTTCGACCGGGCGATGGGCGGGCTGTTGCTCGGTTCGGCGGCCTTGCTGGTGTTCTGAAACAGTGGCCTGGCGGCCCTTGCTCCCAGGGGCCGGCAGCGCTATATACCCGGCCAGAGCGGCGGAGCAGAGCGATGAAGAAAGACATCCATCCGGACTATCACGAGATCACCGTGGTGATGACCGACGGGTCCGAGTTCAAGACCCGGTCCACCTGGGGCGCTGCGGGCGAGACGCTGAAGCTCGAGATCGACCCCAAGACCCACCCGGCCTGGACCGGCGAGCACCGCCTGGTCGACTCGGGCGGGCAGGTGGCCAAGTTCAACAAGCGCTTTCAGGGCCTGGGCCTGAAGTAGCCTCCTCCCAAGGCGGAATGACCCGAAGGGGCGCCGCGCGCGGCGCCCTTTGTGTTGCTGTGCCATACTGCCCGGATGGCGACCCCGCCGTATGACGTGATCGTGGTGCTGGGCACCCGGGTGCTCGCGGACGGTCGGCCGAGCCCGGCCCTGGCGCGGCGTCTGGCGCACGGGGTCCGGCTGTTTCGGGACGGCCGCGGGGCGTGGCTTGTGCTCTCGGGCGGGGCCGCCGGCGGCCGGCCGGCGGAGGCAGAGATCATGCGCGATCTGGCCTTGGCGGCGGGCGTGCCCGAAGACCGGGTCGTGCTGGAGCCTGCCTCCGCGAACACCTTCGAGAACGTCCTCAACACGGCGGAGATCATGCGCCGGCGCGGCTGGTCCCGTGCCTTGGTGGTGAGCGACGGCTACCATCTGCGCCGGGCGCTCGCGGTCTTTCGCCGGCTCCCGGTCTCGGCCGAGGCCAGCGCCGCCCCGCGGACGCCCCGCGACCGCCTGTCCTACGAGGCCGCGGTCCGGGCCCGCGAGATCGCGGCCCGGCTTTGGTATCTCTATCGGATCCGGGTCCGCGATCGGCGCCGGATCGCGCACATGACCTCTCAACGCGGCACGTCCCGCCCGTAGTAGGTCGCCAGGTAGTCCAGGATCAGCTTGCGATCCTCGGGCTCGAGCGGATCCATCTCCTGTTCTTCGACCATCCAGACCAGGGTCTCGTCCCAGTCGGCCCGGGTCAGCCGCTGCTGCGTGACCAGGCGGATCGAATGGCAGGCCCCGCAGATGCCGAAGGTCTCTTCCTGGCCGGGCGCCGTCGGCAGGCCGCCGTACTCGTCGTCCGGCGGGCCGAAATGGGTGGTGAGATAGGCCAGCATGAGCGTGCGCGCCCAGGGCTCCGGCTCGGCCATGCCGTTCTTCTTCACCATCTCGGTGAGCAGCGCGTCCCACTCGTCCCGGCTGAGCCGCTGCTGCACGAACTGCCGCGAGGAGTGGCAGGCCCGGCAGGTGTAGTAGACCGCGTCCCGGCCGGGCCCGGGCGGCAGACCGGCCAAGTCGAGCGCTTCCGCCGCCGCCGCGCCGCCGGTCAAGCGCGCCACCAGCGACTGCGCGCCCCAACTGCCCAGGGCCAGGAGCGGCAGCAGGACCAGGACCGGGATGCGCACGTCAGACGACGACCTTCACCGCGACCCGGTGCATGGAGTTGTTCAGGTAGCCCTTGCCGTTCCAGGTGACGGCAAAGGGCTGCATGCGCCCCTTGTCGTCGGTCGCCCGCGCCCAGATCTCGTAATAGCCCTTGCTCGGGAACGTCAGCTCGGCCTGCCAATGCTGCCAGGCATAAGGGTTCTTCGGTTTCTCGAGCTTGGCCTCGACCCAGCTGGCGCCGAAATCCATGGTCAAATCGAGGCGCTTGACCGCGTTGTCGCCGGCCCAGGCATGGCCGCGCACATCCAGGGTCTTGCCGGTCACGGTCGTGCCGGTCTCCGGGAAGGTGATCAGCGACTTCACCGGCATCGACTCGATGATCCGCCAGTCCTTCTTTTCGACCTTCTCGCCGGGCTCGGGCGGGAACCAGGGCACGCGATAGGAGGTGCCGGTCATCTTCGGCCCGTCATGCACCTCCTTGCGGATCCAGATGCGCTTGACCCATTTGCCCGAGACCGAGCCGGGCCAGCCGGGCGCCACGATGCGGGCCGGGAAGCCGTGCCAGAAGGGGATGTCCTGGCCGTTCATCTGATAGGCGAGCAGCGTGTGCGGCTCCATCATCTTGGCGATCGGCGCGCCGCGCGAGATCACCACCTTGTCCGGCTTGCCCGAAAGGTGCACGTCCTCGCCGTAATAGCCCGTGTAGACGGCGCTGTCCTTGATGCCCGCCGCCTTGAACAGATCGCGCATCGGCACGCCGGTCCACTCGGAACAGCCGATCGCGCCGACCGTCCACTGGTTGCCCTTGGCCGGCGGGTTGAAGGCGGCGCGGCCGTTGCCGCCGCATTCGATTTGAAGTTGATGGGTGACCGGCTTGAACTTCTTCTTGATCTCATCGAGCGTGAGCGTCAACGGCGTCGCCACCTCGCCGTCGATGGTCAGCGTCCAGTCGCCGGCCTCCATCGACCGCGCCCGGTCCGGCACCAGTCCGTTGTTGCGCACGAAATGCCGGCTGATCGGCGTTATCGCGTCGTCCAAGAGATGCGCCGGCGTCTCCGCATTGACCGGCCGGTCGTTCAAGACCGAAAGCCCGTCCTTGCCCTCGAGCTTGAAGTCGTCCTTGCTTTCGGCGAGCGCCGCGGGGATCAACCCCGCCGGCATGTTGCGGTGGAACGGGATCGCCGCGCCGACCGCCGCGCTCATGGCGGCAAGCCCGGCGCCGCGCAGAAAGCCGCGCCGGTTCGGACCCGCTCTGCGGCCGAAGACGAGCTCGTCGGCGCGCACCGGATCTTGCTGATAGAGCTCGCGAATTCCAATCTCGCGCTGCTTGGTCATGGTCTGCCCCCCTGATCAAGGTTCGCCCCGTCCGCAAGGATGCGACCAGGGCGAACGGGAGGCAAATCAAAACTGACTGCCGCGCGCGAAGACGGGCCATGCACGGGTTGCATGGGCGTGCAACCGCTTCAGCTTGCTGTTCGATGCGCCAGACATCGCGCAGCGGACGCCCGTTCGGCCGTGAACTCGACTACGCCCGCGAGGCGGACGGAGCCTCCGAGCCACCGGCGCTTCGTCTAATAGGCAAAAGGAGAAATGCGCAGAGCGCATGCCTAATGGCCTATCCGGTCCTAAAGTGCTAGTTTGCTGTCCTACGGGGGTGAACAGGCGATCTGCCTGGGCGCTGTCCTTGTAGTTGAGGTGGTCAGCCACCGCCGACTCCTGGGCAAAGAGCACGCGAGCGTTCGAACTGCGTCCCGGACCGCCTCGTTCGACAGTGTTGGGCTCGTTACTTGGCTGGCCAGGAAGTTTCTTCGCGCACAGAGCGTGCTCGTTATCATTTTGGCGCAGGCCAGCCCGCGGCTCCGCCGGCCCGTGTAAGGTCGGCGGCCGCGACGGTCGGCGAGCCTTTGCTGCGAATCGAATGGGCCGGTTTCGCGCTCGTTCTCCTCGCATGCTCTCTTCAGTTTCACCTAACGCTTTCGATCTGGAACAACCCGATACGGGTGAGCCTGGCGGATCTGGTCTCGATCGCTCTCGCACTCATTGTTCTTCTGAGCCGGGCCTGGGCGCCGCTGCCAGCCTGGCGCATCAGGGGTATATGGTTCTGGCTGGCTGGCATGACCCTGGTGATGACTGGGGCTTTGCTCGTGGGACGTTTGCACACCGGTATGTGGTTTCCCTGGGCTGTCTTCAACAAGTACCTCGGCTGGTTCGTCTTGCTTTGGTACTTCGTCCTGGGAGGCTGGCTGGCCGTACATGCGTACGCACGCGGTCTCGAACCCTTTCTCCGCGCGTTTTTATGGTGCGCGGCCTTGGTCAGTGCGTACGGGATCATCGATTTCACCGTCCGCATGCTTGGGATTCTCGATCTCCCCGCCGGCGTGGTCACGTTTCGGCACTTCGGGTTCATGGACAATCCGAACGCGTTCGGCCTCTTGCTCGCAGCGGCAGCCGCCATGCAGATGCCGTTTATGGCCGCGGGCACGCTTACATCGCGCAAGTGCCACCTGTTGATTGCCACGCTGATCCTCAGCGGTCTCATTCTCAGCTTCTCGCGGAGTGCGTGGTTCGGACTTGCCATCGCGGTGACCGCCATGCTCCTCATGCAGTCGCTTCCCGCTCGACGCTTCGCTCTGGCTGTCGCCTTGGCGACGATTCTAACGGTTTCTCTCGTCTATCTTCTGCCGGCCACATTGGACTGGTTCTCGGCATTTGGGCTATCCGGGTCTGCGCCCCATAAATCCCTTGCAGATCAGATTGTTATCAACTTCGTTTACCGAACGCATTTCGCCGAAGACGTAAGCAGCCTGGACCGAGTTGCAGTCGGGCTCAGAGCCCTCGAAATGTGGCTGGATCGCCCACTATTCGGCACCGGTCTCGGTTCCTTCCTTTGGACCGAAATCGATAGGGGCAGTGACACCCCCTACATCATCCACAACACCCTGTTGTGGCTGTTGACCGAGACCGGACTTGTCGGCGCAGCCGTTTTCGTCGGCGCTTTCATCGTCGCCTTGCGGGGTCTCTGTTGCGGTCTCGAGCGAGGGAGGCCGGCGACCAGGACGTTGCAGCTGGGAATGCTCGGCATGATCGCTGTGTTCGTGGGTGCGTCACTCGGAATGGAGGTGACGTATCAACGGTATTTCTGGTTCCTGCTCGGAGGCGCGCTGGCTGTGCCGGCGGCCGCGGGGCCGATATCTGTCAGGGTGCAGCACATAGGTAAGCCAGCCTTGCGAGTATGAAGAGCGCCGTCGTCAGCTTCTCGGAGTCACCGGAAATGAAACGCGCGCAAAGAGGCACCGGGATTGCCGCGCGCAAGGACGGGCCATGCGCGGGTTGCAGGGGCGTGCAACCGCCTCACCCTGCTGTCTGATCCGCCATCCATCGATCACCGAGGTTACGTCTGGCGGCGGGTCCGCTTGTGCCCGCTATGCGGACAGAGTTCTCGGGCCATCGGTGGTACGCCTGATAGCCCGAAGCCGATTCTTTGAGAGAGGAACAAATCCCGCCGAAATGCGCCCTTAGTCTTCGACGATCACTCGGCTGATGTAGTCCGCGACGAGGCGGTTCGCCAGCGGGTTGGGATGTAGGTCGTCAGGGTCCAACTGGTATCTACGGCGAGACTCATCATAGCCGGGCAGGATCTCCCCGACGCGATGGACCCGCAGGCCCCGCGCCCGAAATCCGGCCAGCAGTTCGTCGGAATTTTGATTGTCCCTTTCGTCCCAGAAGATGACGTGAAAGGAACACCCTGGATAACGACGCTTGACCAGCTTCCTCGCCTTGTCCACCACCGCAACCGTCAGCGCTATATCTTCAACTGTGACGCGTTGCTGCAAGCGCCGCATGAGAAACGATTTCTCGACTTGAGTCCGCACGAAGAGCTGGAACGAGTTCCGTCTTTGGAACGGCCCCCGGTAGACAGGATCGCCGTCCTCGGTCAGAAGATACTTCGGTCCGAACCTGTCCCAATAAAACTTACCACTCACGCGCGGAGGGTGTTGCGGAATTCCCTGATAGATGACGTGGATTGGCCGACACCGAAGGTTCTGCACTCTCGCGTCTCGTTCCAGCATCGCGAGCATCTGGTGTGGGCCATAGCCGGAAAAACCAAAGTTGAGAACCTGGAAGCGTCGACCGGTGGTGACGCCGAACAGGTGGGCGGCGGTTTCCTCATCATTGACGCCGGCGCCGAATGTAAAGGAGCCTCCAAAGAAAAGAACGCAGTCAGTCGAATCCGGATTGCTGGACGGTACGGTCCGTAGGCCCAAATCGTTGATTTGATACGAGACGTGGAAGATCAAACGATTCCCTGAGTATCTCCGCCAATCTACCCGGTGGCCTTTTGTGGGTGCATATCCCAACAGGTCGTGTTGCTCGCTCTGGCGTAGCGGGCTGCCCTCTGCGTGCGTGAACTCGTTTCGCATCGCGAGCCTGTGAGAGGCAAGGAGATAGAGGCCAAGCTCGAACCCCCCGAGAACGACTAGGACGGCGGCAATGTTGATAGCCAGGGCGCGCCAGCCCGATCTCCTCGTCCGCATCGCCGCGACGACACAGACGATCAACCAAGTCAGGCAAATCCAAGCATAGGGAACGATCAGGAACTTTAGCGACAGAAGCGAGACAAGGCCGGCCGCGAAAACGATGAACAGACCGAGGATCCATGCATTGATGGTCTCCGAGCGCTTCAGGAGAAGCGCTCCCAGGGTTTGTCGCAATTGGGCCCCTCTTTTTCTGCCCACGTAAGATCAACGAGGATGATGCAGCCCTTGCCGATATGCAACCGGGTCGTTTCTTCCGGGAGCGGCGTGTGCCTGTATCAGCGCTCTCGGACTGGCGCGTGCCTCGCCAAATCCCGCGAGAGCACTTTCCGACCATATGGGCGCGATTCCGATGCGGTTTGGGCGCGGCAAGGGACACCGGGATTGCCGCGCGCAAGGACGGGCCATGCGCGGAGTTTCGCTCCTTCTCGAGGCCATAGCGGGTCGATGCCGATTTCGATGGCTTCGGGGAAAGATACGAAGAACCCGCAAATAGTTTGAGGTTACCGGCATTCCTGGCGGCGCGGCCGGGCAGGTCGGCCGATCAGTTGTTCTTCTAGTTCTTGTCCTTGCACAGATCGCGCAGCGCGATCAGCGTGTAGGAGGCGACCGGCACGGTCTTGTCGTCTTTATTGGCCTGACCGAGCTTGGTCACCATGTTGCGGACCAGGTCGAGGCCGACGTCGTCGATGCACGCCAGGTAATCGTTGAAGTCGGCCGGCGCCTTGCGGCCGTCCAGGGTCGCCATCGCATAGCGGGTCTCGAGCACCGCGATGACATAGATGCTCTGCTCGCGCCTGTCGAGCGTGAGCCACTCGTCGATGGTCACCGCCCCGGCGGGTCCCGCCAGGCAGCCGGCCACCAGGGCGAGGCTCAGCGCCAGCCGCATTCCTGTTCTTGTCAATCTCATCTCCGGTCTCCTGAGTGCACGCGCGGTGTGTCGGCCGCCGCGGCGCGGCGCGCACCATGACACACTTTGCCGGTTTGCCTAAAGTGCCGACGCCGAATGGACTGCAAGGAGGCGCGCCATGCCGCCGCGATGGATAACACCGCTCGTGCTCTTGCTGGTCGTCGCCTGGGCGACGGGCACCCGGGCGGAGATCGCCGCGCCCCGGGGCATGGTGGTCCTTACCATCACCGGCAAGATCACGCACACCAATGTCGGCCAGGCGGCGGAGTTCGACCTGGCCATGCTGGAGGCGATCGGCGGACAGGAGGCGACCGTCACGGACTTCGCCGAGACCGGACCCGGGCGTCAGCGCTTCACCGGTGTGCCGATGGCCAAGCTGTTGGACAAAGTCGGCGCAGACGGCCAGACCGTGACGGCCCTGGCGCTCGACGCCTATGAACGGGAGCTGTCCGTCGAAGAGCTGACCGGGAGCGGCGCGATCCTCGCCTACAAGCGGAACGGCGCCTATCTCAAGCTCGATGGCCGCGATTTCGGGGGGCGGGGTCCCCTGTGGATCATCTATCCCCTGGACGCCACGCCCGCGCTGCGCAAGCTCGAGGATGTGGAGGGGCGCTTCGTCTACCAGCTGATCCGCCTCGACGTGAAGTAGCTTCTCGTGCGCGCAGGCACGCGGCCAGCGCCCCGCACAGGCGTGACCGCCGGACGCGCTGGCATCAGGCTGTGGACCCAGGAAAAAGGAGGAGTCGTGTGAGTTGGGTGTTTCTTGCAGTGGCGATCCTGTTCGAGGTGGCCGGCACGACCTCGATGAAACTGGCCGAGGGGTTTACCAGGCTGCTGCCCTCGATCCTGATCTTCGTCTTCTACGGGCTCAGCTTTGCCGCCCTGACGGTGGCCTTGCGGCGCATCGATCTGAGCGTCGCCTACGCGATATGGTCCGGCCTGGGGACCGCCTTGATCGCGGTCATCGCGCTCCTCTGGTTCGGCGAGGCGATGCCGCCGGTCAAGGTGGTGTCGCTGGCGCTGGTGATTCTGGGCGTGGTCGGTTTGCAGCTGACTTGAGCTTTCTCGCCTCGCGCCGGGCCTATCGCTGCGCGGTTCTGGCCTGCCCCGGCGGGGTGCCCGGCGCGCGCATGGCCCATTCGACGACCTTCTTCAGCACCTTACCCAGGGCGTCGTCGAACGCCTCGACGATGGCGTTCATGCTGTCCGCGGACGCCTGCGCTTTGTACTGGAAGTTGGCGCCGGCAATGATCGTCCGCTGCGGCATCTTCACCAGCTTGACGTTGATGTGCACGTTGGCCACTGGGGCGGCGCCACCCTTGTACTCGGCCTGGAATTCGCGCAGCTCGGGCTTCAGCAGGTAGTCCGAGCGCAGGTTGGCGTCCTCGCGCCCGACCGAGACGATCTTCTTGGTGTTCTCGAAGGATTCGATGATCAGCGTCTGGACCAGCTGGGGCGCCACATCGGTCCAGGCGGCACGGTCGTAATAGTCGACCTTCGCCGGGCCGCGCTTGAGGGCGATCCGGGGCGTGTTGAGGGCTGCCGCCGCGACCGGCGTTTCCACCACGAGCTGCCAGTCCGCATTGGGCAGGTCCGCGGAAAAGGTGCTCTTCGGCGAAAGGTCGTAGAGATTGGGCGGCTGGGCCTGGCCGGGGGCAATGCAGCCGGCGACGACCCCGATGGTCAGCGCGACGGCAACGGCGGGCCATGCCTTCGTGATATCCGAACTTGCGCGAGTCATTGGGCCACCCGGTACCCCTCGTGCTGGTCACCGAAGAAGAAGCGCGCGGGATCCGACTCCATCTTCTTGGACAGGCGGGTCAGGTCGCCCACCAATTGGCGCGCTTCGACGAAGAACTGCGACAGGTCGTAGAGCCCCGTCGCCATGAAGTCCGCAATCGGCTGCTGATTGGTCTTGATCATGACCTCCATTTCCCGGGCCGCGCCGCGAATGGCGCGCGCCGCCGACCCCATCTGGTCCGCCGCATTCGTGATGCTGTCGCCGGCCCCGGCGATGCTCTCCAGAGCCGGGGTTGCCGTGCGCACGAGCTCGCGGCCCTCCTCGATGAGCTCCCCGATGTTGTCCGATTCCCGCGACAGGTTTCCAGCGATATCCTCGAAATAGGTGAGGCTGCGGCTGATCTTGCCCAGGTTGTCATCGTTCAACAGCTTCCGGCCTTGGGTCGCGAGCAGGGTCAGCTCGGCCAGCAGCTCGGGGAAATTCTTGAAGATCCGCTCGATCGAGGACGGTTTGGTCAGGATGTAGACCTTCTTGTCCCGCGTGGAGGGCGCCACTTTCTCGCTCGGTCCGGGTTCGCTGGTGAGCTGCACGAAGGACACGCCCGTGATGCCCTGGACCTCGAGCACGGCACGGGTGTTCTCCCGGATCGGCGTGTCCTCGCGGATGTCGACCGCGACCTCGATGGTGATTCCCGGCTCCGGCCCCGTGTCGTCCTCGACGATCTTCATGGTGGTGACCTCGCCGACCGGAATGCCGCGGAAGCGGACCTGGCTGCCGATCTGCAGGCCGGTCACCGAGCCTTCGAAGCGCATGTAGTAGCGGACCGTCTTTTCCGTCTCCGCGCCGGTGAGCCAGATGACGAACACCACCGACGCCGCCATGACCGCCAGGACAAAGCTGCCGACCAGCAAGTAACTCGCTCGGGTTTCCATGCTTGGCTGCCTTGCTTCTCCTGCTTGCGCCGGGGCTAGCCGGCCTTACGCGCCGATCGGCCGCGGGGACCATGAAAATAAGCCTGCAGCCAAGGATGCTGGTCCTGCATCAGCTCCTGCATCGTCCCGATCTTGACGCGCTTGTCC
Source organism: Alphaproteobacteria bacterium (assembly GCA_030066595.1). Lineage (GTDB taxonomy): Bacteria > Pseudomonadota > Alphaproteobacteria > JAJFFI01 > JAJFFI01 > JASJBI01. Next base: position 71,495 of record JASJBI010000037.1, on the reverse strand, counting down.
ACAAGGCAGGCGATACGGTCGCAAATTGCCGCGAGACTGTCCAGATCGTGCGTGACCATGAACACGGTAAGCTGCAGGCTCCGCTGAAGGCTGCGGATCAGTTCGTCGAAGGCCGCCGCCGAGATCGGGTCGAGCCCCGCCGTCGGCTCGTCCAGAAACAGAATCTCGGGGTCGAGCGCCAGGGAGCGGGCCAGCCCGGCGCGCTTGCGCATGCCGCCCGACAGCTCCGAGGGATACTTGGCGCAGGCGTCCCGGCTGAGCCCGACCATCTCGATCTTGACCCCGGCCAGCTCGTTCATCAGCGCCTGCGGCATGTTGGTGTGTTCTTTCATGGGCACCTGGACGTTCTGGGCCACGGTCAGCGAGCTGAACAGGGCGCCGTCCTGAAACAGCACGCCCCAACGCTCCTGGACATGCTTGCGCGCCTTGACGCTGAGCCGGTCCATGTCCTGGCCCAGGATCTCGATGTTTCCGGCGACATGTTTGTTGAGCCCGATGATGGTGCGCAGCAGCACCGACTTGCCGGCGCCGGAGGCGCCCACCACCCCCAGGACCTCGCCCCGCTGCACGTCGAGATCCAGGTTGTCGTGGATCACCGTGGTCCCGAACTGGGTGCGTACGTCCTTGCAGCGGATCACGAAGTCCTCGGCCATGCGCTAGGACCTGTTGGCAGTTAGGTTTCGGCTTTGGCGGGAGCGCCTTTGGTCCAGGGCCAGGAGAGGCCAGCGTGGTGATGCTGGGTGCATCACGAGCTGGTCTCGACGCCGCCCTGGCCCGAAGCCGCCCCGTCCCCAGGGATATGGCGAAATCGGCCGGCCTCTGCGTCGCTCGTCGTCGAATATGCCCGGCATGTCCTTCCTCCTCGCTCCTAAAGGCCGACCGATTTCGGCCATACCAAAGCTCGTAACCCAACTGTCAACAGGTCCTAAATGCCCAGATTCGCGAACAGGACCGAGAACATGGCGTCCAGGAGGATCACCAGGAAGATCGATTCGACCACCGATTTGGTGGTCAGCTTGCCGACGCTTTCCGCGCTGCCCGAGACCTGCATCCCCTCGTAACAGCCGACCATGGCGATCACGAAGGCGAACACCGGCGCCTTGATGATGCCGACCCAGAAGGTCCAGGGCCCGATCGCGCCGTGCAGCTGGTTGAGGTATTGGGTCGGCGTGATGTCCAGCACCAGAAGGCACATCACGCCGCCGCCGAACAGGCCCATGATGTCGGCCAGGAAGACCAGCATTGGCAGGGTGAACATCATCGCCAGCACCCGCGGCAGGACCAGCACCTCGGCCGGGTCGAGTCCGATGGTGATCATGGCGTCGACTTCCTGGTTGACCTTCATGGTTCCGATCTGCGCCGTGAAGGCGCTGCCCGATCGGCCGGCGATGACGATCGAGGTCATCAGCACGCCGATCTCGCGCAGCACCGAGATGCCGATCAGGTTGACGGTGAAGATCTCGGCGCCGAAACGCTGCAGCTGAAAGGCACCCTGATAGGCGAGCACGACGCCGATCAACACCGACAAGAGCGTGGTGATCGGGATCGCGTTGAGGCCCGCCTGCTGCATGTGATGCACCAGCGAGACGTAGCGGATGCGCCAGGGCATCGCCAGCGAGCGGACGAGCGTGATCGCGACCAGCCCGAAGAAGGCGGTGATTTTTTTCGCGTCGCTGATCCGGGCGAAGGTCTGTTCCCCGGTCTGCTGGACGACGGCCAGCAGCGGGTGGCTTTTCGGCGCGATGACCGTCTCCCGGTCCTCGGTGCGTCCGACCCGCTCGATCAGGGCTGCCTGGGTCGGCTTGGCGCCGACGATCGACACGGCGCGCCCGCCGCTCTCGAGCCGGTGCGTCAAGCGCTGGACGACCCAGGCGCCGGCGGTGTCGAGGCTGTCGACCTGGCTCAGGTCGATCCGCACCGCGCGCGCCTCGCCGGGATCGAGCCGGCGGATGCGGCCGTCCAGCCGCCCGATGGTCGACACGTCCAGGGCCCCGACGATGGACAGCACCCAGGCGTCGCCGTCGCGGCTGACGCGCAGCGGCTCCGCCGTGCCGGAATCCCTCGAGCTGTCCTGTAACGCAGCCATTCCCGATCCGAAATCTAGCTTGCTTCGTTTTGGCGCGCCATTCTGTCCGTGGCCATGGGCGAGGCAGTCTGGCGCGGCCGTTGTCGCCGCCGGTTGGATGCGCGGCAATCGGCTCCGGTTACGACGGCCCCGCGTTCGAGCCGCGCCGGGCGATTGCGTCGGCCATGACGCACATGATCTCGTACATGATGGTCGCGCCGACCAGGGCCGTGTTGCCGCTGGGGTCGAAGGGCGGGGCCACCTCGACCACGTCCCCGCCGACGAGATCCAGCCCCTGCAACCCGCGAATCATCTGCTGGGCCTCATGCGTCGAGAAGCCGCCGATCTCGGGCGTGCCCGTGCCCGGCGCGTAAACCGGGTCGAGCCCGTCGACGTCGAAGCTGACATAGGTTGGGCCGTCGCCGACCACCCGCCGGGCCTCGGCGATCACCGCCGCGACGCCGATCTCGTAGAGCTCCTCGATATAGACCAGCCGCATGCCGGCCTCTTCGGCGAAGGCCATCTCCTTCTCGTTGTACATCGAGCCGCGCAGCCCGATCTGGATGGTCCGCTTGGGGTCCAGAAGCCCTTCCTCGACGGCGCGGCGAAACGGGGTGCCATGGGTGTACTTGCTGCCGGCATCGGAGCCGCGCGCGAAATAGGCGTCCCAGGTGTCGGAGTGGGCGTCGAAATGGACCATGCCCACCGGCCGGTCCTTGGCGATGGCGCGCATCACCGGCAGCGTGCACAGATGGTCGCCTCCGGCGAACAGCGGCCGTGCGCCCGCGGCGTGGATCTTGGCCACGAACGTCTCCACGCGGCCCAGACTGTCCATGACGTCGATCGGGTTGACGGGCACATCGCCCACGTCGGCGATCTGGCAGAGCGTGTAGGGCGAGATCCGGCTGACATGATGCACGTTGCGCATCAGCGTCGACATGTTCCGGATCTCGCGGGGCCCGTGCCGGGCGCCGGCCCGGTTGGTGGTGCCGCCGTCCCAGGGGATGCCCAAGAGCGCGATGTCCAGCCCGGCCGGATCCTCGATCTGGGGCAGGCGCATGAACGTGGACGGCCCGCTAAACCGCGGCAGGACGTTTCCGGAAATCGGTCGGTAGAACTCGTCGGACTTGGCCATCCCCACCTCTCCAACGCCCGTGGCGGCGTAAAGCGGACCCGGACGCGCCCGGGCGCCGCGCGGCGGGATTATAGGCCAGGGGGTCGATGGCGAACAGGCGGCGTGGATGGGGTCGGGGGTTTGGCCACAGTCGCCGAACTGCGCTCCTTGCCATGACCCTTCCCGCCCCCACTCCGCAGCCGCGTGTGCCCGAGGGCCCGGCGGCCGGAGAGGAGCGGATTGGCGCTGTGTCGATAGCGCCGCGGCGGGTTGGCCCCGCGGACCCGGAGCGGCGAGCGCGGGGCCTGCAGGCGGCGCAGCTTGGCGGGCCGCGCGGTCTCGGGCTTGGGCGCGCGTTTGAGCTTCAGGAGCGGGTTGGCGGTCCGCTTGGCGGGAAGCGATGACGTCCGGGCGGCCTGCGCCTTTCTGGCATTGGCCAGGCGCCAGAGCTTGGGCTTGGCCCGCCGGTTCAGGCGGGACCGGGTGCCGGCCGCAGCGGGACGCGCGACCGGCCGGTCGGCGCGGACCTGCTCCCGCCAGGCGGCGAAGACCTTGGCCTTGTACGGCCGGTTCAGGGCGCGGGTCCGCGAGTGATAGAGCGCCACGGCGCGGCTCCAGGAGCCCTTCTCCCGGTAGAGCGCTTCGAGGAACTCCGCGGCATAGGCCGCGTTGGTCGCCGGATCCATGGCCGCGGCCAGATCGGCGAAGTGGTGGCCGTGATAGTGCAGGTTGACCTGCATGCAGCCCACGTCGATGTTGGTCACGCCCCGGTCCTGCAGGGCTTTGACCGCCCGAATCGCAGCCGCCTTGTCGGGGAAGTAGCGCCCCTTGCCTTCGGCCTGCACGGTCCAGGGCCAGGCAATTCTTGCCTGGCGCGCGTCATTCCAACGCCCGGATTCCACCGTGGCGATGGCCGCCATCAGGCCCCGCGGCAGGCCCTTTCGGCTCTCCACCTGGCGCAGGGCGCCGGCACACAAGTCATTGGAATGGCTGGCTGTTTTTCCGCCATCCACGGTCGCGGCCTGCGCGGGAGGGGCGCTCAGCGGCAGGCCGACGAGCACGGCGAAAGAGAACAGGGCAGTGCGGACAAGGGTCATCGGCAGCTCCTTGCCCAAGGGATACGCAAGGCACGTGCCATGGCCGCGGCCGTTCGGGGTCCCCGCCGCAGGCTTCGCAACCCTCTGCTGCCATGCAAAATATGCCGCGATGCACAATGCCAGCTGGGCGGGCGCTCTCGCGCGGCTCTATGTTAAGGCTTTGGAATTAAGCAATTATTCTGACAAATCCGAAAGAACTTGATTTGCCCAGGCCGGATGGGCATATTGTGCAGCGCGGCATGAGCCGTTGCTCTTGGCAGCGGGGACGCCGTAACGCACTTCTTGAGCGTTTCCTCCCTAAACTTGGGCCGTGGTTTTCCACGGCCCATTTTTTTCGGCTATTTGGCTTTGTTTTTCCCGGGCGGCGCGGCGTCGCCGTCGCCCAGGGCGCGCTGCATGAGCACGGTGTCGACCCAGCCGCCGAACTTCCACCCCACCGAGGTGAGCACCCCGACATGGCGGAAACCCAGGCGTTCATGCAGGCTGATCGAGGCCTGGTTGTCGGAGTCTCCGATCACCGAGACCATCTGGCGGTAGCCGGCGGCACGGCTGCGCTCGATCACCTCCCCGAGTAGCGCGCGGCCCACCCCCTGGCCCAGGAATCGGGGCTCGACATAGACCGAATCCTCGACCGTGTTGCGGTAGGCGGGCCGGGTCCGGTATGGGGCCGCATAGGCGAAACCGGCCATCTCGCCGCCGATTTCGGCCACCAAATAGGGCAGCCCCCGCTCCTGGATCGCCGTGCGCCGGCGCTGCATCTCGGCCAGATCGGGCGGCGTCTCCTCGAACGAGCCCCGCCCGTTCGCGACATGATGGGCATAGATCTCCTGAACCGCCGGCACGTCGTCTTCGCCCGCGTCGCGCACCACGATGTCGGTGCGCACCGACGCCGCCGCGGCCGCCTTGCTGCTCATGCCCGGGCGAGCCTCGCCGGGTCGAGCCGGGCCAGGGCTTCGATCAGCACCCGCATCTCCCGGGCCAGGGCCTGCAGGCCGGTGCTGCGGGTGATCCGGGTCTCGTCCATGTAGAGCGCGCGATTGACCTCGATCTGCAGGGCGTGCACGCCCGCATCCGGCTGGCCGTAATGGCCGGTGGTGAAGCCCCCCGCATAGGGCGTGTTGCGCGCCACGCGATAGCCCCGGGAAACCAGGACCTCTTCGGCCCGGCGGGTGACGGAAGGGTCGCAGGTTCGCCCATAGCGGTCGCCGAGCACGAAGTCGACCCGCGGCGCGCCCGGGTCTTGATCCATCGGCCCGCCAATCGACGGCATCGAGTGACAGTCGATCAGGATGCAGGCCCCGAACCGCTCCCGGGTCGCCGCCACCAGCTTCTCGAGCACCCGATGATAGGGGCGGTACAGGGTCTCGATCCGCCGGAGCGCCTCGCCAAAGCGCAGCTTCTCTTTGTAGATCTCGGTCCCGTTGGTGACCACCCGGGCGATCGTGCCGAGGCCACCGGCCACGCGGGGCGAGGCGGTGTTGACGTAGTCCGGCAGCGCGTCCTCGAACATGGCCGGATCGAGCTCGAACGGCTCCCGGTTCGGGTCCACATAGGCGCGCGGAAAGCGGGCGCTGACCAGGGGCGCGCCGAGTGCGGGCGCGGCCGCAAAGAGCTCGTCCACGAAGGCGTCCTCGGACCGGCGCAGCGCCGTCGGGTCGAGCCGCGAGGCCTCGACGAAGGGCGGCGGGTAGTGCTTGCCGCTGTGCGGCGAGGCAAACACCAGGGGCAAGCACTGCGCCTCGGGCGCGAGGACCTCGTATGGGGGCCAGGGATCTCCGGAGAGGTTGGCGGACCAGTCGTCCTGGGCGTCCGGCTGAACCGTCGGAAGGTCGGCGTAATCCTTCATGAACATGCCTTTAACGGATTCCGGCGAGGATGTCACCTGCTGCCGCAAACCGGCGGCCGGAGTGGACAGGCAGGCGCTTCTTAACCATTTACTAAAGGGCTCGGGCCTATGCTTCGCGGCACCGAACGCGGGCCGCGCGGCGCATGCGCTCCGACCCGTCGGCGTCCGCCGGCGGCCCGATGTCGTCAATTCCCGCGCTATCCTGCGCTGCATTGCGCCGCCGCCGGCGGCAGACGGAAAGGGACCCATGCCGCGCATTCTGATCGCCGAAGACGACGACTCCATGCGCAGCTTCCTGGCGCGTGCCTTGGAGCGGGCCGGCTACGAGGTCGAGTCCGCGTCGGACGGTATCGAGGCGGCCGCCGCGATCAGCGAGCGCGGCTTCGATCTCTTGATCGCGGACATCGTGATGCCCGGTCTGGACGGCGTCGAGCTGGCCCGGCGGGCCTGCCTCGAGCGGCCGGAGCTCAGGGTGATGTTCATCACCGGTTTCGCCGCCGTCGCGCTGCAGGCGCGGGAGACGGCGCCCAAGGAGAGCCGCATCCTGTCCAAGCCCTTTCATCTGCGCGAGCTGGTCGAGCAGGTACGGGATATCCTCGCCGCCTGACCCGGAGCCGGCGTTCCGTCGCTTGCAAATCGGCGTCTTTGGGATATAACCGCCGGTGATCCGACGGGGCGCGTAGCTCAGCGGGAGAGCACTACGTTGACATCGTAGGGGTCGCTGGTTCAATCCCAGCCGCGCCCACCATTTCCCTCACAGACTTGAAGAACGCAAGCATGGACTGTGTATCCCGCAGCCGTGACAATGTTGGCCTTGCGCGCGGAGAACGCGGGGATTGATATCCGCTGATCCCCTTCGCTACGGCCGCCCCTCGGGCGCGACCACGGCCTCCGCTTCGATCTCGACCTCGTAGTCGCCGACCAGGCGGGAGACTTCGAGGAGCGTATTGGCCGGGCGGACATGGCCGAGATAGCGGCCGTGCACGCGGGACACGCCCTCCCATTGATCGGCGTCGCGCAGATAGATCCGCGTGCGCACGATGTCGTCCAGGCTGGCGCCCAAGGCCGACAGGCTGGCGGCGATCTTGTCCAGGATGTAGACCGTCTGGCCGACCGCATCGCCGGGGCAGACCACTTCGCCGGTGCCGTGGGTCGCGGTCGTGCCGCTCACCAGCACCCGGTCGCCGACGCGCACCGCGCGGCTGAAGCCGGCGACCGGCTCCCAAACGCTGCCGCTGTCGACCCGGGCGCGCGACGGCCGGTCGGGCACCGGCTGTACCGCATAGACGCTCGGGAACCGGGTCAGGTGGTGGCTCAGATCCCCGGAGGCGGTGAGATAGGGCGGCTTGCGGTACTCGTCGCCGCAGTCGCCGGGCAGGCGGCGCGATCGGGCCAAGGCTGCGTTGATCAGGCTTCGGTCCTCGGTATCGAGGGCGAAGGAAAAGGCGCGCAGATTGTCCGCCCGATGCTCGCGCTCGCCGAGCCGTGCGCCCACGATCACCGCCGCCACGGCCGGCTGCTCCAGCACCCAGCGGGTGGCCACGTTGGCGATCGAGACGTCGTGCTTCCGCGCCACCGTTTGCGCCGCGCCGAGGATGGCCTGTAAGGCGTCCCAGCCGCCGATCGCCTCGATGAAGCGTCTGTACTTCATCTTGCTCCAGTCCCCGATCTCGGGTGCCGGGGGTTCCGGGCGGCCGAGCCAGCGCTCGGACAGGAAGCCGCCGCCCAGCGTGCCATAGGCGAGCAGCGTGATGCCGTTGTCGCGGCAGAAAGCCGTCATGTCTTCGCCGGCGCGCCGGTCGAGCAGCGAAAAACTGACCTGGTTCGAGACGATGCGCAGGCCGTGACCGGTCAGCACGCGCAGATGGTCGGTGTCGAAATTGGTAACACCGAGATGGCCGATCTGCCCCTCCTGCTGAAGGCTAGCCAGTTCGCCCATCGCGTCCAGATAGGCGGGATGCTCGAACATCCACCAGTGGAGCTGCAGCAGGTCGATGCGGTCGGTCCGCATGCGCTCGAGGCTGCGGCCGATGCCGGCACGCACGATGTCGCCGGTCATCGGGCCCGGCTCCGGACACCACTTGGTGAAGGCGGTCGGGCGCGCGCCGCTCGGCGTCCGCACCTCGCCCCGGCGCACGCGGTCCAGAAAGTGGCCGGTGATGACCTCGGCGCTGCCATAGTGATCGGCCATGTCGAAGCTGTCGAAACCGGCTTCGGCATAGGCGGCCATGGCGCCGGCCGCCCGGTCCGGGTCGAGCGGCTGTCCGCTCCGTTCCATGTCGGCGACCTGCCACAGCCCGGTGACCATGCGGCTGATCTCCAGATCGGGCGCCAGGCTGCAGCGATCGGGATAGGACGGAGTCGGGCTCATGCGCTCCCCATGTCTGTCTTCGCGCCGGGCCGCCGTTGCCGCCGCGGCGCCCGTTAATTAGGCTCCTTTTCCGACGGCCGCAATTATCCGACCTGTGTCATGCCCGCACCGCGCCAGAGGATCGGCCTGATCGTGAACCCCATCGCCGGGATGGGCGGCCGCGTCGGCCTCAAGGGGACGGACGGCGTGGACGTGCTGGGCCGGGCGCGCGAACTGCGGGCGGAGCCGGTGGCGCCGGCCCGGGCGTTGCGCGCGCTGCGTCGGCTCGAGCCGGCCGCCGCGGCGATCGAGCTGATCACGCCTCGGGGCGTTATGGGAGGGGATGTCGCGCGCCAGGCCAGCATCGAGGCGACCCTGCTCGACGGCCCGTCGGAGGACGCCACCAGCGCCGCCGACACCCGCGAGGCGGCGCGCGCGCTGCGGGCGCGGGGCGTCGGCCTGGTGGTCTTCGCCGGCGGCGACGGGACCGCCTGCGACATCGTCGACATGCTCGGCGATGCGGTGCCGATGCTCGGCATTCCGAGCGGTGTCAAGATGCACTCGGCGGTCTTCGCGACCAGCCCCGAGGCCGCGGGCCAGCTCGCCGCCATGGTGGCGTCCGACAGGCAAGGCAAGGTGCGCACCCGCGAGGCCGAGGTCATGGACATCGACGAGGACGGGGTGCGGGAAGGCCGGCTGTCGGCGCGGCTGCACGGCTACGGCCGCGTTCCGTACGAGCGCCATCTGGTGCAGAACGCGAAGGCCGGCGGAATCGCCGAGGACGCGGCGCTCGATGCGGTCTGCCGCGAGATCGCAGAGGAGATGCAGCCGGGCGTTGTCTATGTGGTCGGCCCCGGCAGCACCACCCAGCGTATCCTCGCCGCTCTCGGACTCGACGGCAGCCTGCTCGGCGTCGATGCGGTGTTGGACGGCCGGCTGGTCGGCCGGGATCTCACCGATCGGGAGGTCGCGAAAGCGGTTCGCGGCCGGCCCGCGCGGATCGTCGTCACGGTCATCGGCGGCCAAGGCTTCGTCTTCGGACGCGGCAACCAGCAGATCGGACCCGGCGTCATCCGCGCGGTGGGCCGGGACAACATCGTCATCGTCGCGACGCAGGAGAAGCTCCTGTCCCTCGATGGCGGTCGGCTGCTGGTGGACACCGGCGACCGGGCGCTCGACGAGGAGCTCGAGGGCTATGTGCGGGTTCGGACCGGCCCGAACCGGTCCGTCATGATGCGGATCGCCGCCTGATCTTCAGTCGACATGGTGTACACGTGATTGAAAGCGGCGGTGGCCGATGCAAGAATGCGCTGGCGCCGCCCCCGCCGTGGCGGCGCGCGCACAGGGCGAGAGGGAGGTCCGGATCCATGAAATCGAATCAGGCGTCGGCGCATCCCTGGATGGCGAACGCGTTGCCCGACATTAAGCAGGCGATGCTCCAGGAGATCGGGGCGAAGAGCATCGCGGAGCTGTTCGAGCAGATTCCCGCCGACCATCGGCTGAAGAAGCCGCTCAAGCTCCCCCGGCAGCTCAAGTCCGAGGCGGAGCTGAAGCGCCACCTGGTCGGCACGCTGTCCCGCAACGGCACCTGCGAGCAGTATCTGAACTTCCTCGGCGCCGGCTGCTGGCAGCATCACGTGCCGGCGGTGGTCGACGAGATCGTCGGCCGGACCGAGTTCCTGACCCCGGTCTGGGGCTCGCCGCAATCGGACCACGGGCGCAACCAGGCCTGGTTCGAGTACGCCAGCCAGATGGGGGAGCTGTTGAACATGGAGGTGGTGCAGCTCCCGGTCTACAGCTGGGGCTGCGCCGTCGGCCACGCGATCCGGATGGCCGCGCGGCTCACCGGGCGGCGCCAGGTGCTGCTGCCCCGGCTGATCGATCCGGAGCGCCTGTCCGTGATCCGGAACTATTGCGAGCCGGCGGAGATGGCCCGCCATATCGAGGTGGTGCCGGTCGGCTATGACAAGAAGTCCGGCGGCATCGACCTCGCCGACCTCAAGGCCAAGATCTCTTCAGAGACGGCGGCGGTCTACTTCGAGTCGCCGGGCTATCTGGGCCAGATCGAGCCCGCCGGCGCGCAGATCGCCAAGATCGCCCGCGCCCATGGCGCCGAGACCATCGTCGGCGCCGATCCGATCAGCTTGGGCGTGCTTAAGCCGCCGGCCGACTACGGCGCCGACATCGCCGTGGGCCCGACCCAGCCGCTCGGCGTGCACATGCACTGCGGCGGCGGCGTGGGCGGCTATATGGCGTCGCGCGACGAAGAAGACTATGTGCACCAGTACAACGGTTTCCTGGTCAGCATCACCGACACCGCCCGGCCGGGCGAATACGGCTTCTCGCTCTCGTGCGCGCACCAGACCTCCTACGGCATGCGCGAGGAGGGCCGCGATTGGACCGGCAACTCGGTCTATCTCTGGGCCATCGCCAACGCCGTCTACATGTCGCTCATGGGCCCGCAGGGGTTCCGCGAGGTCGGCGAGCTGATCCTGCAGCAGGCCCATTACGCGGCCCGGGCGCTGGCCCGGATCAAAGGCGTGCGGGTGGTGTTCCGCGAGGGCTTCTTCAAGGAGTTCGTGGTCAATTTCGACCGCACGGGCAAACGCGTGGCGCGGATCAACAAGGCGCTCCAGAAGCGCGGCATCTTCGGCGGCAAGGACATCTCCAAGGAGTTCCCCGAGCTCGGCCAGAGCGCGCTCTACTGCGTCACCGAAACCCACACGACCGACGACATCGATCGTCTGGTCGCCGCCGTGAAGGAGGTTGTCGGCAAATGACGGGCAAGAACGAACTGCGCCGCTTCCACGCGGCGGTCTGGGACGAGCCGCTGGTCATGCAGATGGGACATCCGGGCCGGCGCGGCCAGGTGTTCCCCGCCGCCGATCCTGCCGTGCGTAAGGCGGTGGGGCCGGCGCGCGGCCTGATTCCGAGAGGCATGGCCCGGCGCAACGCGCCCGCGCTCCCCGAGCTCACGGAGCCGGAGGTGCAGCGTCATTACCTGCATCTCTCCCAGGAGACGCTGGGCATGATGGGGATCAGCCTGTTCGGCACCTGCACCATGAAGTACAACGCCCGGGTCAGCGAGGCGGTCGCCATGCGGCCGGAGCTCGCCGAGGTGCACCCCTACCAGCCGGAAGAGACCCTGCAGGGCGTGCTCGAGCTCCTGCACGGGTTCGATCTCATCCTGCGCGCGCTCTCCGGCATGGACCAGTTCGTCTTCCAGGCCGGCGGCGGCGCCGACGCGGCCTACACCCACTGCTGCGTCACACGCGCCTATCACCAGGCGCGGGGCGAGCTCGAACAGCGCGACGAGATCATCACCTCGATCCAGGCGCATCCCTGCAACGCCGCGACGGCGGCGGCGGCCGGGTTCAAAGTGATCACCCTGCAGCTTGAGGAGAACGGTTATCCCTCGACCGAGGCGCTCAAGGCGGCGGTGTCGGACCGCACCGCGGCGCTGTTGATCAACAACCCGGACGACATGGGCATCTACAACCCGGACATAAAGGACTGGGTCCGGATCGTTCACGACGTGGGCGGCGTGTGCTTCTACGACCACGCCAACTTCAACGGCGTCATGGGCAAGCTGAGGGCGCGCGAGCTGGGCTTCGACGCCTGCATGTACATGCTGCACAAGACCTTCGGCGCGCCCAAGGGTGGCGGCGGTCCCGCGGTCGGCGCCTATGGCTGTTCCAAGGCGCTGGCGCCGTTCCTGCCGGGGCCGGTGGTGGTCGAGGAGGACGGCGTCTATCGTCTGGACGACGACCGGCCGCACAGCACGGGTAAGGTCCGCGAGTTCTGGGGCAACGTGCCCCAGGTCATCAAGGCCTATGCCTGGGCGCGCTGCATGGGCGCGGACGGCATCAACGAAGCCTCCGACCTGTCGGTTCTGGCGAACAACTACATGGACAAGAAGCTGGCCCAGATCAAAGGGCTGGCGCGCTCCAACCCGGACGTCAAGGCGTGGCGGATGGAGATGACGCGTTGGGGTCTGGGGCCGCTCAAGGAGGACACCGGCGTCGGCACGGTCGAGGTCGCCAACCGCATGGCGGATTTCGGCGTCGATCCCTTCTGGATGTCGCACGAGCCCTGGGTGGTGCCCGAGCCGTTCACGCCGGAGGCCGGCGAGATGTACTCGAAGGACGATCTCGACTACTGGATCGCGGTGATCGCGCGCATCGTGGAGGAAGCCTATGATGACGCGGCGCGGGTGAAGGCGGCGCCGGAGGCCCAGCCGATCCATCAGATCAACGGCGCGCCGCTCGAGGACCCGGCGAAGTGGGCGATGACCTGGCGCGCCTATCGGCGCAAGAACGGCGCAGGCGCCGGCTGACGTCGGGGCTGGGTTGGGGAAGCGCGCAGAAATGCCGAACAAGGCAAAGACTGCAGGAAAAGCGACCGCGGGACGCGCCAAGTCCAAGGCCAAGGCGCCGCGCCGCCAGCGGGGCACGGGCGCGGTCTATGTCTATGACAGCCTGAAGGCGCAGATCCTCGATCTCGAGCTGCAGCCCGGCACGTTACTCGACGAGACCGTGGTGAGCCGGCAGTTCGGCGTGTCGCGCTCGCCGGTGCGCGAGGCGCTGATCCGGCTCTCGGCGGAGGGTCTGGTGCAGAACCTGCGCAACCGGACCTCGATGGTGGCACAGTTCGACGTGGCGGCGCTGCCGGCCTATTTCGATGCCATGCAGCTTCTCTACCGGCTGACCGCGCGACTTGCCGCGGACAACGCGACGCCGGCCAAGATCGAGGAGCTGCGCCGGATCGTGCAAGACCATGAAGCCGCGTTGCGCCGCGGCGACATGCGCTCGATGATCCTGCACAACCGCGACTTCCATGCGACCGTCGCCGAGATGAGCGGCAATCCGTTCCTCGCCGGCTGGATGCGCGGGCTGCTCGACCAGGGCCAACGGATTCTGCGGCTCTACGCGCGCAATCTCGGCGACAACCTGCCGGACACGGTCTTGGGCGCGCATCGCGAGATGGTGGATGCGATCGCCGCGGGCGACCCGGATCGGGCGGAGGAGGCGGGCCGCGCCGACTCCCAGGTCCTGGTGGAGGAATTCAAGCGCGATCTGTCGAACCGGCCGGCGGCGCTCATGCTGCTGCAGTCCGACCGGACCGCGAAGCCCACCAAGAGCTGACCGACCGGCCGGGCCGCCCCTGCCCGACAGCCGGCCGAACGGACCGCCGCACGAAAAAACGTAGCGGGAGCTTGGTCTTGCGTGCTCCGAAATCTTGTAGACATGGAGTGTACTGTTGACCTCGACGAAGGCATGCGCCAGTATCGCGGTCATGGGGACGGCCGGCTCCCAGGCGGAATCGGCCGGGTTCCGGGATCAATCAAGAACACGCGTCGACCGTGGCGCACCGACAAGGGAGACTCCGGCATGCTGAGACGAACAGCCATCACTTGCCTTGCGCTGCTGGCGGCGCTGGCGACGACCCTCACGGTTTCCATTGCCCAGGCGAGGTCGCTCGACGACATCATCAAGGCCGGGACGATCCGCATCGGCATCAATCCGAACTTCCCGCCGAACAGCTCGCGCGGCGCCAATGGCGAGTGGGAGGGCTTCGACATCGATGTCGGCAACAAGATCGCCGCGGCGTTGGACGTGAAGGTCGAATGGGTGCCGACGGAAACGCCGCAACGCGTGCCGTTCCTGGTGTCCGATCAGATCGATATCTCGCTGGGCGCGCTGACGCGCTCGGTCGCGCGCGCCAAGTTGATCGAGTACACCGTCCCGCTGCACACCGAGGTCATGGCGGTCCTGACCACGGAGAAAACCCCGATCAAGGACTGGAAGGAGCTCGACAACTCCAAGTACACGCTGGCCAACATGCGCGGCAACTGGTCGGTTGACTACCTGAAGAAGCAGCTTCCGAAGGCCAATGTCGAGCTGGTCGACACCATCGCCGACACGGTTCGCCTGGTGGCCCAGGGTCGGGCCGACGCCATCGTCGAGAACATCGACTTCTTCATGAAGCACACCAACAACTACCCGAACGTGAAATGGAAGGTGCTGCCGAAGCCGATCGACGTCGGCTGGTGCGGGATCGGCGTGCAGCGGGGCAACTATGCGCTGCGCGACGCCCTGAACATCGTGCTGTACAACCTGCATAAGAGCAACTTCGTCAACGAATCCTGGGAAAAGTGGTACGGCGCGCCAATGCTGGTTAAGGTCGAGCCGAACCCATACTTCTGAGGTGAACCGACTGAGGGGCGGGCCCGTCGTCGGGCCCGCCCTTCGCATATCTGAGGGTTCGATCCGCCTGCGGCGATGAACTACACCTTTCAATTCGGCGTCGCCTTCGCCGAGCTGCCGGAGCTGCTGAAGGGCGCGATCATCACCTTCGAGCTCGGCATTCTGGCGTTTTGGGGCGGCGCGCTGATCGGCCTCTTGGGCGCGGCGCTCAAGACCTACGGCACCGGACCCCTGCGCTGGCTCGCCGGCGCCTATGTGGTGTTCTTCACCAATACCCCGGCGCTGATCCAGATCTACTTTCTGTATTTCGGCCTGCCGGAGCTGGGCATCCGCTGGAGCAGCTTCACCTGCACCCTGATCGGGCTCACCCTCAACGCCGGCGCCTATCTGACGGAGATCATGCGCGCAGGCTATATCTCGGTGCGCTCGACCGAGGTCGAGGCGGCGGAGACGCTCGGCATGTCGCGCTGGCAGCAGATCCGCTATGTGGTCGTGCCGCACATCGCCAAGACGATCTATCCGGCGCTGGCCAACTTCTTCATCGTGATCCTGGTCATGGGCACCTCGATCGGCGCGATCATCGGCGTCGACGAGCTGACCGGCCAGGCGATCAACATCTCGACGGAGAACTACCGCTGGATCGAGATGTTCGTGGTGGTCGCCGGCATCTACGTGATCCTGACTTTCATCGCCAGCCTGTCGCTGGCCCTGGTCGGCCGCTGGGCCTTCCGCGTTAAGGCAAAGGTGTTCTGATTCTCGAGCGTCTGGCCAACGAGATCCCGCGCTTCTTCACGCTGCCGAAGCTCGTGCTGCTTCTGGAGGCCATGGGCACGACCCTGGCCATGACGGCGATCGGCTGCGTGCTCGGCTTCCTGATCGCCTTCGTCATCGTCTTCCTGCGCCAGACGCCGGGCCTGTGGGCCTTGCCGATCCGGTTCCTGGCGATCTGTTATGTCGAGGTGTTCCGGCGCATTCCGTTCCTGGTGGTGATCTATCTGGTGCTGTTCTTCATCCGCTCCATCGTTTCCGAGGTCTCGCTGTTCACCATCGCCGTGGTCGCCATCTGCATCTATTCGACCGCCTATACCGCTGACATCATCCGGGGCGGGTTCGAGTCGGTCTCGCGCCAGCAGATCGAGGCGGCCCGGGCGATGAACTTCAGCCGCTGGCAGACCCTGATGAACGTCATCGTGCCGCAGTCCTGGCCGGTCATCCTGCCGCCGGCGGTCGCCTTCGCGATCAGCTTCATCAAGGACACCGCGCTGGTCTCCCAGGTCGGGGTGTTCGAGCTCACCTTCCGGGGCAAGGAGCTCAACAACGAGGGGTTCTCGGCCCTGCTCGTGTTCGGCACCATCGCTTTCCTGTATTTTCTGATGTCTTATCCTCTGAGCCGCTGGGGCCGGTGGTTGGAGCAACGCCTTGCATCATCTCCAAGTCAAAGATCTAAGCAGCGCCTACGGCCCGCTTACAGTCCTTAAGGGCGTCAACTTCACCCTTGCCAAGGGCGAGACCGCGGCGCTGATCGGGCCGTCCGGTTCCGGCAAGTCGACGGTTCTCCGGGTGCTGATGGGGCTGAACAAGCCGACCGGTGGCGAAGTCTTGATTGACGGCGCGGCGCTCGACTACAGCCGGCCGGCCAGCGTGCGCGCCGCCCGGGAGCGCATGGCAATCGTGTTCCAGCAGTACAACCTGTTCCAGAACATGAGCGTGCTGCGCAACGTCACCATTGCGCCGGTCAAGATCAAGGGCCGCCCGCGCAAGGAGGTCGAGGCGGAGGCGGAACGGCTGCTCTCCAAGGTCGGGCTTGCGGACAAGCATCACGCCTATCCCGACGAGCTCTCGGGCGGCCAACAGCAGCGCGTCGCGATCGCCCGGGCCCTGGCGCTGCGCCCGCAGATCCTCTTGCTCGACGAGGTCACCTCGGCGCTCGACCCGGAGCTGGTCAACGAGGTGCTCGACACCATCCGCGGGCTGGCCGCGGACGGCATGACCATGCTGATCGTCAGCCACGAGATGGCGTTCGTTCGCGAGGTCGCCACCAAGGTGGTCATGATGGACGAGGGGCTGGTGGTGGAGCAGGGACCGCCCGAGCAGATCTTCGGGGCGCCGAAGACCGACCGCGCGCGCGAGTTCGTCGGCAAGATCCTGCGACACTGACGAGGGATACTCCGATGCCGAGTGCGCGTCTGCCAGAGCTCTGGGAGGATCCGCCGCCGGCGCTACGCCGCGTATCTGAGCGCCGAAAACGGTGCGAGGTCCCAGCCCGGCTTTCGCCCCATGACCAGTTCGGCGGTGATCCGCGCCGCGATCGGGCCGGCGCTGAAACCCATCCAGGGAAAGATGTTCAAGAAGAAGCCGGGCAGACCGGGCGCCTCGCCCAGGATCGGCTTCCAGTCGGCGGTGCCGTTGACGACCGCCGGCCAGACCCGGATCAGCCGCACCGATGCCAGGCCGGGGACCACGGTCTGGGCCACCCGCAGATTGGCCCGCAGCGAATCCGGATCCACGACCGCCCGCCCGTCGCGAGCGCTCCATCGGGCGGGCCAGCCGCCGCCAATCAGGAGCGAGCCGTTGCCCGCCTGTTTCAAGGTCAGCTTCTCGCCGGCGAAATAGACCAGATGCTCGACGAAGGGCGCCATCGGTTCGGTGACGTTGACCTGGATGGGGTGGCCTTCGATCGGCAGCGGCAGGCCGAGCAGTGCGGAAATGGGACCGGCCTCGGCGCCGCCGCAGTTCACCACCCGCCGGGCCCGGATCGGGCCGCCGCTGGTTTCGGCGACGTAGTGGTCTCCGTCCGCGGCAAGGCTGGCGAGCGCCCGGCCGCACAGGATGCGCGCCCCCTGGCGGCGGGCCGCCGCGGCGAAGGCCGGGGCGGCCTTGAGCGGATTGGCCTTGCCTTCGGCCGGGCACAGGGCGCCGCCCACCATGCGGTCCGAGACGTAGGGCGCGACCCGGCGCAGGTCGTCACGGGACAGGATCTCGACCTCCAGCCCGTGCGCGCGCTCCAGCGCCGCCTTGCGCTCGACGCCGCGCATCTGCGCCTCGGTCTCGGCGACCAGGATCCCGCCACGCAACGAAACCTCGAGATCGCAAGCGAGCTCGGACTCGAGTCCGCGCCACAGGCGGATCGATTCGAGCATAAGCGGCAGGGTCGGCGCGAAGGTTCGGGCCCAGTCCTCGCCCAGGTCGACAAACGGCTCGTGCGGGATCTGGGCGTGCAGGCTGCCGGAGTTGCAGCCCGAGGCCTGGGTGTTCAGGTCGAAGCGCTCGATCAGCGTGACCTCGACCCCCTCGCGGGCCAGGTAGTAGGCGGTGGCGCAGCCGGCCAGCCCGCCGCCGATGATCAGCACCTCGGTCTGCATCGCGTCTGCCATCGCCGGGCTGTCCGTCCCATCGGTCTTGCGAGATCAGTAGACACTATGTATACAATTAGCCGGTGCCTGCGATCCGTGCAATCGGGACGTTCCGCCCAGGCGCGGTCCGGATGGGGCGCGACGCGCTGAGCTGCCTCGGCCGCGGCCCCGACGGGCGCAGCGGCCATGCCAGGAGATATGACGATGTCCAAGCAGTTTCGCGGCAGTTACACGGTGAGCATCACCCCGTTCACGGCAGATGGCGGAACGATCGACATGCCCGCCTGGAAACGGTTCCTCGACTGGCAGATCGATCTGGGCGTGCCGGGCATCATCATCCTGGGCACGACCGGCGAGTTTCTGACCATATCGGACGAGGAGCGGCGCGCGTTCGTCGAGACGACGGTCGGGCACCTGCAAGGGCGCATGGACGTGCTGGTCGGGACCATGAACGCCTACACGCCGCATGCGGTGCGCTACAGCGTGGAGGCGGAGGAGCTCGGCGCCGACGGGCTGATGATCCTGCCGCCCTACTACTACACGCCGACCGACGACGAGATCTTCAACTATTACAAGGCGATCTGCGAGCGGGTTTCGATCCCGATCATGCTCTACAACAACCCGTTCACCTCGAACGTCGACATGTCGGCGAAGCTGGTGGCGCGGCTCACCAAGGCCTTCGAGCAGGTGCGTTACATCAAGGAGGCGAGCCAGGACATGGCCCGCATCTACGACATCCTGGAAGAGACCGACGGCGTAATGAACGTCTTTGCCGGCGAGCGGATCGTGGAATCCTATCTCTATGGGGCGGTCGGCTACGTCAATCCTTACGGCAACTACATCCCGCGCGCGTCCTATCGCATCTGCGACTTTATCGTCGAGGGGCGGCTCGAGGCGGCCAAGCGGATCCAGCGGCAGATCGACAAGATGCAGGTCATCATCAACGAGGGCCATCCGACCTACGGCCACCAGTGCTACTCCAAGGCACTGGCCGCGGCCGCGGGCTATCCGGTGGGCGATGTGCGGCCGCCGCTGACCACCTTTGCCGCGCTTGGCGAAGAGGGTGAAGCGCGGCTCAAGAAGCTGGTCGCGATTATGCAGGAGCTCGACGCGCTCATGGACGAGCTCGAGGCCGAGGGGCCGGCGGCCAGGCCGGATCGGGTTGCCACGGCCGGATAGCCGGGTGTCGCGCCGCAGCGCCGAGCGGCCCGCGCGCCGGGGGCGGCAGGCATGAGCGAGCCCAAGCTGTTTTCTCCGCTGACCCTGCGCGGCCTGACCCTGCGCAACCGGGCGGTGATGTCGCCCATGTGCCAGTATCTGGCGGTCGAGGGGGCGGCGCAGGACTGGCACTTTGCCCATCATGCGCGCTTCGCCGCGGGCGGGTTGGGCCTTGCCTTCGTCGAGGCGACCGCGGTGACCCGGCTCGGCCGCATCACCTATGGCTGCACCGGCATCTGGGACGACGCCCAGATCCCGGGGTTCAAGCGCATCGTCGACACACACCGCGCGCATGGCGCCGCCACCGGTATCCAGATCGGGCATTCGGGCCGTCGCGGCAGCGCCGCCCGCCCCTGGGACGGCGCCAAGCCGATCGCCGAGACCAGCGGGGCCGAGGCCGCCTGGCAGACGGTCGGTCCCAGCGCGCTGCCCGAGCGCGAGGGCTACCCGGTGCCCCGCGAACTCTCGGTCGCCGAGATCGAGGCGCTGATCGAGGCGTTCGGCCAGGCGGCCAAGCGCTGCCTTGCCGCGGGCTTCGACATCGTCGAGATCCACGGCGCCCATGGCTATCTGATCCATTCCTTCTTTTCGCCGGTTTCGAACCGGCGCAGCGACGCCTTCGGCGGCACCCGCGAGAAGCGCATGCGGTTGGCGCTGCTGGTGGCCGAGACGGTCCGCGCCGTCTGGCCGGAGGACAAGCCGGTCTTCTATCGCGCCTCGGCGGTCGACAACGTCGAAGGTGGCCTGGTGATCGAGGATACGGTCGCGCTCGCCCGGGCGCTGAAGCAGCGCGGCGTCGACCTGGTCGATTGCTCGTCGGGCGGCATGTCGGGCCCGGCGACCTTTTCCACCGCCAAGATCCGCCCCGGTTACCAAGTGCCCTATGCGGCGGCGGTGCGGGCCGGCGCCGAACTGCCGACCATGGCGGTGGGCGCGATCCTCGAGCCCAAGCAGGCCGAGGCGATTCTCGCGGAGGGCAAGGCGGACCTCATCGCCCTCGGCCGGCAGCTCATGGCCGAGCCCCACTGGCTCTATCGCGCGGCGCTGGAGCTCGGCCTGGCCGATCCCCATGCGGTGCTGCCGCGGCAGTACGCATTTTATCTCGAGCGGCGGGCGGCGGTGCTGGAGCCATGACCGGCGACCGGTCTATCGCACATAGGTGGCGCCGTTCACGTCCAGCGTGGCGCCGGTGAGATGCCGGCAGCGGCCCGTCGCCAGGAACGCCACCAGCCCGGCGACGTCGCCGGGCGGCACCCATTCGCCCATGGCAAGGCCGGCCGTGACCGCGTCCTCGCCGCCCTGCGTGGCGGCGAAGCTTTCCGAGAGCCTCGTGCGCACCACGCCCGGCGCGATGATGTAGACCAGGATGTTCTCCTTGGCATAGGCGCGGGCGATGGTCTTGCTCGACGCCATGGTCGCCGCCTTGGAGGCGGCATAGGCGATCGTGACCGGGTTGGTGGAGCCGCGCTGGGCGTTCCAGCTCGATACCGTGATGATCGTGCCGCCGCCCGCCTGCCGGTAGTGCCGCACCGCCTCGCGCAGCAGGTCCGCGGGCGCCTTGACGTTCACCTGCATGGTGTCGGCCCAGACCTTGTCCCAGACCGGCTCCGGGTCGTCGATGCCGCCTTCGAAGGCCATCATGGCGGCGTTGTTGACCAGCACGTCGATGCGCCCCTGCCAGCCGATCGCCGCCCGCCACAGCGTTCTGGCGCCGTCCTCGGTCGCCAGGTCGGCCGCGACCAGATGCTTCCGGTCGTCGGAGATCGCCGCGGTCGCCGCCTCGGCACCGGTGCGGTCGCTGCCATAATGGGCGATCACATGTGCGCCCTGTCGGCCCAGCTCCGCGACGATCGCCGCGCCGATTCCCTTGGACGCGCCGGTGACCAGGATGGTCTTGTCGGTGAGATCCAGCACTGCCTGCGTTCCTCCGTTGCCGCTCGTGCCCACATTAGCAGCCCGGCGCGGTTTCGCACCGGCAAAGCAGCCGTCCCGACCCGGTTCCGCCGGAAGGCCTCAGAGGGTGCCGCCGGCGTCGACGGCGAGCAGCTGGCCGGTCACACCCGAGGCCAGGTCGCTGGCCAGAAACAGGGCCGCGCCCGCGACGTCCTCGGCCGTCGGCATGCGGCCGAGCGCCGTCTCGCCGTAGCTGCGCAGGGTCTCGTCCATGGTCTCGCCGCCCGCTTGCGCCCGCTGGCGGATCCGCTCGAGCAGCGCCTCGGTCGCCACCGGGCCGGGACAGAGTGCGTTGACCCGGATGCCGTAGCGGCCGATGTCGTGCGCGGCAGCGCGCACGATGCCCAGCACCGCATGCTTGCTCGCTGTATAGGCGGCCTGCTTCGGGTGGCCGATCCACGCGTTGGTCGACCCCATCGCCAGGATCGAGCCGCCGCGTTGCTTCATCAGGGGCACGGCATGCTTGATGGTCGCCATGACGCCACGCACGTTGACCGCCAGCGCCCGGTCCCAGTCCGCGAGATCGACCGCCTCCGTGTCCTGCCAGCGGGGCGCGACGCCCGCATTGGCGACCACGATATCCAACCTGCCGAACAGGGTGTCGGTACGCTCGACGATGCGCGCGACCTCCGCCTCAACGGCGACATCGGCGGTTTCGAATTGCCAGCCCTCCGGGGGCGGCGCGGCGGACGGCACGATGTCGGCAACAAGGCCGCGCGCCCCCGCCTGGCCGAACCGGTCGGCGATGGCGCGGCCCAGGCCCCGGGCGCCGCCGGTGATCAGGGCTACCTTGCCGTCGAGAAGATCTGTCATCAGCGTTCCGGTCCCCGATCCAGCGGTCTATCGTGCGGCGCGGGTCGCACAGTCCTTCCGCAGGCCGTCGATGAGACGGCCGGGTGGCAACCATGACCACGTCGCCGCAGTCTGCGCAAGCGATTGCCGTCGGCGGCGCCGGCAGCATCGGTGCCGCCTGGGCGCTCGTCTCCGCCGAAGCAGGCTATCGGGTCCATCTGCACGAGTTGGATCGCGCACTCGACGAGCTGGATCCCGAGGCATGACCTCCTCCCTGCGCGCGGCGGGCACGGAGCTTGGCGACGACGCCACCGCCTTCGACTTCGAGGGCCGTGAGATCCGCGGCCGGCCCGGCGAAACGCTGGCCGCCGCGCTGACTGCGGCCGGTCTGCGTGAGCTGCGGGAGACCGCGCGGGGCGCGCCGCGCGGCCTGTTCTGCGGCATGGGCGTGTGCCAGGACTGCCTGGTCGAGATCGACGGCCGGGCGAACCGGCGGGCCTGCATGACCAAGCTCCAGGGCGTGCGGTCGGTGCGCCGCCAAGGGGCCGGTGCACCGGCCGCCGCGCCGGCGGCCGATGCCCCGCCGCCGGCCTCCGACGAAGCGGCGCTCGAGCCGGATATCCTCATCGTCGGCGGCGGCGCCGGCGGGCTGAACGCGGCGGCGACGGCGGCCCGGGCCGGCGCCCGGGTGCTTGTGGTGGACGAGCGGCCGCAACCGGGCGGCCAGTACTACAAGCAACCGCTCGACGTCGACCGGCTTCCACCAGGCCTCGCGGGCGACTCCCAGTTCGCGGGCGGCCAAGCGCTCATCCGGGCGGCCCAGGACGCGGATGTCGGCTTTCTGCACGGCGCGCAGGTCTGGGGCGCCTTCGAGCCGCTCGATCTCATGATCCTGGACGGCGGATCGAGCCGGCGCTGCCGGCCGCAGCGCCTGATCGTCGCCGCGGGCGCCTACGAACGCGGCCTGCCGGTGCCGGGCTGGACGCTGCCAGGGGTGATGACCACCGGCGCAGCCCAGACGCTGTTGCGCAGCTATCAGGTGCTGCCGGGCCGGCGCGTGCTGGTCGCCGGCAACGGGCCGCTCAATCTGCAGGTCGCGGTCGAGCTGGCCCAGGCCGGCGCGGAGGTCGCGGCCGTGGCCGAGCTGGCGCCGCGTCCCGGGCTCGGCTCGGTCGCGGCGGTTGCCGGGATGCTGAGCAGCACGCCCGGGCTGGCGCTGCGCGGCCGCGGCTATGTGACGACGCTGGCACGCCGCGGGGTCCCGCTGCTCTATGGCCACGTGCTGGCC
This sequence comes from Alphaproteobacteria bacterium, assembly GCA_030066595.1. Classification (GTDB taxonomy): domain Bacteria; phylum Pseudomonadota; class Alphaproteobacteria; order JAJFFI01; family JAJFFI01; genus JASJBI01. The sequence continues at coordinate 48,213 of JASJBI010000037.1, read as the reverse complement.
GGCGTGGCGCGGGCCGGGGACGGTCTGCGCGCGGAGGTCGCGACCTGGCCCCCGGCGGCGGGCGTCCCACGGCACGCCTTCGAGGTGGACGCCGTATGCATGGGCTACGGCTTCATGCCGTCGAACGAGATCCTGCGCGCCCTCGGCTGCCGCCACGCGTTCGACCCGGCGCGCGGCCATCTGGTCACGGAACGGGACGCCAACTGCCTGACCAGCGTCGATCGCGTCTATGCGGTCGGCGATTGCACCGGGCTCGGCGGCGCGCCCGCAGCCGAGGCGGAAGGCATCATCGCCGGACTGGCCGCCGCGGTCTCCCTGGGATTGGCGCCGGCGGCCGGACAGGAGCGCGCGGTGGCGCGAGCGCGGGCACGGCTGCGCCGCCATCGCCGTTTCCAGGCCGGACTATGGTCTTTGTTCCGGGCGCCGCACCTGCTCGCGGACCTCGCCACGCCCGAGACCATCATCTGTCGCTGCGAGGAGCTGACCCTGTCCGAGATCCAGTCCGGCTTCGACGACGGCTCAGGGTCTATCGGTTCGGTCAAGCGGGCGACCCGCGCCGGCATGGGTCGCTGCCAGGGTCGCTATTGCGGGCCTGTCTTGGCGGCGCTGACCGCGGCCCGTCAGGGCCAGCCGCTGGACGAAGCCGGCCATTGGGCGCCGCGCCCGCCCGTCAAACCGGTGCGCATTTCAGACATCGTCGGCCTTTGACCTTGCCTGAGGGGCGCGGCCGGCCCTGCGACCCCCTGCCAATTTGTACAGTTTCCATCGATCCGGTTCTGTGGTTCGCTGCGGCCGCCGCGGCCCGCGCGGCTTGGCCGCGGCGATTTCGCGAGGGGTAATCGAAATGACAAGTCGAAGGGCAACGCTGCTCTTGCTGCTCTGCTTGCCGGTCGCGCTGGCGGGCTGCGAAGAGGAGAAGGTCGCTGAGGAAATCGTCCGGCCGGTCTTCGCCATCAAAGTGGGGGATGTTTCGTCCCTCGTGAAGACCAACTTTCCCGGCCGTGCCAAAGCCAGCGGCGAGGTCAACCTGTCCTTCCGCGTGGCCGGGCCACTGATCGCGCGCCCGGCTAATGTGGGTGACCAAGTCAAGCGGGGCGACGTGCTGGCGCGGATCGATCCGCGCGACTTCGAGGTTGCCCTGCAAAACGCCGAAGGCCAGCTGGAGCGCGAAAGGGCGCGTCTGGTCCGGGCGCAGGCGGATTTCGAACGCATTGTCCAGATCCGGAGGACGGATCCCGGTGCGGCCAGCGAAGCGGCCCTGGACCAGGTGCGCCAGGTGCGGGATAGCGCGCGCGCCAGTATCAAGGCGTTCGAGGCGCAGGTCGCTGCCGCATCCGACGATCTGGGCTATACCAATCTGATCGCGCCCTACGATGGGCTCATCGTCAGCACCTATGTCGAGAACTTCGAGTACGTGCAGGCGCAACAGCCGATCCTGCGCCTGCTCGACAACTCGAGCGTCGAATTCACCATTTACGTCCCCGAGAGCCTGATCGGCTACGCGCCTTATGTTCAGTCGGTCAAGGTCCAGTTCGATGCTTTGCCCGGCGTAGAGGTCGAGGGCAAGGTCAAGGAGATCAGCAAGGAAGCGTCCCAGGCCACGCGAACCTATCCGGTCGTGCTGCGCATGCCGCAGCCCGAGGGCGCGGAAATCCTGCCCGGCATGGCGGGCAAGGCCTCCATAGCGGCGAAGCTGCCCGAAAGCGCCAAGGAAGTGGGGATCAACGTGCCCGCGACGGCCGTCTTCTCGCCCGACGACACGGGCAAGTCCTATGTCTGGGTGCTGAACGAAGGCAGCAAGACGCTCAGCCGCCGGGAAGTGCAGGTCGACCGGCTCACCGCCTTCGGCGTCTTGGTCAAGTCGGGGCTGGAGGCCGGCGAGTGGATCGTCTTCAAGGGCGTGAACTCGTTGAGGGACGGCCAGAAGGTCACGCTGATCGCCGCCAAGTCGGGGGGCGCGTCATGAATCTGACCAAGTTCGCCGTCGACAACAGTGTCCTCACGAACTTCCTTGTCTTTCTCATCTTCGTCGGCGGGATCTACAGCTACTTCGCGCTTGGGCAGCTCGAAGACCCGGATTTCACCGTCAAGACGGGGGTGATCATCACCCAATATCCGGGCGCCAGCCCCCGGGAGGTGGAGCTCGAGGTCACCGACCGCATCGAGACGGCGATCCAGGAGATGCCGCAGCTCCGCTATCTGATCTCGTATTCCAAGGCCGGCCTTTCCATCATCAAGGTGGACATGAAGCAGGAGTACTGGGCCGACCGGCTGCCGCAGGTCTGGGACGAGATGCGCAAGAAAATCCGCGACATCACGCCGGAGCTGCCGCCCGGCGCCATGAAGCCCCAGGTCTCGGACGACTTCAGCTTCGTCTTCGGGTTCGTGTTGGCCATGACCGGCGACGGCTACAGCTATGCGGAGCTCGAGGAGTACGCCAAGGCGCTCAGAAAAGAGCTCAGCGTCGTCCCCGGCGTCTCCCGCGCCGATCTGTGGGGCGTGCAGCCCAAGGTCATCTATCTGGACATCTCAGAACCCCAGCTTGCCGAGCTGCAGGTCAGCAGCGAGGACATCATCGCGACCTTGGCCGCCCAGAACATGGTGGTGGACGGGGGCTCGATCGAAGTGCCCGGCAAGCGGCTGCGCGTCGAGACGACCGGCGAGTTCGGCTCGCCCGAGGAGATCGGCGAGTTGGTGATCCGCCGCTCGCTCCTGGACGTCGCGTCCCAAGTCGGGGTGCAACTTGCCCCCTATGGCAGCGCCGTCGAAGCCAGCCGGCCGGTTGGCGCGGCGGTATCGAGCAGCCGCGCCCGCGCGCGCGCCGGCGAGCTCATCCGGGTCAAGGACGTCGCCACCGTCCGCCAGGGGTATCTCGAGCCGCCCATCCAGATGATGCGGTTCAACGGTCAGCCGGCGCTGGCGATCCAGATCGCCAACATCACCGGTGGCAACATCGTGCAGACCGGCAAAAACATCGATGCCCGCCTCGCGGAGCTTCTCCCCCTGCTGCCGGCGGGCATCGAGGTAGAGCGGTTCGTCTGGCAGTCGGAACTGGTGGAAGAGTCCATCGGCGGCTTCATCCTCAATCTGGTCGCGGCGGTGGTCATCGTGCTCGTGGTCCTGTTCCTGGCGATGGGCTGGCGCATGGCGGTGATCATCGGCTGGGCGCTCGTCCTGACGATTCTCGGCACCATCATCGTAATGAAGGGCATGGCCATCGATCTGCAGCGCGTCTCTCTCGGCGCCTTCGTGATCGCGCTCGGCATGATGGTCGACAACGCCATTGTCGTCGCCGACAACTCGGCGGTGGGAATGGCCCGCGGCAAGAAGCCGATCGAGGCCGCCATCGAGGCGGCCAGCAAGCCCAGCATTGCCCTGCTCGGGGCGACCATCGTCGCCGCCATGGCCTTCTATGCCATCTTCGCGGCGAAGGCGGATACCGGCGAGTACGCACGAACGTTGTTCATCGTCGTCGGCGTCTCGCTGCTGCTGAGCTGGCTGGTCGCCATGACGGTGACGCCCCTGAACTGCATCGGCCTGCTGAAACCACCCCCGCCGAGGAAGGCCGGGGAAGCTGAGGCCGACCCCTTTGACACGCCCTTCTTCCGCTTCTACCGGCGCGTCTTGGAGGGCTGCATCCGTCATCGGTTCGCGACGATCGGCGCCATGACGGCCCTGCTGGTCGCCGCCATCGTCGGCTTCCAGGGTATTCCCCAGCAGTTCTTCCCCGATTCCACCCGCGCGCAGTTCCGCATCGATTACTGGGGCCCGCAGGGCACGCCGATTCAGGTCGTGTCCGAGGATGTCCGGGCCATCGAAGAAAGACTCAAGGACGATCCGAGGGTGAGGAGCGTCGGGACCTTCATCGGTATGGGCGGACCCCGGTTCTATCTGCCGGTCGACCCCGAGTTTCCCTATCCCGAGTACGCCCAGATCATCGTCAACACCCACAGCTTCGAGGATGTCGACGGCCTGTACACCGAGATGGAGGCGTGGACGAACGAGGCCTTTCCGCAGGCCTTGATGCGGGTGCGCAAGTACACCGTCGGCCCCGGCGACGACTGGCCGTTCGAGCTGCGCATCAGTGGCCCGGCGGAGGCGGATCTGGGCACGCTGCGCCGCCTCGCCGGGGAGGTGATGGCGATCTTGGAGGAAAGCCCCTACGCCAAGCATGTGCGCACCGACATGCGCCAGCGCACGCAGAAAGTCGTGGCCTACTATGCGCAGGAGCGGGCCCGTTGGTCGTCCGTGTCCCGCAAGGACATTGCCGTCGCCACGCAACGGGCTTATGACGGCACGCCCGTCGGCCTCTATCGCGAGGGCGATACCCTCTATCCCATCATCGCCCGCAACACCGAGGAAGAGCGCCGCCGCGCGCCGGGCGAGCTGGACGTGGTGCAGGTGCATCCCTTGTTGGGCACCAAGACGATCCCGCTGGGACAGGTGACCGACGACATCGGGGTCGAATGGGAAGATCCGATCATCGTCCGGTTTCAGCGGCGCCGGCAAGCGGCCGTCCAGGCGTCGCCCGACGGGGTCACCTTTCCGACGATGCGCGCCAGCGTGATCGACAAGATCGAGGCCATCGAGCTGCCGCCCGGCTACAGCCTGTTCTGGGACGGCGAGGTCGACAGCACGGTGACCGCCCAGAAATCGCTCATTCCCGGGATGGTCCCCGCGGCGGTGGTGATCGTGGTCATCATGGTGGCCTTGTTCAACGCGATCCGGCCGCCCTTGGTCATCCTGCTCGTCGTGCCCTTCGCCATCATCGGGATCACGGCGATCCTGTTGCCGACGCAGACGCCCTTCGGCTTCATGGCGCTGCTCGGCGCCATGAGTCTGGTCGGGCTGATGATCAAGAACGCCATCGTCCTGATCGACGAGATCAACGCCAACAAGGCCGCGGGCCAGGCTCCCTATGACGCGACAGTCGCCGCGGGCGTTTCCCGCCTCCGTCCGGTGGTGCTGGGGGCGGCGACGACGATCCTGGGCGTGGTCCCGCTGCTGACCGATGCCTTCTGGATCTCCATGGCGATGACCATCATGGCCGGCCTGACCTTCGGGACCATCCTGACCATGGTCTTGATCCCGGTCTTCTACGCGACCCTGCACCGGATTCCGTCGCCGAAAGCCGCCTGAGATCGGGGCGTCGCAAAGATCTCTAGCGGACCCGTGCGTCCGGCCATGGGCAGGCCACGCCGGGCCGCTAGACCCCTGCCAGACCTGCTAATTTGTACAGTATACAGCGCAAACGATCTGTGGAACGCTCCTCCCTTCAAGCGTCCCTAGGCTTGGCCACGACGCTTTCGCGAGGGGGAAGAACAGATGGTCCGTCGAACGGCGAAGCTTCTTTTGCTATTGGGTCTGCCGGTTGCGCTGCTGGCCTGCGAGGAGGAGAAACAGGTCGCAGAGGTCGTCCGGCCCGTGCTCGCCATGAAGGTGCGCACGCCCGGCAGTGCCAACAACGAATGGTTTCCCGGCCGGGCCAAGGCGACGCGCGAGGTGGAACTGTCCTTCCGGGTCGCCGGTCCCTTGATCGCGCGGCCCGTCTTCGTCGGCGACGACGTCAATGAGGGCGACGTGGTCGCGAAGATCGACCCCGCCGACTTCGAGGCGAACGTGCAGCGGGTCGAAGGCCAGCTCGGGGAGGCCAAAGCGGCGCTCCAGCGCGGCGAGGCCGACTTCCAGCGGCAGGAGAGGATCCTCCGCGAGGATCCGGGCGCAACCAGCGAGCAACTGGTCGACCAGGCGCGCGAACGGCGCGACAGGGCCGCCGCCAGTGTGCGCTCGCTCGAGGGGTCGCTCAGTGAAGCCCGCAACCAGCTCGGCTACACCACGCTCAGGGCGCCGTTCGACGGCCGGGTGGTCGCCACCTATGTGGAGAACTTCGAATCCGTTCAAGCAAAGCAGCGCATCGTGCGCGTGCTCGACACGTCCAAGATCGAGATGGTGGTCCAGCTGCCCGAGAGCATCATCAGCTACGCGCCCTACGCCAGGAACATCCGCGTCGTCTTCGACGCTTTTCCGGACAAGGAAATCCCGGCGCAAATCAAGGAGATCGGGACCGAGGCGTCCCTCACCACGCGAACCTTTCCCTTGAACGTGATCATGGACCAGCCCAAGGATTTCAAGATCCTGCCGGGCATGGCCGGCAAGCTCACCGGTGAAGCCGAACTTCCGGGCCAGGAAGGAGAGTTCGCCGCAATCATGATCCCTGTGACCGCGGTGTTTTCGACCGAGCAAGACCAGAAGAGCTACGTCTGGGTGATCGACGAGCAGGCCAAGACGGTGAGCCGCCGCGAGATCGTCATCGATGCTTTGCAGGACACGGGCGTTCCAGTCAAGAAGGGCCTCAAGGCTGGCGAGTGGATCGCCGTGGCTGGGGCGCATTTCCTGAAAGAGGGCCAGAAGGTCGAGATCTTGGACAGCGCCGAGGTGCCGCAATGAGCATCGCCCAATTTGCTGTCGAGAAGAAGCTTGTCACCTATTTCGCCGCGCTGCTTCTTGTCTTGGGCGGGGTGGCGGCTTTCGATTCTCTGGGGCAGCTCGAGGATCCGAACTTCACGGTCAAGGACGCGAAGATCATCACCCAATATCCCGGCGCCAGCCCTGCGGAGGTGGAGCTCGAAGTTACCGACCGCATCGAGACCAAGCTTCAGGAGCTCAAGCAGCTCAAGTTCGTCGAATCCAGCTCGTGGGACGGCACCTCGGAGATCAAGCTCCAGATCTTGCCGAATTACTGGAGCGACAAGCTGCCTCAGGTCTGGGACGAGATGCGCCGGAGGGTGCGCGAGGTGGAGGCGGAGCTGCCGCCGGGCGCCGGCCGCCCGCAAATCTTCGACGATTTCGGCGACGTCTACGGATTTCAGCTTGCCGTCGTCGGCGACGGCTTCTCTCCGGCGCAGCTCGAGGAATTCACCAAGGCGCTCAGAAAAGAGCTGGTTCTCGTCAAGGGCGTGGCCCGCGCAGATTTGTGGGGTGTTCAGCCCAAGGTCATCTATCTCGACGTCAGGCAGTCGCAGCTCGCCCAGCTCGGGCTCAGCGACGAGAGCATCGAGAATACGCTGCAACAGCAGAACATGGTGGTGGACGCCGGAAAGGTGAACCTGCAGAGCAAGCGCTTCAGGATCGCACCCACCGGGGCCTTCCGATCGCCCGAGGACATCGGCGACCTGATCGTCCGTCCCACCTTGACGGACAGCTTGCAAAGCACCCACCGGGGGAAGGAGACATCGACCGGGTACGAGCTCATCCGCATCCGGGACATCGGCACGATCCGCCGTGGCCATGCCGAACCGCCGCCCGCCTTGATGCGGTACAACGGCGTGCCCGCCATCGGCATTTCCATCACCAACCGCCCGGGCGTCAACATCGTCACGGTGGGACAAGCCATCGACGAGAAGCTCGAGGAGCTCGTCCCCTTGATGCCGGTCGGGATCGAGGTCTTTCGGGTGCATTGGCAATCGGACATCGTCGACGCGGCGGTCGACAGCTTCGTCACCAACTTCATTGAAGCGGTCCTCATTGTCCTTGTCGTGCTCACGCTCTTCATGGGCTGGCGCATGGGCCTGATCATCGGCTGCGGCCTGGTCGCGACCGTTCTCGGCACCTTCATCGTGATGTCGATCATGGGGATCGACCTGCACCGGATGTCGCTGGGCGCCCTGGTCATCGCGCTCGGCATGATGGTCGACAACTCGATCGTCGTTGCCGACGGCGCCGCGGTCCGCATGCAGCAGGGGATGGACCGTGTGAAGGCGGCGGTGGAGGCCGCGTCCAAGCCGGCCATGCCGCTCTTGGGCGCGACGGTGATCGCGGTGATGGCCTTTTTTCCGATCTCCGCATCGCCCGAGAGCACCGGCGAATACTGCCAGGCGCTGATGATCGTGGTGGCGATCTCGCTCATCATCAGCTGGGTGGTGTCCCTGACGCTGACCCCGGTCCAGTGCATCGACATGCTGCCCGAGCCGAAGAAAGGCGCCCAGGCCGATCCCTATGGCGGCGGGTTCTACCGGAAGTATCGCCAGCTTCTGATCGGCGCCATGCGCTATCGCGTCTTTACCCTCGGCGGCATGGTGGCGCTTCTAGTTGTGTCCTTTATCGGGTTCGGGCAGGTGACCCAGATGTTCTTTCCGGCATCGTCCATGACGAAGTTCATGATCGACTTCCGGGCGCCGCAGAGCACACGCATCGAAACCCTCGGCGAGCAGCTCCGCCTGGCCGAGAAGAAGCTCATGGCCGACGAGCGGGTCGAGAGCGTCGCAAGCTTTGTCGGACAGGGACCGCCACGCTTCTACCTGCCGGTCGAGCCCGAGGACCCGAACGGGAGTTACGCGCAGCTCGTCGTCAACGTGAAGGACTTCAAGGAAATCGACGCCATCATGGCGGATCTTGAGCCCTGGTTCAAAGAAACCTACCCGGATTTCCTGATCCCGCTCCGCAAGTACGACGTCGGGCCGAGCAAGACCTGGAAGTTCGAGATCCGCGTGAGCGGCCCGGCCGTGGCCGATCCCGGCGTCCTGCGCAACCTGGCCGGAGAGTTCATCTCCGTAATGGAGCAAAGCCCGTTGACGGCCTATTCGCGCACCGACTGGGTCGAACGCGTGCAGAAGGTCGTGCCCGAATACAGCCAGGAGCGCGGCCGCTGGTCCGCGGTGACGCGCGACGATATTGCCCGGGCCTCCAAGCGCGCCTTCGACGGCCGCCAGGTCGGCCTCTATCGCGAGCGGGACCATCTGATCCCGATCGTCCTGCGCCACGTCGAAGAGGAACGGAGGAACCTGAACGGCCTGCCCCTGTTGCAGGTGCGGCCGCCGCTGGCGACCGACCCCATTCCGCTCGCGCAGGTCACAAGAGGCATCGTGACCCAGTGGGAAGATCCGACAATTCGCCGGCGCGACCGGCGCCGGGCCGTCAAGGTGCAGGCCAATCCCATCCCCGGCGCGACGCTTCCCGAGTTGCGGAACGACGTCCTGGCCCAGCTCGAGGCGATCAAGATGCCGCCTGGCTACCGCTGGGACTGGGGCGGTGAGTGGGAGGATACGGTCGATTCTCAGACGGCGTTGATCCCCGGGGTCATCCCGATGATCGCGGTGATGCTCCTGATATTGGTGGCGCTCTACAACCAGGTGCGCCCGCCGCTGATCATCGTCCTCACGGTTCCCTTCGCCATCATCGGCGTCACCTGGAGCCTGCTGCTCACGAACACACCGTTCGGATTCATGGCGCTCCTGGGGGGCATGAGCCTGATCGGCATGATGATGAAGAACGCCATCGTCCTGTTCGATCAGGTCGAAGAGGAGCTCAAGGAGGGCAAGGACCGCTATCAGGCGATGATCGATGCCGCCATCTCGCGCGTGCGTCCCGTAGCGCTCGCCGCGGCGACCACGGTGCTCGGCGTCATTCCGCTCTTGCAGGATGTCTTCTGGGTGGCCATGGCGGCGACCATCATGGGCGGCCTCGCCTTCGGTACGATCCTGACCATGGTGCTGGCGCCGACGCTCTATGCGACGCTCTACAACCTGAAGATCCCAGATGAACCTTCGACCGCCGCCGCAGCACCCGCGACGGCATAGAGCTGTGCGTAGCCTCACCCGCGCACTTCATCCTAAGGAGCCGCCTTCTCCTTCGAGACGGCCTTACAGGCCCCCTCAGGATGAAGGCGGCGTCTCGACGGACGAGGTGCGCGGGCGCACCCGTGCCGCGCAGTTACTTCACGAGGTCGAAGGCGCGGCCCTGTTTGCGCAGCTCGTCCAGCGTGACGTCGTTGCAGCTCGGCAGGTTTTCCTTGCGCACGACCCGGTCCGGCCCGACCTCGAGCTGGACCGGTCTGTTGCCGAGCGGCTTGTAGAATGCCGTCCCGTCTTCTCGCACTTCGTCGATGTACACCGCCGCTTTCAACTTGCCGACGCTACAAATGATGACGTCGGGCAGGTCTCCGAACATGCCGGCCTGCGCCGGCGCCGCGAGGGCGAAGAGGGCCGTGACCAGGAGCAGTTGTTTGGCGTGTGAGAGCATCCGCGACCTCGCAGAGTTGGACTTGGGACCAGGGAGTGCTCTAGCAGATGTCGCGGCCGCTCAACAACCCGTCGAGTCAGGCGGTCCGACTTCTCTTTCCCCGTCAACAGGGTACGGGCGAACGTCGATAGCCTACGCGAACCCGCTCCCTGTTGCGTGCCGCCCGACGGCACGCGATAGTGTAGCCGTGTCAGCAGCAGGAGCATGAGCCCGCCGTGACCGAGCAAGACGCAGGACAGGCCGAGCCCGCCGCGGCGACAGCTGGCGCGATCGGGCCGGACGACGCGATCGTGGTCCGCGACGTGGAGCTCCGCTATGGCGATTTGCTGATCCAGAGCAAGCTCACCTTCACCGTCAAGCGCGGCGAGATCTTCGTCCTCATGGGCGGCAGTGGCTGCGGCAAGACCACCGTCATGCGCACGCTCGCCGGCCTCAAGGAGCCGGCCCAGGGTCAGGTCTTTCTCGACGGCACGAGCTTCTGGGAGGCGCCGTCCGACGAACAGGAGCAGCTCAAACGCAAGTGCGGCGTGGTCTATCAAAGCGGTGCCCTGTGGAGCTCGCTGACGCTCGCCGAGAACATCGCCCTCCCGCTGCAGACCTATACCGACCTGGACGCGAAGGAGATCCTGGAGCTGGCCAAGCTCAAGCTCGCCCTGGTCGGCCTGGCCGGTTACGAGGACTTCTACCCGTCGGAGATCAGCGGCGGCATGCGCAAGCGGGCCGGTGTCGCGCGCGGGCTGGCGCTCGATCCCGAGTTCCTCATGTTTGACGAGCCGTCGGCCGGGCTCGATCCCATCACCTCGTCCCGGCTGGACGACCTGATCCTGGACCTGCGTGACAGCCTGGGCGCGACCATGATCATGGTGACGCACGAGCTGCCCAGTATCTTCACGGTGGCAGACAACTCGGTCTATCTGGACAACGTGAGCAAGACCATGATCGCGGCCGGCGACCCCAAGCGCCTGGTGACGGAGTGCCCCGACCCCAAAGTGCGCGCCTTTCTCACCCGCGGCGGCAAGGAGAAGGCGGCTTAGCGGGCGTGGCGCTGGCGCCGGTCCCCAACCCCGCTGCGGATATGCCAACACGCGCAGGCGCTATGACTTTAGGAATCTTGACGGGGCCTATCTCTTCCGCACCCTTAGCTCTTGGGGAATCGCAGCGGCGTGAGCCGAGAGGGGGCGCACGATGGCGGTGACGACGGACCAAGCCAGTGGGGTCGGCGAGCTGAGTCTCAGCCGTCCCAGCCCGGACAGCCTGCTGCTCCGGTTCTCCGGCAGCTGGACGATCGCCACGAAACCGCCTTCGCTCGACACCGTGCGCGCCGAGATCTCCGGGGGAACGCCCGTCAAACGCATCGCCTTCGACACGCAGGATCTGCAGGCCTGGGATTCAAGCCTCCTCGCATTTGTCGTCGGCATCGATAGGCTTTGCGAGGCGGAGAAGATCGAGGCAGACGCGGCGGGCCTGCCCGACGGCGTGCGCAGCCTGCTGAAGCTCGCCGCCGCCGTGCCGCCGACGGATGCGCGCAGCGAAAAGGCCTCGCTGGGTTTCCTGGCACAGGCCGGCCAGGAAGCCATCGGCATGGTCCAGGCCCTGGGAGAACTGATCAGCTTCCAAGGGGAGATGGCCGTGGCGATGGGCCAGGCGCTGCGGCGCAAGGCCCGCTATCAAGGCTCCGACGTTCTGCTCTACATGCAGGAAGCCGGCGCGCAGGCGCTGCCCATCGTGTCCCTGATCTCCTTCCTGGTCGGGCTGATCCTCGCCTTCGTTGGCGCCCAGCAGCTCGAGCTGTTCGGGGCGGAGATCTTCGTGGCCAACCTGGTGGGCATCGGCATGGCGCGCGAGATGGCCGCCATCATGACGGGGATCATCATGGCCGGGCGCACTGGCGCCGCCTACGCCGCGCAACTCGGCACCATGCAGGTCAACGAGGAGATCGACGCGCTGAGCACCTTCGGACTCAAGCCGATGGAATTCCTGGTGCTGCCGCGCTACCTGGCGCTTGTCGCCATGATGCCGCTGCTCTGTCTCTATTCCATCCTGATGGGCATCTTCGGCGGATTTATCGTCGCCGTGTTCATGCTCGACCTAACGTCGACCCTGTATTTCGAACAGCTCGTCAAGTCGCTCACGCTCACTCAGATCATCATCGGGGTGGTGAAAGCGGCCATCTATGGGGCGATCGTGGCGGAAGCCGGCTGCATGCGCGGTATCCAATGCGGGCGCAGCGCCTCGGCCGTCGGCGAGGCCGCCACCTCCGCCGTGGTCCTGGCCATCACCATGATCATCGTCGCGAACGGCGTCATCGACGTCCTGTTGTACGCGGTCGGGATCTAGGGGCTGGCGGATGGTGGCTGGTACGGTCAACGAGCGCCTCGCACAGTGTAGCGTCCGGCCTTGGCGAACGGCAGAAAACAAGCAATTCCATGGAGTTGGAGAGTGGGCTTGGATGAGTGGCGACGGCGCGCGTTTCGCGTCTATTATTCCTAAGCCTACGCGGGGGAGGGCGAGCAAGATATGAGTGCGAAAGCGAACCCCAAGGTGGTCGGCGGCTTCGTCATCGGGGCCATCATTCTGATGATCACCGCCATCGTCGTCTTCAGCACCGGCGGCGCCCTGTTTGCGCAAAAGGAAAGATATGTGATCTTCTTTCCGGAATCGGTGGGCGGCCTCACCGTCGGCTCCCCCGTGACCTTCCGCGGCGTGCGCCTCGGCGAGGTGGTCGATATTAGGGTGGTCGCCGATGTCGACACCCTGGACGTGCTCATTCCCGTCACCGTTGAGATCCTGCGCGACCGCGTGCAACGGACCGCCAAGGACAAGAAGGACTGGGAAGATGTCAACGCCATCGACCTCGTGAATGTCGGACTGAGGGCGCAGCTCGAGACCCAGAGCCTGGTCACCGGGCAACGGATCGTCCAGCTCAGGTTCAGCCCCGAGACCCCGGTCAATCTCGTCGACGTCGAGACCGAACATGAGCAGATTCCGGCCATTCCGTCCAAGTTCAAGGAGCTGACGCTGACCGTCGACGACACCCTGAAGAAGATCCAGGAACTCGCCGGTTCGGGCGAGTTGCGCGAGGCCATCGCGTCCTTCCGCAGGGCCATGGACAATGTTGGCGGGTTGGCAAAGAGCGTCGACGACGAGGTCGCGCCGGTGTCCACGAGCGTGCAGGGGGCGGCCGATGATGTCGGCCAGCTGGCCCGCGGTATCGATGCGCAGGTGGATCCGCTCTCCAACGAAGTGAGCGTGACGTTGGGCCAGGCGCGCAAGACCATGCGGATCATCGACAGCGAGGTCGAGCCATCGGGCCGGGCGTTCCGGTCCACGATGTCGCAGGGGCGCAGCACGCTCAGAACCTACGAGCAGATCGCGGAGCCCGGATCGACCCTGAGCCGGACGCTCAACGATCTTTCGGCGGCGGCCCGGTCGATCCGGGACTTCGCCGAGATCTTGAAGCGCAACCCCGAGGCGCTGATCCAGGGCAGGGGCGGCAGAAGGAGATAAATGATGCGCGGAGGAGTCAACGCACTTGCGGTCGCGACGGTCGTCGCGGCAGTCGCCATTCTGGGCGCCTGCGGCGAGTCGCCGCCGTCGCGCTTTTACACGCTGACCTCGCTTGGCGACGTCAAGGCGGCCGCGACGCCGTCGCCGGAGACGGCCAAGCTCGCCATCGGGGTGGGGCCCATCGACCTGCCGGAGTACGTCGACCGCCCCGAGGTCGTGGTCCGGGTGGCGTCCAACAAGGTCGACGTGCTGGATTTCGACAAATGGACCGGCTCGCTCGGGGACCGCGTGACCTTCGTGCTGGCGGAGAACCTGTCGATCCTGCTGGGAACCGAACAGATCGCCTTCTCGCCGGTCCGCCGGGGCGTGCCGATCGACTATCAGGTCAGCGCCGAGGTGATCCGCTTCGACCGGGACACCGATGGCAACGTCTATCTGGTCGCGCTGTGGAGCCTGTTCGGCGAGGACGGCGACTTCTTGATCATGACCCGCAAGACGCGCATCAGCAAGCCGGTGACCGACGGGCCGCCCGTGGCCGACCAGCCGCCGGGGCCGGACGTCAACGCCACCGCCAAGGCGATGAGCGAGGCGCTCGCCGACTGGAGCCGCGAAATCGCCGCCGAGATCGCCAAGAAGCCGCGGCCCCGATGACCGCTTAACGTTCCGGAGGGCCGGCCGTAGCCCGCCCCGCGCGTCCTGCGCTAGTCGATGTTGCCCTTCTTGTGCTGGTCGTAGAGAAAGCCGCCCAGCAGGCCCGCGCCCGCGCCGGCCGCCGCGCCGATCCCCGGGCTACCCGCCATCGCGCCAATGGCCGCGCCGCCGGCCGCGCCGATGGCGCCGCCGCTGAGCGTGCGCTCGCCCGTAGTTTCTCCACATCCGGCTACGGCCAGCGCCCCGACAAAGCCGAGAGTCAAAATGAAACGATGCATGATTCCCCTCCTGAATTATTGATGTTTGCTGTCAACCGCTAAGCTTCGAAGCCCCGCGCCCCTACTTCTTCTTTTTGCAGGGCCATTTCGCCGCGAGCGCCCGCACCACGCCGACCACGGTGGCCTCGCGCATCAGCTTGGTGTCGCTCTTGTTCGCTTGTGCCCACTCAACGAATGCCTGCACCCCCTGCGTGCGTGTCACATCGGATGGATAGCAGATCAGCCGTTCCATCTGCTTGTGCGCCGATATGGCGTCGTGATAGTCCACGGCCCCCTCGATATAGGCGATGCAGAAATTGGCCGCTTGTCTGTGCAGGGGACTGTTCGGACCCGCAGCGCAGACGTCCAGCAGGTCCTCGGTGTGCAAGAGCTTGAAGTCCGCCTCCTCGACGGCGGCGGCGAGGCTTGGTGCCAGCGCCAAGGCCAGAACGACCGCTGTGAGTCTTAAGCGCATTTCGCTTCTCCTCTCCATCGTTGCGGCGCCAGCTTGGTGCTCGCGCTCGTCGGAACGGACCGGCGGCAAGTCTGAGACCGTGCTCTTGCTGGCGTGTCCAGTTGGACAGGCCCGCGGGTCGCGCTCGTCGCGAGCGGCATCGCCGCCGGCGAACCATGCTCGCATATCTCTGACTGTCGATAGGGTCATGAAGGTGATTACGGAAGACGCTTGCTTACGCTCGTGCCGCCAGCCCCGGGAGACGAAAGGTTATGCCGGTCTTTTTGGGAAGGGAACTGTCACAACTGACAGGTCGCGGCAGGGGCGTCCGGCCGCGCGTGCGGCCCGACCTGCCCGGCCGCGTCGTGCGGGAGCAGGCGGGTCCGGTCTCGTCGCGCCTTCGGCCGCTCCGAAATCGAGCGTTGGGAACTGCGCATCAACCCTTGCCACCAGCAGTCAAGGGGTTACCTTACTCTGAGAAGTATTTGATATAGCGGGGGTTGTGCCGCCTGCGGGACGCCTGCAGGCTGCAGTTGGCGCCAGTAATGCGCCTTTAGACGGGTCTGGCCCGGACAGTCGGGGGAATCGCGATGACACCGGCCGACGCAGTCGACGTTGACGCGCAAGGCGAAACCGGGAACGGCCGGCTCGAGGATCCGGCGCTCGAACTCGAGCATTTGTACCGGACGACACCCGTCGGCGTGGCGCTCCTCGATCGCGATCTCCGCTACGTACGCATCAACGACCACCTGGCCCAGCTCAACGGGCACGCCGTCGCCGACCATATCGGACGGACTCTGCGCGAGATGATTCCGGACCTCGCGGATGACACCGAGCCGATTTGTCGCAAAGTCATCGCCACCGGCCGGCCCACGTTGGACGTGGAGATCTCCGGGAAGACCTCGGCCGACCCGCACAGCGAGGGAACCTGGCTCGTGAGCTATCGCCCGCTCAAGGCGGCGGACGGCACGGTGCTGGGTGTCAGCGCGACCGTCGAGGACATAACCGCGCGCCGGCAGGCGCAGGACGCGGCGCGGGAAAGCAAGGGCATGTTGCACGAGATCGCGGATGCGGTCCCCGCCCTCATCGCCTTTGTCGATCGCGACTGCCGCTTCCGGTTCATCAACCAGGGGTACCAAGCCTGGTATGGCGTGTCCCCCGCGGAGGCCTATGGCAAGCACATCGAGCAGGTGCTGGGGCCCGCCAATTTCGGGAAGATCAAGCCATTTGTGGACCAGGCCTTGCGCGGAGAACCGGCCAGGTTCGAGACGACGGTGTCAACCCGAGACGGCCCGCGCGAGGTCGACGTCAGCTATGTCCCCCGGAGCGATGACGACGGCGCGGTGGTCGGCTTCTACGCCTTGGTGATCGACGCCACCAGCCGCAAGCGGGCGGAACGGGCGCTCAAGGACAGCGAGACACGCCACCGGACCGTTCTGGAGGACATCACCGAGATGATCGCCCGCTCGCGCGCGGACGGGACGTGTACCTATGTCAACGAGGCCATGTGCCGTTATTTCGGCCGGCCGGCGGAAGACATCGTCGGCACAAACCTATTTGCCCAGATCCCCGAGAAGGACAGCAAGGCGCTGCGGGCCAAGCTCGCCGCTCTCACGCCGGAGGCCCCCGTCGAGGTCGACGAGTACCGGGTCAGACTGCCGGACGGTCGGGTGGCCTGGCATCAATGGGTCCAACGCGCGCTATTTGACGAGGACGGCCGGTTGACCGGTTATCAGGGCGTCGGCCGGGACATCACGGAGCGCAAGCGGGCCGCGGACGCGCTCAGGGAAAGCGAGGCGCGCTTTCGCAGCACCTTTGAGAACTCGGCGATCGCGAGCGCTCTTGCGGCGCCGGACGGCAGGTACATCCAGGTCAACCGCGCGATGTGCGACATGCTCGGCTACACGGAGGCCGAGCTGCTTGCCCGGACCTTCTATGACGTCACCCATCCCGATGACCGCGAAGACAATGCCGAGCAAAGGCAGCGGATGTCGACCGGCGAGATCGACAGCTACGAGCTCGTAAAGCGCTACCTCCACAAGGACGGCCGCGTGATCTGGGCGCTGGTCAACGTCTCTGTCGTGCGCGGTGCGGATGGCAAGGATGTCTACACGATCGCGCAGCACCGGGATATCACCGCGCGGAAGTTGGCCGAGGAGGCGCTCCGCGAGAGCGAGGCGCGCTTTCGCAGCATCTTCGAGAGCTCCGCCATACCGAGCGCTGTCGCGGGACCAGACTGCAGGTACAGCCAAGTCAACCAAGCGATGTGCGACATGCTGGGCTATGCCGAGCCCGAACTGCTTGGCAGGACCTTCTATGACGTGACGCATCCCGATGATCGCGAGGGCAATGCCGAGCTATGGCAACGGATGTCGGCGGGCGAGATCGACAGCTACGAGTTCGAAAAACGCTACCTCCACAAGGACGGCCGCGTGATCTGGGCGCACATCAACGTGTCGGTCGTGCGGGACGCGGATGGTCACAATCACTACGCGATCGGGCAGCTCCGGGATATCACCGCACGCAAGATCGCTGAGCAGAAGGTCGAAGAGCTCTTGCGGTTCGAACGGATGCTGTCGCGCCTGTCTGCCGGGTTCGTGAACCTGCCGGCTGCTGATGTGGATAAACAGATCCAGCGAGCGCTGCAAGAAGTCGTCGAGTTCTTAGGCGTTGATCGCGCCACGCTCGCGCAATTGTCCGCCGACGGGCTCGAGCTTCGTACCACGCATTCTTACGCGGCTCCCGGAATCAAAAGCATCCCAACCGGCGCGGTTGACAGGAACCTTCCCTGGTACACCGAAAGGGCGCGCGCCGGCGAAATCAGGACCATATCCACGATCGACGAACTGCCGGAGCAAGCCGCGGCCGAGCGGAAATACTTCGAAACGCAGGGGATCAAATCGGCGCTCTCGGTGCCGCTCGAGATCGGCGGCAGGATCATCGGGGCGATGCGTTTCCATGCGTTGAAGCGGGGGCGGGAATGGCCCGAAGAACTGGTGCAGCGTATCCGTCTCGTCGGAGAGGTGTTCGTCAATACACTGGCCCGCAAGCGGGCCCTTGAAGAGATCTTGCTCCGCACCTCCGCGATCGAGGCCGCCAACGACGGCATCGTGATTTGCGACGCGCGCGCGCCGGACATGCCGACCGTCTACGTGAGCAGGGCTTTCGAGGCTTTCACGGGGTACGAAGGACACCAGATCTGCGGCCGGAACATGCGGTTCATGCAGGGGGCTGAGACCGATCCGGCCGAGATTGCGCGCATCCGCAGGGCGGTGACCAGCGGCGAGCCCTTTGACGGTGAGATCCTGAACTACCGCAAGGACGGTACGCCCTTCTGGAACCTGCTGCGGATCAACCCGGTGCGAGACGCCGCGGGTCAGATCACCCACTTCGTCGGCGTTTCGACCGACATCACCGAGCGCAAGCAGGCCGAGGCGAGAATCGAAGAGCTGCTGCGTTTCGAACGGCTCCTGTCCCAGCTGTCCGCGACCTTCGTCAACTTGCCCGCCGATCAGATCGATGCGGCAATCAACGAGGGCCTGGGGCGCGTCGGTGTGTTCATGGGGGCCGACCGCTGCTTCCTCGATCAGTTCTCGCCCGACAAGACCCAGTTCCGCGTGACCCATCTTTGGACCGACGAGGGCTTCAACCACGAGGAGCACAAGGAGAAGGACTTCAACATCGCCTTGGCCGAGGAGATGCCGTGGTATACGCAAAAAATGCGTTCCGGCGAGCCGCTCGTCTTCTCGGGTCTCGATGAGCTTCCAGAGGAGGCCGTGGACGAAAGGGCGTATTGCCGCGACGTCGGCATCCAGTCATCGGCCATTCTGCCGCTCTTGGTCGACGACGACGTCATCGGCAACATCGGCCTGGACGCCATTCGTGCGCCGCGCGCCTGGTCCGAGGATCTGGTGCAGCGGCTTCGCCTCGCCGGCGAGGTGTTCGCCAATGCCTTGGCGCGCACGCAGGCCGAGACGGAACTGCGCACGCTAAGCGGCCGGCTCATGACCGCGCAGGAAGACGAGCGCTGGCGGATCGCCCGCGAGCTGCACGACGACTTCGGCCAAAGGCTCGCATTGCTCAATATCGGCCTCGCCCAGCTCACGCAGGCGCTGCCCGAAGACGCTGCCGAGCTCAAAGAGCAGGTCTCCCTGGTCTCCGCGCAATCCCAGGAGCTGGGCGCGGATCTCAGTCGGATGGCCCACCAGCTCCATCCCGCGATGCTGGAGCATCTTGGTCTGCTGCCGGCCGTGCGGAGCCTCTGCAAGGAGATCTCGAAGACCTCCGGCATCGAAATTCGGGTCAAGTCCCAGAAGGTGCCCGATCATCTGCCAGCCGAAGCGGCTTTGGCGTTGTATCGCGTTCTGCAGGAGGCGCTTCAGAACATGGTCAAGCACAGCGGCGCCACCGAGGCGGAGGTCAGTCTTCGGAATGGCGACGGCAAGATCCAACTGTCTACAGCCGACAACGGCGACGGCTTCGACCCGACGGCGACCGGCGGCCGGGCGTCGCTCGGCCTCGCCAGCATGCGGGAAAGGCTGCGTCTTGTCGGCGGCGACCTGACCATCCAGTCCAAGCCTGGCGCCGGCGCGCGGATCATCGCGCGCGTGCCGGTGCCTGGCACTCGTTCACTGAAAGCGATTGCGCGATTCGGTTAACCATGGAGGATCGCGTTCCGTAGACCAGAGTAGGGTGGTGTTCGCGGTGATTTCTGACCTATACTGATTGAGGTTAGGACTGGCGGGCCACCGAAGGGGGAGCAATGATTCGGCCTCGCGTGCTGCTTGCGGACGATCACGCGCTGCTGCTGGATGCGTTTTCCAGGCTGCTCGAGCCTGAATGCGACATCGTCGGGACGGCGGCCGATGGTCGGGAGCTGTTGACCAAGGCCCGGGCGCTTAAGCCGGATATCATTGTGTTGGACGTCTCCATGCCGGTGCTGAACGGCCTGGATGCAGGCGAGCGGCTGAAGCGCGCCTTGCCGCGCGCACGGCTCATTTACCTGACCGTCAACGAAGACCCGGATCTGGTCGCCGAGGCGTTTCGCGCCGGGGCCTCCGGCTATGTCTTGAAACGATGCGCCGCGGAGGAGCTGTTTCATGCCATCCGTGAAGTGCGCATGGGCCGCTCCTATGTCTCGCCCCTGGTGACGGCCGGGATGGTGGCGTCGCTCGCGCAAGGAAAGGGGCACCGAGAGGCTTCGGCCAGGCTGACGCCGCGACAGCGGGAGGTGCTCCAGCTCCTGGCGGAGGGCCGATCCATGAAGGAGGCTGCGGCAATCCTCAATGTGGCGCCGCGCACGGTGGCGTTCCACAAGTACCGGATCATGAACGAGCTCCGGATCAGGAACTCGGCCCAGCTCATCCAGTTCGCGGTCAAGAACCAGATGGTCGCCCTCTAGAGCACTTTCCGACCATATGGAGTCAATTCTGTTGCGGTTTGGGCGCGGCAGCCCGCCAGGCGCCGTCCGCAACGCGATGCCGGAGCATCGGGTAAGGGCGGCAACGCTGCGGATGCCCGCCCAAACGCAACCCTTCTGTCCGCTGGCACATGCGGTCGCGCCGGCCCACACCCCCACCCGGCCACCCAACGCCAGTATCCTTGTGGGTGGCCGGGTGGGGGTGTGGGCCGGTGCCGCCGCTTCAACGGACCGCTTAAGGGCCGGGGCCTTTTTCGCCATGACGTCGTCAAACGCCTTGATCGTATGACGGATACGCTCGGCGGCGCTTTTCTGGTCATGGCAAAAAACGCCTCCGGCAGAATGGGTCCATATGGTCGGATAGTGCTCTAACGGCCCCGCTTGCGGCTCGGGAACTTGCGCAGTTGCGCGCGGCGGAAGCGGCCCGTCTGGACGCCCTCGAGCGTCGCGACGGCGTCCGTCGGCAGGGTCGTGAAGCGCGCCGCGAGGGTTCGTCTTCCCGGGTCCATGCGCACCACCTGGCACTCCACCTTGTGGCGCAGGGTGTGGTCGCCGGCGGTGACGATCAAGGTGATCGGCAGTACCGTGCCGGGCAGGACGAAGCCTTCGAAGGTGTTGACCTGAAAGCCGCCCAGGCTCCAGTCCGCGCAGGCGCAGATCTCGCCCTCGATCTTGACCTCGATGGGGTCGTGCTCCCGGCGCCGGTCCCGCCGGCGGTTCTTGAGCTGTGGCGCGATCACGCGAGTGATGGACATGCTTCGATATCTCGGCCGATTGCACCTCGATTATCGTTAAGGAGGGTCACCAAACCCTTAATGGTCTCCGCAGGCACGGAATCGCGCGCGGTTAGAGTATCGGTTTCCCAGAATTTCTAACTTTAGCTATATATTCATAGTTGCAGGACAATCCTGTTCGCCGAGGTCCGTCCGGCATATCAGGTGGCTCAATTTGTTGCGTGCATCGAGTTGCGGGACAGGCATATCCAGCGCTGGCACCGGCAAGCTTGAAATCGAGGCGCTCACGGGTCTCCGCGCGGTGGCGGCCTTCTGGGTGCTGCTCTATCACCTCCGGCCCTTTGTTGCCGCCGCCTTTCCGGACATGTGGAATGTCTTCGCCGTGTTTTCCCGCACCGGCTATCTTGGCGTCGATCTGTTCTTCATCCTGAGCGGCTTCATCATTTCGTACAATTACGCGAACCGGTTCGCCACCTTCTCCTGGCAGAACTACCGCCGCTTTCTTTGGGCACGCCTCTCTCGCCTTTATCCGGTCCATCTGTTCACTCTGGCGCTGCTGGCGGGGTGGATACTTCTGGCGAAGACCATCGACATGCGTGTGGTGGGACCGGCGCGATATACGGACGGCCTTCTCATCGCGAACATTCTGATGGTCCACGGCTGGTCCTTGCCGATCGTGAAGTCCTGGAATATCCCTTCCTGGTCGATCTCGGCCGAGTGGGCGGCCTATCTGTTGTTTCCCGGCTTTCTCGCGATGGCGCTGGCCGCCGAAAGGGCGAAGGCGCACATGCTGGCTCTGCTGACGGTCTTCTTGATCGCAGGCGGCATCTATGCGTCGACCGATTTGCGCGGAATTATGGCCTATGGGCTGATCCGGATCGCAGCGGGATTCTTCGCCGGCTGCATGCTCTATCGCCTGTATCTGCGAGGCCTAGGGCGTGGGATCGAGTGGAGCGCGGTGATCCCGGTGGTCATTGCGACGATCATGGTGGTCGGCCTGATCGGGCACCGGGCCGGATTCAACACTTTGACCTGGGCGCCGCCGCTCTTGTGCCTGGTCGTCTATGGGCTCGCATTGGAAACCTGTGCCGTAAGCCGCTGGTTGCGCCGGCCATCGATGTTGGCCTGGGGGCGCGTTTCGTTCTCCCTGTACATGATCCAGGCCGTGTACATCGAGATCATGTTCTGCTTGATTCCTTTGGGGGTCTGGGCGGGCGCCGACCTCGTTCCGAAGACGGTGGTCCTGGCGCTATTTGTCGCCTTGATCCTTACGTCTGCGGTGTTCCTCCATCTCTGGGTCGAAGAGCCCTGCCGTCGCGGCATGCGGGCATGGGCGCTGCGCCGGCCGACGCGAGCAAGGACCTGACGATCGGGGGCCGGGCCGGCCAGAGGAATTGCAAGCTCAAGCAACGGCCCACGCTCCGGTCTGGGCCGACGACCTCGGTTCCTTGACACCTGTCGGGGGACGCAGTACATGAGCCTCAGCCCGGGCGCCCGAGGAAGCGTCCTCCCCGGGGGTGTAGCTCAGTTTGGTTAGAGCGCTGGCCTGTCACGCCAGAGGCCGCGGGTTCGAGTCCCGTCACTCCCGCCATTTCCCCGGGTGCGTCCCATCCAGATCGCCGATGCCGCGCCGAACTGACGGCCGCTGACGTGGCTTTTTGCCGCTCCAATCCGGCCTTTCAATGTCATCCCTCTCGGCTTATCTTAGGCCGCGCCACGATGGGGGACGTGGCTGCCGAAGCGGGGGCCGAATGAACGAACTGCTGATCGAGTACTTGCCGATCCTGGTCTTTTTCGGCATCGCCTTGGCCCTGTCCGTGGCGATCATCGTCGCCTCCTACATCATCGCGCACCAGCGGCCCGACTCCGAAAAGCTCTCGGCTTACGAATGCGGCTTCGACGCGTTCAGCGATTCGCGCAAGCAGTTCGACGTGCGCTTCTACCTGGTCGCGATCCTGTTCATCATCTTCGATCTGGAAGTTGCCTTTTTGTTTCCCTGGGCTATCTCATTGGGAGATATTGGGCTTTTCGGTTTTTGGTCGATGGTTATCTTTCTCGTGATCCTCACGGTGGGCTTCATCTACGAGTGGAAGAAGGGAGCGCTGGAATGGGAGTAGAGCCGACTGTTGCCCGCGGTCCCATGCCCGGCCCAGAGACTGACGGTCGGCTGGACGGCTATTTGGTCGACGAGCTCAATTCCAAGGGTTTCCTGGTCGCCCAGCTCGACAAGGTCGTGAACTGGGCGCGCAGCGGATCGCTCTGGCCGATGTCCTTCGGTCTGGCCTGCTGCGCGGTCGAGATGATGCATTCGGCGGCCAGCCGCTACGACATGGACCGGTTCGGGCTGCTGTTTCGGCCGAGCCCGCGCCAGTCCGACCTGATGATCGTCGCCGGCACGCTGACCAACAAGATGGCGCCCGCCCTGCGCAAGGTGTACGACCAGATGGCGGAGCCCCGCTACGTGATCTCGATGGGCTCCTGCGCCAATGGCGGCGGCTATTACCACTATTCCTATTCGGTGGTGCGCGGCTGCGACCGCGTCGTGCCGGTCGATGTCTACGTGCCCGGCTGTCCGCCGACGGCGGAAGCCCTCCTCTACGGTATTCTCCAGCTGCAAAAGAAGATCAAGCGCGTCGAAACCATCGCCCGGTGATCCGCCGGCCGCTCGCAGCGTCAGCACGGAGTTTCAATGGACGAAGCCTTGAGAGAGCTAGGAGAGTATGTCGCGGCCAGTCTGCCGGACGACATCCTCGCCGTCGATCTGGCGCATGGCGAGCTCATGTTGCGGGTCGGCCGCGAGTCGATCGTCAAGGTGGCGACGTTCCTCCGCGACGACAGCAATTGCCAGTTCAAGGCGCTGGTGGACATCTGCGGCGTCGACTACCCGGACCGGCCGGAGCGCTTCGAGGTCGTCTACAACCTGCTCAGCGTGAGCCAGAACCTGCGCATCAGGCTCAAGGTCACGACGGACGAAACCACGCCGGTGGCGTCGCTGACGCCTGCGTTCAGCGCGGCCGGCTGGTACGAACGCGAGGTTTGGGATCTCTACGGCGTGCTCTTCTCGGATCATCCGGACCTCAGGCGCATTCTCACGGACTATGGGTTCGAGGGACATCCCATGCGCAAGGACTTCCCGCTCACGGGCTATGTCGAGGTGCGCTATGACGAGGAGCAGAAACGGGTCGTCTACGAACCCGTGAGCCTGACCCAGGAGTTCCGCAGCTTCGACTTCCTGAGCCCCTGGGAAGGGGCGCGGGAGATCCTGCCGGGCGACGAGAAGGCGGCCGGTGGTGATGGCGAGGCGCCGGACAAGGGGGCGTGATGGCCGAAGTCGAGATCAAGAACTTCAACGTCAACTTCGGTCCCCAGCATCCCGCGGCGCACGGCGTGCTGCGGCTGGTGCTCGAGATGGATGGCGAGGTGGTCGAGCGTGCCGACCCGCATGTGGGCCTGCTGCACCGCGGCACCGAGAAGCTTATCGAGTACAAGACCTATCTGCAGGCGGTGCCGTATTTCGACCGGCTGGACTATGTCTCGCCGATGAACCAGGAGCATGCCTTCGCCCTGGGGGTCGAGAAGCTCTTGGGCATCGAGGTGCCGGAGCGGGGCCAGTACATCCGCGTGCTGTACAGCGAAATCGGGCGCATCCTCAATCACCTGCTCAACCTGACCACGTTCGCGCTCGACGTCGGCGCGATGACGCCGCTGTTGTGGGGGTTCGAGGAGCGCGAATATCTGATGGAGTACTACGAGCGGGTCTCCGGGGCGCGGCTGCACGCCGCCTATTTCCGGCCCGGCGGGGTCCATCAGGACATGCCGGCGGGGCTGGCGGACGACATTCTCGCCTTCTGCGACCGGTTTCCCAAGTTCATCGACGACATGGAGACCCTGCTGACCGAGAATCGCATCTTCAAGCAGCGCACCGTGGACATCGGCGTGGTGAGCCCCGAGGAGGCGCTCGACTGGGGCCTGAGCGGTCCGATGCTGCGCGCCTCGAACCATGCCTGGGACCTGCGCAAGGCCCAGCCCTATGACGCCTATGACCGCATCGATTTCGACATCCCGGTGGGCAAGACCGGCGACTGCTACGCGCGCTATCTGGTGCGCGTCGAGGAAATGCGCCAGAGCCTGCGCATCATGCGCCAGTGCCTGGAAGAGATGCCCGCAGGCCCGGTCAAGACCCAGGACAGCAGGATCGCCCCGCCCAAGCGGGCGGACATGAAGCGGTCCATGGAATCGCTGATCAACCACTTCAAGCTCTACACCGAGGGCTACAAGGTTCCCGCCGGAGAAACCTACGCGGCGGTCGAGGCGCCCAAGGGCGAGTTCGCGGTCTATCTGGTGGCGGACGGCACCAACAAGCCCTACCGGTGCAAGATCCGCGCGCCCGGCTTCGCGTTCCTGCAAGCCTGCGACTTCCTGTCCAGGGGACATATGCTGGCCGATCTGGTGGCGATCATCGGCTCCATGGACATCGTGTTCGGCGAGATTGATCGATGACCGACCGATCCTCCCCACCGGCCGGCGTGGACCAGCCGGAAAGCTTCGCCTTTGCGCCGGACTATCTGGAAAAGGCGAAGGCCTATATCGCCAAGTATCCGCCCGGCCGACAGGCCAGCGCGGTGCTGCCGCTCTTGGATCTGGCCCAGCGGCAGTCCGGCAATTGGCTGCCCCAGGCGGCCATGGACCATGTGGCCGAGCTCCTGGACATGCCCCGGATCCGGGTCTACGAGGTGGCGACCTTCTACACCATGTTCAACCTGGCGCCTGTCGGGACGCATTTCCTCCAGCTCTGCACCACCACGCCCTGCTGGCTCTGCGGCTCGGACGACGTCGTGCGGGCTTGCCAGGATGAGCTTGGCATCGGCGTCGGCGAGACCACCGCGGATGGCCAGTTCACCATCGCCGAGGTGGAATGCCTGGGCGCCTGCTGCAACGCACCCATGCTGCAGCTCAACGACGACTACTACGAGGATCTGGACTACGACCGCACGCGGGCCCTGTTGCGCGCGCTCAAAGAGGGGCAGCGCCCGGAGCCGGGTCCCCAGGTGGACCGCCAGACCTCGGCACCGATTTCGGGGCCGACCACCCTCACCACGATCAAGGCGTAGGAGCGGGGCGATGTTGGACGACAAGGACCGCATCTTCACCAACCTCTACGGACTGCTCGATTGGCGCTTGCCGGCCGC
The DNA here is from genome assembly GCA_030066595.1 of Alphaproteobacteria bacterium. Lineage (GTDB taxonomy): Bacteria > Pseudomonadota > Alphaproteobacteria > JAJFFI01 > JAJFFI01 > JASJBI01. The sequence continues at coordinate 21,985 of JASJBI010000037.1, read as the reverse complement.
CCGCAGCCGCGGCGACTGGGACGGCACCCGGGACTTCGTCGCCAAGGGCCGCGACTGGATCATCGACCAGATCAAGGAATCGGGCCTGCGGGGGCGCGGCGGCGCGGGCTTCCCCACGGGTCTCAAATGGTCGTTCATGCCACCGGAGGGCGGCGGCCGGCCGCATTATCTGATCGTCAACGCGGACGAGAGCGAGCCGGGCACCTGCAAGGACCGCGAGATCATGCGGCACGATCCGCAGAAGCTGATCGAAGGCAGCCTGATCGCGGGGTTCGCGATGGGCGCCCATGTCGGCTACATCTATATCCGCGGCGAGTTCTACGCCGAGGCGCAGCGCTTGCAGGCCGCAATCGACGAAGCCTACGCCGCGGGTCTTCTGGGCAAGAACGCCGCGGACAGCGGCTGGGACTTCGATCTCTACCTGCACCGCGGCGCCGGCGCCTATATCTGCGGCGAGGAGACCGGCCTCCTGGAGAGCCTCGAGGGCAAGAAGGGTCAGCCCCGGCTCAAGCCGCCATTCCCGGCCGCGGCCGGGCTCTACGGTTGTCCGAGCACGGTGAACAACGTCGAGACCATCGCGGTCACGCCCACCATCCTGCGCCGGGGCGCGGCCTGGTTCGCCGGGCTCGGCCGACAGAACAACACGGGAACCAAGATCTTCTGCATCTCGGGGCACGTGAACGCGCCCTGCAACGTGGAAGAGGAGATGGGCATCTCGCTCAAGGATCTGATCGAGACCCACGCGGGCGGTGTCCGCGGCGGTTGGGACAATCTCTTGGCGGTGATCCCCGGCGGCTCGTCCGTGCCGCTCTTGCCCAAGCACATCTGCGACAACGTGCTCATGGACTTCGACAGCCTGCGCGAGGTCAAGTGCGGCCTGGGCACTGCCGCGGTGATCGTGATGGACAAGTCGACGGACATCGTCAAAGCGATCTCGCGCCTCTCCAAGTTCTACATGCACGAGAGCTGCGGCCAGTGCACGCCGTGCCGCGAGGGCACGGGCTGGATGTGGCGGATGATGGAGCGTCTGGCGGTGGGCAACGCCGAGGTCGAGGAAATCGACATGCTCGAGGAGGTCACCTACCAGATCGAAGGGCACACCATCTGCGCGCTGGGCGACGCCGCGGCCTGGCCGGTGCAGGGCCTGATCCGGCACTTCCGGCCCGAGCTCGAGCGCCGCATCCTCGAGCGCCAGCAGCGGGACGCGGCAGCGGCGCCGGAAGCTGCATAGGAGCGGGGCATGCCGAAACTGACGATCGACGGCACCGAGATCGAGGTCGAGGACGGCATAACCGTGCTACAGGCCTGCGAGGCGGCCGGGGCGGAGATCCCCCGCTTCTGTTTCCACGAGCGCCTGTCGATCGCCGGCAACTGCCGCATGTGCCTGGTCGAGATGGAGAAGGCGCCGAAACCGGTGGCGTCCTGCGCCATGCCGGCGGCGGACGGCATGGTCGTGCACACCAACTCTCCGGTCGCCCGCAAGGCGCGCGAGGGGGTGATGGAGTTCCTGCTGATCAATCACCCGCTGGACTGCCCGATCTGCGACCAGGGCGGCGAGTGCGACCTGCAGGACCAGTCCATGGCCTACGGCACCGGCTTCAGCCGCTTCCACGAGAACAAGCGGGCGGTCAAGGACAAGGACCTCGGGCCGTTGGTCAAGACCATCATGACCCGCTGCATCCACTGCACCCGCTGCATCCGATTCGCGACCGAGATCGCCGGCGTCGAGGAGCTTGGCGCCACCGGTCGTGGCGAGCAAATGGAGGTCGGCACCTATATCGAACGGGCGCTGACCTCGGAGCTGTCCGGCAACATCATCGATCTGTGTCCGGTGGGCGCGCTGACCTCCAAGCCCTATGCCTTCACGGCCCGCTCCTGGGAGCTCAATAAGACCGAATCGATCGACGCGCTCGACGCCGTCGGCAGCAACATCCGGGTCGACGCCCGCGGGGCCGAGGTGATGCGCATCCTGCCGCGGCTGCACGAGGACGTGAACGAGGAATGGATCTCGGACAAGACCCGGTTCGCCTATGACGGCCTCAGGCGTCAGCGGCTCGATCGCCCCTATGTGCGCGAGAACGGCAAGCTGCGCGAGGCGGACTGGCGCGAGGCCTTCGACGCCATCGCCGCGCGGCTCGAGGGCGTGGCGGGGACGCGGCTCGCGGCCATCGCCGGGGATCTGGCCGATGCCGAGGCGATGTTTGCGCTGAAAGAACTGATGGCCGGGCTGGGCTCGCCGCATCTGGATTGCCGCCAGGACGGGGCGCAGATCGATCCGGCCGCGCGGGCCGGCTATCTGTTCAACACCACCATCGCCGGCATCGAACAGGCGGACGCCTGCCTCCTGATCGGCACCGACCCGCGCTGGGAGGCGCCGCTGGTCAACGCCCGCGTGCGCAAGCGCTGGCTGATGGGCGGCTTCAAGGTCGGCCTGGTCGGAGTGCCGCGGGAACTGGCCTATCCGGCGGAGCACCTCGGCGCCGGGCCGCAGACGCTGGGCGAGATTGCCGCCGGCCAGCACGGATTCGCCCAGGTCCTGAAAGACGCCGCGCGGCCGATGCTGATCCTGGGCCAGGGCGCGCTCGCCCGGCCGGACGGCGCGGCGGTGCTGGGGCTGGCCCGCGCGATCGCGGACACCACCGGCATGGTCGCGGACGGCTGGAACGGCTTCAACATGCTGCACACGGCGGCCGCGCGGGTCGGCGGTCTGGACCTGGGCCTCGTTCCGGGTGAGGGCGGCCGGGACGTCGCCGGCATCCTGGCCGGCGCCCAGAGCGGCGAGATCGAGATGGTCTACCTTTTGGGCGCGGACGAGATCGACATGCAGGGCCTTGCGGACGCATTCGTGATCTACCAGGGCCATCATGGCGACGCCGGTGCCCACCGCGCCGACGTCATCCTTCCGGGCGCCGCCTATACGGAGAAATCGGCGACCTACGTCAACACCGAGGGCCGGGTCCAGCGGACCAGCTTGGCCGTTTTCCCGCCGGGGGATGCGCGGGAAGACTGGAAGATCCTGCGCGCGCTGTCGCAGGTCCTGGGCCGCACGCTGCCGTTCGATACGGTCGGACAGCTGCGCCACCGCATGGCCGCGGCCAACCCGGTGTTCGGTGAGATGGACGTCGTTCAGTCGGCGCCGTGGCAGGCGTTCGGCGGCGATCCCAAGGCGGTGTCGGACGCCCCCTTCGGCCGCCGCATCGAGAACTTCTACATGACCGATCCGATCTCGCGCGCCTCCGAGACCATGGCGCAGTGCACCGGGCTTTACGTCAACACCGACAGCGGCAGGACCGGCACCGATGGTTGAGCTTTGGCAGGGCTACGGACTGCCCGCCATCATTCTGGTGGCGCAGATCCTCGTCGTGGTGGTCCCGCTCCTGGTCGCGGTGGCCTATCTCACCCTGGCCGAACGTCGGATCATCGGCGCCATGCAGCTGCGCAAAGGCCCCAACGTGGTTGGCGCCTTCGGCCTGCTGCAGCCTTGGGCGGATGCGGTCAAGCTCCTGTTCAAGGAGACGGTGATCCCTTCGGGCGCCAATCAGATCGTATTCATCGCCGCGCCCATGGTGACCTTTACCCTGTCGCTGATGGCCTGGGCCGTGATGCCTTTCGGCGACGGCCTGGTGCTGGCCGACATCAATGTCGGCATCATGTACCTGTTCGCGATCTCTTCGCTCGGCATCTACGGCATCATCATGGCCGGCTGGGCGAGCAATTCCAAATACGCCTTCCTTGGCGCCTTGCGGTCCGGCGCCCAAATGGTGTCCTACGAGGTGGCCATCGGCTTCATCATCATCACGGTGCTGCTGACCGCGGGCTCGCTTAATCTGTCGGACATCGTTCTGGCGCAAAGCGGCGGCTTCTGGAACTGGTTCTGGCTGCCGCACCTCCCGATGTTCGTGATCTTCTTCGCCTCGATCCTGGCCGAGACCAACCGCTCGCCCTTCGACCTGCCGGAAGCCGAGGCAGAATTGGTGGCCGGCTACAACGTTGAGTACTCGTCCATGCCGTTCGCCCTGTTCTTCCTGGGCGAGTACGCGAACATGATCCTGATGAGCGGGCTGACCACGGTGCTGTTCCTCGGCGGCTGGCTGCCGCCCGCGGAGATCGGATTCCTAACCCTGATCCCCGGGCCGGTCTGGTTCGCGCTCAAGGTCGCCTTCGTGCTGTTCTGTTTCCTGTGGGTGCGCGCGACCTTTCCGCGCTATCGCTATGACCAGCTCATGCGGCTCGGCTGGAAGGTGTTTCTGCCGCTGTCGCTGGCCTGGGTGGTGCTGACGGCGGGCGTGTTGGTCTATTCCGGGTCGCTCGGCTGATATGCGGGACGACGGGCTTGTGTTGCGGCGGCTGAGACGTATTGTACCGGCGGATTTCGGCGGCCCGTGGGCGGCCCGCCAGACAGAGGATTGAGCCATGGCGACGTTGGACCGGAGCGCCCGCACCCTGCTTCTGCTGGAACTGCTCTCCGGCATGGCGCTGACGCTCAAATACCTGTTCAAGCGCAAGGTCACGATCAACTATCCCTACGAGAAGGGCCCGCTGTCGCCGCGGTTTCGCGGCGAGCATGCCTTGCGGCGCTATCCGAACGGCGAGGAGCGGTGCATCGCCTGCAAGCTGTGCGAGGCGATCTGCCCGGCGCAGGCCATCACCATCGAGGCGGAGCCGCGCGAGGACGGTTCGCGGCGCACCACGCGCTACGATATCGACATGACGAAATGCATCTATTGCGGTTTCTGCCAGGAGGCCTGTCCGGTGGATGCCATCGTCGAAGGTCCGAACTTCGAGTTCGCCACCGAGACCCGGGAAGAGTTGATGTACAACAAGGAAAAGCTGCTCGCGAACGGGGACCGGTGGGAAGGGGAAATCATCGCCAACATCGCGGCGGACGCGCCCTATCGGTAAGACGGGCGCCGCCGGCCGATACCGGGCGGCGGCGCAGCGGCGCTGGGGCGAGAAAGAGGATGAGGGGTGAGCAAACAAGGCTCTAAGGAACGCGGGCGGTCCGCCGGGCCTGTGCGGGGGCGGGCATGATCATTCAGGCGCTGGCCTTCTATCTGTTTTCCGCGGTGGCGATCGCCGCCGGGGTGATGGTGATCTCCGCCCGCAATCCGGTGCATTCCGTCCTGTTCCTGATCCTGGCCTTCTTCAACTCGGCGGCCCTGTTCGTGCTCATGGGGGCCGAGTTCCTGGCCATGATCCTGGTGGTCGTCTACGTCGGCGCGGTCGCCGTGTTGTTCCTGTTCGTGGTCATGATGCTGGACATCAATTTCGTCGAGCTGCGACAGGGTTTCCTGCAGTACCTGCCGGTCGGCACGCTGATCGGAATCATCCTGCTGCTCGAGCTGGTGCTGATCTTCGGCGGCTGGGTGGCCGCGCCTGAGGCCGCCGCGAACGTGGCGATCGAGATCCCGCCGCCGGCCGAGCTGCACAATTCGGCCGCCTTGGGACGGGTGCTCTACACCAAGTACATCTACCTGTTTCAGGCGGCCGGCATGATCCTGCTGATCGCCATGATCGGCGCCATCGTGCTGACCTTGCGGGCCCGGCCCGACGTGCGCCGGCAAAGGATCGCAAGCCAGGTCGCGCGCCGGCCCGAGGACGTGCTGGAGATCAAGAAAGTCCCCAGCGGGGGAGCGGGGTGATGTTCGAGATCGGGCTGTCCCACTATCTCACCGTCGCGGCGATCCTGTTCACCCTCGGGGTGTTCGGCATCTTTCTCAACCGCAAGAACGTGATCATCATCCTGATGTCGGTGGAGCTTATGCTGCTCGCGGTCAACATCAACCTGGTGGCGTTCTCGGCGGTGCTGCACAACGACCTGGTCGGCCAGGTGTTCGCCATGTTCGTGCTGACCGTGGCGGCGGCCGAAGCCGCCATAGGCCTCGCCATCCTGGTGGTCTATTTCCGCAACCGCGGATCGATCGCGGTCGAGGACATCAACATGATGAAGGGTTAGCGGCGCCATGTTCTCGGCCGCCATCTTCCTGCCGTTCTTCGGCGCCCTGATTGCCGGTCTTGGCGGGCGCTGGCTCAAGGACCGGGGCGCCCAGTGGGTGACCTGCGGCTTCATGGTGCTCGCGGGTCTCCTGTCGATCTACATCTTCTACGACGTCGCCATCCTCGGCAACGAGCGCCGCGTCGAGATCTTCACCTGGATCGATTCGGGCGCGCTCGAGGTGTCCTGGGCGCTGCATTTCGACACGTTGACCGCGGTGATGGTCTTCGTGGTCAACGTCGTCTCGGCCGTGATCCACGTCTATTCCGTGGGCTACATGCACCACGACCCGGGCATCCCGCGCTTCTTCACCTATCTCAGCATGTTCACCTTCGCCATGCTGATGCTGGTGACCAGCGACAACCTGCTGCAGATGTTCTTCGGCTGGGAAGGGGTCGGGCTCTGCTCCTATCTCCTGATCGGCTTCTGGTACGACCGACCGTCGGCCAACGCCGCCGCGATCAAGGCATTCATCGTCAACCGGGTGGGCGATTTCGGTTTCGCCCTGGGCATCGTCGGCGTGTTCTTCGTGTTCGACAGCATCGTGCTGACCGAGATCTTCGCTGCGGCCCCGGACAAGGCGGGCGAGACCTTCGAGTTCCTGGGCATGGAGCTCGACGTGCTGACCACGCTCTGCATCCTGCTGTTCATTGGCGCCATGGGCAAATCGGCGCAGGTGCCGCTGCACACCTGGCTGCCCGACGCCATGGAGGGTCCGACGCCGGTCTCGGCGCTGATCCATGCCGCGACCATGGTCACGGCGGGCGTGTTCATGGTCTGCCGCCTGTCGCCGATCTTCGAGTATGCGCCGGTGGCGCTGATGATCGTCGCCGTGGTGGGCGCCTCGACCGCCTTCTTCGCGGCCACGGTGGCGCTCACCCAGAACGACATCAAGCGGGTGATCGCCTATTCCACCTGCAGCCAGCTCGGCTACATGTTCTTCGCCGCGGGCGTGTCCGCCTATCCCGCCGCGATCTTCCATCTGATGACGCACGCCTTCTTCAAGGCGCTCTTGTTCCTGGGCTCGGGCTCGGTGATCCACGCCATGTCCGACGAGCAGGACATGCGCAAGATGGGCGGGATCTGGCGCAAGATCCCGTTCACCTATGCCTATATGTGGATCGGCAGCCTGGCGCTGGCCGGCGTGCCGTTCTTCGCCGGCTACTACTCCAAGGACATCATCATCGAGTCGGCCTGGGGCGCGCACACGGCGGTCGGCCAGTACGCCTTCTGGCTCGGCGTGGGCGCGGCCTTCATGACGGCGTTCTACTCCTGGCGGCTGATCTACATGACCTTCCACGGCACGCCGCGGGCCAGCGAAGAGGTCATGTCGCATGTGCACGAGTCGCCGCCGGTCATGCTGGTGCCGCTGATCGTGCTGGCGGCGGGCGCGATCGGCGCGGGCTTCCTGGCGCAATCGAACTTCGTGGGCGAGGGGCTCGAGGCCTTCTGGCGCGACTCCCTGTTGATCCTGCCGGTGCACGGCGCGCTCGAGGCGGCCCATCATGTGCCCACGTGGGTCAAGCTCCTGCCGATCGTGCTGGGCATAGCCGGCATCCTTCTTGCCACGGTCCTGTATCTCTGGACCCGGGGCATTCCCGCGGCGCTGGCCGGACTGCTGCCGGGTGTGTACCGGTTCCTCCTGAACAAGTGGTATTTCGACGAGCTGTTCGACGCGATATTCGTGCGGCCGGCGCACTATATCGGGCGCGGCTTCTGGAAGGCCGGGGACGGCGCCTTGATCGACGGGGTCGGTCCCGACGGCATGGCGGCGGCCACGCTCAACCTGGCGCGCCGAATAAGCCGGCTGCAGACCGGCTATCTCTACCACTACGCGTTCGCGATCTTGATCGGGGTGGCGGCGATCGTGACTTGGTATCTGTTGGCGCGGGTGGGCTGATCCATGGAAGGCTGGCCGATCCTGTCGCTGACCACGTTCCTGCCGCTCGTCGGGGCAGTCTTCATCCTGTTCATTCGCGGCGAAAAGCAAGTCGTGGATCGCAACGCGCGGAGCGTCGCGCTCTGGACCTCGCTGATCACGCTGGCCCTGTCGCTGCTCATCTGGATCAACTTCACCCCGGGCACGGCCGAATTCCAGTTCGTCGAGCAGCATGTCTGGTTCCCGGCGCTGGGCGTGTCCTACCATATGGGCGTCGACGGCATTTCCATGCTGTTCGTGATCCTGTCCACCCTGTTGACGCCGGTCTGCATCCTGTCCGCCTGGGAGGCGGTGCAGGAGCGTGTGCGGGAGTACATGATCGCCTTCCTGGCCATGGAGACCTTCCTGGTCGGGACCTTCTGCGCCCTGGACCTGGTCGCCTTCTACATCTTCTTCGAGGGCGTCCTGATCCCGATGTTCCTGATCATCGGGGTGTGGGGCGGCCCGCGGCGGGTCTATTCCGCCTTCAAGTTCTTCCTGTTCACGCTGGCCGGATCGGTGCTGATGCTGCTGGCCATCCTGACCATGGGCCTGACGGTCGGCACCACGGACATTCCGACGCTGATGGCCTACGAGTTCCCGCCCGAACTGCAGACCTGGCTGTGGCTCGCCTTCTTTGCCTCCTTCGCGGTCAAAGTGCCCATGTGGCCGGTGCACACCTGGCTGCCGGACGCCCATGTGGAGGCCCCGACCGCGGGATCGGTGATCCTGGCCGGCGTGCTGCTGAAGTTCGGCGGCTACGGGTTCCTGCGGTTCTCCCTGCCGATGATGCCTGTGGCGAGCGAGTTCTTCACGCCGCTGGTGTTCGCGCTCAGCGTCGTCGCGGTCATCTACACCTCGCTGGTGGCGCTGGCGCAGGAGGACATGAAAAAGCTCATCGCCTACTCGTCAGTGGCGCATATGGGCTTTGTCACGGCCGGCATCTTCACGCTCACCGTCCAAGGCGTCGAGGGCGCGATCATACAAATGCTGAGCCACGGCGTGGTGTCCGCCGCCCTGTTCCTGATCGTCGGGGTGGTCTACGACCGTATCCACTCGCGCGAGATCGCGACCTATGGCGGTCTGGTCCATCGCATGCCGGTCTACGCCGCCGTCTTCATGCTGTTCATGCTGGCCTCCGTGGGCCTGCCCGGGACCAGCGGGTTCGTGGGCGAGTTCCTGGTCCTGGCCGGCGCCTTCCAGGCCAATACCTGGCTCGCAACCCTCATGGCCACGGGCTTGGTGCTGGGGGCGGCCTACATGCTGTGGCTCTACCGGCGGGTGATCTTCGGCGAGCTGACCAAGAAGCAGTTGATGAACATCCTCGATCTCAGCCCGCGCGAGGTCGCGGTGTTCGCGCCGCTGATCCTGGTGGTGATCTGGATGGGCGTTTATCCGTCCTCGTTCCTGGACGTGATGCACGCCTCGGTCCAGAACCTGTTGGATAACTACCAGGCGTCACTGGCCTCGGCCGAACGCCTCGCCATGGTGGCGGAGTAGGAGGCGCGCATGCCGGCCGAAATCGGATTCTTGTCCATGGCGGCGCCCGAGATCTTCATGGCCTGCGCGGCCATGCTGCTGTTGATGGGCGGGGTGTTTCTGGGCGAGCGCAGTGCACGGCTGATCACCTGGCTGTCCGTGGCCACCTTGCTGATGGCGGCGCTCTTGGTGCTGTCCGTGGCGCCGGGGGAGAGCCGGCTCGTGCTGCTGTCCGACCTGTTCGTGACCGACAGCTTCGGCGTGTTCATGAAGGTGCTGGTGCTGGCCGCCTCGGCGGTCACGCTGATCATGTCCTTGGGCTTCAACGAGCGCGAGCAGATTGCCCGCTTCGAGTATCCGATCCTGGTGGTGCTCGCGACCCTGGGCATGATGATGATGATTTCGGCGAACGATCTGATCGCGCTCTATATGGGGCTGGAGCTGCAGAGCCTGGCGCTCTACGTCGTCGCCGCCTTCCACCGGGACTCGCTGCGCTCGACCGAGGCCGGGCTCAAATACTTCGTCCTGGGCGCGCTCTCGTCTGGCATGCTGTTGTACGGCTGCTCGCTGATCTACGGCTTCCTCGGCACCACCAACTTCAGCGACATCGCGGCGGTGTTCGCCGGCGAGGCGGACGTCACGCCATCCGTCGGCCTGGTCGTCGGACTCGTCTTCCTGATGGTCGGGCTCGCCTTCAAGGTCTCCGCCTTTCCGTTCCACATGTGGACGCCCGACGTCTACGAGGGCGCGCCCACCCCGGTCACGGCCTTTTTCGCGGCGGCCCCCAAGCTCGCCGCCGTCGCCTTGCTGCTGCGCGTGCTGATCGGACCGTTCCAGGGTCTCGCCGGCGAATGGCAGCAGGTCGTGGTGGCGCTGTCGATCGGGTCCATGCTGCTCGCCGCCTTCGCCGCGATCAACCAGACCAACATCAAACGCCTGATGGCCTACAGCGGCATCGGCCACATCGGCTACGCACTGGTCGGGCTTGCCGCGGCGAACGAGGCGGGCGTGCGCGCGGTGCTGATCTACATGGCGATCTATCTGGTCATGGTGATCGGCACGTTCTGCTGCATCCTCTGTATGCGCAACGGCGGGCGCATGGTCGAGGGCATCGACGACCTCAAGGGCCTGGCCAAGACCAGTCCGGGCATGGCCCTGGTGCTGGCCATCTTCATGTTCTCCATGGCGGGCATTCCGCCGCTGGCCGGCTTCTTCGGCAAGCTCTACGTGTTCCTCGCCGCGCTCAATGCGGGCCTCTATGCGCTCGCGATCATCGGTGTACTGGCCAGCGTGGTGGCCGCCTTTTACTACGTCCGGATCGTCAAGGTGATGTACTTCGACGAGCCGGTGGGCAGCTTTGACCGGCCGGTCGGCCGCGAGATGGTGGCCGTACAGACCGTGACCGGCCTGATGATCCTGCTGTTCTTCCTGTGGCCCGGCCCGCTGCTCGCCGCGGCCGAGGCGGCCGTTCGGGCTCTGTTCGCTGCCTGAGCCCTTGGCCGTCGCGAGAGTGCGCCCGATCTCCGCTTCGATGCCCTCCCTGCCAGCCGGCCATCGCCTGGTGGCGATGGGAACGGTGACCAGCAGCAACGACGAAGCCAAGCGCTTGGCCTTCGACGGCGCCCCGGACGGAACGGTGGTGTGGGCCGAGGCCCAGTCGGCCGGGCGGGGGCGGCGGGGCCGAGACTGGGTCTCGCCACCGGGCAATCTGTATCTATCGCTGCTGTTGCGGCCGGGCTGCGATCCCAAGACCGCCCCCCAGCTCGGCTTCGCCGCGGCGCTGGCGGTGGCCGAGGCGCTGGAACCATGGGTTGCGGGGGACGTCCCGATCACGCTGAAATGGCCCAATGACGTGCTGCTGGACGGGGCCAAGGTCGGCGGCATTTTGCTCGAATCCGCGATGGGCGCGAGCAAGGCCGCAATCGAATGGCTGGTCGTCGGTATCGGGATCAACCTGGTGAGCCACCCCGACGGCGCCAGCTACGGGGCCACCAGCGTTGCCGCGTCGCGAGAGGGACCCCCTCTGGACGCTGGGCAGATGCTTTCTGCGGTGGTAGAGCGGTTTGCCGCCTGGCGCGCCCGCTGGGTCGGCGAGGGCTTTGCGCCTGTGCGCGGCGCCTGGTTGGACCGCGCCCACCGGCTCGGACGGGAGATCGAGCTGCGCGGGCCGGAGGGTCCGATATCGGGCCGGTTCGCCGGGATCGACGATGACGGCGCGCTGGTCCTCGATCGGGCGGACGGGCAACGGCTGAGCCTGAGCCTGGGCGAGGTCGCGGCGAGCGGAGGGTAGGGCCGAATGCTTTTGGCAATCGATTCCGGCAACACCAACGTGGTCTTTGCCATCTATGACGGCGACGACCGGCGCGGCGAATGGCGCAGCGCGACCAACGCCAACCGCACCGCCGACGAGTACGCCGTCTGGCTCAGCCAGCTTATGGGGCTGAGTGGGCTCACTCGGGACGATATCGACGCCGCCATCATCGCCAGTGTGGTGCCGAAGGCGGACCACCCGCTGCGCAGCCTGTGCCGTCAGTATTTTTCTTGCGAGCCGGTCCTGATCGGCGCACCCGGCGTCGATCTCGGCATTCGGGTGCTGGTCGACAACCCGGCCGAGGTCGGCGCGGACCGCCTGGTCAACACGGTGGGCGCGCGCACGCGCTTTCCGGGACCGCTGATCATCATCGACTTCGGCACGGCCACAACCTTCGACGTGGTCGACGGCGACGGCAACTACTTCGGCGGCGTCATCGCCCCGGGGATCAACCTCTCGCTCGAGGCGTTGGACGCAGCGGCCGCCAAGCTGCCCCGGGTGGCCATCGAGCGGCCGGCCAAGGTGATCGGCCGCGGCACGGTCTCGGCCATGCAGTCGGGAATCTTCTGGGGTTATGTCGGGCTGATCGAGGGGCTGGTCGAACGGATTCGCGACGAGTTCGGCGCCGAGATGACGGTGATCGCGACCGGCGGCCTGGCGCCGCTCTTTGCCGACGCCACGCCGGCGATCGAACACCTCGATTCGGACCTCACGCTCAGGGGCCTGCTTGCGATCCATCGCCGCAACGCTGGGCCATGAGCGAAATGGCCCAGGACGAGCTCCTGTTCCTGCCGCTCGGGGGCGCCGGCGAGATCGGCATCAACCTCAACCTGTACGGTTGCCGCGACCAGTGGCTGATGATCGATCTCGGGGTCATGTTCGGCGACGACGCGACCCCGGGGATCGAGGTCATCGTGCCCGATCCCGGCTTCATCGTGGAGCGCCGGGACCAGCTCGTCGGCCTGGTGCTGACCCACGCCCATGAAGACCACCTCGGCGCGGTCCCGCATCTCTGGCCGCAATTGCGCTGCCCGGTCTATGCCACGCCTTTCACCGCCTGGGTGCTGAGGCGCAAGCTCGAGGAGTTCGATCTGGTCGACGACGTGCCGATAACCGAGGTGCCCCTGGGCGGGCGCTTTGCGGTCGGGCCCTTCGATCTGGAGCTGGTGACCCTGACCCATTCGATCCCGGAGCCCAACGCCGTGGTCATCCGCACGCCGCTGGGCACGGTCATGCACACCGGCGACTGGAAGCTGGATCCCGACCCGCTGGTGGGCGAGACCGTCGATGAAGCGGCCCTGCGGGCATTGGGCGCCGAGGGCGTGCTAGCCATGGTCTGCGATTCGACCAATGCGCTGACCGAGGGAGCCTCCGGCTCCGAAGCTGATCTGCGCGAGAGCCTGATCGAGCTGGCCCAGGGCTGGGAGGGGCGCATCGCCATCGCCAGCTTCGCGAGCAACGTGGCGCGGCTCGAAACCGTGGCCGCGGTCGCCGAAGCCCATGGCCGCTACGCCTCGCTGGTGGGCCGGTCGCTCTGGCGCATGCATGACGCGGCACGGGCCAGCGGCTATCTCAAGGGCGTGCGCCCCTTTCTACCGGAGGAGGAGATCCGTTCGGTGCCGCCGGACAAGCTGGTGGTCGCCTGCACCGGCAGCCAGGGCGAGCCGCGCGCGGCACTGACCCGGATCGCCGAAAACAGCCATGCGAGCCTGTCGCTCGACCCCGGCGACGTGGTGATCTTTTCCTCGCGGATCATCCCCGGGAACGAAAAGGCCATCTTCCGGCTGCAGAACGATCTGGTCCGGCAGGGGGTCGAGGTGATCACCGAGAGGGATCACTTCGTGCACGTGTCCGGGCATCCCGCCCGGGACGAGCTGACCCGGATGTATCAGTGGGTGCGTCCGCAGATCGCGGTTCCGGTGCACGGCGAGCTGCGCCATCTCCACGCGCACGAACAGCTTGCCCGCGCCTGCCAGGTGGGCGAAACGGTCGTCGTCGAGAATGGCGGTCTGGTGCGGTTGGCGCCCGGGCCGGCCAAGGTCGTCGATCATCTGCCCACGGGCCGCCTGGGCGTCGAGGGCGATCTGCTGCTCTCCCTCGACAGCGAGGCGGTGCGCGTCAGACGGCGGATCATGTATAACGGCACGGCGAGCGCCAGCCTGGTGGTCGACGGCGCGGGCGCGCTGGTGACGGCCCCCAGCGTGGCCTATCGGGGCTTCCCCGAGGAGGAAACAGAGGCCCTGCAGCAGGCCGGGGCGGCGGCCATCGAGGTCGCCGTGGCCGAACTGCGGCCGGCGGCGCGGCGCGAAGACGAAGACATCCGCGAGGCGGCACGGCTGGCGCTGCGGCGGGTGATCAACGTCCGCTTCGCCAAGCGTCCGGTGACGGATGTGCACGTGACACGGCTCTGATCGATGAGGCTTGAAAGGACCAGAATGCGATGACCCAACCGACAGGGATCGGCCGGCTCAACCATGTGGCCATTGCGGTCCCCGATTTGGCGGCCGCGACCGCCATCTACCGCGACACCCTGGGCGCCCGTGTTTCGGACCCGGTCGACATGCCGGAACACGGCGTGACCACCGTGTTCGTCGAGCTGCCCAACACCAAGATCGAGCTGCTGCATCCCTTTGGCGAGGGGTCTCCGATCGCGGGCTTTCTGGAACGCAACCCGTCGGGCGGCATGCATCATGTCTGCTACGAGGTGGACGATATCCATGCCGCGCGGGACCGGCTGGTGGCCGCGGGCGCCCGCGTCCTGGGCGACGGCGAGCCCAGGATCGGCGCCCATGACAAGCCGGTCCTGTTCCTGCATCCCAAAGACTTCTGCGGAACCCTGGTCGAGATCGAGCAGGCATGACCTGGTCCACCGGGCTGTTCGTCTTCGTCATCATCTGGTGGCTGGTCCTGTTCACGGTCCTGCCCTGGGGGGTGCGTCAGCCCGAACCCGAAGAAATCGAACCCGGCGAGATGGCGGGGGCCCCGCGGCGATCCCGGCTTGTGCTCAAACTCGTGGTGACCACCGGCATCGCCGTCATCCTCTGGATCGGCGCCTACTTTTTGATCACCTCGGACCTGATCTCGTTCCGCGAGACGGCGTCCTGAATTCCCTTCCTTATCGCCGATCCTGACGCGGCCTACCATTTCTCCCGAAAGGGCCGTAGCTCGACATCGAACGACCAGACCGAGCGGGCCTGATGGGCGACGTGATAGACCTCGTCGGCGATCTCGTCCGGTAGGCTGAAGAAATCCTGCGGTTTGTCCGGGTGGAACGGCTCGCGGGTCCACGGCGTATCGATCACCGCATCAATGGTGATGTAGGCCACATGGATGCCCTTGGGTCCGAGTTCCCGCGCCAGGGACTGCGCCAGTATGCGCTGCGCCGCCTTGGTCGGTGCGAATACCGCCGTTCGAGGCAGGCCGCGATGGGCCGCGGTATTGCCGGTCACCATGATCGCTCCTTTGCCGGCTCGAAGCATGTCCGGCACCAGCGCCCGGGCGAGATACAGCAGGGACGTGGTGTTGACCCGGAAATTACGCTCGAGCGCTTCCGGATCCGCCTCGAGAAAGCTCTCGAAGGTCGCCGCTACCGCGTTGTGCACCAGAGTCGTTGGCTTTCCCAGATCGACGCGCACCTGATCCACCGTGGCCAAAAGCGTATCCAAGTCCCCGATATCGCAGCGATATGC
This sequence comes from Alphaproteobacteria bacterium, assembly GCA_030066595.1. GTDB lineage: Bacteria > Pseudomonadota > Alphaproteobacteria > JAJFFI01 > JAJFFI01 > JASJBI01. Next base: position 6,593 of record JASJBI010000037.1, on the reverse strand, counting down.
CTTGGCACCCGCGAGTTCGTTCTCGAGCCGTTCGAGCCGCTCACGCTTGCGGGCCAGCATGGCAACTCTGTACCCGCCATCGCTGAAACGGCGTGCCAGTGACGCGCCTGTCCCGTCACCCACGCCGGTCATCAAACAGACCGGTTGATTCATCGCGTCACCTCATCGCTGCGCCTGCCGGTGGATTTTGAGTCTCGCCCGTCATTCTCAATCGCCCAATCCCGGATCGTTTTCCATGCCATCGGCTGCTCGTCCGCCGCTATTCGTGCCGGGACGGGATGTATGTGTTTGCATATATGCATTTGGCTGGTATGCATAACTATGTATACCGCGCGTCGCTGACCGTCCCCACTCTGCAATATCTGAACAGGCATGACTGGCACCCGTTTCCAAGATCAGCTCACCAACCCTGTCTTGGCCCAGTTCTACACGTATTGGCGCTCGCTGACGCGCGGCAAGAAGCTGCCGCGACGGGGCGACGTAGATCCGCGGGATATTCCCGCCTTGCTGCCGTACCTATTCATGATCGACGTCGGCGGCACGCCGGCCGATCCGACATTCACCTATCGCCTGGCCGGTACCGAACTCGTGGAAACCTACGGCATGGAATTCACGGGTAAGACGCCCCAGGAGGCGTTTCCTGGGCGTTCCGACGATCTGGTCGCGGCCTATCGGAAGGTCGTGTCCACCGGTGCCCCGATGTACGACAGCTACCAGGCGCCGGTGCCGGGCCGCGAGCATATTACCGTCGAACGGCTGATCTGTCCGCTGGCGGGAGACGGCCTGCGGGTGGCCATTCTGATCGGCGTCCTGGCCTTCGGCAGCTGACGGCCGCGGGCCGAAGGGCCACGGATGACCGGACCGCGCTCTGACGGCCCTTCACAGTTGGATGCCTGACGACAGAGCGGGCGAGACCGGGCAACCGATCCGAGGCGCAAAAAAAACGGCAAGATGGTCAGACCATCCTGCCGCTCCCAGAACGCTATGCGTCTCGTCATTTTTGGTCGGGTTATCTCGCTCTGGCCCCGGTGTTTAGCGGACCAATCCCGACTCAACCTCCCTAAACCTGAGCCGCATCCGAACGCTTCCGCCCACCCCAGTGCCTTCAACCTGAGGTTTATAAACCTAACTTAAGGGGTTTGCCCAGTCGATCGAAGCTGGCCAACAATAGCCGATTGTTTGGCCGTCGTCACGGAATTTTGCATATACGTCGACCAGCGGATACAAGAGCGAGCTTTCAGATAAAAACAACGGCCAAGAAGGGGGCTAAGGAGGCGAATCGGTCGAACCGGCCGCGCAGTGCTGTGATGGTGGAGCGGCCAGTGACGTTAGGGCGAATACTCGTAATACGAGAAAAAATTCTTAGTAAGACGCCGGTGAGCAGTCAGCGTCGGTGCCGCAGCCATGAGGCTGCGGGCACCAGGAACCGGTGAAATCGTTACCGCTTTGTTAAGCTTGGAGTCGGAGGATGCGGCAATGTACTTCCGCCGCCGTTTTTTCTCGCTTGTACTCCTTGGCACCCTCCTGGGGGCCGGAGCGGCCGCGCTGATTGCCGCCGAGGTGCCCAGAGGTGCGCCCACCGTGGTCCAGACCGGCACCAAGGCGCGCATCTCGCGCGACGACTGCCGCCGGGTGGTCGAACATGTCGCGCGCGCAGACGTGGAGTACCAGCCTGGCGTGGACGTCCATGGCCGTCCCGTGGTCCCTGCGGAGACCGACGGGAGCATCCGCTTGGAGCCGCCCGAGGAATACGTCATCGACTTCGAGATCGATCTTCGGCTGCGGGGATTGGTTCCTCAGCCGGACAAAAAGCTCGACCTTCAGCTCGGCCAGATCGAGATCCGCAACAACCGGGCCTATCTGAACGGACAGCCCTTGTTCGACGAGGCGGAAGCGATCCTCGCCGAGAAATGCCGGGAGCGGCTGGCACGCTGAACGCGACCGAAGTCTTGCACGCCACGATTACCCGCTAGATCCCGCGTCGTTGCTATTGCCCCGGCCATTGCCTACATTTCGGCGCGAGGCCGCCGCTGACCACAAGCGAGAGACATTCCGCTGATGCGACTGTCCCGATACTTCCTGCCGACCCTGAAAGAAACGCCGAGCGAAGCGGAGATCGTCTCCCACCGGCTGATGCTGCGCGCCGGCATGATCCGGCAGTCGAGCGCGGGCATCTACAGCTGGCTGCCCCTGGGCTTCCGGGTGCTCAGCAAGATCGAGCAGATCGTGCGCGAGGAGCAGGATGCCAGCGGTGCCCAGGAGATCCTGATGCCGACCATCCAGCCGGCCGATCTGTGGCGCGAATCAGGCCGCTATGACGACTACGGCAAGGAGATGCTGCGCATTCGCGATCGGCACGAGCGGGACATGCTGTACGGCCCGACCAACGAGGAACAGGTCACCGAGATCTTCCGCGCCCATATCAAGAGCTATCGCGACCTGCCGAAGATGCTGTACCACATTCAGTGGAAGTTCCGGGACGAGGTGCGGCCGCGCTTCGGCGTTATGCGCGGGCGCGAGTTCCTGATGAAGGACAACTATTCCTTCGACGTCGACCACGCGGGGGCCATGCGCTCCTACAACAAGATGTTCGTCTCCTATCTCAGGACCTTCGCGCGCATGGGTCTCAAAGCCATTCCCATGCGGGCGGAGACCGGGCCGATCGGCGGCGACACCAGCCACGAATTCATCATTCTGGCCGAAACCGGAGAGAGCCAGGTCTTCTGCCACGGCGATTTCACCGACTTCGATCCGCTCGGCGAGGCGGTCGACTACGAGGGGGATCTGCAGCCGCTGGTCGATTCCTGGACCCAGCTCTACGCCGCGACGGACGACCAGCACGACGCCGAGCGCTTCGCCCGCGACGTGCCGGAGGACAAACAGGTGGTCACCCGCGGCATCGAGGTCGGCCATATCTTCTACTTCGCGGACAAGTACTCGAAGCCGCTGGACGCAATGGTCCAGACCCATGACGGCGAACAGGTGCCGGTGCTGATGGGCTCCTACGGCATCGGCGTCTCGCGCCTGGTCGGCGCGGTGATCGAGGCGAGCCACGACGAGGCCGGCATCGTCTGGCCGGAACCGGTCGCACCCTTCCAGGTCGGGCTGATCAACCTTCGCACGGGCGACCAGGCCTGTGACGCGGCCTGCGAAGACCTCTTCGGCAAACTGCGCGGGGCGGGCATCGAAGTCCTCTACGACGACCGGGAGGAGCGGGCCGGCGCCAAGTTCGCGGACATGGATCTGATCGGCCTGCCCTGGCAGCTCGTGGTCGGCCCGCGCGGGCTGGAGTCGGGCGTGGTCGAGCTCAAGCAACGAAAGACCGGCGAGCGCGCGGAGCTGTCCGCCGACAGCGCGCTCGCCCGGCTCGCGGGCTAGCCGTGTTCTCCGCCTTCGAGCGCATGGTCTCGATGCGGTATCTGCGGGCCCGCCGGCAGGAGGGGTTCATCTCGGTGATTGCCGGGTTCTCCCTGCTGGGGATCGCGCTCGGGGTGGCTACGCTGATCATCGTCATGGCGGTCATGAACGGATTCCGGCAGGAGCTGATGGGCCGTATCCTCGGCCTGAACGGTCATATGGGGGTGTATTCCACGGCCGGCGCCATGATCGAATTCGATCCCCTGGCCGAACGCCTGCGCCAAGTCCCGGATGTGGTCACGGTGACGCCAACCGTGGAAGGCCAGGTGATGGCGACCGCCAACGACGTGGCGTTCGGCGCCTTGGTGCGCGGCGTGCGGCCGGCTGACTTCGCCCGCCGCGACATCCTGTACAGCAACATCAAGCGGGGCGACATCGCGCAGTTCCGCGGCAAGAGCGCCGTCGTGCTCGGCAACCGGCTGGCCCAGCGTCTGCGCCTCGCCATCGGCGACAAGATCACGCTGATCTCGCCCAAGGGCAATGTGACCGCATTCGGGACAGTGCCGCGCCTGCGCTCCTTCACCGTGGTCGCGACCTTCGAGATCGGCATGTACGAGTACGACAACAGCTTCATCTACATGCCGCTCGAGGCCGCGCAACGGTTCTTTCAGCTGCCGGGCGCCGTCAGCATGCTGGAGATGGTGCTGCAGCGACCGGAGCTGGTCACCCAGGTGCGCGAGGAGATTGCCCCGCTCTTGGGGGGCGGTGCGCGCATCATCGACTGGCGTCAGTCGAACGCGAGCTTCTTCAACGCGCTTCAGGTCGAGCGCAATGTGATGTTCCTGATCCTGACGCTGATCATCCTGGTGGCCGCCTTCAACATCATCTCCAGCCTGATCATGCTGGTGAAGGACAAGGGCAGGGACATCGCCATCCTGCGCACCATGGGCGCCACGCGGGGCATGATCACCCGCATCTTCTTTTTGAGCGGCGCCAGCGTCGGTGCGATCGGGACCATTCTGGGCTTCATCATCGGCGTCACCTTCTGCCTCAACATCGAGGCGATCCGGCAGTGGCTGGAGGGCTTGACGGGCTTCGAGCTGTGGAGCGCCGAGATCCGCTTTCTCTCGCAGATCCCGGCGGAGATGGATCCCGTCGAGGTGGCCGCGGTGGTGCTGATGGGGCTGGGCCTGTCCTTCGCGGCGACGATCTATCCGTCCTGGCGGGCCGCCCGGCTCGATCCGGTCGAGGCCATCCGTTATGAATGAGGTCAAGCCGGTCCAGCAGGTGCCGCCGGGTCCCGAGACGCTGGCGCGGCCGATCCTGCAACTCAGCGGCATCACCCGGACATTTCGCCAGGGCGGCCAGACGCTCGAGGTGCTGCGCGGCGTCTCCTTCTCGGTGCGCGGCGGCGAGATGGTGGCGCTGGTCGGGCCGTCGGGATCCGGCAAATCGACCCTGCTGCATGTGGCCGGGCTGCTCGAGCGGGCGGATGGCGGCGAGATCTTCATCAACGGCCGGTCCTGCTCGCGCCTGTCGGACGACGAGCGGACAAAGCTGCGCCGCCGGACCCTGGGCTTCGTCTACCAGTATCATCACCTGTTGCCGGAATTCTCGGCGCTGGAGAACGTGGTCCTGCCCCAGATGATTGCCGGCATGAACAAGAAGCGGGCGCGGGACCGGGCCAGCAAGCTGCTCTGGGCGCTCGGCCTGGCGGACCGGGAGAAGCATCGCCCCGCGCAGCTCTCGGGCGGCGAACAGCAGCGCGTCGCCGTGGCCCGGGCGCTGGCCAATTCCCCCAAGATGCTGATCGCCGACGAGCCCACTGGCAATCTCGATCACGACACCGCCGATTCGGTGTTCAAGCAGCTCGAGATGCTGGTCCACGGCACCGGAATCGCCGGGCTGATCGCCACCCACAACATGGAACTCGCCCGCCGCATGGACCGCATCCTCGCGCTCGAGGGCGGCATGGTGATCGAGCAGCGCTAGAGCATTTTCCGACCATATGGATCCAATTCTGTTGCGGTTTGGGGGTGGCATGCCGCCAGGCGCCGCCCGCAACGCGATGCCGGAGCATCGGGTCAGGGCGGCAACGCCGCGGGTGCGCGCCCAACCGCAACCCTTTCGGCTGTGGTTCAATGCGGTCGCGCCGGCCCACACCCCCACCCGGCCACCCATAAGGATACTGGCGTTGGGTGGCCGGGTGGGGGTGTGGGCTGGTGCCGCCGTTTCAACGGACCCCTTAAGGGCCGGGGCCTTTTTTTCGCCATGACGTCGTCAAACGCCTTGCCCGTATGACGGATACGCTCTGCGGCGTCTTCCTAGTCATGGCGAAAAAAGCCTCCGGCAGAATGGGTCCATATGGTCGGAAAATGCTCTACCGCCTGCGGACGAAGAGCTATGCCGCATCCTTGGCGCAGCGAAAGCCGATGTGCCGATGGCCGCGGCGGGGATCGCGCGAGAAGCCGTCCCGGAAGTAGCCGGTGAGCCTGTCGGGCGCCACGTCGAACACATGGTCGCCGCCGCGGGTCACGCGCTCGCCGGCGGCCTGAGCATCCTCCCGGCCGTCGCTGCCATCATACGGATAGGGCTTGAACAGGCTGCTGGTCCATTCGGCCTCGTTGCCCGCGAGATCGAACACGCCCTCTGGGGTCGCCCCCTGCGGGTGGCTCCCGACCGGATCGGTTTCGCCGCGCCCGCGCCCGAAGACCGCCCGTTCGGGTGTCGGCGGCGCCTCGCCCCAAGGATAGGTGCGGCCGTCCTTGCCGCGCGCGGCCGCTTCCCATTCCGCCTCGGTTGGCAGGCGCGCGCCGCGCCAGGCGCAGAAAGCCTGGGCGCCTGGCCAGGTGCTTTCCGAGACGGGGTGATCGGCGAAACCGTCCTCGGGCACAAATCGGCCATCCGCGATGCCGATGCGGGCATCGGTATCGTCCATCTCGATGAAGGCCCGGTCGTTGCCGCTGCTGCCGCCCCACAGGCGATCGGCATCCGGTCCCGCGACGTCATCCGGATGCAGCTCGCCCGCCGGCACGTCGCGTCTTGCGGTCACGGCGAGCGTGTTCAGGAAGGCGGCGAACTGGGCGTTGGTCACCTCGTGGACATCGATCAGGAAAGGCGCCAGCGTCACCCCGTGCGCGGGCCGCGCGCTCGCGGCCCCAAGGTCCGATCCGATCGGATAGCTCCCCCCGTCGATCGCAATCATCGGGGTGTTCGAGGCTCCCTGCGCCATGGCG